>JAGAIZ010000042.1 GCA_017626325.1 Lachnospiraceae bacterium | reverse complement strand
GAAAATGTATACCAGAAGATTTCTGAAATATATGGACGGAAGCGTCCGCCAAGAGCAAACGAGGAAGCCGGTGCTAAAGCCTAATGCCATAACACCGGCAGATTATTATGCCTAAATCTGGCGTGGGTGTGAAAAGTAACTGGCCTACAGTGATGAATAGCAGTTTGTCCACGCCATATTGAAAAGCTAAAGTGGTTATTATATAATATCTTTATCTGTATTAAAGCATCATATTTGGCAATGATAAAATCCGGGTGTCAGGCGACGGCGGCGTGATGCGGCCCGCGCCCGGATTTTTATATGGAATGGAGGACGAAATGAATATTGTACTATTATCCGGCGGTTCCGGCAAGAGACTGTGGCCCTTATCCAATGACATCCGCTCGAAGCAGTTTATCAAAATCTTCAAAAAACCCGGCACAGAGGATGAATACGAATCCATGGTGCAGCGTGTATACCGCCAGATTAAGAAGATCGACGCACAATCTACGGTGACCATCGCTACCTCGAAGACGCAGGTATCCGCAATACATAACCAGCTTGGCGAGGATGTGGGAATCAGCGTGGAGCCATGCCGAAGAGATACCTTCCCGGCGATTGCGCTCGCCACAGCCTATCTGCATGACGTGCGGGGGATTTCCGAAGAGGAAGCGGTAGTGGTGTGTCCGGTAGACCCGTATGTGGACGAGGCGTATTTTGAAGCGCTAAAGCGGTTGGGAGAACAGGCCGCAAAGGGTGAGGCGAATCTGGTTCTGATGGGAATCGAGCCTACCTATCCCAGTGAAAAATACGGCTATATCGTTCCCGAATCCAAGGAAGCTACCAGCAAGGTGAAAACCTTCAAAGAAAAACCGGATGCCGGTACGGCCCGGACTTATATCGAACAGGGCGCACTCTGGAATGGCGGAGTTTTCGCCTACCGGCTGGGCTATGTACTGCAAAGAGCTCATGAATTGATTGATTTTACAGATTATCATGATTTGTTCGCCAAATACGATACGCTGGAGAAAATCAGTTTCGACTATGCCGTTGTGGAGAAAGAGCCGGATATCCAGGTACAGCGTTTTGCGGGCGAGTGGAAGGATTTGGGAACCTGGAATACGCTGACAGAAGCGATGGAGGAGGAAACCATCGGGGAGGCGATTCTGAACGATACCTGCGATAATGTACACGTGGTCAATGAACTGGACGTGCCTGTGCTGTGTATGGGGCTAAAAGACGTGGTGGTGTCCGCATCGCCGGAGGGTATACTGGTGTCTGACAAAGAGCAGTCCAGCTATATCAAGCCTTACGTGGACAAGCTGGACGGACAGATTATGTTTGCCGAGAAGTCCTGGGGAAGCTATCGCGTGCTGGATATCGAGGAAGGCGGCATCACCGTGAAGGTTACGTTAAACCCCGGACACAGGATGAATTATCACAGCCATGAGAGACGCAATGAAATCTGGAATATTATTTCCGGCGAAGGCACTGTGATTGTAGACGGCATGGAACAGCCGGTCAAGGCCGGAGACGTGGTGACGATGGAAGCAGGCTGCAGGCATACGATTATTGCGAAGACGGAGCTTAAGGTGATAGAGGTTCAGATTGGCAGGGAAATCAGCGTTCATGACAAACAAAAATATGAACTGGAAATTTAATAGCGGCGCGGAGCCTTTTGCGCTGTCGCCTGCGGGCAAGGATTATCTGTGGGGCGGCAGACGGCTGAAGGACGATTTCTCCAAGGAAATCGATCTGTCTCCGCTGGCAGAGACCTGGGAGTGCTCCACCCATCCCGACGGCACCAGCAGAGTCGTGTCCGGGATACATAAGGACAGGCTCCTGACCGATGTGATAGGGGAGCATCCCGAATATCTGGGTACACACCCGAAAACAAAAGGAGAACTGCCGATTCTGATTAAGTTCATCGACGCGAAGAGGGATCTGTCCGTGCAGGTGCATCCTGACGATATCTACGCGGCGCAGCATGAGAACGGCTCTCTTGGGAAAACCGAGATGTGGTACGTGCTGGATGCCGGAAAAGATGCAAGCCTTGTATACGGTTTCTATCATGATATGGAGAAAGGGCTTCTTAGGAAAAGCATAGAAGACGGCACGGTGGAGAAATATCTGCAGAGGATTGCCGTGAAAAAGGACGACGTGTTCTTTATCGAGGCGGGGCAGGTTCATGCTATCGGCGCGGGGACACTGATTGCGGAGATTCAGGAAAATTCCAATATTACCTATCGTCTGTATGATTACAACCGCGTAGACAAAAACGGGAACAGGCGTCCCCTGCATCTGGATAAGGCGCTTGATGTCGCCAACCTTAAGGGCAGCAAGGAACCCATACAGCCCATGCGCGTGCTGAAATTTCACCGTGGCTATGCCACCGATCTGCTGTGCCGCTGTCAGTACTTTCAGGTAGAACGGATGCTGTTAAATACGGAGCGCTGTCGCGAGATGGCGGCTTTCCGGACGGGCAGCAACTCCTTCCAGGTGTTCTTGTGCACAGAAGGCTGCGGCGTGCTGTTCTGGGAAAAAGGACAAATGCTTAATTTCTACAAAGGAGACTGCATCTTTGTTCCGGCTGATTCGGTAGAGTTCAGGCTGCATGGAAAGGCCTGCCTGCTGAAGGTGAGCTGTTAAGAATTATACAAAGTATGCGGAAGAAAATAGTTTTATTCAGTGGAAACAGCCAGGCAGACAGATAATACTGCGCCTGGCTATTGTTATTGTTTTAATACGATAATGCTTCTTTGATAGCTGCAGGTCAAAGGCTAGTCGCAGGGACAGCTTCCTTTTCCGGTAGAATTGTCGAAGCCGGGATTAAAAGCGTAGAAATTCTTGGAATCCAGTCTGTCTTGTACGATACGGAGCGCTTCGCCGAAATTAGCGATTTAAGTAAGTGGGGTGAGAGGCTGATAAATACTGGAGATTAGAGCAGTTAATGACAATATGACGAGGCTGTGAAAGCGGGGGCATTCAAAAATCAGGTTGTGAAAACGGGTGCTTGAGGATATAATGTAAATGAAGAAGTATACAGTTTACTTCACGGCTGAACCAAAAGCAGCTATATGATGCGCTTGTAGAACTGGAAGATATAAGGAACAATTATTGGTGATTAATATGGAAAAGAAATCGAGACAACAGGCGATTGAAGAATTGTCGTTGATGCTGCTATATTTAACGAGGTTTCAGGAGAATAATGAATATTGCAGATACCTGGAACCAAGCTGGAAAGGTTATGATTTTGACACATTAAATGTGTTAGAACAAAAAGAATTACTGTATCAGCCCGGGAAAAGTAAATGTGTATATTTATCTGAAGAGGGAAAAGAATATGCGAGGAGGCTGCTTGCAGAGTATCATCTGGCAGATAAAGACCTGATGGAAAAGTATGAGTTCCGTTCTATCAGACAGGATGAAGCAGAACAGGCAGTACGCATTGAACAGATATGCTTTCCGCTCAATGAGGCATGTTCTGAAAAATGCATGAAGGAAAGGATTGCCAAAGCACCGGAGTTGTTCTTAGTGGCAGTTGATAGAGAAAATGGCAGGCTTGCAGGATTTTTAAATGGTCTGGCAACGGATGAGTATTCATTCAGGGATGATTTTTTTACGGATGCGGATTTACACAAGCCTGGTGGGAAGAATATTATGCTGCTTGGGTTGGATGTGTTGCCGGAATATCGGAAACAGGGACTTGCCAAAGAGTTAGTGTTTCAATATTTAAGGCGCGAGAGAGAAAAGGAGCGTGAAATGCTGGTATTGACATGCCTGCAGAACAAGGTAAAAATGTATAAAAAGATGGGATTTGTTGATCGTGGTATTGCAGATTCAACTTGGGGTGGAGAAGAATGGTATGAAATGACATATCATATTTGAGTTTATTTAATTGAGAATAAGCAGGCAGTGCACGTTTTTTGTGTGACACAAAATCAGATTGTATCGTTGTCTGGTATTGGCTATAATAAAAATAAACTTACGGAAGCTTTATAGATACGTGGAAAGGGGATGCCGGCATGAGTGAAAATCAACAGATTACTTATATGCAGGCAAGACTCGTAAGACTTGCTGCAGAAGAATGGAATATGTCAATCAAAGCAGTTGCATCTCTGTTTACCGAGTATAAGGTTTTGCAATTTATCAGAGAATGCTTTGGAATATTTCATGTAGAAGGCGATTATGCCATTCTTGATGATATTGTGGGATATCTTAATAATAAGGGGGTTAAAGCAGGTGCAGGAATTATTTGATGGACTGACTCTTTATCATGGAAGCTACTGCGAAGTAAAACAGCCCGATCTTCAGCAAGGAGCAAAATATAAAGATTTTGGACAGGGATTTTATCTGACATCATCAAGAGAACAGGCAGAGAGTTTTATAAGGACATCTGTTAAAAAAGCAGCTTTAAGCGGCAGGGTAGATGAAAAACAAAATTTTGGTTTTATTTCTGTATTTCGGTTTTCAACGAATGAGGCACTCAATATCTGGACATATCCAGATGCTGATATAGAATGGCTTCATTGTGTCGTAGGTCATAGAAGGAAAAATACATTTTCTGAGATAGTCAATGAAATGAAGAAATATGACATCATTGCCGGAAAAATAGCCAATGACAATACGAATGCTACGATAGCAGCATATATGGCATTGGCATATGGTCAGATCGGTACAAAGCCAGCAGATGATATGTGTATTAGTTTATTATTGCCGGAAAGATTGAAGGATCAGTTTTGTTTTAGAACAGATGCAGCACTGAAAAGTGTGAAATTTGTGGGAAGCGAGAAGATATGGCTGTAGAAAAAGTAATCACAAAGGAAACAAAGAACAATGCGATAGATATGTTGATTACCCTGATTGTCGGGGAACTGTCGGAGGAGTTAAATATTGAGCCCGATGAAGCATTTTCAAGATTTATTTCATCAAAGACGGGGGAACTGCTTTATGATGAGGAATCCAAGCTATGGTGGAATGGTCCGTCCTATATTGCAGATATGTACAAGGATGAAATAAAAGAAAAGATATAAGAGTTGTTATATAACTTGATTTTATTTTTATAAAAGATTCTTGCAAAACCCAAATTCTTATATTACTATTTATCCGTTAGAAATAATAAAGATTGATCAGCGAAAGGAAGACTGTTTTATTTATGTGGCAGAAAGTTATGAGAAAATAGTTTTTGTCGCTGTAGTAGTTGTATAGGGAGGATTTGCAGACTGCACCTTTGAGGTGCTTTTTTTGTGCCCATTTTTAAGGAGAAGCGTAAAATTAGTAATTTTACATGCTGAGCAAGACTGGATACTAAATCTTCTAAATAATGAAATTTGCTGCAATTTCACACATATGATTGTAACAAAGGGAATAGATTTAGATTCCAACCTGACGCCCCTTTGCGGGTCAGTATAGGAGGTATTGCATGGCTATTCTAACAAAGGAATACACGGATATCAAGAAAAAAACGCACAGAGTAGAGCATGTCATTTTAGCAGATGATAATAGGAACAGTAAAGAACAGATTGTGGAGGAACTGTTTCGGGCATTAACAAGACCGATCAGGCATATCCCGGCATAACAATTGCGTTTAGGATTTTATCGTGAAGGGAGGTGGTGTCAAATGGCGATTGCTCTTTATGCCAGAAAATCGGTAGAACGAGAGAACAGCATCAGTTGTGAAACACAGATTGAATATTGTAAATCGGTTCTAAAACCAGATGAACGGAATGAAAAGATTCTGACTTTCATCGATAACGGTTTTTCGGGCGGAAATATCAATCGTGACGGTTTTCAAAAGATGATGAAGCTTGTCAAACAGGGAAAAGTGAGTAAAGTTATTGTATATAAGCTTGACCGAATTAGTCGGTCACTTTCAGACTTTGTAAATATTCTTCAGGAATTCAAAGAACACAACGTCGAGTTTTTATCTTCGCAGGAATCCTTTGACACATCCTCCCCTTATGGGGAGCTGATTGTGAAAATTTTAATGGTATTTGCTGAGTTTGAGAGAACATCCACTATCAATCGTGTGACTCAGGCTTATGCGCACCGGAGTGAAATGGGATTTTACATGGGTGGCAGGCAGCCTTACGGATTCGAGCTTGTGCCGACCGTGATTCATAATATCAAGACCAAAAAGTTAAACCCGATACCTTCTGAGATAGAGCAGATCCGATACATATTTGAAGTTTATGCACAGGAAAATGTTTCTCTGCGGCGGCTGTTGGATATTCTGATTGCCGAGAACAAAAAGCCGCTGAATGGGAGTGATTGGTCTACAGCAAAGCTGTCCACACTGCTGAGAAATCCTATTTATGTGAAAGCAGATTCAGATGTATATGATTATTTTGACAGGCATGGAGTCCAGATGATAACAGATGTGTCTATGTTCACCGGAAAATATGGTGCACAGTTATATGGGCGTACCAAGCATAAGTCTGATGATCCTGACTGGTCTGATATGAAACTGGTTCTCTTAACTCATAATGGCATTATCGATTCCGACATCTGGCTCAAGTGTCAGAGAAAACTGGAGAAAAATAAGCAAATTGGAAACAGTGTCAGCAACCGTACCAGTTGGCTGTCCGGTAAAATTATCTGTGAGAAATGCGGACACACAATGACTACCATTAAAGGCAAGATTAATAAGGATGGCGAGATACGTCGGTATTTTAACTGTACAGGAAAATCATATAAGAAAATCTGTACGGGACCAAAGGTTTCTATTTACGCTGAAGATTTAGAAAACATGGTTTATGACTGTATCGCTGAAAAAATGTCGGAACTTACTGAAACAAAGCATACGGCGAAAAAGAGTGACGCTGTTGAAATAAACGATTTGAAATTGAAAATCAAGGCGATTGAAAAGGCAGAGAAGCAGCTTTTAGATACCATGCTGACAAGTGGCTTCAATGAAGACCTGCTGACCATTGCCAACCAGAAAGCAACACAGCTAAAAAGGGATCGGCTGGCTTTGCATGACAGGATTGAAGAACTGAAAAGCCAAAGCACAGAAACAGAGGTTGTTGTCAATCTGGCGAAATCATGGAAAACAGCAGATTATAACCGCAAGAAAGCTGTTGCAATGATCTTGATAGATAAGATTATGATAAGCGAAGATGGAAGTACCAAGATTGTTTGGAATATATGAGGGTGTCGCAAAATCATCAAGTTAGATGATTGAGCGATGCCCTCGCTCTATATGTGTAAAAATACTGAAAGAATCTTTTGACTTGTTGGCTCTTTCCGGAGAGCATAGGTACCGGTCACCAACGACCGCTGCCTTCGCTTAAAATCCCCTTAAATCAGTAAGCTTCGCTTCGCCGAACCGCTGGAAATGCACAATCTCACGCGCCCGCAGGAACTTAATCGGTTCGCAGACCTCCTGGTCATGGATGAGCCGAAGGATGTTGTCGTAGGTGGTCCGTGCTTTCTGTTCTGCCGCCATATCCTCCATCAAATCCGTAATAACATCTCCTGTAGACTGGAACTGGGCAGCGGTAAACGGAAAGCCGCTGGCTGCCTGAGGCCAGATGCCAACTGTATGATCCACATAATAATTAGCAAATCCTGATGCTTCAATTTCTTCCATAGATAAATCCTTGGTCAACTGGTGGACAATAGTAGCCACCATCTCTAAGTGCGCCAATTCTTCCGTGCCCACGTCCGTCAGAATGGCCGCCACCTCTCTGTAAGGAGCGGCATATCTCTGGGACAGGTAACGCATAGACGCGCCCATTTCGCCGTCGGGACCGCCGTACTGGCTTATAATAACCTGCGCCAGTTTTGCATTTGGGCTTGTAATATTTACCGGAAATTCTAATCTTTTTTCATAATTCCACATTAGTTGCAGCCTCCTTCCCAGGGCATTGGCGTAAGAGCCCATTTCCATTCGTTACAGCCCATTGTGTCGGCACAGGAGATCGTCAGAGGGCCATATTTGGCGGAGTATTCTTTTTTCGCCTGGTTTGCCATACGATTATAATGGTTGAAGTATTCCATGGCATTGCGGTCATTGGGATGAGTGTCCAGATATAAGTTCAGTTCTACAACTACGAAGGAGAGAACGTTGACGTCGTGAAGCATTTTTTCCTGCTCATTGGCAAAACGAATATTCATCATTTCTTACAGCTCCTCCTTCCTTTAAAAGGTTTATTGAGTTCAGGGAAGATGGTGCCGTCGCTGAGGGCTTCTTCCAGATTATCACAGATACCGTCAAATTGCTGCATCGGTACATATGCCATTGCAAGCGGAAAGTCGCCCAAAGACTCTTTGTACATATAATCTTTCATTAAGATACCTTTCCTAGTGGGACGCCACTATTTTACAAGTGTTTTTTACTACTATGATATGATATAATCGTTACAATGTGTTTCACTGCCGGAATCCTTCCGGGTTTTGCTGAGGATATGGATAGCCTATAAATAAAAGACACAGTTTTTTCACATTTTGATACGAATAGAGACACATTTATACAGTATATTAGAAAGAGTGTTTGTCAGATGGAAGGGAGGAGTTTTCTGTGATACAAGTAGAGAATTTAGTCAAAAAATACGGAAATCATACGGCAGTTGACCAACTGTCGTTTACGGTAGAAAAAGGACAGATCTATGGCTTTCTGGGGCCAAACGGCGCCGGCAAGACGACTACAATGAATATTATGACGGGATATATCGCCGCAAGCAGCGGCACAGTAATGATTAATGGCTATGACATCTTAAAGGAGCCGTTGAAAGCGAAGCAATGCATCGGATATCTGCCGGAGCTTCCCCCGTTGTATATGGATATGACAGTGTGGGAATATCTGCTGTTTGTATCAGAACTTAAGAAAATACCCCGAAAACAGAGAGTGGAGCATGTTGAGAAGATCATAGATGATCTCCAACTAGCTGATGTGAAAGACAGGCTGATTAAAAATCTGTCCAAAGGCTACAAACAGCGAGTGGGGCTGGCACAGGCGCTGATCGGTTACCCGGAGGTTATTATTCTGGATGAGCCGATGGTCGGGCTGGATCCGAAACAGATTATTGAGATGAGGGATTTGATCAAAGGGCTTGCAAAGGAGCATACGATCATTCTAAGCTCCCACATTCTCTCAGAGGTCAGCGCTGTTTGTGATCATATCATGATTATTTCGAAGGGAAAGCTTGTGGCAAGCGGTTCGCCGGAACAACTGCAGAAGATGATGCAGGTCAAAGTGGAACTGGAAGTAACGGTACTGGGCGATGCCAAACAGGCGGAAGCCGTGTTAAAGCCTATGGAGCAGATAGAATCCTATACATTAGAGCCTGCGGAAGATGACGGCAGTGTCAGAATTCTTGTGACACCGAAGGAAAATGAAGATACTCGCAGGGAATTGTCTATGGCGCTGTCCGGTGCCGGACTGCCGATTCTGTCTATGAACAGGCTGGAGAAATCATTGGAAGATATTTTCCTGGAACTTACAGGCTCGCAGGAAACGGCGGATTCTGTGGAACCGGAAGAAGATGATAAGGAGGATACAGACAATGACAGCAATTTATAAAAGAGAGCTAAAGTCCTTCTTCCACGGCTTTGTCGGCTGGCTGTTTATCGCGGCAACGCTGTTTATGATGGGGATTTATTTTACTGTATTTAATATGCTGGCGGGATATCCTACTATATCCTACGTGCTGCAGAGCATTGTGTTTCTGTTCATTATTACGATTCCTGTTCTGACTATGCGCAGTCTGTCAGAAGAGCGGAAATATAAGACGGATCAGTTGATATTGACAGCGCCGGTATCTGTAGGCGGAATCGTATTAGGCAAATATCTGGCGCTGGTAACAGTGCTTGCCATACCGACGGCAATCATAGGGCTTACCCCGTTTGCGCTTATGCAGGCCGGCGATTTCCAGATCGGCATATCCTACACCTCCTTATTGGGCTTTTTCCTGTATGGATGTCTTGCCCTGGCAATAGGCCTGTTTCTTTCGTCTTTGACGGAAAGTGTGGTGATTGCCGCGGTACTGACGCTTGTCGTATTGTTTTTGGGCTATATTATGTCGGGCCTATGCAGTATTCTGTCAAGCTCCGGCACAACGTTTGTTGCAGATATTTTGTCTAAGCTTCTATACTGCTTCGATATGGTTAGTCGATTTGATATGCTTTCCAGCGGTTATTTTCAGTTAGAGGCCGTGGCTTATTATATTACGCTGACTGCCTTTGTACTGTTCTGTACGGTACAGTCGATTCAGAAGCGCAGATACAGCGTATCCGGCAAGGGAATCAGGCTGGGTGTATACAGTGTTGCCGCGATATTTCTTATGGCGGTTCTGACAGTTGCCGTCAATCTTGGTTTAAACTATATACCGGATCAGTATACTTCTTATGATGTGACAGCCAACAAGCTTTATACGCTGACGGATGATACAAAGGCGATGGTATCGAATCTGGCAGAGGACATTACGATCTATGTGCTGGCAGAAGAGTCCGCCAAAGACGAAGATCTTGATAAAACCTTAACGCAGATGGAAGGCCTGTCGAAGCATATTAAGGTGGAATATATCAGTCCGGTGGCGAATCCGAAATTTTATTACAATTATACGGATACGGAGCCGACAGACAACAGTATGATCGTAGTGGGACCGAAGAACAGCACCGTAATTGATTATAATTCGGTTTATGCTTACGAGATGAATTACACCTCTTACAGTTATGAATTAACCGGTTATGACGGAGAGGGCCAGCTTGCGTCTGCGATCGCGTATGTAACGACCGAAGATATTCCTAAATTTTATATGATTACAGGGCATGGAGAGCTGGGATTCGAGGATACCTTTTTAAATGCCATTACCAAGGAGAATGCCGCCTATGAAGAACTGACCCTGTATTCTGTGGATGAGATTCCGGCGGATGCCCGGGGCGTTATTATCAATGCGCCCACCAGTGACTTCTCGGCGGAGGATGCGGATAAGGTGATCGCGTATCTGGAACAGGGGCATAACGCGTTCCTTCTTCCGACGTTTACTGATGAAAGTATGGAGAATTTCGAACGGATTCTCGATTATTACGGCGTCTCGGTGGTAGACGGCATGATCGTGGAGGGAGACAGAGAATATTACTATCAGAGTCCCTATTATCTCTTCCCGGAAATCGCCTATGACGAGGTGACGAGCAGAGTTATGGACGGCTCGGTTTTTGCGCCGCTTTCCCGTGGTTTATCCTATGACGATACGCTGGAAGATGTATATTATACGCCTCTTTTGACGACCAGCGACAGCGCTTTCAGCAAGGTAAATATAACAGGCGCTGAAGATTACAGCAAGTCAGCAGAGGATATCGACGGCCCTTTCGTAATCAGCTTAAGGGCAGAGAAAACTACCGGCCAGGGCGGGACTTCCCAGGCATTTATTGTCGCCAATGAGAGCATGTTTACTACGGTGGCGGACGATATGGCGCCCGGATATAATGTGAAGCTTTTTGGCAGCATGATCAGCGCATTGGCGGATCATGAAAGCTCCGTTGCTGTTCCTGTTAAAAGCTTTGAAATCGGCAATCTGGTATTCCGTGCACAGACGATTTATCTGGCAGGCATAGTCGCTGTCTTTGTCCTTCCGATCGGCGCGCTGGCGGCAGGGTTTATCATCTGGTTGAGACGCCGTAAGAAATAGAATTATAAGTTTCCGCAAATTCGCTTGATTTCCCCGTAAGTTTGTGTAAAAATAGACATGACCCCTTACGGGGATTTTTTGCGGCTATATTGTGAAATTATTAACATTATGATGCGAAGCATTGTATAGAATAACGAAAAGGCGTGGTGTAGGTATGAGAGGAATTGATACGCAGGTTCGCAAGAACAGAAGACGAATCTTTAAGGAAGTAGCCAATCTGGCTTATCATTCAGAGAATTTGAAGGACGATATCGAGGCGCTTCCCTACAAGATTGTGGATTATGATGAATCAGAATATGAAAGTATCTATAGAGAGCGCGCGATCGTGCGTGAAAGAATCCGTCTTGCGATGGGGTTATCGCTGCGTCCTGAGAACCAGCCGGTGCATCTGACACAGGGACTGGAAGAGAGCAATATTTCTGAGAAATATTATGAACCGCCGCTGATGCAGGTTATTCCGTCCGCATGCAACGCATGTCCTGAGAACTGTTATCATGTCACGGATCTGTGTATGGGCTGTGTGGCGCATCCCTGCAGGGAGGTATGCCCGAGGGGCGCTATCTCCATGAAGAACGGCAAATCGATCATTGATCAGGAGAAGTGTATTAAATGCGGTAAGTGTAAGGCGGTCTGTCCTTATGATGCCATATCCCATCAGGTAAGGCCCTGTGCGGGCGCCTGCGGCGTGAACGCGATCAAGAATGACGATAAGAAGAGAGCGGTTATTGATAATGATCTATGCGTTTCCTGCGGACAGTGTATGGTAAGCTGTCCTTTCGGCGCGATTGCGGACAAATCCCAGATTTTCCAGTTGATCCGCGCCATGCAGTCCGGGCATAAGATTATCGCGCAGGTTGCGCCGGCTTTCGCCGGACAGTTCGGACCGGATGTAACGCCGGATATGTTTAAGACCGCATTGAAGGAATTAGGCTTTTATGACGTATATGAGACGGCGATCGGCGCGGACATGGGTGCGATTGCGGAGGCAGAGCATTACGCGAAGGAAGTGGCCACCGGCAACCTGCCGTTCAGCCTGACATCCTGCTGTCCGTCATGGTCTGTTCTGGCGAAGAAATTTTTCCCGGAAACCATCGATAAAATATCCAATGCGCTGACGCCAATGGTGGCGACCGCGCGTGTGATCAAAAAGGAGCATCCTGACGCAAAGGTAGTATTCATCGGCCCCTGCGCCTCTAAGAAGCTAGAAGCTTCCAGAAGAACGATTCGTTCCGATGTGGATTTTGTTATTACTTTTGAGGAATTGGCGGGCGTATTTGAAGCCCGGGGCATTCTGTTAAAAGAAATACAGGCAATGGACGAATTAAAAGGCGCGACCGGAGCCGGACGAGGATACGGTGTCGCGGGAGGCGTAGCGAGCGCAATTGAAGAATGCGTACGGGAATACTATCCCGATGTGGAAGTCAACATTGAGCATGCGGAAAGTCTTGCCGAATGTAAGAAGATGCTGATGCTTGCCAAGGCGGGTAAGAAGAACGGCTGCCTGATCGAAGGAATGGCATGTCCCGGCGGCTGTATTGCCGGAGCGGGAACCAATATTCCGATACCTGTTGCCGCCAAGGCAGTAGGAGCATTCCAGAATGCGGCGGAGAAAAAACTGCCGGATCCCGCAGAATAATACAGCGGGGGATCCGATGCGTTTATAAAAAAAGATACAGTTATGGAGGAAATTATGCAAAAAATCAGAACAAGATATGCGCCAAGCCCTACAGGACGCATGCATGTGGGAAATCTTAGGACGGCATTATATGCCTATCTGATTACCAAGCATGAAGGCGGGGATTTTATCTTAAGAATAGAGGATACCGATCAGGAGCGCTATGTGGAAGGCGCTGTGGATATTATCTACCGTACGCTGGAAAATACTGGTCTGATTCATGACGAGGGACCGGATAAGGACGGCGGGGTAGGTCCTTATGTGCAGAGCGAGCGTCAGAAGCAGGGCATTTATTTACGGTATGCCAGGGAACTGATCGCCAAGGGAGAAGCCTATTATTGTTTCTGCGATAAGGAACGTCTTGCGACGCTGACGCAGACAGTGGCCGGCAAGGAGATTAATGTGTATGACAAGCACTGTCTGCATTTATCAAAAGAAGAAATTGAGGCGAATCTTGCAGCAGGCAAGCCATATGTTATCAGACAGAACAATCCGACAGAAGGGACTACGACTTTTCATGATGATATTTACGGCGATATTACCGTTGATAACGCGGAATTAGACGATATGATTCTGATTAAGTCAGACGGTTATCCCACATATAATTTCGCTAATGTTGTGGACGATCATTTGATGGGGATTACGCATGTAGTCAGAGGCAATGAATATTTATCCTCATCGCCTAAGTATAATCGTCTCTATGACGCGTTCGGCTGGGAAGTGCCCGAATATATTCACTGTCCGTTGATTACGGACGAAAACCACCAGAAATTGTCCAAGAGATGCGGTCATTCATCCTATGAAGATCTGATTGAGCAGGGCTTTTTGTCGGAGGCTATCGTCAATTTCGTGGCGCTGCTTGGCTGGAGCCCGGAGGATAATAACGAGATTTTCACATTAGAGGAATTGATTCAGAAATTCGATTATCACCATTTGTCCAAGTCGCCTGCGGTATTTGATTATACCAAGCTGAAATGGATGAACGGCGAATACATGAAAGCAATGGATTTTGACAGATTTTATGAGATGGCGGAGCCGTATCTGAAGGAAGTCATCACGAAAGACCTGGATCTTAAGAAGATTGCGGCGATGGTTAAGACCAGAATCGAGATATTCCCGGATATCAGGGAGCATATCGATTTCTTTGAAGAATTGCCGGAATACGACGTTTCGATGTATACGCACAAGAAAATGAAGACCAATGCGGAGACTTCCCTGGAAGTGCTGACGGAGCTTCTTCCGGTCTTAGAAGCGCAGGAGGACTACAGCAACGACGCGCTGTATCAGACCTTATCCGCCTACGTGGAACAGAAGGGATGTAAGAACGGTTATGTGATGTGGCCTGTCAGAACGGCCGTATCGGGTAAGCAGATGACCCCCGGCGGCGCTACGGAACTGATGGAGATCCTGGGAAAGGACGAATCCCTGGCAAGAATCCGGAAGGGAATCGGGAAATTACAGAATGCCTGATTGGACAAAGCATCCCAATCAGGAGCGCGCGATCAGACACGCTGACGGGCCGGCGATGATTATAGCCGGTCCCGGCAGCGGCAAAACATATGTGACCATCCACCGCATCAAGCATCTTATCACACATCACGGCGTCGATCCGGCGCATATTCTTGTGGTCACATTTTCCAAGGCGGCGGCTCTGGAAATGCAGGAGCGTTTCTGGCGTCTTTTCGAGCCTGCAAGACCGGCGGTCTGGTTCGGTACTTTTCATGCCGTATTCTATCATATTCTGAAACAATCGACGCAGTATCGCGAATATACCATTATTACGCACGCTGATAAAAGAAAACTGATGAAAGCGATTACCCGGATGCACAGACGCTTCTTTTATATCCAGGAAGAGGACTATGATAAACTGCTTGCGGTAATCAGCAGGATGAAGAACCTGCCGGAATATACCGTGTCCTGTTATGACAGTCCGGACGGGGCAGAAGCCGCAGCGGGTCTGATTCCTGCGTCGGACATTCCGCTTGCCGGGATGTCACTGCAGGATCTGGCGTTTCTGCTGCTGGAATATCAGAAGTATCTGTCAGAACTTCAACAGATGGATTTTGACGATATTATCCTGTACTGCGAAGCATTGCTGGCGGATAATAAGGAACTGCTTATGAAGTGGCAGTCCCGGTTTCAATATATTCTGATCGATGAATTTCAGGATATCGCGCCGGGACAATACCGCGTCATGCGTATGCTTGCGGCGCCCCACAACAATATTTTCGCAGTAGGAGATGACGACCAGTCCATTTATCGTTTCCGTGGAGCAAGTCCTGCTGTTACGCAGCAGTTTCTAAAGGATTACCCGGCTGCCGCAAAGATTCTTCTCAACGTGAATTACCGCTGTCATCGACAGATCGTGGAAGCTTCTCTGAAGGTAGTGGAAGAGAACAAAGAACGTATTGTCAAAACAATTGAAGCCGCGCATACGGAAGGCGAAGGCATAAGCTGTCATATCTTTGAGACACAGGAAGAGGAGCAGAAATATCTGGTACAGGAATTGAAGGCACAGAAAGAAGCGCATAAGCTTGGACTTTCTGCCGTCATCTGCAGGACCAATTACGATTGTGCGCTATGGGCGCAGATTCTGGAACAGCAGCACATTCCCTGCCGCATGAAGGAGATTTCCACAAGCCGCTTCGATCATTTCGTTATAAAGGATATATCCGCTTACCTTGCGCTTGCTGCCGGAAGCAGGCGCCGCAGCCTGTTTCTGCGTATTATGAATCGTCCCGTGCGTTACATCAGAAGGGATAGTCTGCCTGATGAGGAAGTGACAGAAGAGAAATGGAAAGCTTACTATAAGGATATGCCTGCGGTATGGAAATCGATAGACAGCCTTTTTCGGGGAATGGAACGTATCAGCCATTCCAGACCTTATCTGGCAATTCGTTACATTAGAACTGTTATCGGCTATGACGCTTATCTGACGGACAGGTACGGACCGGCGCAGGCAAAGGATATGTTCTGTATTGCGGATGAATTTCAGGAATTTGCGCGTCCGTTTGCCTCCTATGAAGAAATGAGGCGTTCTATGGCGGAATACGGAGAAACGTTAAGCCGGCGCAGGGAAGCGTCCGCCGGAGCATCTGCTGTGGGGCCGGAGAAGATAGAACTGCTTACCATGCATGCATCCAAAGGCCTGGAATATGACCATGTCTATCTGCCGGGCTGCGTGGAGGGCACGATCCCTTCGAAGAAAGCCGAAACAGAGGCTGATCTGGAGGAGGAAAGACGCATGTTCTATGTAGCTATGACGCGGGCGAAGCGCACGCTTTCGATCAGCGCGGTCAAAGGAAAAACCGGGAAAGATGTTCCTTCCCGGTTCCTGAATACCATCTGTAAAATATAGAATAGGCTAAGCCTCTTCATCGTCCTCGATCAGTTCATCAAATTCGGAAGCATCCAGATATTCATCAAAGGCATCCGATACTGCCTCGTATTCCTCATCGTCGTCAATATATCCCAATTCAGGTTCCTCGTTGGGATCATCCGGATTCTCGCTGTAACGGTAGAACCAGACTTCGCCGTCTGTATTTTCTCCGTTCTCATCAAGCGGGAGCAGTACGATATAGTCCCGGTCAGATACCGTCAGAATGGTGATGATGGCACAGGTGACCAAAGCGCCGTCCTCCAATTCTAATTCTACGGTCATCTCTTCGGCGTCATAGCCGTTGTCCATGTTATTTTTGCCCATAAGAATGCCTCCTTTTGTACTGGAATGATTTTATTTTACAAAAATAAGAACAGATATTCAACAAATAAATAAATTTTTATGCAGGAAGTGCTGTTTCTATGGTAAAATAATTATATTGACAGAAAATTAATACTTGGATCAGCGGAGGTATTCATGCAAAAAGCATTTAAAATAGAGAAAACACAGGTGTATCCGTTAGGTGTCTGTTTCACTCCGGAGGGAATGCATATTTCCGCCGTGTTTGACAGCGCCGATCATGATGGCGTCTGTCAGGAAAAAGGACTCCTGCTTTATGACAGAAAGCATAAAACGGGAATCCGAATCCCGTTTCCGGAGGAAAACCGAATCGGGGCTGTTTATTCCATGCTTTTGAAGGATTATCAGAACAGGGAATGCAGTTATCTTTTCTATCAGGGAGAGGAGGTCTGGCAGGATCCCTGCTGCAGGCAGATAGAGAACCCATACCGGTACGGTACCGTGAAGAAAGATCTGCCAAGATGTAAGGTAATGGATTCCGTATATGAATGGGAAGGCGACTGCCCGCCGGGAATATCCTATGAAGATATGATCCTATATTCCCTGCATGTCAGGGGGTTTACCAGACACCGCTCTTCCAATGTAAAGTATAAAGGAACGTATGCCGGCGTCGCAGAGAAAATCCCTTATATGAAAGAGCTTGGAATTACCTCGGTTCTTCTGATGCCTGCTTATGAATTTGATGAGATCATGACGCAGGATAGTATAAACCAGCCAATATCGATGGAACAGGCTGCGGCGTCCTATATGCAGGAGCTTCCGGCGCAGGAATCGTCGGCAGATAAAGAACCTGCGTACAAAATCAATTACTGGGGCTATCAAAAGGGGTTGTATTATATTCCGAAGAGCGGGTATGCCTACGGCAAATGCGCGGTGACGGAATATAAAGACATGGTCAGAGCGCTGCACCAGAACGGAATAGAGGTATTGATGCAGTTCTATTTCCCACCGGAAATATCTGCCATGGAGATGACAGATATTATGAAATACTGGGTATTGGAATACCATGTGGATGGATTCCAGGTGATGGGAGTCAATCTTCCTGTGGAGCTGTTCCTGCAGGAGCCTGTTCTTGCAGAGACTAAGATTCTGATAGATCAGCAGTACAGCCCGGGCAGAGAGCACAATAAGCTTTATAACAGATATCTGGGCAGAATGAACGACGGATTTCTGTATGATATGCGCAGATTTCTGAAAGGCGACGACAACATGATAAACGCCTTCCTGTATCATATACGCAATCAATGTCAGGATACAGGCGTCGTAAATTATATGGCGAAATGGGACGGCTTCAGACTTGCTGACCTTGTCAGCTATGACCGTAAGCACAATGAACCAAACGGAGAAGATAATCAGGACGGCACCGATTATAACTGCAGTTGGAATTGCGGAGCCGAGGGACGGAGCCGTAAGAAAAACATTCTGGAATTGCGGATGCGGCAGATGAAAAACGCGATGTCGCTGTTGTTTCTGTCGCAGGGGACGCCGCTTCTCTACAGCGGAGACGAGTTCGGCAACACCCAGGAGGGCAACAACAATCCCTATTGTCAGGATAATCCTACGGCGTGGATCAAGTGGAGCCAGATGGAAAGCGGCAAGGAACTGCTGGCTTATACCCGGATGCTTATTCGGTTTCGGAAAGAGCATCCGGTTCTGCACAGCGCAGCCCCGCTTAGAGGGATAGATTATCTGTCCTGCGGCTATCCGGATATTTCTCTGCACGGAAGAGAGGCATGGAGACCGGATACCAGTTCTACCAGCAGAAGCATGGGGCTTATGTATTGCGGTTATTATGACAAAACGGGCGGCGCAAAAGAGGATCCGCTGCTTTATATCGGCATTAATATGCATTGGGAACCTCACGCGCTGGGGCTTCCGCAGCCGCCCAAGGGCAAAAGGTGGACCCTGGCGGCATCTACTGCGGCAAAGAATATTTCCTGTACGGCGTCGGACGCCAGTCTGCAGGAAATCCGTGTCGCGCCCAGAACGATAGAGATCTATGTTCTCAGAGATTGTCCTGAGCCGGAAACCGTGAAACCCAGAAGAAAGTCTGCCGCTAAAACCATTAATCAAAATCAGTAGTTAAAGGAAGTTGAATGTATGAACAAAGCATGGGAGCATTTTAAGACCATTACCTATCATAAATTATTAGTCATGGAGGGATGCTTTAAGGTAGGGCTTTACAGACAGGGATTACTGCATGATCTGTCTAAATACAGTCCCACGGAATTTATGGTCGGAGCCAGATACTGGCAGGGCGACCGCAGCCCTAACAATGCGGAACGGGAAGCGATCGGCTATTCTTCCGCATGGCTTCATCATAAAGGACGCAACAAGCATCATTATGAATACTGGATCGACTACAGTACGAAGGACATTCCGGGCGGCATGGCGCCGGCTCCTATGCCGAAGCGCTATATCATAGAAATGCTGATGGACCGCATTGCGGCATGTAAGGTATACCATAAAGGCGCCTATACGGATAAGGACCCGCTGGCTTACTACCAGTCAAGCAAGACGCCGCCTCCGCTTCATCCCAAAACCAGACAGCTTCTGGAGTTTCTGCTGCAAATGCTGGCGGAACAGGGGGAAGAGAAGACCTTCCGCTATATCCGGGTCAGAATTCTCAAAAAGAGGCCTCGATAATGTGACCGCGTTTCCTTTTTTGCATAGTATATCATATGAGAAAAAAGGAGATGAAAGTATGAACTGTTGTATCATTTTATTGTTATTGTTCTTCTGCGGACAGAATGGATTAAACTGTAGAAACGATAACGACTGTGATCGCGATTGTGACCGTGACCGGGATAGGAACTGTGGGGAATCCCGCCGCTCAAGAGAGTCTGATAACGATTCCTGCCCGTGCAATGAATCGAGATTTGAGCCGCGTTTTGAGAGCAGACCGTTTGGCGGCGGATCAACCTGTGGCTGTGAAGAAAATTAAATACATTTGGATGGGAAGGCGCAAGTTTTATGCTTGCGCTTTTCGTATGGGAATGATACACTTAAGTCTGACGTATTACATAGGTTTGGAGGCAGAAATCATGATAGATGGAAAGAAAGTTTTGTTCAGCGGTATGCAGGCGACAGGCAATCTGACGCTTGGAAATTATCTGGGTGCGCTCAAGAATTGGGTTACGCTGTGCGATGAATACCAGTGCTTTTACTCCGTAGTAGATTTGCATTCTATTACGATCCGGCAGGATCCGGCAGAGCTTCGCAGACGTGCCAGGAATCTGCTGACCTTATATATTGCGGCAGGTCTGGATCCTGAGAAGAACTGCCTGTATTATCAGTCCCATGTGTCCGGACATGCCGAGCTGTCCTGGATACTGAACTGCTTTACCTATATGGGGGAGCTGAACCGTATGACGCAGTTTAAAGATAAGGCGGCGAAGCATGCGGACAATATCAACGCGGGTCTGTTTACCTATCCGGTGCTGATGGCGGCGGATATTCTGCTGTATCAGGCGGACGTGGTTCCTGTCGGCAAAGACCAGCTTCAGCATCTGGAGATTACAAGAGACATTGCGCAGCGTTTCAACGGCATCTACGGAGACGTATTTACGATCCCGGAGCCATATGTGGGCAAGGCGGGCGCTAAGATCATGAGTCTGCAGGATCCGTCGAAGAAGATGTCCAAGTCCGATGAGAACCCGAACGCCAGCATTTATCTGATGGATGATCCGGATACGATTATCCGTAAGTTTAAGCGGGCGGTCACCGACTCCGAGGCTTGTGTCCGCTATACGGAGAATCAGCCGGGTATTATGAACCTGATTGATATCTATTGTGCCTGCACCGGCAAAACGCCTGCGCAGACCGAGAAAGAATTCGAAGGCAAAGGCTATGGAGACTTCAAACTGGCAGTCGGAGAAGCGGTTGTCGGCGTATTGAAACCGCTGCAGGAGCGATATGCGGAGCTGAGCAGCAACAAAGATTATATTGATAAGATTATTAAGGACAACGATGAGAAAGCGAACTATTATGCGACCAAGACGCTCCGTAAGGTGCAGAAGAAGGTTGGTTTCCCGGAAAGAGTCCGCTAATACAATAAGGCGTTTGAGACTGAGTTCTCGGACGCCTTATTATAAGTGCGCCTTGCGGCGCACGTCGCTAACGGGTGAAAGTCCCCAATCCGCCCTAGTAGTGGGAAGGATACAGCCAAGACCAAGGGTGTCCTATTCATAACGCAGATTATGATTAACGCGAGGGGAATCTGAAGGACGGTGGAGGCAAATCTCTGG
>JAGAIZ010000041.1 GCA_017626325.1 Lachnospiraceae bacterium | reverse complement strand
TTCGTAGATGAGATCCACCGGCTGAACCGGCAGGTGGAGGAAGTGCTGTACCCTGCCATGGAGGATTATGCGATTGACATTATGATCGGTAAAGGCGCAACCGCGCGTTCCATTCGTCTGGATCTGCCGCATTTCACACTAGTGGGAGCCACTACAAGAGCGGGCCTGCTGACGGCGCCGCTCAGAGACCGTTTCGGTGTGATTCACCGGCTGGAGTTTTATTCCGTACCGGAGTTAAAGCTTATCATTATGCATTCAGCCAGAATTCTCGGCGTAGAGATCGATGAAGCGGGCGCTCTGGAGCTTGCCAGAAGAAGCCGGGGAACGCCGCGTCTGGCGAACCGCATTCTGAAAAGGGTACGGGATTTCGCTCAGGTGAAATATGACGGCGTTATCACCGGGGAGATTGCGAATACTGCGCTGGATCTGATGGACGTAGACAAGATGGGACTGGACCATATTGACCGCAATATTCTATGTACGATGATCGAGAAATTTAAGGGTGGTCCTGTGGGGCTTGACACGCTGGCTGCTGCAATCGGTGAAGACAGCGGGACGATTGAGGATGTCTATGAGCCTTATCTGATCAAGAACGGCTTCCTGAACCGTACGCCGAGAGGACGCACCGTCACGGATTTGGCATATCATCATTTAGGGCTTGAAATTCCTACTTAAGCTGGCTATAATAGATATAGTATATGGCGTATATATCAGACCACATATTTAGTATGGGAGGGGAAGCCCTATGTCAACAAAAACAGATACAGAGGTTATCATCGCCGGTAAAGTATTCACGTTAAGCGGTTATGAAAGTGAAGAATATTTACAGAAGGTAGCGTCTTACATTAATAATAAGGTAGCTGAGTATAATAAAGTTGACAGCTTTAAGCGGCAGTCTCTTGATACGCAGAATGTTTTGCTGCAGCTTAATATTGCGGATGATTACTTCAAAGCAAAAAAACAGATCAGTCTCTTAGAAGAAGAGTTACAGAATAAAGAGAAAGAGATGTATGATCTGAAACATGAACTGATCGCTTCCCAGATTAAATTAGAGAATACGGAAAAGAACGTACAGAAGCTTCAGACGGAAGCCAATGAGAATGCCAAAAAGATTGTTCGTTTGGAAACTGAATTAAAAGAACTGAAAAAGTAAGATTGTAGCTGTCTTTCATAGACAGCTATTTTCATCATCAGGTTATATTGGAAATTGAATGGATCATGAATATGGAACACAGAGTAGAACTGCTTGCTCCGGCGGGCAATTATGAAGCCTTTACCGGGGCGGTGAATGCCGGAGCGGACGCCGTATATCTTGGCGGCGAGAAGTTCGGAGCCAGAGCTTACGCGGATAATTTTACAACAGAAGAAATATGCAGGGCCCTTCGCACGGCGCATTTTATGGGCAGAAAAATATACCTCACCGTCAATACCCTGTTCAAGGAACAGGAGTTAGAAGAATTGTATGATTATATGCTTCCCTTCTATGAAGCCGGGCTGGACGGCGTAATCGTTCAGGATCTGGGTGTGCTTATGTTTCTGCGGGACAGATTTCCTTCTCTTGCCCTTCATGCCAGTACGCAGATGTTTCTTACCGGCGTAAGAAGCGCAGCCTTCCTGCAGTCGCAGGGAGCGGTGCGGATTGTGCCGGCCAGAGAATTATCCCTGGCGGAAGTGCGCAGAATCAAGGAACAGACGGGCATGGAGATAGAATGCTTCATTCACGGCGCTATGTGTTATTGCTATTCGGGGCAGTGCCTTTTCAGCAGTATCTTAGGCGGACGAAGCGGCAACCGCGGCAGATGCGCCCAGCCCTGCAGGCTTCCCTATCAGATCTGTGAGAACGGACAGCCTGTTGCGGGAGAAGGATATCCCCTCAGCTTAAAGGATATGTGCACACTTTCGCATATCCCGCAGTTAATTGATGCGGGAATCGATTCTTTTAAAATAGAAGGCCGCATGAAAAAACCGGAATACGCGGCAGGCGTGACGGCATTGTACCGTAAATATATCGATCGTTATTACCAGTATGGCGCGGAAGCCTGTCAGGTAGAGGAGCAAGATATCAGGAAATTGCGCAGTCTGTATATCCGCAGCGAAATGCAGACAGGCTATTATGAGAGGCATAACGGCAGGGAGATGATCACGCTTCACAGACCCAATTATGCGGGAAGCGACGAAAAGGTTCTGGCTGAAATTCGCGCTGCGTATCTTCATGAGCCTGATAAAATGCCCGTGAGTCTGTCTGCCGGCGTAGAAGCCGGACAACCGCTTAGCCTGCGGGTTACCGGACAGGATATGGAAGTTACGGTTACGGGGGATATCGTACAGCAGGCGTTGAAGAGTCCCATGGGGGAAGCAGATGTCAGGAAAAGTCTTATGAAGACCGGAAATTCCTGCGTGACCGTGCAGGACTGCAGGATTGTCGTGCAGGGGGATGTATTCGTACCGGTTCGTGTTTTAAACAAGCTCCGAAGAGACGCGGTGGACGCCTTCGAGCAGCATATGATATGCAGACACGGGCTGACGGCGAAACGCGATATCTCTCAGAGGACGCCGGATACGGATTCTAAAGCCTGCGGCCCGCATAAAGAATCCGGCAGGCAGGTAAGA
>JAGAIZ010000040.1 GCA_017626325.1 Lachnospiraceae bacterium | reverse complement strand
TTCTCAAACGCGTCTTCTAACTCGATCTCTTTTGCGATGGTAACGCCGTCGTTGGTGATGAGCGGAGCGCCGTAGGATTTATCCAGCACTACGTTTCTTCCTTTCGGTCCAAGCGTTACTCTGACTGTATCTGCTAACTGATTTACGCCAGCCTCTAAGGCTGCTCTGGCTTCTGCGCCATATTTGATTTCCTTTGCCATGATAATTGCCTCCTATATTCAGCTTTTATTTTGCTTTCTATTACTGTTTATCCGAATCTTTGGACCCGGTGCAAAGATTCATGCTCTGACGAATCTCTGTATTCCGCTTACTCTACAATTGCCAGAATGTCGTTCTGTCTTACGATGATGTATTCGTCTTCCTCCAGCTTAACCTCTGTTCCAGAATATTTGGAATAAATAACCTGGTCGCCGACCTTCACTTCCATCTTCACTTCCTTGCCGTCTACCACGCCGCCGGGGCCTACCGCGATAACCTCAGCCTGCTGGGGCTTCTCTTTGCTCTGTCCCGGAAGAACGATACCGGATTTGGTAGTCTCTTCTGCAACTAACTGCTTCAATACAACTCTGTCGCCAAGTGGTGTTAATTTCATGATAATTGCCTCCTTATATCAACTTTCTTACTGCTTCTGTTTTGCTCTGTTAGCACTCAACCTGATCGAGTGCTAATTACTAAAACATATATTAGCTTCATATGCAGGTGTTTGCAAATCGTTCCTAAGTCCTATTTTATTGTTTATCTCTTATTTTCTCTTGTTATCTCTTATTTTCTATTATTATCTCGTTTTCATCCAGAATAAGGGATTTAATATTTATTTTATAATTGGTTTATTTTTACGTATTTTCTTACTATAATTCTTACTATAATCATGTTCCGTTAATAGTAACCTATACATAAAAAAAGAAAGTCATGCCGCAAGCACCACTTTCTCTTTCAGATTATCTTTCCCTATGCCTTTACTCCATGTTCCAGACGCTCTCTGTATCCGTCCGCATTCTTGATCTCGAACTTGTTGTTGAACATCTCATACTCTGCATCCGGCAGCTTATTCTCCAGCAATTCTTCCACGTTCGTCTTGTATACCACGCCGCAGGCTACGGAAGGCGCCAGAATCGGATCCTCGTAATGCAGGCATGCTTCCTGTACCTGTGCACAGTACACTTCCGCCTCTCCGTCCTCCGCCATCGGGATCAGCGTAATGAACACGTCGCCGTCCACACGTCCGATCACATAATCGGGCTTTGCCTTCTGCTTCAGGATATCCGCTATGGTCTTAATCAGCCTGTCGCTTTCTTCATCGCCGAAATGATCGTTGACAAATTTCCAGTCATTGATATTCACATTGATTACCGCCACCGGAACGACCTCGGCCCGGTCAATTATTTTCATGCGCTCTTCAAAGTACAGCTTATGGTACACGCCCGTAAGCGCGTCTTCCTTCTCTCCTCTGGCCGTCTGGACATGCTGTACGCCCAGCTTCTCCTCCAGTTCATCCAGATAAATAGAGGATTCCGTATGTAAATATGCTTCCTCTCCCCAATGGGACAGCGTAGCAGTCAGTTCATCCAGAAGCTTCTCTACTGCCGGAAGCTTCTGCTCCGGTACGTTATCTGTCTTGGCATATAGGTGGGCAATGGTCCTGCCGTATACTCTGACTTTACGCCCCGGCTCTCCTACCACGTCCGGCGTAAATCCGGCAAAGCTGCCGACCGAAACCACTTTCTCACCATGTCTCTCCGTCAGAAGCAGCTCGATTCCCGCCACATCGCACAGCGCCTTGCAGTATCCTGTCAGCGTATCCATGTGGTATAGATTATCCAGCGCATAGTTTCTGATATTTTCCTTAATTCTTTTCTCAAAAGGAACAGCCTTATAGTCCATTTGTGCAACCTCTCTTATCCCCATATAATGTATCGAAAATCAGTTATAGTATACCTTTTTTACGGGGGTTTGTCTAGGCTTGAATTTCTCCGCGCACCACTGTGAGCACTCCGTCCGACATACCATAGACCACATCCGCCGCTGCAGCCACCGCCTCATTGTGCGTAACGATAATCACTGCATAGTTTTCTTCGTGCGCCAGCTTACAGAGCAGTTCTATGACCACCTGCTCATTCTGGCTGTCCAGATTGCCCGTAGGCTCATCCGCCAGCAGAATCTCCCCGCCGGACGCCATAGCTCTGGCGATGGCAACCCGCTGCTGCTCTCCCCCGCTGATCATACCTGGTCTCTTCCCGCTGAGCGTATCTGACAGCCCCACTTTGGCCAGATATTCCTCTGCCCTCGTCTCCGCCGCCTTCCCGGAAATATGCTGTAGCTGCATGGGGAACATCACATTTTCCTTTACCGTCAGAAGCGGGAACAGATGAAAAGCCTGATAGATGACGGAAGCACGTTTTCTCCGGTAAGCATCCCGATCCAGCTTCTTCATATCCTGACCGTCAATATACAGAGTTCCTTCCGTTGGCACATCCAGTCCGGCAAGAAGAGACAGAAAGGTACTTTTCCCGCTTCCGGATTTACCTGTGATGGCGTACACCCTGCCACGTTCAAAGGAACAGTTCACTTCCGAAAGCGCTTGCGTCTTCTGGTATTTCGTCTGATAAATATAACTCACATTGACTGCCTCGATAATCTTTTCCATGCTCCGTTCCTCTCTCATTCTGATTTAATTTCTCACGATAAAGCTGCTTTCATTTATCTGTCCTGCATCAAAAGCTGTAACGGATTACTTCCCGCCAAAAACAATAATGCCACTGTCGTTCCCAGCATATATCCGCAGAGAACTGCCCCGCATGCTGTCATAATGTCCAGGATTCCCAACTGCCCGATCAGCAGCGCCGTCAGACACCCCAGAATGTTTCCGGCAAGCACGAGGATAAACTGCTCGCTCCAAAATACCCATACAGCGCAAAACCGCTTCACTCCCAACGACCTGAACAGTGCAAACTCCCTGACTCTGCCGTTTGCCAGCAGATGGCTGATCACATAGCCGACTATGAAAATCAGTCCTCCCATGGGAACCAGAAATGCCGTCAGAATACGGATCGCTGTTTTCAGTCTGCCTGCCATGGTGATAAAGGTACCATCCTGTACATACAGAGCGCTTCCTTTATAAGAGAATCTGCTGCCGGCTCCCTTGTAAATCTCCAGAAAGCCGATCTCTTCCATTTCCGTTTTGAAAGCATTGAGTTCTAACGGATCCCGGACATAAAAGGAAACTGCATCTGCCGTAAAATCCACATTTTTCTCTCCAAATATCTCCCACATTGTCTGGAAAGGCACCAATACATCTGGATAATTCAGGGATTCCACCGGGTCAAAGTCATCAATCTCTCCTGCCACTTCAAGCTGTATACAGCCAAATTCCAGAATGTCCACATCTGCTTTTGCATCGTCAGGCAGATAATAATATACTGTAAAAGCCACTTCATCACCGTATGTATAGCCCTGCTTTTCCATGGCAGACTTTTTCAGCAGACACACCCTCTCCGCTCCGGCAAAGAGAGTTTCATCCCAGCCTTCCTGATAATTCACATTCATATCATCAGGAAGAACCGTACTGTCTATCTTATTGACCGCGCTCATATCCAGATTCAGATTTTCTTCCCAATCAGCTATTTCAAACTCGCCGAAGCCTGCCTTTAAATGTGTGGACAAATCCAGTTCTTTAATTTCCTTCGCCGCCTGCAAAGCGCGCAGACAGTCGCTCTCTACCAAAATTCCCACCTCTGACGTTCCATCTGGATTCGTGACGGAGCATTTGATGGGCGTATTCGCCGCGAGGTACGTAAGCTGTGTCTGGTAACTGCCGATCAATCCAAAATACAGATTCAGCAAAACTGCCAGTACAAGATTGACAAGAACCACCAACAGGCTCCTGCTTTTCTGACGCCCAATGCTTTTAAAAATATAGTGATGCAATGCGTCTCCTCCCTCTTACACATATCCTTAGGTAATTGCGAAACTCCTTCATCATTGTTGAAATTGCACAAATTGTATAACCAACACAGCCGCGCTTTCGCTCCGTTCCAGACGCAGCAGGGATACAGGTTTGTGACCAAACCGGCTCGAAAAAACCTCGCCAAGTACCGGCGTCTTCCAAGGGGCTGCTTATGGTTATGCAATTTGCACAATTAAAGTTATGTTGTGAAGAGTTTCGCAAACGCTTAACACATTTCCTGAGCCATTGGAAATTCAAAATATGCAGATTCCGTTTCTATTTGCCCAACATACCATCCTCCAGCAGATACAGCGGCTCTTCTCGTAATATCTTCTGTAACTTTACACCAGAGATCCCCATGCCAAGCACGATCACCAAACCGCCCATGATACAGGAAACTGCCGTATCGCTTCGTTTATCAGATGAGTCAACTTCTATTTCTGCCGCCAGCCCCAGATTGCTGTATTTCCTGCTGAAATCCTCCTGCCCCATATCTTCTACATCTACATGATTAGAAACCGCCATGCCTGCCGCCACGCCGGGAACTGTCCCGATCAGCAGAAGAATCAGAACCCCCGTCAGAGTAATATTCCTGCACTGCTTCCCTGGCATGCCCATCAGCCGCTCTATGGACAGTCTCCTTTTCTGCTTCGTAACATAAATATGAGCTATCTGCAAAGTCAGTATCACTGCGGCAATCAGTCCCATAATCAGCAGCGCCGCCGACATATTCCGCAAATTCCGAATACCCTCCACCAACGCCGAGTACCCTCTGTCATAGAAGGTAAAAATCAGATTGTCCATGCCGTGTTTCTCAATGCTTTCCAGATATTCTGCAATGGTTCCGTTTTCGATCTGGAAGGAGGTATTTTCATCCGACATTGCTCCGAAAGACACAAGGTTCTCGTATTGATGCTCTACCGAATTGAGCGGCACAATCAGTTCATCTCTTGCGATTCCGCTGACGGAAGGCGAGTAATCATAGAGGCCGACAATAGTGTATTCTTTTTCCTCAAAGGGTTCTAACAGCTTTCCATCCGAACCAAGGAGTTGAAAAGAATACCCGTCATTTCCGTCGAGACCGAAATTAACAGCTACATCCTCTCCCGTATTTGCATAATATAACCGCGTGATAATCTGATCTCCTACAGACAGACCGTTATTTTCAGCAAAAGATCCAGGGGCAAGACATACTGCACTCCCTTGTACATACTCTTCTTCTGTCGGATAGCGTCCCTCATACACCCATGCGCTTCCTTCATAAAATGGCATCAAAAGATTCGTGCTGTTCGTTCCTACAACGGGCTGGGTATCATAATAGACAACTGCCATATCTGCTATAGCCAGAAAACGCTGTCCCTCCAGCGTATTATAAAACCCCTCCGTAAGCTCATAAATTCCCTGTACATCAAGGGAATCTTCTATTCTCTGACCATCTGGCGTATACAATGTAGTAGCAGTCAGCCACGGAGCATATTCCGCTGTACTATGAGTATTTCCGCTATCCTCCCACTCTTTTCCATGGGTATACGCTGTTTCTGTAATCAGTGCCACGTAGGTTTTATCTGCTTTCAATTCTTTAGGATATCTGTTCGTATGATCGCAAAACCATACCACAGTACCCTCCATCGTCTTGTCTGTCCCTAAAACCTTCGTAATCTCAATCTTCACAGAGTGATCCGGCACCACATCTTCCTTAGGTGAAAATTCCACAGCCAGAACATAATCCCTCATATTCTGCCATGTATCCGTCGCATGCACATACTCCGGCACATAAGACCCCCAATATCCCCTCTTCTCCGGTTTTAGGATATATGCCGCCTCCGGAAAATCGAGATCTTCTACAGTTGTATAACTGTTATATTTTGAGGTCTTATAAATCCGATAATCCTGCCTCTCCGCATCCCATATTTCCACATCTGCTACAGTATCAGGCTTCTGTGTGACTGTTCCGATGGTAATGAAATCATTTTCATAAGATTTAGAAAGTTTGTAACTGGTTGCCCAGAGATTGCCGCCTGTCACCAGCATTACCGTCACAATCATGATAAGAATTGTGATCAATACAGACTGCATCGGAGTACGGAGTATTTGCTTGATGTAGTTTTTCATGCGGCTGCCTTTCTGTTTTGGATTTACTAACACACTACACTTATTTTACTACTCGTAAGACAGCATTGTCGATATTTGTTTTGCCATTTCAGCTAACGCCGCAGTCTGTGCCCATCTGTAGAATTAATATCTTTAGATACCCCAAAAATAATTACTACATTAAATTACCTTAAAGATTTTGCAAAAATAAAAGAAGCGCAAATACCCGTAATTATTATAAATAATAGTAGCAACCCAGAAGAAATAGAGATAAAAATCGTTTGGAGATATTTTTTCAAGACAATACAAACATTTGTTAAATTTAAAATTAGTTATTAATTCAGGAAAAATTACCGGCAAATTAAGAAAATAAGAGAAAAACACAGGAGATATAACTACCGTATTATTGATACAATCGGGTTATACGTCTTTTATTGAGAGCCTTCTTGCAATCTTTGGGTAACCTGTACCCCGGCACGCATGGAGAATATCAGCGAAACCACCTCTGTCGCAACGTAATTTGTACCAGTCAAAACTATATATTGTTCCCATTTTGTCTCCTTTACTAGTAATACAACTGTCCGCTTCTCCACAAAATACGGAAAGCATAAAAAACATTTCTGATGTATAATCGCCAGAAATGTTTTTTATGCAATTTACCAGTTTTTTACAAAGAAACACACCTTATGATTTATTCAATATAAGCGGTGTTGATATAGCCAGAGATTTTTTTCCCTGTATTAGCATCATTGCCAGTTGCATATTGCCATGTCTGCGTACTGTCACCCGGCTGCATATATGAAATTTCAATGACTGCGCCATTTGCAAACTGCCCTACAATAGAATAACTTGTACCCGGTCCGCTTCTGACATTCAGATTACTTCCATCTGTCTTTACGTGGTATTGATACCTCATTACTCCTTGCACTGATGACCCCTCTGCATCTATCAATTCCAGCACTCCGCCTTCTATGATAATCTGCTCCGATACCTTATTGATTTCTTTTTCTTTCTCTGCTGCGAAGCACACCTGCGAAACCATCAAAGCAAACAGTAAAGATACTCCTAGCATTCTACATATTTTTTTCATGCGATTTCCTTCCTTTCTTCCTGTCATCTTTCAAATATTCTACACCCATCCTGTAAAAAACTGGTTACTCCATCATTGATGCTAAACCCAAGCTCAAATGCTCTCGTCACGTTCTCAAATTTTCTGCCCGTTTCGCATTCTCCTTCCCACGATATTTTTATCAATGTACACTCATTTTCATTTTCACGAAACGCATATATATATTGATCATCAAATGTACCATAGTTCACGGAGATATTATCATTTTCCGAAACATCATATAACATCCTGGAATCCTTTTCTTCCCATTCTCTGAATAAAATATTGTTATTTAAATCCTTATAAACAATGCCCTCTTCGCTGACCAGCACATCACTCATACACTGTTCAATCAGATTAATGATCTCTCCGGAATCTGTATCATAGACAATTATTTTATTATTCTGACCGTCGCAACAGACTGCTTTATGATACCGGAAGATCATATCCGTATATCCATAAGCCAGCGCGCTTATATCCTCCCGTAAAATACCACATCTATCCAATGCTTTATATACCAGATTATCCTCATCTTCTTTCTCACTGACTGCGCCGCCATCAATTGCATACGCTTTACACATATCGCCGCATTCCAAATACATCGTATTCTGATCTATGCAGATCCACCGAATACCCCACATAGATTCAGCCCAGTCCAACAGCTTTTCTTCCTCAAGATTAGTCAGATTCATGCGGAAAATCCCTGCATTCTCTGCATCATCTGACGCGTATCTTACGTAATAAATATTATCTCCGTCACAGTTCCCAAGCACAATATTTCCATCGGTTAATGACTCCGTAGCCAATAAGTCCTCAGAGACTCTTTGCATACCATTTAAATCCGAAAAATAGAAATAACCTCTGTCATATTTCACAGAATTATAAATATTGTTATCAAAATCGGCGTTGTAATCCGTTTCTGTATTCTCTGCCTGCTTTTCTTCCGTAGTATCCTTTGCCTCAACCTGTTCGTCCTGCTTTTGCATATCTATATCCGCAGATACATCTGTATCGCTGCCGTCATTCATCGTCTCCGCCGTTTCAGGCGCGAAGCCGCATCCTGTTATAACAACTGGCGTTATTGCTGCAATTTGCAATTTCAATAGAATTTTCTTCCATAGATTTTTTCTGTCTTTATATGTAATTTCTGTCATAAATATCTTCTCCTTATGCTTTACCAACTGGTCAGGGATATCTTCCTTTTGGCATTTCTGTCTCAGTCTTCTTATAAAAATAGAATGCGTATGACTACTTTCTGTAGTCATTTATATTTTATCCAATTTACTGCCATTTGTCAACAGCTTAATTTGACGTATTTCAGAAAATGCAGATATTCTGTTTTCTCTCGTATACTGTCAATGCGGGCATACATCATACTTGTACCAGCCTACCTGCTCACCTTTTATCACCTTACCGCACTTGCTGCATCTTTGCGAACTATATATAATTACCTCGCAACTCCCATCCGCCTGTTTCTTATGGTCTGTCACCGTTCCCGATTCATAAGTATGACTGCATGCCCTATACGTCGATGCAGTATCTTCATCTCTTATTGGATAAATATTACCCTCCTCATCTGTAAACTGCATGTCATATCTGATCTCCGGTCTTTGCAACAGCGTATACTTCTGTCGCTCTTCCTCACTGATACCGTCAGGGACAAACAGAAATGTATCGCATTCCAATGTTCTTTCAATATCCTCCTGAGGAGTGCCCGCCGCCACAACCTCTTGAAATGTATCCCTGTAAGCAAATACTGTCATAGAATTTGCAAAGGCAAGTACCGCCACCAGTACCGCTGCCCCAAGTCGATTCCATCTTTTCCTGTTCATCAAATTATCCACCCTTTCCTTGATTTCGCTCTGTTTCTCTCCAAAACAGGCCTTCCACCTCAATGGCTCTTTCTCTGTTTCTTTCTGTGCCAGAGCCTCCCTGATGATTAAATTTCTATACTCTTTCCATTCCTCTTCCGTTCTCCCCTGCAGCACCATTTCATCGCAAGAACATTCACACGCAACTTCAAAATTATGGCGCAAAATCCGAACCACAGGATTCCACCAGTGCAGAATCACCACTAACTGTATGAGTATCTTCCAGGCAAGATCCCAGCGTTTGATATGTACCATTTCATGACTTACAAGCAGCTTCGCCTCCCTGCTGTCCGCTTCCCTGTCACAGATAATGATGGGATGACAAACGCCAAATGTCATTGTATTTGCTCCGGCATACCCGCGGCTTAAAATCACATGCCTCTTTACTCCGTACTGCGCTTTGATTCCTGCAAGAAATTCTTGCTGGCATTCCGTCATACTCTGGTCTGCGCATCCGGCAATCACACGGCATGTCCGTATATAATCCGACAGCATTCTCACTGCCAGAAAACATACTACGACCAGACACACGATTGCTAATATCACCTGAATAATGGCATAATCGTTAAAATACATTTTATGATCTGCCCAAATTACAACATTCGTCCATAAAGGCGACACCCGCTGAATCCCCATCGGCCTTTCGGGTGTAATCTGACGCAGCACCGCCTTGTACCAACCCTTCAGGAAAGGAAGCGGGATCACATAATACAGCGCCGCCGCCTTCGCCAACAGATAATACAACTTCGCGCTGACCTTATTTTTGAACAAAAACCGCAGCAGCAGACAAACGCCCGTCATAACGCTTCCTGAAAATGACATAACAAGCAAGTATTCCATCTTTCCCCCTCTGCCTTTAGTTATCCTCCAGAATCCTGCGCAATTCCTTCGCATCGCTTTCACTGACCGCATTCTTTTTGACAAATGCCGCCACAAAGTTGCTGAGTTTTCCTTCATACATATGATCCACCGCCGCCTTCATCTGCATAAAGTTATATTCTTCTCTGTCATACACTGCCTTTACCATTCTGTTTTCCCGTTTCACCAGCCCCTTATTCTCCAGCCGGCTTAAAAAGGTATTAAGTGTCTGCCTTTTCCATTCTTTGCCGTCTGCCTCAAAAAGCGCCAGAAGCTGGGACTGCTTAATACTGTCCTCCTGCTCCCACAGCTTCTCCATTACTTCCAGTTCTGCCTCGGATATACTAAAAATTTTTTCCACACTTTTTCTCCCATTTCTTATTAACAAGACTATTTATTGTAGTCATTTTAACTATACCGTTTTCCATGCCAAATGTCAACTTATGTGAGAAATCTACTGTTATCTACTTTTATGAGAAATCTACCTGAGAGGTGTTTTTTCACTGCATTTATGTCATCGTGACCTTTCCTTCAAAACAATAATCTTATTGGAGAGATTGCGGATGAAGCCGATTTTACCCAGCAGACGATATACCGGCAGCATATCGGCCATACCCTCTGCAAGGCTATGCTCCTCGATAAAAGAGAATCCCGACACCAGCGCTTCCAATGACGTGCCATTCTTACTTCCCCATGTGAACCTGGCATGGCTCCCTTCAATGGACTTTTCCCTGACCGTTTTTACCATTATGGGATTCATGGTCTCCACCAACACCGTGCAGCCGGGAAAATGAGCCGCCAGAATTGAGAAGATTTTCTTTACATTTTCCTCCGTCAGGTACATCGTCAGCCCTTCGATGACAACCAGCACCGGCGTGTTTTCTGTCTCCACCTGTGCTGTCCAGGCTTCGTCCATAGCCGAGGCGGCAATTTGAGAAACTGATCCGGCTTCCGGCAGCAGCTTTGCACGCACTGCCATAGTCTCCGGCAAATCAAGGTTGTACCAGCGGCTGTACCCTTTCATACGGCAGCACCGGGTATCCAGCCCACAGGCCAAATTGATGACCACCGCTCCGGGGTGTTTATGTAAATGCTCCGTTACCAGCTTATCCAACACAATCGTGCGGGCAATGACGCCGTTGGACATCGTTTTGTCCCTGGCCGCCAGGGTAAAGTCGTAGTCCAGCCGTTCCACCATTTCTACGGCCTTTTCGTCCCGTATCCTGCCGTTTGGTTTCTTTGTCTCCTGCGCCCGGGCATATACCGTTTGCAGCATGGTCTCCGATACGCCGGTCAGCGTGATTTTCTCTCCGACACTCCATTCAGCTTTCATCTCACTTCGATCCTTTCTTACACAGATAAAAGTCACAGCAGTCTCCGACAATATAATAGTCACAGTATGGTCCGCCAGAGGCTATGGTATATTGTCTGTGAAGCACTCCATGCTGCAAACCGATCATCACTTCGTCCAACTCACACAACAGCGGCATCAGCTCGCTGACGCCCAACTTCGCGCAGAAAGCACAGATGGGGCAACGAGTGATGCGGTAATAACAGGCATTCTCATAAGGCTTTCCCACAAAATCCACCTTGAAAGACGAGGGGTATTGTTTCTCCCGTTCCGGCGTATACCAATCGACGTACTTCAGAATGTTTTTTTGATTGGCTGCTTTTCCCTTATCTGTATTCAAATTGACCATGGAGAAATACCATTTCACATGGTACAAGCTCCTTCGCATCATCTCCTGCACATCTTCCGGCGTGATACTCTTACTGCAGGCCAGATAGGGAGCGACAAAGGCCAGCGCAAATAATTCGTTATAAGCCATAGGGTTGCCTTTTCCCAAATCGTCCGCTTCCCGGACGATCCTTCGATAAAGCGGAGCAGCTTGTCTCATCGTTTTTTTCGCAAAATCCTTTCCGTACCGCTCCGTCAGGACCTTTTTCATTGTCCCGCGAAACAGTGCGAAGTACAATCCATGATACCGCACAATCGTTTCCTCCTCTTCCTTTGCCAAACGGCTGTTTCTTAGTTCTGCAACGCTGCCGGCAGCGCCTTTTTCAGCCGGACTGTCCGGGCTTTTTCCTTTATGTCGTCGCTCTCGTCATAAGCATCGTAGGGTGCGTTTGCGTCATGGGGCTTCTGCTTTCTGGAGGCCCGGCATACGGTATCGGTGTGGGCGAACACAAAGTCCAAATCATCCGACCAGCCGGTATGTCCGGTTATGACAATGGGTTTTAATCCTCGGCCCCGCAGCAGTCGTTCCAGCGCGGCCAGTGATTTCATAGACAGAGCGTTGTCCTCTGCCAGACTGTCTAAAAAGCTGCATCCGCCCTGCGGACCAAACCAGATGGTATCCCCGGTAAACAGGTATGTGTCGTCAATGAGATACACCATGTGCCCCCAGGTATGTCCCGGCACCAGAATGCACTCAATCCTGATGCCTTCGATCTCAAACACCTGACCGTCTTTCAGCAGCACCTTTTCGTTATCGATCTCCACATAGGGCAGCTTGTACCAGCCGCCGTAGACCTTGCGCCGCACCTCCCTGGTCAGATACCGGTTTTCGATCTCGCCAATATAAAGCGTTGCATGCCGGAACAGCCCGTCGCTGTCCCGCTCCACCGCGCCCACATGATCGGTATCCTCGTGGGTGATGAGGATGTGTCTGATCTCCTCCGGCTTCAGCCCCAGCCACGTCATCTTCTCTCCCAGTCGCTCGTAGTTATACCCGGCGTCAATCATAATAGTGGTTCCGTTCTTCGTGTAGAAGAAAACGTTGGCCACAAACTCCCTGACACATTTCACATGTTCATCGATGACGCCCGTATTCAGGGGCTTGAAAATCTCCTTGCCCCGGAATTTGAGGGCCATAAATTTTTCCTGAAATTTTGATGCCTGTTTAGACATGATTTTTGACTCCTTTTCCGTTACCGTATCCCATATCGGATCCCCTTTTTGAATGACAAAAAAATAGGAATGCCCGCAAGAAAGTTTATCGCTCCGCCAGCGATGACCCACATCAGCGGCGCAGCAGCGGTAAAACCTGCCGCATACCTCGCAATGACCTGAATCAGCCAGCCCGCATCGCAAATCAGACCAAGCACCAGAAAAGGAACATCCGGCATGGTGGCCGTATAGCGTTCCCCGGCGCGGCCCGCTTGCTCCAGCTTCCGGATATGTTCCTCCGTTATGCTTCTTTTGGCATGTAACATGGTTCTGATTCTGCTCATCTGATATCCTCCCTCTTCTCTACCATTCCCGCAGAATTCGGGCGATCTTCCGGTCAATGTCCACCCTTGTGTCTTTACATTCCTTCGGATGCTGCCGCCCGGCTTTGAACAGCAGCCCAACCAACAGGGAAACGCCAACGGGCATCATCTTCTTCATCATCCCCTGGGGAAAGACGAAGTGCGTGCCGTGCGCATAGAGCAGGGCTTCATAGCTGCATTCGCGGGGTCTCTCCTCCAGCCGCTGTGTCATGCGGCGGATGTACTTACAGGTGTCCCACAGCACATCGTCCTTTGCACCCACGAAGACGACATGCCCCCTGATGTTCTCCACCTTGATTTTTTCTTCCTCTTGAATGGGATGTAACCGCTCGGACTCATCAAATAAACCACGGCTGGCAATCATATCGCCGCCTGCCCTGGATTCTTTCATCATATTCTGCCAGTAGTCAGGATGCCGCCAGGCATAGGGCAGGTATGGCAGCGGCTGACCCCGGTAGGTAAGGGCAGATTCCTTTTCCCCCGGCCATTCTTTGCAGCCATCCCGCTTCCCCTGATAAAAACCCTCCATGATGAAATCCGGCGGGGTAAACGCCAGCGTCAGAGTGATGTCCGGGAAATAGGACGCCGCCGCAAGTGCGATCATGCCGGTAGTAGAACCGCCCGTAACGCCGATCTTTTCGATGCCCTTTCTTTTCAAAAAGGTAATGGCTTCTTCGCAACATTCCAGCGGATAGCTGTGGTAGCCGCAGTCCGTTTTCGCCGGGGCCAGAGCCAGCACATGGCAGTCCAAATTGTGGAGCCATTTGACCGCGCCCCGCACCATCACATTGTCCGCAGAGTCCCCGATCATGCACAGGAATGCCTTGCTGCTTGCCTTTTCATTGGGATAATAAACGCCGTAAAAGCCGTCCTTCTCCATGGAAAAATATTTTCTTTTCAATTTAATCCTCATTTCCTGGCACCTCCTCCTTCCATGACTTCCGGTGCGCCGCCTGCACTTCCTGCGAAAACTGCTCCGGATGCTCATCCGCCAGCACATCCATCAGGACGAAGGTTCCGTAGGACACGCCGTAGAGGATGTCGATCTTCCCGCCATGGTACTTCACGATATAGTCGCCCAGGCGTTTGGCCTCATCCTGCACAGACTTAAACTCCGTCCCCGGTTCATCAGGGTTGAAACCGTCGTAGGCCACCAGCACCACATGATAGACCTTTGCCATTTCCTCTGCCACCGGCAAGGCGCCGCGATAGCACACCCCGCCGCCGTGGAGCATCACCATCAGCTCCTGGTGTTCTTTGTCCAATTCAAAGTATTTCATAGTTTAGTCACCTGCCTTGTGAAAGTCCAGCCGCACAATCCGCTTTCCTGTTTTGGTAGATTTCCTTGTACCTATACAGTAAAAGCATATCGGAAGTTAGTTTCAGCTAACTCAAAATTATTATAGCACTATGGGAAAGTGTTATCAATCCCTTTTCAGGTTTGCGTGAGAATCGTAAAAGCGTCTCAATATATACATATTTCATGTCGGGCAGACGCCCGATAGAAACGCTTGTGCAAACTGCCTTAGCAAGTGGTTATCTGTTCACATAAAAAAGAAGGGGTATCGGCAATCACCACCGATACCCCAAAGCTAATGTTCTGTTAGCTATAAGCTTATTTATAGTTTACGATCTTGCCGAAATCAGCCTTCAAGCTTGCGCCGCCTACAAGACCGCCGTCAATATCAGGCTGTGCAAACAGTTCAGCCGCATTGCCTGCATTTACGGAACCGCCGTACTGGATACGTACTGCATCTGCAGTTGCTGCGTCATACATTTCCGCAACGCACTCACGGATGCCCTTACATACTTCCTCAGCCTGCTCTGTAGTAGCTGTCTTGCCTGTACCGATCGCCCAGATAGGCTCGTATGCGATTACCATGCTCTTAACCTGATCTGCTGTGATATCAGCTAAGTCAGATTTGATCTGTAATCTGATCCAATCCATGGTTACGCCCATTTCTCTCTGCTCTAAAGTCTCGCCGCAGCAAAGGATCGGTGTAAGACCTGCCTCGAATGCCTTCTTAACTTTCTTGTTCAGAAGCGCATCATCCTCTTTGAAGTAATCACGTCTCTCAGAGTGACCGATGATCACATACTTAACGCCTGCGTCTACTAACATAGCTGCAGAGATCTCGCCTGTGTAAGCGCCCTTCTCCTCGAAGTACATATTCTCTGCACCAACTTCTACATTAGTACCTTTTACTGCCTCGACAACGGGTACGATGTCGATTGCGGGTACGCAGTATACTACGTCTACATCATCGGATTTAACTAAGTCCTTTAACTCAGCACATAACTTAACTGCCTCGCTGGGAGTCATATTCATCTTCCAGTTACCGGCTACAATCTTTCTTCTTGCCATAATTTTGGTCTCCTCTATATAATATCTTCTCTCTGTTCTTATTTGTCATCAGCAGCATACCACACGGCGTAGTTGCTGCTGTTTCAAGCTTCTTCCTGTTTTTATTTATCATCTGCAGCAACTACGCCGGGAAGAGCCTTGCCCTCTAAGAACTCCAGGGAAGCGCCGCCGCCTGTGGAGATGTGGCTCATCTTGTCAGCGAAACCAAGCTGGTTTACTGCTGCTGCGGAGTCACCGCCGCCGATAATTGTGGTAGCCTCTGTCTCAGCTAAGGACTTCGCTACTGCGATAGTACCTTTTGCAAGGATAGGATTCTCGAATACGCCCATAGGTCCGTTCCATACGACTGTCTTAGCGGACTTAACAGCATCAGCATATAACTCTGCTGTCTTGGTACCGATATCAAGACCTTCCATATCAGCAGGAATCTTGTCAGCGTCTACCACCTGAACTTCGATCTCAGCATCAATCGGATTCGGGAAGGATGCTGCTACTGTTGTATCGATAGGAAGCAATAACTTCTTGCCAAGCTTCTCAGCCTTAGCCATCATCTCCTTACAGTAATCAAGCTTTTCATCATCTACTAAGGAGTTACCGATCTCCATGCCCTGCGCCTTTAAGAAGGTGAATGCCATACCGCCGCCGATGATCAGCGTATCGCATTTCTCAAGCAGGTTATTAATTACGTTTAACTTATCCGCTACTTTAGCGCCGCCAAGAATCGCTACGAAAGGTCTTACCGGATTCTCTACCGCATTGCCTAAGAAGTCGATTTCCTTCTGCATTAAGTAGCCGACAGCGTTCTCGCCGCCCTTCTCAGTAATATACTTGGTAACAACAGCTACGGAAGCATGTGCTCTGTGTGCGGAACCGAACGCGTCGCATACGTATACGTCTGCAAGGTCAGCCAGTTCTTTTGCAAATGCCTCGCCAGCTTCTGCGGGCTTGGTCTCTTCTTTACCACGGAAACGGGTATTCTGAAGAAGAACGACGTCGCCCTCGTTCATTGCCGCAACGGCTGCTGTAGCAGCTTCGCCTGTTACGTTGTAATCAGCTACGAAATTAACGGGCTTGCCTAATTTCTCAGAAAGTCTCTCTGCTACCGGTGCAAGAGATTCGCCCTCGTTAGGGCCGTTCTTAACTTTACCGAGATGGGAGCAAAGGATAACCTTGCCGCCGTCTGCAATCAGCTTCTTAATCGTAGGAAGCGCTGCCACGATACGTGTCTCGTCTGTAATCTTGCCTTCTTTTAACGGTACGTTGAAGTCACATCTTACAAGGACGCGTTTTCCCTTAACGTTAATATCATCTACGGATTTTTTGTTTAATGACATTTTTCTTTCCTCCTGAAATTTGTTTTATAAAAAGTACTGCGATCACAGCACCTCTTCAATCATAAAAAGGAGACCCGGCCCAACGGCCGAGCCTCTTTCAATAAAATACATTATTCAGCAAGTTTACCTGCATGAAGTTTGTGACCAAACCTGCAAAAACATGCTTCACATCCGTCCTCGTATTATGCTAACTCAGAGAAGTATTTGATTGTACGAACCATCTGGGATGTGTAGCTGTTCTCATTGTCATACCAGGAAACAACCTGTACTAAGTTGTCCTCGCCAACCATTGTCTGTGTAGCATCGAAGATAGAACCATATGTGCTTCCTACGATATCGGAAGATACGATCTCATCCTCATTGTAACCGAAGGACTCTGTAGCTGCTGCTTTCATAGCTGCATTAATCTCTTCTTTTGTTACGGACTTCTCAACTGTTGCTACCAGGATTGTTGTAGAACCTGTAGGGGTAGGAACACGCTGAGCGGAACCGATTAACTTGCCATTTAACTCAGGAATAACTAAGCCGATTGCCTTAGCTGCGCCTGTGCTGTTAGGAACGATGTTTACAGCGCCTGCACGGGATCTTCTTAAGTCGCCCTTTCTCTGAGGACCGTCAAGAATCATCTGGTCGCCTGTGTATGCATGAATTGTGCTCATGATACCGGACTTGATGCCTGCTAAGTCATTTAATGCTTTCGCCATAGGAGCCAAGCAGTTTGTTGTACAGGAAGCTGCAGAAATGATTGTATCTGTAGGCTTTAATGTCTCATGGTTTACATTGTATACGATTGTAGGAAGGTCATTTCCTGCAGGAGCGGAGATAACAACTTTTCTGGCGCCGGCATTGATGTGTGCCTGAGCTTTCTCTTTGCTTGTGTAGAAACCGGAGCACTCTAATACAACGTCAACGTTTAACTCACCCCAAGGGCAGTTGTTTGCGTCGGGCTCTTTGTAGATCTTAAGAGTCTTACCGTCTACTGTGATTGTATCTTCACCAGCGGATACTGTGTCAGCTAATGCGTATTTACCCTGAGAAGAATCATACTTTAACAAGTGTGCTAACATTTTAGGGCTTGTTAAGTCGTTGATTGCTACTACTTCATATCCTTCTGCACCAAACATCTGTCTGAATGCAAGACGACCGATACGGCCAAAACCATTGATTGCTACTCTTACTGCCATTTTTTAGTTCCTCCTAAATAATGATTTTTTATATAATTTTGTCTGCTCATGATAACGAGATTGACAAAATTTTGTCAGCAGGATTATTTTACCTAATTTGTCCCAAAAATTCAAGATGTAAATGGAAAATAATTTATAAATACTGCTAAAAACATGATGAAAATGCAATTCTCCGATTTTATGTCAACAATTATTGTATTTTTCACGGAAAGCAGATATACTGAAAACTGAATATTTCCATAAATAAAAGGAGAACAAATATGCCTATCACAGCAGATTATCATTTACACTCTTCCTTCTCCGGCGACTCGGATACGCCGATGGATGATATGATACAGCAGGGAATTGCCTTGGGGCTTACACAGATGTGCTTTACGGAGCATAATGATTTTGATTATCCGGTTACCGATACCGATCCTGCCGGAACATTCGACTTAAATCCTGATTCTTATTTATATGAATTTATAAAGTGCAAAGAAAAATATGCAGACAAAATCAATCTCTGCTTCGGCGTTGAGTTAGGTTTACAGCCCCATCTTGCCAGAAAAAATGCCGCCTTTGCCAAAGCTCACGAATATGACTTTATTATCGCATCCTCCCATATCTGCAACGGAAAAGACCCCTACTATCCGTCTTTCTATGAAGGCAGGAATCAGGAAGATGCTTATCGGGAATATTTTGAATCCATTCTGGAAAATCTGAAGGTTTTCAGTAATTTTGATATCTACGGACATTTAGATTATGTAGTCCGCTATGGTCCCACAAAGGACGAGCGCTATTCTTATGAGATGTACCGTGAGATTTTTGATCAAATCTTAGAGAAGCTTCTGGATATGGAAAAGGGAATTGAAATAAATACTTCCGCACTGGCAAAAGGCATAAGAGAACCTAATCCTTGCATCGGTATTTTGAAACGATACCGGCAACTGGGCGGTGAAATCATCACGGTAGGCTCAGATGCCCATGCCCCCGCACAGATCGCCTACGCATTTGATCAGGCGGCAGATATACTGAAAGACTGCGGTTTC
>JAGAIZ010000039.1 GCA_017626325.1 Lachnospiraceae bacterium | reverse complement strand
GCCACTCACCTCCACGTGTTCTGTAGTGTGTCAGTCTTATAGGGAATAATATCAGAAGGAAAATAAAATAGAAAGCGAAGGTTATCCAATATGTTTCATGACGCATTGGTGCCTTTCGCAGAAAGGCGGATTATAGATATGCGAAACAGATTGTTTCCTAGACGCAGTCCAACTGCAAACGGGATATCTCCCCAGAAATCTTTTGCTTTACGTTTATCTTATCACACAATTTTCTTCATTACAACATTTTTTGCTTTTTACTCTACATTTTTATCTTTCATTTTATTCTGAATTTCGTTAATCGCAGAGACTGCGGCTTCCCATAACGTAAAGCCGCAGCTTCACCCGCTAAGTCCTGCTTTTCCTGGCAGCCGCTTCTCAAGCCGCCGGCTCACTCGAAATACTCCGAATACACACGGAAGAAATCCTGGGTATTCACCTCGTCGTCATGAATAAAGGCCACGCTGTCCCACAGTTCTTCGTTGAGATTCCTGGTCAGGGTCGCCACATAGGCATCATATTCCTGACCGAACGCCTCTTCCCGTCTCTGCTCTACGATCTTTACTTTGTTGGCGTCGGTCTCGTCCTTATCGAAGGTAGTCAGACATTTGATGATATGATAGCCGTATTCCGTCTCCACCACGTCGCTGATTTCATCCGTACCCAGATTAAAAGCCGCTGTCTCGAAAGCCGGATCCATCTCGCCCTTGCCGAAGGAATAGGTTGACTGATCATCCTCATTGTATTTACGAATCAACTCTTCGAAATCTTCCCCGTCTCTGGCAAGCCGCAGCACCTCGCAGGCCAGTTCATAAGCCTCCTCTCTGGCCTGCTGCGTATACTCTATCTTCCTGCCGGTACCGTCCAGCGCATAGGTCTTGATCAGAATATGCTGCACCGTGATTGTCCTGGCCTCGTCATCGCTGATTTCCGGGTTGATATCCTTAATCGTATACTGGTACACTTTCTGCGCCAGCGCGAATTCAGAATAAAGGGTTCTGATCGTCTTCTCGTTCACGCCCATCTTCTCGATTTCCGATTCCGTCAGAGAATCATAATAAGCCCTGGACGCATTCTCGACTCCGGCCTTTTCTTCCTCATTCAGCTCCACCTGATACTTCTCCGCCATCAGATTCATGGTTTTGATCCGGGCAATCTGTGCCAGCGCCATATTCTTCACATTTTCCTCCAGGGTTACGCCGTCTACGTTCGTCTCCCAGATCTCCTCGCCGTATACGCTCTCATAACGGTTCTGGATATTGGTCAGATACACCATAAGCTCCGGCAATGTACAAGAACTGGTCTCGATACGGAAGACCTCATCCTTGTCAAATCCGGTGGTAAGCACCACCTTCGTTCCGATTCCATTTCCGCCGTTACAGCCTGTCAGCGTGCCAAACGTCATTCCAAATATAAGCACAGACAGCGCAACCTTCATCCATCGAAAATTCTTCATTCATTCACCCTTTCACTATTCAAGGCGCCTTTATTTCGCCGTTCGCGCTCACAGTTTCCAGTCCGCATGTTTTCATACCTTTCTGCGTGTATCTATACTGTAAGCACATTTCCTTCCTTATCATACCACACTTCCCCGTTGGTCAGCACGTAATCCTCTCCCGTCAGGATGGCTTTCACATAATCCTGCGCGCTGACAAGCCGCCTTCTGAACGCCACGCCGCCGCCAAGCAGCTTCACAGTATGGATATCAGAGCCCGCGCTCATACGCAGTCCGTGTTGTCTCGCGTATGCGATGGCTTTGCTGTCATATGCCGGCTCATTATGTGCCATACTCCGGGAATTGGAATGCGTGGCATTGATTCCTTCCACGCCGTCCACCCATTCCGGGAAAAGACGTATCTCAGGGATATAGGGCTCCTCTCTGTATGGATGCGCATGCATGACAAGTCCGCCTGCCCCATGCACCAGCCGGTACTGGTCCTGGATTCCTGCCGTCCTGAGCCCGGGGTGCGCTTTCATCCACGCCTTATCGATTCCGTAGATAAGAAATTCCGTCCCCCGAAAGCCCGCTTCATAGCCGAAGAACACATCCAGTCCAATCTTCTCTCCCTCGTCTCTTGCGTGTTCATATCCTTCGCAGAACCGGTCTACCCAGTTTTCCCAGGGAAGCGACCTGTCAATGGCCGTATTGCCTCCCCAGTTATGATCTGTTACGAAGATTCCCGCATAACCGTACTCCCGGCAGGCTCTTGCCATCTCGGCTCCCGTGTTACGCGCACAGGCGCTGGCCTCGCTGGTGTGCAGGTGCGTTTCGTATAAATAAGGGTATCGTTCCCTGATTTTCATGTTCATAGTATCTCCATTTCTTTCCTGTTCTTTCCCCAATGATATATCAGATGAAATGCAGAATAAAAGGGATTAAATCCTCTGCCTGCGCATAGAAACCTAATCCCTCTCCTTTTTCATACCGTGAAACAATTGCAAACTCCGCCGCTGCATTACAATGCTTGTGCCAATAACACAATTACAGGCAGACCGGACTTTATTTAATCACATGAATCCATCCTTCAGGCGCTTCGATCCGGCCCATCTGGATACCTGTCAGCGTATCATACAGCTTCTTGGTAATCGGTCCCATCTCGCTCATACCGCTTGGGAATGCAATTTCCTCGCCGTGGTTCACAATCTTGCCTACCGGTGAGATTACTGCCGCCGTGCCGCACAGACCGCACTCTGCGAACTCTTTTACTTCTTCAAAAGGTACTTCTCTTTCCTCTACCTCTAAGCCCAGATATTCCTTCGCAACTACCATCAGAGAACGTCTTGTAATAGAAGGAAGAATGCTGCCGGACTTGGGCGTTACTACCTTATTGTCTTTCGTTACAAACAGGAAATTCGCGCCGCCTGTCTCTTCCACATTCGTTCTGGTAGCCGCATCCAGATACATATTCTCGTCATAGCCCTCTTCATGGGCCGTTACGATAGCGTGTAAGCTCATGGCATAATTCAAACCGGCCTTGATATGACCCGTGCCATGCGGAGCCGCTCTGTCGAAATCACTTACCTTGATAGTCAAAGGTTTCACACCGCCCTTGAAATAAGGGCCTACCGGCGTGGTAAAGATTCTGAACTGATATTCCTCCGCAGGCTTTACGCCGATTACTGCGGAACTGCCAAACATATAAGGACGGATATACAGAGTCGCGCCGGAACCGTAAGGCGGGACAAACGCCTCATTGGCCGCTACCACATCATTAATCGCCTGCACGAAGCGATCCTTGGGAAATACAGGCATCTCCAGTCTCTTACAGGAATCTTCCATACGCTGTGCATTTAAGTCCGGGCGGAAGCATACGATGTGACCATCCTCTGTCGTATATGCCTTTAAGCCCTCGAAGCATGTCTGCGCATACTGGAATACTCCCGCGCACTCGTTAATCGTAATATTTGCCTCAGAGGTAAGCGCTCCTTCGTCCCATGCGCCATTCTTATAGTTTGCCACAAATCTCTTGTCCGTCTCCTGATAAGCGAATCCAAGATTTGCCCAGTCAATATTTTTCTTCTCCATCTTCCTCTACTCCTTTTCCCTCAACGTATTTTACACTAATCCTCCATGTCAGAGCAATTTATTGCGATGACACGCGTCGGAAATATCAGATTTCCGACTGCGATCAAGGCAATTTGAGGCTCTGACTCAAATTGTCGGTTGAAAAATCTGCACATCAGTGTGATTTTTCAACCTATTCTCTCATAAACTCTCTGAATGCTTTTGACCTACACATTATATTATACTTTTATCAATAAAAGTCAAGAGACTGTGATTCAAATATGCGCTGCCCTACAGCACGGTGTTGATTATTTCCAGCGCGATATCATAAGCGTAATCCTTGACCGCTTTCTCGCACAAACGAAGCATCTTCTGATCTGACTCCGGTCTGTCATACTTCTTAAGCTCCCGAATCTTCTCATTCGCGCTGTCCGAGTCAAAATCATCCAGCCGGTCCGCCAGCTCCTGAAGGGCCTTCTTCCAGTCGCCCTCCGTAATCTTCTGAATCCTGTTATCCTGTACTTCTTCCTTTACGGACGTTGTCTTCTCCTCATGATCCAGATATACCTTCAGGCTTTCGCGCATCCTTCTCATCATACTGAACAGAATCGGCGAACGAACCTCCACATCCTCAAGCTGTCCTGCCTTGCTCATCTTTTCTAAGGTGAACGCTTCATCCGCCAGGTCATCCGCTCCCACATTTCTGGCATTTCCTTTTAAAGAATGCACGATGATGGCATAACCCGGCATATCGCCTTTCTTAAGGAAATCCTGCAGCGCTTCTTCTTTTTCCTGTAAAATACTGTGAAAATCATGAAGCACCTTACCGTAAAGCGCCTTATCGCCATTCATATATTTCAATCCGTTACGGATATTGAAGCCTATCATATACAACTGGCTTTCTTTGATACTCAGCGCCATCTCGGCGTCTTCCTTCTCGTAGTCTCTGCCCATATCCCGCTCCTCAGTCAGATACACTACGTTATCCGGCAGATACTCGATCAGCATATTTTCGAATTTATCGGCGTCAATAGGCTTCGTCAGATAGTCCTGAAAGCCTTCGTTGATATAGAATTCCCTGGCGCCTGCCACAGCGTTCGCCGTCAGCGCAATAATCGGAATATCCTTAGACGGATTCCCTTCCATTGCCCGGATCGCATGAAGCGTCTGCACGCCGTCCATCACAGGCATCATATGATCCAGACAGATCAGATGATAAGTCTTTCGCTTAATTAACTCCAGACACTCTTCTCCGCTGCTCGCCACATCAATCTGCAGCCTTGTCTGCTTCAAAAGCCCCTGCGCTACAGCAAGATTCATGGCGTTATCGTCCACGATCAGTATTCTGCCAAGCGGCGCAATGAATTTCTGCTGATAATTTTCTCTGCTTCTAAGGCTTTCTTTATACTGCTTCTCGAAATCGCCAAGCGGCTCTCTGTCCACTACATGCTGAACCAGCTTAAAAGAAAAAGCGGAGCCTTTGCCATAGACGCTCTGCACTTCCAGTTTGCCGCCCATCATCTCCACCAGACGGTTTGTGATCGCAAGCCCAAGCCCTGTTCTTTTACCGGAGCTTCTGACAGTAGAATCCATACGCTGGAACGCGCCGAACAGCTTCGGCATATCCTGTTCCTTAATGCCGATTCCCGTATCCTTAACGATGACGTGAATCTCTATATCGTCATTCTCAAGCTGTTTCCAGCCAAGATGCAGCGTAACTCTTCCTTCTTCTGTGAATTTTACGGCATTGGAAAGGAGATTGCTTATAATCTGCCGGATATGAATCTCATCGCCCAGCAGTTTATAGGGAATATCCTTTGCAATATCCAACACAAGCTCCAGCTTCTTCCTGCGGAGCTGTATGGAAATACTGTTGATCAGATCATTGAGCAGCGAACTGATATCATAGATTCCCTCCGTCAACTGTAACTGTCCCGCTTCCAGCTTGGAGAAATCCAGAATATCGCTGACTAATGTCAGCAGAATATTACCTGCCTGCCTGATATCCAACGCGTATTCTTTGATCGTTTCATCCTGACTCTCCCGGATAATCAGTTCATTTAACCCCAGAATGGTATTGATCGGTGTTCTCAATTCATGAGACATGTTGGCTAAGAATATGTCTCTGGCGCCTTCCGCCTTCTTCGCCGCATTCATGGCGTCCTTCAGTTCCACATTCTTCTGTTCAAGCTGTTCCTTCGCCTGTAAAAGTTCGGACACCTTTTTCTCCTTTTTGCCTTCCGCAGACTGATTGATCTCCTGGCTCATTTCAGCGCATCCCTCCTTGCTGTGATTACTCCCCTTTATATCCGCTCTTCCGGTTATCCCTCATGACTATTACAATATAACCGTTATTTCTTACGCTCATATCTGACAAACTCGTACGCAATATCAAAATACGTCTGTTCCTCGCTGCCTGCGGTCACTTCCCAATCGTCCATCCCGTCCAGATTGGGGAAATACGCATCCGCCTCATACGCATGATCAATCTTCGTCACATGCGCCACATCACAGTACGGCAGCATCATCCGATAGACACTCTCTCCGCCGATAATGTACACATCCTCGCTGTTATACTTCTTAAGCTCTTCCAACAATTCTTCTTTGCTGTGAACGATAACGGCATCCCTGACCTGGTAATCAGGATTGGTGGAAAGAATGATATTCGTCCGGTTTTTCAAAGGCATTCCCTGGGGAAAGGTTTCCAGTGTCTTTCTGCCAAGCACCACTACTTTACCCGTAGTCTCCTGCCGGAACATCTTATGATCCGCCGGGATACTCACCAGCAGGCTGTTCCTGCAGCCAATCGCCCAATTATTGTCCACCGCCACTATAATATTCATATCTTACGCTGTTCCTTCCTTCTCCCCGGTTTATATCGCAACCGGAATATTTTCTATCTGCGGTCCGTACTCATAATGCTCCACCTTCACGTCATTTCTCGTAAACTGATAGAAATCCTTAATTTCGGGATTCAGCCAGAAAGACGGCGCCTCATAACAGGGGCGCGAGATCAGCTCCTGAATCATCGGAATATGCCTGTCATAGATATGAGCGTCCGCGATCACGTGTACCAGTTCGCCCACCTCCATATCGCAGACCTGCGCCAGCATATGGACAAGCACAGCATACTGTACCACATTCCAGTTGTTCGCGGCAAGCACATCCTGGGATCTCTGGTTTAAGATCGCGTTTAAGGTCAGCTTATCATGCCCCTTTTTCTGTGTCACGTTAAATGTCATGCTATAGGCGCAGGGATAAAGATTCATCTCATGCATATCCTGATGTACGAAAATATTCGTCATAATACGGCGGCTGAAAGGATTGTTCTTAAGATCATAGATCACTCTGTCCACCTGATCCATCATTCCTTCTTTATACTGATGCTTCACACCCATCTGATAGCCGTATGCCTTGCCGATAGAACCGTCCTCATCCGCCCATTCATCCCATATATGACTGTGCAGGTCATTCACATTATTGGATTTCTCCTGCCAGATCCAGAGCATTTCATCCGTCGCGCTCTTTAAGGCAGTCCTGCGGAGCGTCATAATCGGGAATTCCTTCGACAGATCATAACGGTTGACAACGCCGAACTTCTTAATCGTATAAGCCGGCGTTCCATCCTCCCAATGGGGCCTTACCTTCTCTCCCTCCGTACTTGTTCCATTCTCCAGAATGTCCTTGCACATATTGATAAAAATCTGATCTGCCGCACTCATGCCTCTTTTCCTTTTCTCTCTGTCTAATCTGTAAAAATTTACTATTCTAACTATCTACTATTCTACGGGAAGAACGCCGCTTTAGAAGTTCTTCTCACGCTTCCCACTTATCGCACAACGAATTAATCTGATCCGCGAATTTCGCCAGATCCTTATTCGCACCGCCCTCATTCTTATGAATGACAGCGATAAGTCTCTGCCCGCTGGCAAGAAGCCTTGCAAAGACGTCCGATACGCCGTGGGCTTTCTTCTTCACCGCCACAGGCTCAGCCTCGTAAATAAAGCTGCCGCTTATCAGATCAAATCTGGTGCCGCTGTATGGCGCGTAGGCATTGATGCCGTGTTCAATTTTCAGGCTCTCGGTAAACAGCTTACAGACGCTGTCCTCGCCGTGCACTACAAATACCTTCTTCGGCTTCTGCGTAAAACCGTTCAGCCAGTCTATTAAGCCGTTTTTATCCGCATGTCCGCTCATGCCCGCAAGCTTCAGAATCTGTGCGCGGATCTCGATCGGCTCTCCGAACAGTTTCACTTCTTTGGCGCCCTCTACAATTGCGCGTCCGAGTGTTCCTACTGCCTGATATCCCACAAACAGAATCGTACATTCCGGCCGCCACAGGTTATGCTTGAGATGATGCCTGATACGTCCTGCCTCGCACATACCGGATGCGGATATGATAACCTTCGGCGTATTCTCAAAATTGATCGCCTTGGATTCTTCACTGGTAACCGCCAGCCGAAGTCCCGGAAACGCAATGGGATTGACTCCCTGTTTTACCAGTTCCATCGCTTCCTCATCGAAGCAGTCGAATTCATTCTTCTGAAAGATTCCGGTAGCCTCCACCGCTAACGGGCTGTCCACATAAACCGGAAAATCCTCATGTCCTTCCACCAGACGTTCTTCCTTGATCTGCCTTAAGAAATACAGCATCTCCTGCGTTCTTCCCACAGCAAAGGAAGGAATCACCACATTACCGCCCCGATCAAAGGTGGCCTTAAGTATCTTCGTCAGTTCCCCGATATAGTCCGGTTTCTCCTTCCCGTGCAGCCTGTCTCCATAAGTAGATTCCATAACCACGTAATCTGCTTCCGCCGTCAGCTTCGGGTCCTTGATCAGAGGCTGATCATAATTGCCGATATCGCCGGAGAAAACGAGTTTCTTCGTTACGCCGTTCTCCTCCGCCCAGACCTCGATACTGGAGGAACCAAGCAGATGTCCGATATCCGTAAATCGTATTGTTACGCCGTCGCAGACTGTCACTTCTCTGTCATAATCGCAGGGAACAAGCCTTCTGATCGTCCCATCGGCGTCTTCCATTGTATAGAGAGGCTCTACCAGCGCGTTATTCGCGCTTCGCTTCGCCTTACGATTCTTCCACTCCGCTTCCTGCATCTGAATATGCGCGCAGTCGCGAAGCATGATACTGCACAGATCACAGGTCGCTGCCGTAGCGTATATCTGTCCTCTGAAGCCCCTCGCATACAGAAGCGGAAGCAGCCCGGAATGATCCACATGCGCATGCGTCAGGAACACATAATCTATTCTTGCAGGCTCCACCGGCAGTTCACAGTTCTCAAACGCCTGATTTCCCTGCTCCATGCCATAATCAACCAGTATATTTTTCTCGCCGACACGCAGATAATGACAACTGCCAGTCACCTCGTGATCGGCTCCAATAAACATAAGTTCCATAAGTAACCCTCCTGTTTATTTATCATATCATTTTTTGATTGACGCGTAAATCTTTTCCAGAATATCTTTTCATATTTTCTTTCATGGTTCCTATCGCACCCTTCCTTCTTTTCCATACAATAAAGTAAAGCTTCCAGCAGGTGAAAACCCATGTTTCACATATCCTCCGCCCTGATCTTCTTTCTCCTGGCGGTCACATTAGATTCTCTGACTGCCGGACTCAGCTACGGCGCCCGGAAGGTCCGCATTAAGGTTGTTTCCTATATCATTCTGGTCTGCGTTCCGGCGTTTTTCATCGCCGCCGCCCGTCAGATCAGCTCGTTTCTGGCTTACCTGCTGCCGCCCCGGGCGCTTCCTTTTATTTGCTTCACGCTCCTGTTCATGCTGGGTATCAGCAAGCTTATAGAAAGCCTGATCCGCCGCCTGGCAGGAAAACACCCCAGTCTCGCCAGAAACTGGGGCTGTAAAATCAAACAGATCAATATTATTTTTACGATCTATTTATCACCTGAAGACGCCAATCAGGAAGATCTGCAGACATTAAGCGCCAAGGAAGCGCTCCTTCTTAGTCTGGCGCTTTCTCTGGACAGTATTCTGGTGGGTATGGCTTTTACCACGGAACCCGTCTCAGTGCTGTTTCTGTTTCTCTCCGCCATGCTTTTTAACCTGTTCTTTTTTGTGCTGGGCTATCTTCTGGGGCATTTTCTCTGTCATCTGTTTCCTGTTGATCTGTCCTGGCTCAGCGGTCTGCTTCTCCTTCTGTTAGCGGTGCACGCGCTCTCATAGCCCGCATCCGGGTACTCTCTTTGTGTCTGCCCTTTCCCGCGGCTGCGAGCAGCTCATGAACGATCAGCGGCGTAGCGGAAAGCGCGATAAGCTGTGCCCACTCCGTCACGCTAAGGCGCACCGTCCCAAATAAACGAATCAGAGGAGCAATCTCCGTTACCGCAATCTGAAGCAGGATGCCTGCCGCCAGGGCAAGAAGCATATACGGATTATTCCTGTGATTCATTCTGAACACAGACCGGTTTACATCCCGCATTCCCACAGCATGAAATAACTGACTGATTCCCAGCACCATAAAGGCATGCGTCTGCGCCTGTGCCAGCACGGCGGAAATCCTGAGTCCCGCCAATATATTATGCAGATTCACCGGCAGCCCTTCTGACACAATCCTGTCATACGGCACTTTCAAAAACGCTGCCAGGCTTACGCCGCCGATCACCATTCCATAGCATACCACGCACAGAAAGCCTCCTTTGGCAAAAAGCGAGTCCTCCTTCCTGCGGGGCGGCTCGCGCATCAGCGTCTCCGTCTCATTGTCATCCACTCCAAGCGCCAGTGCCGGCAATGAATCCGTGATCAGGTTGATCCACAGGATAAAGCTTGCCTTCAACGGGCTGGGAAGCCCCGCAATAATGGTAAGCAGCATCGTGATGATTTCTCCCAGATTGGACGATAACAGGAAAAGCACCGTCTTTCTGATATTTTCATAAATACCTCTGCCTTCCCGGATGGCCAGATGAATGGTTGCGAAATTATCATCCATCAGGATAAAATCCGCCGCTCCGCGCGCCACATCCGTACCGTTTAGTCCCATGGCAATACCGATATCCGCCGCCTGCAGGGAAGGCGCGTCATTCACCCCGTCTCCTGTCATTGCCACCGTTTTGCCAAGCGCCCTGTATCCCTCCACGATCCGTACCTTATGCTCCGGCGTTACTCTGGCAAATACCTTAAGGGTCGGCAGCTTCTGTAAGAAACTGTGCTCCTTCAAATGATCCAGTTCCCGCCCCGTAATGCACTGTGCCGCGCTTGAAGCGATTCCCAGCTCTTTGGCAATAGAGAACGCCGTATCCGGGTGATCTCCCGTAATCATCACGGTAGATACGCCCGCCTGTCTGAACGCCTCCACAGCCTCCACAGCCTCCGGTCTGACAGGATCCTGCATACTGACCAGTCCCAGGAAAATCATATGCTTTTCCTGCATACTGCCATGCAGCTCCATGGCAAGCGCCATGACGCGTCTGCCGTCCGCCATCAACTGCTTCTGGATGCGGATCGCCGCGTCACGGTCAGACTGGCACATATCCTCCACCCGTCCATACCGGTACCAGTAATCGCAGCCCTCCAGAATCCGTTCCGCCGCGCCCTTCGAATAGGCGATTCTTGCTCCCTCCTCCTGATGCACCGTAGTCATCATCTTGCGTTCCGCATCAAACCCCCGTTCCTCTGCACGCGGGCAGCCGGTCCTGATCTGTTCGATGGAAGCGCCGCATTCCTGCGCCATATGAAGCAGCGCCATCTCAGTGGGATCTCCCAGATTTGCTTCCTCCGTGATCATACCGTCATTGCACAGAACACTTCCCATCACGAAATGCTTCAGACACGGATTATTCTCCTGCCCATTTACAGCCGGCGCAAAAATCGCCCCGAACCGCTCTCTCTTCACCAGCCTGCCCTCGATATAACACTCTGTCACCGTCATCTTATTCTGCGTCAGCGTACCTGTTTTATCCGAGCATACCACCTCCACAGCACCCAGCGTCTCCACCGACGCCAGTTTGCGGACAATCGTTCTGGCGCGTACCATGCGGGATACGCCAAGCGCCAGCACAATCGTCACGATGGCAGGCAGCCCTTCCGGCACCGCCGCTACGGCAAGCGATACGGAAGTAAGCAGCATTTCTCCCACATCCCGCTTCTGCAGCACGGCCACCAGGAACAGAAGGACACAGATGCCCACCGCAAGCGCACTGAGCGCCTTCCCCAATTCTCCCAGCTTCACCTGCAGGGGCGTCAGTTTTTCCTTACCGCCATGCAGCATATCCGCAATATGACCGATACGGGTATCCATTCCTGTCGCAGTTACGACGCCCCTGCCCCGTCCTTTCGTCACATAAGTGGACATATAAGCCATATTCATGCAGCTATTATCCCCCTGTACCTCCGCCACATATCCGGCGTCCTTTTCCACCGGCGCAGACTCTCCCGTAAGAGTAGACTCTTCCGTGTAAAGTCCCTGTGTTTTGAGCAGTCTCAAATCCGCAGGAACCATATTACCGGCTTCCAGCAATACAATATCTCCCTGCACCAGATCCTCCGCCGGAACCTTCACATGCTCTCCCTCACGCAGGACGACCGCCTGCGGCGCGGATATCTCCTTCAGCGCCTCCACCGCTCTGCCTGCCTTGCCTTCCTGTATGATCCCTATGGTGGCGTTGAGCACTACTACCGTAACAATAATGATTGCGTCCCCGATCTCCCCAAGCATCACTGAGATTGCCATAGCCACCACCAGAATCAGAATCAACGGATCGTTCAACTGTTCCAGAAGCATCTGCCCCACGCTCTTTTGTTCCTGATCCTTAAGCTTATTGGCGCCGTATTTCGCTTTACGCTCCATCGCCTCTCTGCGGCTAAGTCCTGACTCTGTATCAGTTCCCAGACTCTCTGTCACCTCAGACGCCGTTTTCATCTCATACATGCGCATTCCTCCTACACTTATCCTGAAATCACCGCCACAGCAATCCGTCATCCATCAGGACTTCAGGCTCGTAAGCTTGTCATTTCTCTGTAAGATATATGTGGATTTTGCGTGAAATATTACCCATAACTGGCGCATAACTTGCGCAGCTTTCATTTCCTATTGAAAATCAACCCTGCGCATCCTATAATAGACTGCAAATATGCCGCCGCGTATACCAGGGAGAGTGTAATACGACCATGATGTATTCCATATTAGTAATAGAAGACGACAGAACACTTGCGGAAGGACTCCGCCGCGCACTGACTAACGCCGCCCAGACGGCAGACGCCTGCTGTACGATTGCAGAAGCCGAAGACAGATTAAGTACAGGCTCCTACGATTTATTGCTCTTAGACGTGAATCTGCCTGATGGAAACGGACTTGATTTCCTTGCAAAACTGCGGCAGACAAGCAGAATTCCGGTCATCCTGCTGACCGCCAACGATATGGAAACAGACATTGTCACCGGATTGGAAACAGGCGCAGACGATTATATCACCAAGCCCTTCTCTCTTGCCGTGCTGCGCGCCAGAGTAGCCGCACGCCTGCGCACAAGACGAGAAGAAGCAGATGCGCAGACTACAGTATGCGAATCCCCCGACCCCCTGCGCCATGCTCCGTTTTGCTTCGATACGTACAGGTTCGATTTTGACAGAATGGAATTCTCCCGCGCAGGCGTCATGATAGAACTGAGCAAGACCGAACAGAAGCTCCTGCGGCTTCTCGTAGAGAACGCGGACATTACCTTATCCCGCAGTTACTTAATCGACCGCATCTGGACAGACGGCGCCGCTTACGTGGATGAGAACGCGCTCTCCCTTGCGGTCAAGAGACTTCGTGACAAGCTGTCCGCGCACAGCTATATCAAAACCATATACGGAATCGGGTATACCTGGGTAAAACCACAGGCCCGCACAATCACAGACACAAGGAGACGCAACCCATGCTGAACATCCCGCCGTTTCTGCAAATATGCATTGCCGCAGACATTCTTGTCATCCTGTCGTTTCTGGTTCTGAGCGCCATATCTTATTACCGCGCCCGGAATACCCTTAAGAAAGTAGATACGATGCTTGACTGCGCCATAAACGGGACTTTTAAAGAGAGTCATATAGACGAATCCATGCTTTCGTCACTGGAAAGCAAATTGGCAGCCTATCTGTCCGCCAGAGAATCCGAGACGCAGCATACAGCAGACGAAAAGAATACCATCAAAGAACTGATTTCCGATATTTCCCACCAGACCAAGACTCCCATCGCCAATATCCTTCTCTACAGCGAGCTTCTCTCAGAACAGGAACAGAATCTGTCCTCTCAGGGGAAACATAACCTTACGGCGCTCCACGCACAGACAGAAAAGCTGAGCTTTCTGATTGCCTCGCTGGTCAAAATGTCCCGTCTGGAAACCGACGTCTTTACGCTCTGTCCGTCCGCCGCTCCCATTATGCCCGTTCTTACCGAAGCGGTTCGGCAGCTTGCGCCAGAAGCAGCCCAAAAGGGACTTCGCATCATTATGCCCCAGGGCGTCATCCTGCCGGAAAAGGCCACGCCCTGCGGCAGCGCTTTATCCAGCAATAGCGCCCCGCACAACAGCGCTTTGTCCGCCGATGCCGCTGTCTTCGACGCCAAATGGACACAGGAAGCGCTTTATAATCTGCTCGACAACGCAGTCAAATATACCAAGGCAGGCAGCATCACCATCGAAGTCACCACATATGAAATGTTCCTGTGCGTCACCATAACAGATACCGGCATCGGAATCGCCGAGGAAGAGCACGCCAGGATTTTCTCCCGGTTCTACCGTTCTCCCCAGGTGCATGACCAGGAAGGAGTTGGAATCGGACTGTATCTGGCCCGCGAGATCATAACCAGACAGGGCGGTTATCTCAAGCTGACCTCCGCGCCGGGGCAAGGTTCCTCCTTCGCTGTCTATCTGCCAAGATAACACCCCTTATCTGCCCCTGAATTCAAATCTTTCAAAACTGTAAGAATCCTCTCATTTCCCGAAAGAATCTGGAAAGATTGTACTGGTACAATGAAAATGTATAAAAACATAAAGCGCTTCGAATGTATATGAAACGCAAAGCGCTTCGAAATGGAGGAAATTATGACAATCTTATCTACTGACAATCTGAAGAAAATCTACGGAAGCGGAGAAAATGAAGTCCGGGCCTTAGACGGTGTGACCCTTTCTGTGGAAAAGGGCGAATTCGTCGCCATCGTAGGCACCAGCGGCAGCGGCAAGTCCACTCTGCTCCATATGTTAGGCGGCTTAGACCGCCCCACAAGCGGCTCCGTCACTGTAGACGGCAGGGAGATTTTCACCCTGAAGGATGAAGCCTTAACCATCTTCCGCAGACGCAAAATCGGTTTCGTATTCCAGCAGTACAATCTGGTTCCCGTCTTAAACGTATACGAAAACATCGTACTTCCCATCCAGCTCGACGGCGGTACAGCGGACAATGCCTATCTTACGTCCATCATCGAGACGCTGGGCCTTACCAGCAAACTGAACAATCTGCCCAACAACCTCTCCGGCGGCCAGCAGCAGCGTGTAGCCATCGCAAGAGCCTTAGCCGCCAAGCCCGCCATCATCCTTGCCGACGAACCGACAGGCAACCTGGACAGTAAGACCTCGCTGGATGTGCTGGGACTATTGAAAATCACAAGTCACAAATTCTCCCAGACCATCATCATGATTACTCACAATGAGGAAATCGCACAGCTCGCAGACCGCATCATCCGCATCGAAGACGGAAGGATTGTTTCCGGCGTCAAAGAAAGGCAGGTGTAGCATATGAGCCTCAACGTAGCAAACAAGAAAGTAATACGGCACATCAGCTTCCAGAGCATGAAATCATCGAAGACCAGAAACATTATCGCCGTACTGGCTATCACGCTGACAACCGTCCTGTTCACCGCCCTCTTCACGATCGCCATGTCCCTCTCCTACAGCTTCGAGCAAAGCAATTTCCGCCAGGCAGGCGGCTACGCCCACGGCTCCTTCAAGGATCTGACTAAAGAACAGGCAAATCTGTTGAAAGACGACGACTTGATCCTAAGATACGGCATCCGGTTTGCAATCGGTATGCTCTCCGAGGAGCCTTTTAACAAATCCCACGTAGAGGTCAGCTACTGCGACGAGAACACAGCGGATTTCTACTTCCTTCACCCTGTTGAGGGTCGCCTGCCCAAAGAAGGCACGAAAGAAGCCGCCACAGACACAAGGGTTCTCTCCCTGCTCGGCGTGAAACCGGAAATCGGCACGGAATTTACCCTCACCATCGACATAGACGGCACTCCTGTTACCGAGACCTTCACACTATGCGGTTATTGGGAATATGACGAAGTGATCACGGCAAGCCATGTTCTATTGCCCGAGGACCTGTGCAGAGAGCTTCTTAACAAATCAGCGCGTACCAACCGCACGAGCTGGATTGGCGCCTACGTCCTGAATGTCATGTTCCGAAATGCCAATCATATCGAAGAGAATATGGAAACCGTCCTGTCTCACTATGGTTACCAGTCCAAAGACCCCTCCGAGGCGGACACCTATATCAACACCGGCGTAAACTGGGGCTATGTCAGCGCACAGCTCAACAGCAATGCGGATCCCTTAACCGTCATCGCTATCGCCGCGATCCTGCTTCTCATTATCGCTACGGGATATCTGATTATTTACAATGTCTTTCAGATATCCGTCTCTAATGACATACGTTTCTACGGACTGCTGAAGACGATCGGTACCACCGGAAAGCAGATCAGGCGCATCGTACTTCACCAGGCGCTCTTACTCTCCGCCATCGGTATTCCCATCGGACTGCTGATCGGTTATGGTATCGGCGCGCTGCTTCTGCCCATCATTCTGTCAACGCTGGATGGCGTACCCACAGACTCACTGTCCGTCAATCCGCTTATTTTCATAATTGCCGCCCTCTTTGCTCTGACAACAATCATCATATCCTGTCGGAAACCAGGCAAAATGGCAGCCAAAGTGACTCCCATTGAGGCAGTCCGTTACACCGAACGCACCGTCGACAATCCGAAACAAGGCAGGAAACCAGGCCGCAGACAACCTCATACCAGACAGCAGCGCGGATCCCGACAGAACCGCCGGGCTTATAAGGGCGCTTCTCTTCTCAGGATGGCGCTGGCAAATCTGGGCAGAAACCGCAGAAAGACAATAATCACGGTACTGTCCCTTTCCCTCGCTGTGGTACTGCTGAACCTGACCTTCACTTTTACAAATGGTTTCGACATGAATAAATATGTCAGCCATTCCTTTGTAACCGACTTCGTCCTTGCGGATGCCAACTATATGAATGTCGGCACCGGCGGCTGGTCCGCCGAGGCTCTCCCCGAAGAGGTTATTGATACCGTCAGCCGTGCGGGAGACATCAAGGCAGGCGGCAGAACCTACGGCCAGACAAGCAATATTGCAGAATTTATCACAGAACAGGAACTGCGCGCGCTCTATTCCAGCTATCCGAATACAATCGTCGATTCTATCGTCAATTCATGCGAAGTCGTGGACGGCTTGCTGCAAAGAGAAGCAAAGCTCTACGGCATGGATCCTTTCTGTCTGGATCAGCTTACCTTGCTGGAAGGGGACTTAAGTAAACTATACGAGGATGGTAACTATATTGCCGCCGTTTATGTCCTGGATGACTACGGACATGTAGAACCCGAATCCCATTGGGCGAAGGTAGGCGATACCGTGAAGCTCCGCTATCTTGAAGATTGGGAATATTATAATCCTGAAACGGGCGCGGTCTACGACAATCCTGATCCATCGCTTGGCAACGTCAGGATGCGCACCCTCAACTACGATGACAAAGAGTATGAAGTCGCCGCCCTCGTAGCGGTTCCGCACGCGCTCTCCTACCGCCTCTATGGCGCCCATTCCTTTGTCCTGAACTCGAACACCTTTAAAAAGGATACCGGTACAGACACCATTATGTACTATGCCTTCAATATGGCGGATGAGGAAAACACCGCAAAGCATGAAAACAACACCGCCGCTATGGAGAACTTCCTCGCGGACTTTACCACCAGCGTAATGCCTCAGTACGATTACGAAAGCCGCGCCTATTACGCCAAGGACTTCGAATCCTTCCGTAATATGTTCCTCATCATGGGCGGTGCGCTGAGCTTCATCATCGGTCTTGTGGGCATCCTGAACTTCATCAACGCGATTCTGACGAGCATCTTTACAAGACATCGTGAATTCGCCGTGCTGCAGGCTGTCGGCATGACAGGAAGACAGCTTAGAATCATGCTGGCAGCGGAAGGACTGCTGCTCACCCTCGGCTCTGTCGTATTCTCCTTCCTCTTTATTCTGGCAGCCGGACCGCTGTGCGCCAAAGCTCTTAGCAGTATGTTCTGGTTCTTTACCTACCGTTTCACCATACTGCCCGTCTTCATCGTTGCTCCTTTCTTCGCCGTACTCGGCGCGCTGATACCGCTTGTCACCTACAAGTACAGCGCACGCAAATCCATTGTGGAACGATTGCGGGAAGCGGAATGATCATAAAGCATGACATAGAAACAGAGCAGTTGCTTAGACAGATTATTTATCTGCTTAAACAACTGCTCCTTTTGATTAAAAGCTGCGCAGCTTATCGCTTCCGTCATCTACCGTATTCTCAATGGACTTAATCACAACATAATAGCCCGCATTCTGGTTCACTTCCACATACACGCGATCGTTTACCTTATGTCCCAACAGCGCCTTGCCAAGCGGCGACTCCGTACTGATAAGCCCTTCTAAGGAATTGCCGCGCACCGTAGTCACCAGCTTGTACTTCTCCGTCAGATTGTCATCCTCGAAGAAAACCTCCACCGTATTATTCATGCCGACTTCATCCTCCGCAGACTCATCAGACACTACTACCGCCGTCTTGATCATACGCTCCAGATAACGAATCCGGCTCTCATTCTGGTTCTTGAACTTCTTCGCCGCATAATATTCGAAATTCTCGCTCAAGTCACCCTGCGCCCTCGCTTCCTTCACATCCTCCAGAGCATTCTTGCGCACTACCAGCTTGCGGTACTCAATTTCTTCTTCCATCTTCTGAATATCCTGCTTCGTCAGTTCGTTGTGCATAATAACTTTCTCCTTCCCCACTTCCACAGAAAACAAAGAATCCTGCGAAACACAGGATTCTCCATTCGTTTGTCCAATTTCAATAAAACAGACCCGAGCCTTATTTGCCGCTTACCATGTACTCCAGAAGACGGTTCACATCATCAGGATCGTGCGCTACGATTTCCATCTCGGGAATCATGTTATCTGCAAACAGCTTTGTGAGCGCTACGTATTTTGTCAACTGAGATTTCAGATTTAATCTGTCGCCTTCTGACGTTACAAGCTCTACTGTTCCTTTACACTTGTTTACTACTTCAAAAAACTTTTCAGGATCGTCAATGTTCATTACTTTCATGATTTTCTCCTCCTCATGATCTCTTCTTTATATTATTTCTGTGTACACTTAACATATTACACATTTTGGCAGTCTTGTCAAATATTTTTTATGCGACGATCACCACAATATTGACCTGGATATCTGACTTAGCTGCCGTTTAACTCGGTTGTCCGACTTGGCGTTGCAGCAATAAAGTGTGCAGAACTATACCTGAAAGCGCCCATAACGCACGTAGTTTAACATGAAATGCAATACAAAAAAGCCTAGTATCTACCAGGCTTCCTAAGAGCGCGAGACGGGACTCGAATTTTTTCCCAAGAAGCAGAATTTTCTGACAACTTGCCTCTCGTCGGAAAGGGCTTCTATAGACTGGATCGCCTTCACTTCCACTGTCATTTCAGATGTAAAGGAGATGATCTCATTCCTCGGATATTCTCCGGAAGATTTCCTGCTGCTTCCCAAAGGCGCCAACGGTTATAAGAAGCTGCACAGACTAAGCAGCTTTCCCATAAGCATCCTGTCAGACGGCAATGAAGATATGGGTATTCATGTCGTGATCAGCGGTTCCGCCGTGCCGGATCTGCTTGTCCATTTCCGTGCATCGATCACTTCCGATACTCCTTTTGCCGAGGATGTGATCTGCCTGTCAGATCTCGATAACAATATCATGATCGAGTTTCTGCAGCAGGTGAAAAATATCGGCTGATTCACCCGTCTGGATCTTGCTTCCAACAGGTCGCGCTGCTCTTCCCATCCGCTCTGGGAAAAGTTTGTCGGAATGGTCGGCAAGCTCCGGCTGTACGTGGAAGCCGCACAGAAGACGATCGAGGATAAGAAACGCTGGCTGATCAGGCAGTGTCTTCCGGCGATTGCCGGAGTGATCATTTCTGACGGCGGAAGTTTTGATATCATTACGCAGCATTTCGATGATGCCGTGTCGCGCATGAACAACAGCCTGCGGTATCTTGTCGCTGCAAAGAATCCTGACTGGATGCAGGATTATGATGCGCTGCTGGCGTGATCCGGTAAAGTACATAGGGCGGTACCGGTTCCCCCTGTGGGCGATGCTTAGGTAATCTTAGATGCGGTATTTTCGTATCTTAGATTATCTTAGACAGCGACGAGCGCAAAGCGCGACGGATGGCATAGGGGGGGTAGGTGCACGGGCTCGGAAGCCCTAATAAACAGTTTCATACACAATTCGGTCGCGGGGCTGGTCTTCCGCTTCTTTTGCGTGGAATTGATAAAATATTTCCTAAATCTGACAAAATGTGATATACTGCTTGTGTTGTCATTCCCAGTCCGGCAACGGAAAGGGGGTGTTGTTTATGACGGATTTTATTATCTCTGTTTTGGTCGCCGTCGTAGGTGGTGTTATATGTCACTGCATCACTAAATGGCTGGACGGCGATGACAATGACAACTAGCCTCGGTCTGATCCCGCCGTGATGGGATAAGAAAACCCCGGAGTAGCCGCTCCGGGGTTTTCGCTTGGTGCATTTATGACGGATGCACTATTATCTCTGTTGCCTGAGGCAATTATAGCATATGCAGAATTTAATTGCAAGATGCATGAATCAAATAGAAAAGCAATAGAAAAGCGGACGAAGATGGCAACCGCTGCGGTTCCATGGTCTACCGTGTTGTTGAAGATACCAAGACGATCTATTCTATCCGGGAGATCCCGCCGCTTCCGGAAGCCGTTTATATCCTGCAGGAATTACGTGCACATCATGATGCCTGCAGGTATGATAACCCGTATCTTGCTTATGACGGCAGGAGGACAATATTAGTGCGTTCCCTCGACCGGACTCTTGGGTACATGCAAAAAGGGCTTGATTTCAATCTGTAACTATAAAAAATAACGAATGCTTCGCTCCGCAAGTCATCCTTATATTAAAAATACCCAGAGAAAACTCTGGGTAAATCTTAGATGAGAGCGCGAGACGGGACTCGAACCCGCGACCCCGACCTTGGCAAGGTCGTGCTCCACCAACTGAGCCACTCGCGCATGTACTTGTCTGAGTTATTTCTTCTGTATCCCTCGGACAAGTATTACTATACTATATGGGTTTTATTTTGTCAACAGAAAAAATCAAATTTTTTTGCTATTTTTTAAATTCAATAATCTTTTTAAATTTTTCTAAATAAATATACGATTCGAATTATTTTCAGTCAATTCCAATACACCCTATTAGTTTACATAAATACTACTCCAGCTTATCCGCGCACTTGACCCGATAAATGCGGCGCAGAGACTCATCAATCCTGTCTTCTGAAATCGTGCCGTCCTGAACCGCCGCCAGGAGAGCTTCATACGCCGCATTGAAATCCTCCGGCATCAGCAGCATATCCGCGCCTGCCTGAATGGCCATAACCGCCGCGTCCTCAGAGGTATAATAGTCCGTAATTGCAGTCATATCAAGAGCATCCGTAATCACAATGCCCTCAAACCCCAGCTCTCCGCGCAGAATATCCGTTATAACAGTCTCTGACAGCGAACTGGGGACGCCGTCCTCATCCAGTCCGGAAGCCGTAACATGACTCACCATCACGAAATTTGCTCCCGCCTCGATTCCTGCCTGAAAAGGCACGAAATCTGTCTGCTTCATCTCTTCAAGCGTCTCTGTAATCTCCACTCTTCCATCGTGCGTATCCTCAGATGCGCTGCCAATACCCGGGAAGTGCTTCAGACACGAACTGACTCCGGTGCCCTCGATACCTTCTACCATATTGGCGACCATATCGCCTACCGTCTGCGGATCCGAGCCAAACGCCCTGTCTTCCAGCACGTCGTTTCCGCCCTCCGGTACTACATCCGCTACCGGTGCGAAATCTACATTAAATCCGATTTCTTTCAGATAAGCGCCTATCGTGACGCCGGACTCATAAGCCTGCGCCGTATCGCCTGAAGCCCCGATCGTCGCCATATCGTCCGTTTGTATCACTTCAATACCGCTGTTGGCCACCCGGCTGACCGCCCCGCCTTCTTCGTCTACCGCCAGGAAAACAGGATATTTACTCATAGATGTCGTATTAGACAACATCTCTGTGATCTGTTCTTTATCGGTAATATTCTTATCAAAATAAATCAGGCCACCGACCGCATACTGGCTCAAAGCTTCCTGCGTGCCGTTTCCCGCCTGTATTGCCGTCGAAACACCGGTAATCGCCTCAGGAGTCACCACGAAAAGCCCTGCCACCTTATCTTCTATTGGCATTTCTGAGATGCATGCGTCTACAAGCATCTCCAGAGCGTCCTCTTCCTCGCCAACATCTTCTGTAATGGTCTCCGGCGTATCAATCACCATCTCTGTCACCGCCTGCTCTTCCTCTTCCGCCTGCTGCTGTGCCAGAGCCTCCGCCCGCTTCTTCTCCTGAAGACGCGATGAGATCCGCATGCCAGCCACGACGCCGCCCGCAACAACGGCCGCGAGCAAGACAAACACTACCAAATAAGAAATAATCTGATTGCGGATTCTTCTCCGTCTGCGGTAAGCACGACGTTCATCCTCGTCATCTATTTCTTCATCCTCGTCTTCTTCGTCATCATCTTCATCCTCATCAATTTCGTCGTCATCCTCACTGTCGTCAGCTTCGTCATCTTCATCTTCTTCGTCATCGGCATCATCGCCGTCTTCTATTTCATCATCCCAGATGTCTTCCTCTTCATCATCTTCTAACATTTCATCCTCTAACTCTTCTTCATAGTCTTCGTCAGAGTATCCCCTTTTTTTATGAAACAATTTACTCATAAATAATACCCATGCCTTTCTCTTAACCTGTAAAGCAAGTATACTATAACCTATTTTTAGGGAAAAAGCCACTTATATTTTCTTAATTCATCAAATATCCACATTTTTATACACATTGAAGCGGGTACCAATTCTCTTAAGAATCAATACCCGCTTCTAAACTATGCTCTCCAATGGTCCTACCTCCAATTTTCTTCTTTCGTACTCTTTCCACTCTTCTTTTGTATGCATATACTGTAACGTCTTATTCTTTTTTCTTCTGTGATTCGTTACTTTTTCTTATGTACTCGACTACGTTCTTTTCATTGGTTCCTTATTCATTTGTACTTTAATTGGATGGTTAAATTAAGTTTTCGGTGGTCTGTACCTCTCTTTCTTTAGGATATCTATGTGAATTTGTTTTGTTTATGTCTTTATTATAGCATCTGATTTTTATTTGTCAACACATTTTTTCAAATTTTTCTTAATTTTTGCAATTTATTTCTATTTATGTCTTTTTTTCTATTTTTTAGATGTTTTTCCATTTATTTACAGTTTATTCTTCTGCATGTATTCTTCTGACAGTCCACACTTCTCACTGAACACCGATCCTCCCGGCTTTCTGTCCACATCTCCCGCTGAACACCGATCCTCCCGGCTTTCTGTCTACCCCTCTCACCGACCGACAGCCTTCCCTCTTGTTCCCGTCTCTTCCCTGTCCATCTCTTGCTCTGCGCATAAGCGAAACAGGACTCTACACCCCCGCGTAAAGTCCTGTTTCTATATAACCTTCTCTAAAAATAAAAGTATTATGCGTTCAAACGTTCCAGTTTTTCTTTCAAGTCTGCGGAAATAGCGCTGACCATATCCGCAGACGCCGCGATCTGCTCCGTAGACGCCGCCAGGTTTGTCACTCTCACATTGACACTGTCAATAATATCGATCAGCCTGCCCGCATCTGAAAGAAGCTCTTGAATTGCATTCTGAATCTGCTCCTTATTCTGGTCACTGTCACTTGCCGTATCCTTGGAATGATCGGCAAGCTTCTTGATATTCTCGGCAATAATCGCAAAACCTCTTCCTGCCTCGCCTGCTCTCGCCGCTTCGATGCTTGCATTCAGGGACAATAAATTCGTCTCTTCCGCCACGTCTGTAATCTCGGTATTGTTCTCTTCCAGCTTCGCAAGCAATTCCTGAATCTTCTCAAGCGCGGTTTTCAGATCATCACAGAAGGTTACTACATCGCTCATAGATACCGAGATACCTGTGCTCTCTTCCGCATTGCTGTTATTGCCGCTGGACATCTCTGTAATAGAAGAATCCAGGCTCTCGAAATCAACGGCAACTTCCGCTATCAACTGCGCTATCAGTTCGTTCTTGGACTGAATCTCCGCATTCTTGCCTTCCATTTCCTGCGCCATCTGTCTTGCAAGATTACCTTCCTCTTCTACCTTACCCTTAATATACTGAATACAATTATCCTTATTATTGCACCCGTTATGTATCGCCTTCGCCATCTTCTTACATGTCTCATAGCCGCAGGCGGAACAATTGATATTCTGCGCCTCCTTCGTCGTCTTATCCATGGAAGCAAAGATTGCGTCCAGTTCTGCGGCACTTGGCTTCGCGATTTCAAGCCCTTTGGATTTATCCGTGTAATGTCTGATAAAGTCGTTGATATCAAGCCTCTTAAACTGTCTGTTCAGGCAGGCAAGTCTCTACTTGGGCGACAGGTTCCTGCTCCATGTATGGTGTCTGCCTGTCTTCTTGCTCGCTGATTTGATTTTCTGCAGTTCATAGAGAATATCATCCGATTCCGTCTTATCGCTCTCCACGCCTGTTCCGTAAATACATCCTTTGGCACAGTTCAGCGCATCCACCATAAACGGCAGTTCCTTGTTGCCGAGAACTCTCTTCCTGTAATCCTCCAGAAACTCGTAGGCATGCTTCTCACCTTCAATCTGGCGTATAAACATATCCTCTCCGCAGAACCAGTATACATTCTCCTTCAGACCGCCCGGCATAGGATAGATAGACCCCAGACCATACTCAATCTCATCCTTCACCTTCGGTCCTGAAATGTTGTGCTTCCTTACATATTTCATCAGATGATCAAACGTTACGTTATAAGAAACATAGCCGCCGCAGTCAGGATCGTCAATTTCATTCTTCTTCGCAATGCAGGGGCTGATAAATGCCAGCTTATCCGTAACCTTCATATATTTCTTCGCATAGATCGCCCCGCACATCATGGGCGAATGAATCGGCATCAGGCTCGGTATCAATTCCGGAACATACTTCTCGATATACCCTACAACCGCAGGACAAGGCTGAGAAATACCGCCTGTGAACTTGTGTTCCGTAATATACTTAATATACCCCCATGTCGTAATATCCGCGCCAAAGCTGACACTGATAATACGGTTCACCCCCAGCTTCTTCAATCCGCCGAGAACACTCTCATACTCATTCGGATAATTCGCCAGAAACGCCGGCGCCAGCAGCAGGGAAATTTTCTCTCCTTTCGCCAGATCCGCAAAAAACCTCTCCGTATCGTCATGATAGCTCCTGGCATCATGAGCGCACGCGTCAAAACATGCGCCGCAGCTAATACACGCTTTGCCGTCTACAACAATCTTATTCCGTCCGTTCTCCTCTATCGCCCGATTCGCCGTAAGTACAGGACAAACTGAAATACATTTATTGCATCCCACACAATTGTCATTGGTATATACCAATGAACGCTCTAACTGATCTGCCATCTATGTGCCCTCCAAATCATTGTATCTATTAAAACGGTTATCTTCTTCATTATTAAGGCAAAAGTGTATCAACATATAAAAATATAACATAAATCCATCGAGAAATAAAGTTTTTTAGTGTATTTTATACAATACAATTGTATTTTTTGTCCGGATTCACACAAAAATGCCAAATAAAGCGAAATATAAGCTCCGCATTATTCGGCATTTCTTTGTTTTTTATCTTCTTTATATTGTAATCAGCAGCTTATCCTCTGATACGTGGTCTTAAATCTGAGAAAGCACGAAAATATCATAAACCGCCTTAATTGCCGTTTCGAAATCCGCATTCGCCACGCCGATAATGATGTTGAGCTCGCTGGAACCCTGATCGATCATCTTGATATTGACATTAGCATGTGCCAGCGCGGAAAAAATTCTTCCCGCCGTACCTCTGGTGGATTTCATACCGCGTCCAACCACCGCGATCAACGCGAAATCTCCCTCGATGTCAACAGAGTCGGGATCCGCAAGCCTGTGGATTGCCGATACTACCTGCTGTTCCTTGTGCATAAACTCATCCTGATGCACAAATACCGTCATCGTATCGATACCCGACGGAACATGCTCAAAGGAAATACCGTTTTCTTCAAATGCCTGCAGCACCTTACGTCCAAACCCGATCTCAGAATTCATCTTGTCTTTCTCGATATTTACCGCACAGAAGCCCTTTTTGCCCGCAATGCCCGTGATGACATACTTCGGTTTCTGACATGTGCTCTCCACAATCCAGGTGCCGTTATCTTCCGGCGCATTCGTATTGCGAATATTAATCGGAATACCCTCGCTTCGAACCGGGAAAATGGCATCCTCATGCAATACGGAGGCCCCCATATACGCCAGCTCACGCAGTTCCCTGTAAGTAATCGTCTCGATGCCTTCCGGCTTATAAATAATCCGTGGATCCGCAATCAAAAAGCCCGATACATCCGTCCAGTTCTCATATACGTTCGCCTTGATGGCTCTCGCGACAATAGAACCCGTAACATCAGAGCCGCCTCTGGAAAAAGTCTTAACCCTTCCGTCCGCATAAGCGCCGTAGAATCCGGGAATAACCGCCGATTCCAGGCTTTCCAGCCGCTTTCTGAGATTCTGGTTTGTAACTTCCGCGTTAAACTCTCCGTCTTCATTAAAAAGAATCACTTCCGCCGCGTCAATAAATTCATAGCCCAGATAATTCGCCATGATAATACCATTTAAATATTCGCCTCGGGACGCCGCGTAGTTGGTTCCCGCTTTGTCCTTAAACTGCTTCTCAATCGTCTTAAATTCCTCATCCAGCGAAAGACTCAAAGACAGTCCGTCTATAATCTCCTGATATCTGTCCTGAATCGCCTTCAGTTCTTTCTTAAAATCCTTCCCCTGCTCTGCCAGATCATAGCACTGATAGAGCATGTCCGTCACCTTAGTGTCGTCAGAAGACCTCTTGCCCGGTGCGGAAGGCACCACGAACCTGCGCTCCTTATCCGCGCGGATAATCGCGCCTACTTTCTGAAACTGCTCCGCACTTGCCAGCGAACTGCCGCCGAACTTAACCACTTTTCTCATAGATAAATCTCTGCCTTTCCCTCATTTTGTATCTTAAATCATGAGCAATTCTGATTACATACCCGCCTCGTGCCGACACAGTACGCCAATCAGCTATGCTTCCATTTATGCCATCATACGGATTCTGTTGATACATCCGCCGGCTTTCTCAAGCTTCTCATCAAATTCCTTCTCGCTGAGCACCTGGGTCATAAAAGCGAACTCGTCTGTAAGCCCTACATTGACCTCCGCCAGAGAACCGAAGGCCTCCATCGCCGCCTCTCTCTGATCAGCCTTCACTCTCACGAAAAACTTACGCTTCGCCTCTCCGATGTCCGCCACCTGCACATCCTCCGCGTCCCAGAAGCACATAATAGTCTTACCCTGATGTCTCGCGCAGTCCACCACATCAGAAACCACCGCGCTTGCCGTGGGCAGCTTGCCCGCGCCGCGGCCGTAATACATAGAGTCGCCCAGCATGTTGCCGTGCACATATACCGCGTTGAACACATCGCTGACACTATAGAGCGGATGCTCCCTGGAAATCATAAAAGGCGCTACCATAGCAAAGAAACCGTCCTGCGTATCTCTGCTCATGGCAAGCAGCTTCACAGACTTGTTCATCTGCTTTGCGTACTTGAAATCCGCCGCAGAAATCTTCGTAATGCCTTCCGTATAGATATCTTCATATTTTACATTCTTGCCGCACATCAAAGATGAAAGAATAGCAATCTTGCGGCAGGCATCGTAGCCTTCCACATCGGCTTCCGGATTGCGCTCCGCATAGCCCTTCTCCTGGGCTTCCTTCAGAACTTCTTCAAAGTCCGCGCCTTCCTTGTCCATCTTCGTCAGTATATAGTTCGTAGTTCCGTTCAGAATACCGGTAATTCCATCGATTTTCTCCGCCGTCAGAGAGTAATTCAGCGGACGGATAATAGGAATACCGCCGCCAACACTTGCTTCAAACAGATAATTACAGTGATTCTCCTTCGCGATCTGAATCAGCTCCGGCCCATGCGCCGCCACCAGCTCCTTATTGGAGGTACACACGCTTTTGCCCGCAAGCAGCGCCTGCTTCGTAAAATCATACGCCGGCTTCTGACCGCCCATGGTCTCGCAGATAATCGCTACCTCCGGGTCATTTAAGATGATATTATAATCATGCACCACCTTGCTCTCATAAGGGTCGCCCGGAAAATCCCGCAGATCCAGAATGTATTTGACATTCAGTTCTTCTCCCGCTTTCTTATTGATATCCGCCTTGTTGGTCTCGATAACCTCCACAACGCCGCTTCCCACCGTACCGTATCCTAATACCGCAATTTGAATCATAATTTTATCCTCTTTCTTCTTATATGTTTCTTTCCCTTTTCCTGCAGCCGCTTCCGGGACAGCCAGAAGCCTACTCCTCCATGTCAGAGCAATTTATTTCTGAGTTTGCTGATAAGCATACTCTTGAACACGCGTCGGAAATTTCAAAGTTTTTCGAAGAAATACTTTTATTTCCGACTGCGATCAAGACACTTTGAGACTCTGACTCAAAGTGTCAACTGAGTTTACTCAGTTTTTGAAACAATCAGCTCATCAGAGTGATTTTTCAACCTACTCTTTGGCTAATATCTTCACATGATGCACCCCGGATTTCTCTTCCATCGCCTCAATCATCCTGGACATGTCCCCGGTCGTAGGAAGCACCTGTACGCTTAAACTCAGGGAAGCCACGCCGTTAATCGGTATGCTCTGATGAATCGTTAAGATATTGGCGCCAAATTCCGCGATAATCTTCAGCACGTCAGACAAAAGTCCCGTCTTATCATCCATCTGGAACATCAGAGTGATCGTAGTGCCCTGCGCGTTGTCATGAAACGGAAAAATGTCGTCCTTGTATTTATAGAAAGAACTGCGGCTGATTCCGACCTCATCCACCGCTTCCTGTATGGATGCCGCCTTCCCGGATTCCACCAGCCGTTTGGCTTCCACTACTTTGAGAAGAACCTCCGGAACCGCTTTCTGTTTTACTACATAATATCCGGTTGTTTCCTGCATCTTACTCCCACAACTTCCTGACCTGCAAATTTCACGCACCATCTGTCCGCATCGTCTCTGCGTCTTATCGCCCAAACCCTCTTATCGGCTTCCGCTTCCACCAAACAGCCGCCTAAGCTTCTGTGCGTACATCTGTATCGATGTGTCCTTGTGAAAAAGACACTTGTTTGTCACCGAGGGATATTCTAGCACACTTACTATTTTATGGCAACCCCTAATCTTATTTTATCTCTCTAATATCTCCCTAATCTTATTTTATCTGATATTACAGTCTGATAAACTGCTGTCTGACCGTCTCCATGCTTTCTTCATCCAGATAAGCAAGACCGGCGCAGTCCTCCCACTCTTGTATAACAGAACGCACCTGTTCGACTATTTTATCCACTTTTCGCTTCGTCAGATTCATGTGCCTGCCGCCTGCATAGAAGTCGTCGGTTTCAAATCCCTCTGTTTTACCATTCAGGCTCATCTGATGTCTGGCAAGCCACTTATTGTCCGCATCATTCGCATACGTAATGTCATAGGCAGGTGCAAGACTCCAGTTGCCGCGTCTGTCCATCAGGAAGGAGATATTTTTCACATGATCGTCCTGATTGCGGTACAATATGTTGAAAACCATCCGGCGAAACATCTGCTCTACGGCGGCCTGCCCCAATTCCAGACTGTTTATCACAGATACCGCCTGTTCATAGCTGTATGCTCCGGGCATATTATAATCATAGTGCGCGATTGCGCCAAGCGACTGCATATGAAGCTTCGCGCCGTTTATCCCTCTGTCGAAGCGCTTCGTCATGAAATGGTATCTGCCGGACTCCTGATACAGCCTGCAGTCGTTCATGACAATGCCCGCCTTCTGCGCCAGCAGGTAATAAGCGTACTCTATTCTCGTGTATGCAGTCCCGTCTTCCTTATCGCCTTTATCCTTATTATTCCTGACTCCGTCGAACTTAATCAGCCAGTACTCATATCCTTCTCCCGCGTCAATCTGACCGGAACGGAAATCTCCCGTAGACGGATTCCAGGCGATAACCGCTTTCGCTCTGGCGCCTCCTGCGGAAGTTCCCACGTTAATAATCTGCTCCATCGCATGCTCGCCTTTGCCCACATGAAGGTTCTCCCGCTCCGTCAGGATATCAGACGCAAGCTCTACCAGCGCATTGATATCCACCGAGCAGTCTTTCCCTTCGCCATAATCCCTGGCCGGTACATATTCAAGCGCACCCATGCCCCGTTTCCCCGTATACAGAAGCCTTTCCACCGCCGAAAAGGACCGGATATCCCTGCCCTGCTCTGACAGGTATCTTTCGATTAGCTTCGTTCCGAATTTATCCGGCAGGGAATCCGCCAGAAGCCCCGGCAATCCATGAAACGTATTTTCAGGCAGCGCCGGAAAGGAATATACTCTCTCTGACAGCGGCATGACGATTGGAGAAACCTCTATCCCGCTTTTCAGGAATTTCTCATCATAGTTAAACATCGGAACGGCGTCCGGGCTTTCCTGGGCCGCCACGCCAATCCGCGTCCCCCATAAATATACTTCCGCAGTAATCATTCTTTCTCATCCCCCCAGATCCATTCGGTCTCCCGCGTTCTCCGGCCAGACGAAACACGGCTTGGTTTCTTGCCATGGTCCACCAGTTCCGTAGGCTTTAATACCTGCTCCTGCACCAACAGCTCCAGATTCGGCAGTGCCTGCAGAATCCTGAGCACATTTAAGACGCTTTCGACTCTGGCGCTCTCGCCCTTCTCAATCCTGCATACCGTCCGAAGAGATACCCCGGAACGCTCCGCCATTTCAGACTGCGTCAGATTCATGGCGATTCTCATATCCTGAATCCGTTTCCCCAGTTCTTTCATTATTACTTCATTGTTTTCTGTTCCATATAGTTTCATACGTTTCCTCTCTCCCAAGCAAGCCCGCAATCAACACAGCTTTAAATTTAAAATGTCATATTTGGCAATTTATCACTCATCTTTCATATAAAATTGTCATTTTTGACATTTTAATTTTCTTCTTGCAGGTTAATAGGTTATTTTCTAAGTTCTCTGTATTTTTCAACCTGCACTTTTATAAAAATATTATATTTGAAACATAATAAAAAGTCAAATATGACATTTTATAAATCATTTCTTAATATAATATGCCAAATTTGACATTTTAAAAATATTATTTGATTTTATTTTGGCACTCGTTGTTTTTGTCCTCCTGTCTGTTATGCAAGCAGGGGCATTCGTCTTGTAAATGGCGGGCGAAGCTTGTTCATTTTGACCGTTGACGAGTGTGAATGGCTTTGCTGTTTATTAAGAGGTAAAGAAATAATAGAAAGATTTACATCTTAATGATAAAATGTATATGTCATAAAAATGGCAAATCAGAATTTACAGAGGAGACAGTTATGGTAGGAATATATGACTGTTTTGGATATGGCGGAAGTTTTGATGTATCTTTTGAAGAAAGGTACAGGCTAATAAAACTGGCTGGGTTTGATTGCGTGATGTTGTGGTGGAGTGACAAGTTTGGAAGGGGTTCAGGATACCAAGAGGATGTTCGTCTGGCAAAAAAAGCCGGACTGAAAATAGATAATATGCATACGCCGGTCAGTGAGCAGAATTGTTTATCATTAGATAATTTGAACGGAGAAAGTGTCTATCAAACCTATCGGCAATGTGTGGAAGATTGTGCCGCTTTTAATATACCTACAATGGTTATCCATTTGCCCACTGACAAATATCCTGTTAATGAACTTGGGTTAAAAAGATTAGAGAAGATTATTCATAAGGCAGAGGATAATGAGGTTCAAATTGCCTTTGAAAATTTAGCAAATATAAATAATCTGGATATGGTGTTAAACACTTTTCAATCAAACTATGCAGGGTTCTGTTATGACAGTTGTCATCATCAAAACTATGCTCCCGATATTGATTTGCTGAACAAGTACGGAAATCGTTTAATGGCATTACATCTGCAGGATAATGGCGGAAAGCATAATCAGCATCAGCTTCCTTTCGACGGGAATATCGATTGGACGGATGTTATGAAGAGGATAACTCTTACAGGCTATCAAGGTCCAACAACGCTAGAGCCTATGAATTGGGATTATGAAGATTTATCTATTCAGGAATTTTTAGATTGTGCATATCAAAAAGCAAAACAGTTAAATGATATGAGAGAACTGTAAATCCGAATTTCAAGGAATTTGAAACAAAAGAAGACAAAAAGAGGTTCATCCGGCGGACAAACCTCTCTCATCAGCTTACTCGTATGTACTATAGCTTAAATCAACGGATACTTGTCCGTCAGTGTCTTGATTATGGCGCGGGCTTTCTCGATGCCTGCCTCGCCCTCTTTGATGACGATAGAAATTGCCTCTGCCACTTGGTCCATATCTTCCGTGTTCAGACCGCGGGAGGTTGCCGCAGGCGTTCCCAGACGAATACCGCTCGTCACAAAAGGAGACTTGGGATCGTTGGGAATCGTGTTCTTGTTAGCCGTGATGTGCGCCTCGTCAAGCAGCTTCTCCACCGCTTTACCGGTCAGGTCGTAGGGCGTCAGGTCAACCAGCATCAGATGATTGTCCGTGCCTCCTGATACGATCTTCACATCTCTGCTCTGCAATCCCTTGCAAAGCGCCTGCGCGTTATCAGCAACATTCTGCATATAGGTCTTAAACTCAGGAGACAGCGCTTCCTTGAAGCAGACCGCTTTCGCCGCGATGACATGCATCAGCGGACCACCCTGGATACCGGGAAAAATAGCTTTGTTAAAATTATATTTATCCGCCACTTCCTGACTGGACATGATCATGCCGCCCCGGGGACCACGCAGCGTCTTGTGGGTCGTAGTAGTCGTCACATGCGCATACGGAATCGGACTCGGATGAAGACCTGCTGCAACAAGACCTGCAATATGCGCGATATCTACCATAAGCACAGCGCCCACTTCGTCAGCAATCTCTCTGAATTTCTTGAAATCAATCGTTCTTGCATAAGCGGAAGCGCCCGCCACGATCATCTTGGGCTTGCACTCTAACGCAATCTTACGCACATTATCATAATCAAGGAAACCGTCGTCATTAACGCCGTAGGGCACGCAATGAAAGTACTTGCCGGACATATTGACCGGTGAACCGTGAGAAAGATGTCCGCCATGATCCAGATTCATACCCATGAAGGTATCGCCCGGCTCCATTACCGCAAAAAATACGGCCATATTCGCCTGCGCGCCGGAATGGGGCTGCACATTGACATACTCGCAGCCAAACAGTTCTTTCGCTCTGTCTCTTGCCAGGTCTTCCACTACATCGACGCACTCGCAGCCGCCATAGTATCTCTTGCCCGGATATCCTTCCGCATATTTATTGGTAAGCGGGCTTCCCATAGCCGCCATAACTGCCTTACTTACCCAGTTCTCCGAAGCAATCAGCTCAATATGGGAATTCTGACGCTGCTGCTCGTCCACGATAGCCTGCGCGATCTCAGGATCTACCATCTTCACTTCGTCTAATGAATACATTCCTTGTTCCTGCCTTTCTTAAATTAACCTGCCGGTCTGATTCGTTCCTGTTGCCGATCTGTATAATCGATTCTATCACATAAAATCACAGTAAGTATAACACAACAGGTTCGCCGGACGCAACCTGCAAAAATCCGTCCGATATCTCCATTAAATATCACGGGATATCACAGCCGGATTTCACGCCAAAGCGGGATACGTCACTCGCCTTTGTATCAGGCGCAGGATAACATTCACGGTAATTCTTATACGTAAAAATCCGGAACCGACATTATGGACAGAAATTAATGAAAACTTAAGAAAAATTTATGTAAAACGCATTTTGACTTTTGCACTTATTCTGCTATGATATCTTCTATGAACAAATAAACAAACATATAATCAAGGAGACGAATCAATCGTCAGACAAGGACGTGAAATCATGAAGATTCCGACTCGAAAGAATCTGCAGCCAATAATAAACTTTTACCATGCATATAAACATGCCATTCCTCTCATTATCTATGGCATCATTTATATGTCCTGGTTTGCTCATCTGGAAAAAACTGTTACAAGTCATTACAAAGTAATCCACGTAGCTTTGGACGATCACATTCCCTTCTGCGAAGTCTTTGTGATCCCGTATATGCTGTGGTTCGCCTACGTAGCCGTGGTTACTCTTTATTTCTTCTTTAAAGATAAGGACGATTATTTCAGAACCTGTACTTTCCTTTTTACAGGTATGACAATCTTCCTGCTGATATCCACGCTATGGCCCAACGGCCACCACTTAAGGCCTTACGCTATGCCGCGTGATAATGTATTTACACAATTAGTATCCGTTATCTACAAAGCGGATACCCCGACGAATTTATGGCCCAGCATCCATGTATATAACTCTCTCGGATGTCATATTGCGATTATGAAAAGTAAGTGTTTCGCTAATAAAAAGGGCATACGCATTGCTTCTCTGATTCTTTGTACATCGATCATTATGTCAACCATGTTTATCAAACAGCATTCTGTGTTTGACGTAACGACCGCTTTCATTATGGCAGCGATTATGTATGCTTTAGTATACGGCTCAGATGTACTGCTCAATTTCTATCACGGTCTGACCAAAAGAAACAAAAGGAAACCGGAAACTCTGTAATCTCAGAGTCTCCGGTTTCCTGCTTCTATTCTAATTAAATTTGAAAAATCTCTGGCAGAGCTTATATCCTTCCACGGAAATCTTTCTTCCTCCTTTACCCGGAAGATTCATGGAACTGCCAAGCACGCCGTAGCGCAGTCTGAAAAACAGCCCTCTGTCTTTCTGTTTGATATACTGCCACAATTCCTGTTTTTTCTCCAGGCTTTCTTCTGTATCGGAACGAATCAGCAGGATAGAAGAAATAACCGTAATAATCTCCAGATAATTAAGCATATAATTCTTCAGCTTCCGCCTGCCGTAGATCTTTGATTTATTCTCCACCAAATAATCTATCATAATCTTATTGACCTTAATCTGCTGGTCAATTCTGGAAATCATAACCTGTTCGTTGACAGACTGCCCTTCTCTCCCGATATAATAGCGATAGAAATTTACATCCAGATAATACATATTCCTGACAAACGGAAGCGGTTCAAACACAAAGATATTATCTACATAAAAGGTATGCTCCGGCAGTTTTAATCCGCACTCCCTAAGTAATTTCGTACGGAATATCACAGAATGCATCAGAATATACTGCCCTTTGTGAAAATGCTTTACCTCATTCCAGCCAAAAATCTTATTCTCAGGCAGCGCATGGCGGTATTTCATGACCTTGTTCTTCTCGCCTTCCTTCTCATATACGAAGTTACTGATCAGCATATCCAGCGACAGTCCACCCGCCATAATATCCCGCAGCGTCTCCAGGATCTTTTGATAGGCGCTTTCCTTCACCCAGTCATCGCTGTCCACCACTTTGAAGTACAGACCCGTTGCGTAGGAAAGGCCCGCATTAACCGCAGAACCATGACCTCCATTCTCCTTATGGATCGCCTTCACGATAGAAGGATACATTGCTTCATATTCGTCTGCAATGGATGCCGTCCTGTCAACGGAACCGTCATCTACAATCAGAATTTCGACATCCTCCCCGCCTGTTAAGAGCGACTCAATACATTTCTTCATATATTGTTCGGAATTGTAGCATGGAATCGCTACGGATAATAATTTCATAACCAATCCTCCATATCAGAGCTATTTATTGTAGTATTTTATCATATAAAACATATCTTTTGTTTACCCTTTTCTTAGGATTTTCTTATTTTCGGCTCTGGCGGCTATTTCCGATCAGCCCGTATTCAACCGGACTCTTTCTGTATACCGCGTGTCAACTCCATATAATCTGCATACGCGGCGAAAGCGGACGGAATCGGATAATGACTCTTCGTCTCCGCCGGATCAACAAAGAGAAATTGTTCTCCCGCTTCCTCTCTTTCAAGTTTACATAATTCATCAACCCTGATAATATAACCGGTCATATGCCATTCTTTATGCGTAAAGATATGTTTTGTGTTTTGCAATTTGCGGATATGCAGCGGCTGTAACCCCAGCCGCTTCAAATAATCTATCACCTCTGTCTCATTCCGGTAACCTTCCATCGAGGGGAATTCATACATCCCGGCAAGAAGCCCTTTATCCGGTCTTTTATGAAGTGCCACTCTCTCCGCATCCTGTATGACAAGAATGGTCTTCTTCTCAATACTCCGTGGTTTCTTAGGTGATTTCTTCGGGAAATCCAGAACCCTCTCCTGTTTTCTCGCCTGACACAATTGATTCCATGGGCATTCCTCACATTTCGCCATACCATTCGGAATACACACCATAGCGCCCAGTTCCATCAGCGCCTGATTAAAGTCTCCCGGTCTGTCTGCGGGCATAATCTGGCATAGTTCCTGCTCCATGGATTTCCTGACCTTCGCATCCAGAATATCTCTGTCATCCATCCGCAGTCTGGAGAGTATCCGAAGCACATTGCCATCTACCGCCGGAACCGGATTGCCGAAAGCTATCGACGCAATAGCTCCCGCCGTATAGCTCCCAATTCCAGGGAGTTTACATAATTCTTCATAATTTCCCGGCATTTCTCCGCCGTATTCCGACATAATCATCTCCGCAGCCTTCTTCAGATTACGCGCTCTGTTATAATACCCAAGCCCTTCCCATAATTTCAGAAGCTTCTCCTCATCCACCTGCGCCAGACTTGGAATATCCGGAAGTACTCTCAGAAATCTGTCATAATATGGCTTAACCGCTTCCACTCTGGTCTGCTGGAGCATAATCTCAGACAGCCATACATGATAAGGCGTAGGCTCTTCACGCCATGGAAGAATACGCCTGCCTTTATCGTACCACGCCAGAAGAGGCTTCGCTATTTGATCCAGACTGTCCACGATCACCGGTACCTGTGTATTGATCCTCAGACTGTCCTTTTCTACGGCACAGTCGTAAGCTAACAGCTTCACACCCGCACTCCTCGCCCTCTTAAGCGCCTCGCCAAATACTGGCTGCGTCTGCCAGTTTGGTTCCACATGGGCGATACCTTTCATCTGCACCACAAAGATAAGATACGCCTCATATCCCTCTGACCTTGCTTGTATCAATTCTTCCACATGCTTAACCGCCCGCTCGGAGGGCGCGTCCGGAAACGCCGCCACATTATCCGTTTCCAGAGTAACACCCTTTACTTCTATAAAGGCTCTCCTGCCGGAAGCGCTCTCTACATAGAAATCAAATCTGGAATTGCCGAAAACTGTTTCCGGTCTGACCAAACTGATATCCTGATAAAGTCCTCCCAGGGACAGCCATTCCCCTACCACTTTATTCGGCGCGTTGGAATCCATATTGACAAGTCTTCCTCCCTTGTCAACTGCAATCAGATCATAGGCTGTAGCTCTGTCCGGATTACTGCTTTTCTCCAGATACACCTGCGCGTGCTCCTGCAGCAATTCCCTGCATCTGCCTGTATTCTTTACGTGTACCTTCGTCCTCTTACCCGCCATCTCAACATACGCAATAAAACGGTTAGGTCTTTCTATGAATCTCGCTGAAACTATCTCATTGTATTTCATGTTATGTCAACCAATTGTTTCAAATTTCTACTGTTTTTGTACGGTACCCTTGCCGCCGGAACAACCTCCGCTGCAGATTCCGTATGTACTGACTGATCGTCGAAGAAAATATGCGCGCCAAACGCCTGCAGCACATCCTTCTTGCGGATACCCCCTAAGAAAAACACTTCATCAATGCGTACATTCCATGCCCGAAGAGTCCTGATGACTCTTTCATGCGCAGGCGCGCACCTTGTAGTAACAAGCGCGGTTCTGATAGGCGCTTCCTTAGCCGGAAAATCCTTCTGAAGACCTGACAGGGTCTTTAAGAACCTGGCAAACGGTCCTGCCTGAAGCGGATTATTGGCGTTGCGTCTCTCATTATCTTCGAATGCTTCCAGTCCATGCTCCTGATATATCCGCTCCGATTCATCGGAAAAAAGCACCGCGTCACCATCAAAAGCAATTCTTATCTGCCTGATCTGATGATCGTAATCGTAAGTCTGCAGCCCGTCAGTACAGATAATGCCTGCCGCAATATTAGAATCAATCGCTCTTAACACATCGTCCTCATAGGCGGACAGAAATAAATCTGTTTTAAACGATGTCAGATAAGGTGCAAGCGACGCTCCGCTGGCGAGAACCGCCCTCGTTATATCCAGTCCATAATACTCGATTGCCTTAAAAACGCGGAGCGAAGAATCCGGACTGTTCCTGGACATAATAATAACCTCTACGCTTCCCTTTTTACCTGGTAAATTATTCAAATTAAGCAGCGCCTTAATCAGCGGAAATCCCGGTCCCGGTCTCAGCATGTCATTTTCATGCTCGATCTGGTAACGGCAATACGCCTCCACACCGTCCGATTCGTATATCGTATTCTCGTACGTGAGATCAAACAACGCTCTGGATGAAACGCCCACTACCAGTTTATTCTCTAAATCGTAAGCCATAGAAATACCTCCTTACATGAATCTCTGTGATTCTCCGGGAGGTAATACTGCTGTCTGCAAGGCACGGCAGCACTCCGTACGTCGGAAACAGTCAAGTTATCTCAGCCTGTTACACTCGTACTTCTCAAAAGTCAGCAGACAGTTCTTAAGCTCTTCATACCGCTCTTCCACATCACCATCCTTGATCTCCAGATCGACGGCGACTGCCATCGTATTAATCATCTCATTGGTAACCCGGCTGTGCAGCGCCGCGAGAATGCCAAGTCTCTGCTCATAAGTGTCCGCCTCCAGAAAATCCATCACCAGAGGATCAATATTCAATTCTTCAGATTCTGTCTCCTGCCCGTCTGTCTGTACCCCGTCTGCCGCCGCTTCCGGCTCTGCGGTTTTCTTCTCTGCGACTTCCGTTGAGGCGATACTCCTCTCTTCGGCTTCCGGCGAAGCAACCAAACGCTCTGTCCGGAACTCTTCCTCTCCGGCATACATATCCTGTAATAACTCAAAACGATATCTCTGCGTCGCATTGGGATATTTCACGTGATCCACCTCATCCATGAACATGGCGAGCGGTCTGACATAGATTTCAAACGTATCATACATTGCCTGATACACCACCATCATTTCTCCCGTCTCACTATGCCTCGCCAGGCAGCGAATCTGATATAAATTTCCTTTAAAATGTCTGTACATCTCCTGTGGCTTGGGATTATGTCTCATAGCTTGCTCCTATCTGATCATATAATTCTTCAACTACTATCCTTTAGTATAATCCCAAATCGCCAAAATGTCATTCGTTTCTCTTTATGAAACTTCAAAATCATTCTCTTTATAAAGCTTCAAAATCAACCGCCGTATCATACCGAAACCGACATGTACCGCGTCCAAATTCCATATCCGATAAAGACCTGATCACCTCTCCTTTCTCTTCCGGACTAAGTCTCTCCAGCTTCCTGTGATGCAGCAGTACCGTATATTCCCTTCTTCCATCACTCTGAGCAACCCAGGTTACAGTTACACCGCAATTGCCATACCCCTGCTCCTCCATTCTCTGCTTTGCCTGTTTTACATATTCATCCTGCATCACGGCGTAATACTGGTTTTCTCTGGCACGCTTATCATTCTCTTTGCTAAAAACAGTGCCTCGTATACAAAATACGATTACCAGAACAAGCAAAACCGTAATAATTCCAAATCTTCCCTTCATTGCCATCACCTCTCTACTCTCAGCTCATAGGTCATACGCCTCCGCGCAGCCCCAACATAATAATCAACAGCCGTGCCGTCTGATGCAGCACTCATTCTCTGGTATTAAGATAGCATATGATGAGTCCCATAAAACGGACATATTCTTTTTCTGCCGAATTTTTTTGCTTTCTGCAAAAAAACATCCGCCAGAAAATCTGGCGGATGCCTGTTTATACATACTATTTATTTCAGTATCCATTTGGTTTACATAAACAAAACACAAAATGCGATCAATCAACTTTGCGATATCTTTCAAAGATCTTATCTTTGCCGCAGACGTGCTTCGTGCCGTCCGCATCCGTAATAATATAGTCGCCTTCCCCGATAAAGGTGCGCCCCCTGCGGCTCATGATATAAGGACACACAATAGCGCCGTTTTCTTTCTCTATCTTAACCAGTCCGTCCGTGACGATCCATCCCTTGGTTACTACGTCCACCCACAATTCAAAGCCGTCTTCCATACCTTTGCCGACCTCGTATTGCTCGACCTCTGATTCCATCGCTACGCGAATACATTTCATCTGTTTTCCTCCCATTTCGTTCTGCCCGCAGGCAGTCCGCGTTTCCGCTCAATATACTATTATCAGTTGATTTCTCAGTTAAGCGCTTCCTTAATCGCCGCCATCAGTTCCTCATATGTCTCATAGGCGGGCAGATCAGGGTTATCTTTCTTAATCTGCTCCGTGCTTTTAAACAGGAAGCCCGCTTTGCTTGCCCTGATCATTCCCAGATCATTATGGCTGTCGCCGCTGGCAATCGTCTCATACCCGATAGACTGCAGCGCTTTGACCGTAGTCAGCTTGGAATTCTCAATCCGCATCTTAAAGCCTGTAATCTCCCCGTCAGGCGCAACCTCCAGAGAATTGCAGAAAATCGTGGGCCAGCCAAGCTTCTTCATAAGCGGTCCCGCAAACTGCGTAAAGGTATCGCTGATAATAATAACCTGCGTCAAACTGCGCAGCTCATCCAGGAACTCCTTCGCCCCCGGAATGGGATCGATAGTGGCGATCGTCTCCTGGATTTCCTTCAAGCCGAGTCCGTGCTCCTTTAAGATACCAAGTCTCCATTTCATCAGCTTATCATAGTCCGGCTCGTCTCTGGTCGTCCTCTTAAGTTCCGGAATACCGCTTGCCTCTGCAAACGCAATCCAAATCTCCGGCACCAATACGCCCTCCAAATCCAGGCACACAATATTCATACTCATTTCTTCCTCCATCCAAAAGCGTTCACGCCAAGACTGCGGCACAATTTCGGCTTCTGCCTTATATTCAGCGTTCTTCCCGCTTATTTTCCTGTATTTATGTATGTTCTATGTATCAGTATAGACCATCTTAAGCCCTGTTCGCAACTATATTTTGTGGTTGCTGTCTGCTGTCCGGTCCCTGCATTACTGCAGCATCTCTCCCACGATCCGGTTCACCACACCGCCGTCCGCGCGGCCCTTTACCTTCGGCATTAATTCCTTCATAACCTTTCCTTTGTCTCTGCCGGTAGGGGTCTCAATGCCAAGAGAAGCCAGGACTTCGCCTACTGCCGCTTTAATCTCTTCTTCACTCATCTGTGCCGGGGCGAACTCCTGATAAACATCTAACCTTCTCTGGCACTGTTCCTTAATATCCGTCCTGTCTGCCGGCGCCGTCTCCATAGTCTCTTTCGTCTGCTTGATCTCTTTGGCAATGACTTCAAATTCCTCCGCTTCTGTCAGATCGGCTCTCTTGTCAATCGCCTTGTTCTTCAATGCGGACAGAAGCATGGACAGCGAGTCCTTGCGCTCTTTGTCCTTATTCTTCATCGCCGCTACCATTTCCTGTCTTACTTCATCAATTTTACTCATGTTGTATCATCCTTCCTTTCAATAATAGCAATCACATTTTATTCTTTCGGAATATCCGCTTTTGCTTCATTACCGGATCTCTGGCCTATACCCGCTCCGCAGGCGGATTATAAAGGCTCTCTGCAGAAATAACAACTGTACCGGGTTCTGGGAACCATCGGCACCAGATTCTCTGCGGCGCAGTAGCCGCAGACCACACACTGCATCCCCTGGGGAACAGGATCTCCGTCATAGAGTCTCTGCGCAACCGCAAGGCCTCCCGATGCTTCATGCAGACGCTTCTGCTCCTCGTACTTCTCTCTGGCGTGCTCTCTGGCATCCGCTTCCGCCTTCTCCATCAGATACGCGGTAGTGGAGTTGCCGTCCCCTTTCGCTTCATCAATGGCTGATTTTGCCGCCGTCTGGCGTAACGGTCTGTGCTGGCCTCCCATACTCCGTCTATCATGCGCCGCAGTCGTCACCGTCGTATTGGGAGTCTGTATGCTTCTTCCGGGTCCGCCTGAACTATTCGTTCTTTTCTTCTTAATATTCGCAATCCATACAGCTATAATAATGATGAAGATTATCTCAAACATCCTTTTATCCTCCGTTATTTCTATATTCGTTCTCTGCCTGTTTATGCCAGACTGCTGTATTTCACAATCAGAAGTTCCACACTCATAACGTCGTTCATCCTGCCTGTTTTTACTGCTTCTTCTGTTTCCACACAGTCGTTTACCGCCTGCCTTAAATCCGCCTCTTTGAATTTCGCCGCCTGCGCGGCATATTTTCTGGCGATAAATCCTGCGAGCCCGATTTTCTCACCGATCACGTTATCGCTGCAGCCCTTATTCTTCAGCTCCTTGACCTGCAGGAGCATATTGAACTGTCTGGTGATCAGATAGAGAATCCTCATGGGCGGTTCTTTCAGTGTCAGCAGATCATAATACAGATCCATAGCCTTCTTCTGCTGCTTTAAAGCAAGCGCATTTATCATTTCAAAGATCTGATTGTTTATCTGTTTCGTGCAGACCGCTTCGATATCCTGCGCACAGATCACATCCCGCTCCAGGCAATAGCACAGCAGCTTCTCCAATTCCCCTCTGATGTTCTCCATATCTGTTCCGGTCTTCTCCAGAAAGAAATTTAAATCGCGTTCCGTAATATTCTTGTTTTCCTTTTTCAGGAATCCCAGGATCCATCGTTTCAGAACCGTCTCATCCTGCGTCTTGAACTCTATGGCGCGGCCTTTCGCAGTAACCGCCTTATAAAGCCTGCTCCGCTTATCCACCGTCTGTTCCACGAATACAAAGAAAGCAGTCTGCGCAGGCGACGAGAGATATTCGGCAAGCTGTTCTCCTCCATGGGCGAAGAGGCTGCTGTTTTCCAGGATAATGACCCGGCGCTGTGCCAAAAAGGGCATCGTCTCCGCCAGATCGATGACTTCTCCCACAGACACAGCCTTGCCCTCAAAATAATGATAATTCATGGAATCGCCGTCACCTAACAGAGCAGCTTTGAGCTTATCTCTGTACTGACTGCGCAGATAGGCTTCTTCTCCGTAGAGCAGATATACCTGTTTTAATTGTCCTGTCTTTATTTCTTCATTGAGTTTCTGCATCGGGCATCCATCATCCTTCAAGGGTGCATTGCTGTGATACTGCTACTTTATCCTGTCCCTATTAGTATCTTCGTTTTTGCATCGGGTGTCAAGTCATACCTTGACCAATGATGCTTTCCCTGACAAATGTTCCCACTGTTGACGGATTCTCATCTCATAAATCCACCTGTCCGCTGACGGATTCTCACCTCACAAATCTTCCTGTCCGCTGACAGATTCTCACCTCACAAATCTTCCTGTCCGCTGACGGATTCTCACCTCACAAACGTCTCTGCGGTAACCTTCCTGCCATCCGTGCGCAGGGTAACCGCGCCTGTCTCATAAGTAATAAACACTTTGGCCCTGCAGTCGCAAAGCCGTGTAAGCGTCTCCTCATGAGGGTGTCCGTAGGAATTGTCCTCCCCTGCTGAAATCAGGGCGATGCGCGGACGGACGGCGGCAAGAAACTGCGCCGATGTAGAATTACGCGAACCATGATGTGCAACCTTAAGAACGGTTAATCGCCCTCCTGCCAGCTCCCCGCTCTCTATTCTGTCAAGCACAAGCTGCTCACCTTCCCCTTCCAGGTCTCCCGTAAAAAGAGCGGAGAAATCGCCATAAATCAGATGCAGTACGATCGAGTAGGCATTGACATCTTCAGAGTACCATCCCTGTTCCGGATGTATACAGGTCAGCGTAAGCTTTTTGCCTCTTAACGCCTCTCCCGCATGGATATAGTGTACAGGCACACCCTTTTGTGCGGCTAACGCTTCCAGTTTCCTGTATTCCGCGTTTTTACTTTTCTCGTCCACATCCGGCAGTATCAGCGTTCCGATCGCGATTCCATTCTCTTCATAATGTTCCAGCCAGGCGCGGATACCATTCTCATGGTCGCTGTCCGGGTGGGTGACAAACACGGCGTCCAGCTTCGCCGCACCCCTGTATTTCAGAAAAGGCAGTATCTGATAATTCTCCACGTCTTTTTTGCCGGTGCTCCCTCCGTCGATCAAAAGCTTCATACCGCCATCCTCCGCCAAATAGATGCAGTCGCCCTGTCCCACATCCACCATAGTAATCTCAAGCCCCTGCGGAAGTCTGATGGTAAAGACACACAGCGCACACAAAACACCCTGCCAGAATAGCATCTTGGGCATTTTTTGTTCCCATACAACTACTCCTGCCAGAATTCCCAGATACAATACTACCTGCCATATCTCCGGGCAGCCTGTTACCCATTTGCTGCCCGGAAGCTTGCTGCACCATTCACAGCTCTTCTCATAGATGCACAGCATCAGATGACACGGCAGGGACGCCAGCATCCCAAGCGGCAGATAGCATACCGCCAGCCCTGCGGCGCACAGGCCGCACACGAGAACAAGCGTCATACAGGGGATTACGAACAGATTTAAGAGCACGGAATATGGCGGAAATTCGTAATAGAAACGCAGATATACCGGCAGCGTAGCAGCCGAGATTGCCGCCCCTGACAGCAGAAGCTTCTCTGCCCTGCTCCCTGTCAGAAGATTGCGCTCCACTGCCGGCACAAGAATACCGATTCCGCAGACAGCGCCGAAGCTGAACAGGAATCCGCTGTGCAGAAGATACAGAGGCTGTCTGAGCAGGACAATCAGTGCCGCTGTCATCAATGCCGTAAATAAATCATAAGTCCTCCCGATAAGCTGTGCGCACAGATGCAGAGCAAACATAACGCAGGCTCTGATCATAGATGTTCCCATCCCTGTCATGGTCCCGTAACAATACATAGCCGCCATCGATATGATTATGCTTACCACCTTGGGCAATCCGGCTTTTCCAAGCATTTTATAAAGTCCCATGCCGAGAATGGACAGATGCAGTCCGCTGATTGCCAGAATATGAATAATACCATTCTGCTGATAGAGGTTTTTGATCTCCTCATCAAGCGTTCCCTTTTCTCCCAGCAGCATCGCCTTCATCACGGAAGCGTCCTGCGCGTCAAAGCAGGCAGACAGAAGCAGCGACACATATTCCCTGATCTGATACAATTCCTCCCGAAACGCGCTGTAACCGCCGCCTTCCGCTGCGCATTCCGCCTGCATAACTCTTCCCTGCATATTCAGAATCCGGTAATATTCTGCACTGTCAAATTCTCCCGGGTTAGAGGCATGGGAAAAGGCATAAAATGTCCCTCGCATTATGACAAAGCTTCCCATGCGCGGCACCTCCTCCCGGTCGGCGCTCATATAGCATAAAACGCCTTCTATCCCCTGTGCGTCCTCGCGTCCGGGAAGCTTTCCGATGTTTTTCCATATATGATCTGTTGTGTGCTCCGGCGAATTTGTCCGGGAATCCGATAAGAT
>JAGAIZ010000038.1 GCA_017626325.1 Lachnospiraceae bacterium | reverse complement strand
GGACGTAGTTCTTATTGGCGTGGCAAGCCGGATAGAAATATGGAGCAGAGAACGCTTTGACAGCATGGCATCCTGTGAGGACATGGATGAAATAGCGGAGCATATGGCGGAGCTTGGTCTTGGAATCTAAGGATGTGCGAAGCGCTTGTGTTTCCTGAGGTAATGCTCCGTGGCAGAGGAAATAGAAGAGATGGAATTTAAGCATACATCGGTTCTCTTAGAGGAAACAATTGATAATCTGCATATCAAACCGGACGGTATTTATGTGGACGGTACTTTGGGCGGCGGCGGACATTCTTATGAGATCGCCGGCCGGCTAAAGAAAGGCGGCAGGCTGATCGGCATTGACCAGGATGGAGACGCCATCGAGGCGGCGGGCAGGAGGCTTGCGCCGTTTGCGGACAGAGTTACACTGATACGTAATAACTACTGCAATGCGAAGGAAGCGCTGCGGCAGATCGGTATAGAGAAAATAGACGGTATGGTACTGGACTTAGGAGTTTCTTCTTTTCAATTAGACAATATAGAAAGAGGATTCTCCTATAAATACGATACGGCGCTGGATATGAGAATGGATAAGAGACAGTCCTTAAGCGCCAGAGAAATTGTAAATGACTATTCGGAGATGGAATTGTTCCGGGTCATTAGGGATTACGGAGAAGAGCAATTTGCCAAGAATATAGCGAAGCATATTGTGAATGCCAGAAAAGACAAGCCTATTGAGACGACGGGTGAATTAAACGAGATCATTAAGGCGGCGATACCTGCTAAGATGCGGGCGACGGGAGGACATCCTTCCAAGAAAACTTTTCAGGCAATCAGGATAGAGTGTAACAGGGAACTGGAAGTATTGAAGGATTCCCTGGACGATCTGGTTGAAATGTTAAACCCGGGAGGAAGAATCTGTATCATCACATTCCATTCTCTGGAGGACAGGATTGTGAAGTCAGCCTTTCGCAGATATGAGAATCCATGCACATGTCCGCCGGACTTCCCGGTATGCGTGTGCGGACAGGCGTCGAAGGGCAGGGTTGTAACTAAGAAACCGGTCTTACCCTCACAGGAAGAGCTTGCGGCGAACAAAAGGTCTAAGAGCGCCAAGCTGAGGGTGTTTGAAAGAGTATAATAATGAATGAAAGGTAACAGGAAATGGCAGCGACGCAGAGGAATGGACAAGCAAGGACAACAGGTGCGCGGCAGGCATCTTCGGGACGCCGCAGGGCGGATGGCAGGCATACGTCAGGCAGCCGCGGACAGTATTATGTACAGGGCAATGTTGTCAGAAAGTTAGACGTCACGAGAGAAATCGAAAGACAGCCACAGAAGAAGATCAGTAACACCACACGTAAGAACAGAGAAAAGGCGAAAAATATGAACGCCGGATATGTGGTGTTTTTGTGTGCGGCGCTTGCTTTTACCGGACTGATTCTGATGAATTATATCGGGCTGCAGTCTGATATTACGAACAGCATACAGCATATATCCGCATTGGAGAGTCAGTTGAACCAGTTAAAGCTTGAAAATGATGAGGAGTACAGCAGAATTACAAGCAGCGTGGATTTGGAAGAGATAAAGAGAATCGCAATCCAGGAATTGGGGATGCAGTATGCGGAAGAAGGACAAGTCGTTACTTTTGCCAGTGAAAGCAGCGATTACGTAAAACAGATGGCTGATATTCCGGATTAAGCAGATACATGAAGTGAAATGAAGTAAGCGGGTGACTATTTGAGTAATCAGAGTAGAAGACGTTCTGTCAACAAATTTACGATTAAAATGCAAAAAAAGCTGCTGTTGTTATATTTAATCATACTGACAGCTTTCATAGGGTTAAGCGCCCGTTTGATTCTGATCAACAGAGATGACGGCGAAGAGTATAAGAAACAGGTATTGTCGCAGCAGGAATACGATTCTACGACAATACCTTTTAAACGCGGCGCGATTGTTGATTCCAACGGAACGATTCTGGCAGTCAGCAATAAGGTTTATAATGTCATACTGGATACAAAGATATTGATGCAGAAGGAAGAATATCTGGAGCCCACCTTAAGCGCGCTGAAAAAATGCTTTGATATCGATACCAACACCGTGAGAGCCTATATTGCGGAGCATCCCACCTCTTCTTATTATGTCATGGCCAAGCGCGTGGAATATGATAAGATGAACGCTTTTCAGGAAATGCAGAAGGATGCGGAGAACGGCGCTAATATCAAGGGCGTCTGGTTCGAAGATGAGTATAAGAGAGAATATCCGAACGGTTCGCTTGCCTGTGACGTGATAGGGTTTACAACCAGTGATAATGTAGGCACTTATGGACTCGAAGAGTATTATAATGATATTCTCTGCGGCACAAACGGCAGGGAATATGGATATTTAAACGCTGATTCCACGCTTGAGAGAACCACAATAGCGGCTGTGGACGGTTATAATATCCAGACTACGATTGACGCCAATATTCAGAGCATCGTAGAAAAGTATCTGAAAGAATTTAATGAAGAATATAAGGATAATTACCGGCAGGGGAACGGCGCTGAGAACATCGGCTGTATTATTATGGAGGTCGATACGGGGAAGATCCTGGCGATGGCAAGTTATCCGTTTTATGACCTGAATGATACGAGAAATACCGAGAATCTTATCGGTATGCCTCTGTTGGATAAGGACGGAGTCAAGCAGAAGGGCGAATATGTCACACAGGAAGCATTAGATGCCATGGATGATGAAACCATGTATCAGCATTTGAACGCGCTGTGGAAGAATTTCTGTATTGTGGATACCTATGAGCCGGGTTCTGTGGCGAAGCCTTTTACGGTTGCCGCCGCTTTGGAAAGCGGATCCATTACCGGCAACGAGAGCTATAACTGCGAGGGATCTCTCGAAGTGGGAGGACATACGATTAAATGCCACCAGACCTATGGGGACGGTTATATTACCGTGCAGCAGGGCATTGAACGGTCCTGCAACGTAGTGCTGATGGATGTGGCTTTCGCTATGGGGAAGGATACCTTCGTCGATTACCAGCATTTGTTTGGCTTCGGCCTAAAGACCAATATTGATCTGGCAGGAGAGGCCCGCACGGCCAGCATGGTGTATAATCACGACACGATCGGGATCACGGATTTGGCGACGAATTCTTTCGGACAGAGCTTTAATGTGACGATGATTCAGATGATTACAGGCTTCTGCTCCCTTATCAACGGCGGTTATTATTATGAGCCGCATATAGTAGAGAAAATTACGACGGCTGACGGCGCAACCATAGAGAGTGTAGAACCGAGAGTGTTGAAGCAGACGGTCTCCCAGTCCACCAGTGAGACGATCAAAGAATTCTGTAACACGGTAGTGACAGGAGAGAAGGGGACAGGCAAGACGGCGAGGCCCGCAGGCTATATGATTGGCGGCAAGACCGGAACGGCGGAGACGCTGCCCCGTAAGAACGGTGAGTATGTGGTCTCCTTCATGGGCTATGCCCCGGCGGACGACCCGGAGATCGCCATTTATGTCGTAGTGGACAGGCCCAATGTCCCTTATCAGGACGATGCCAAGCACGCTACCCGAATCGTCAGGAAGGTGCTGACGGAAGTACTTCCCTATCTGAATATCTTTATGACGGAGGAACTAAGCGACGAGGAGCGGGAAGAACTGGAAGCGCTGCAGATTCAGATCAGGACGCCTCAGGAAGAGGATGGGGAAGAGACACAGTTAGACGAAGACGGAAATCCGATTCCGGCGGAGGGAACCGAAGAGGGAGGCGAAAGCGCCCCTGAAGACGGCGGCGATACCGGAGAAGGACAGGAAGGCGCAGAGGGAGAAGATACGACAGACAATGAAATCTGGAAAACCTTCCCGATCGATCCGGAGAGCGGTTATGCGAAAGATCCGTCTACCGGTTATCTCTATGACCCCGAGACCGGGACGCTGATCAGCGGCGAAAGTCTTCTGGGCGACGAGGAAGACGAAGAGGGCGCGGAAGAAGCCGGAACGCCTGAGGATACGACAGAAGGGGAAACTGCAGAGAATCAATAGGAGCAATTAAGAATAACCTCATAAAAAGGGTAATAAATTATATTAATACCTTTTTATGGGGTTATTTTATGAAAGAAGAGAAATCTTATCTGCATAAAACCTATCACAGAAGCAAGACGGTGGTTATCTTTTTCGCCTGTCTTGCGGTTTTTATCGGATTGATTGCACGGCTCTCCTATCTGATGATTTTTCAGTCGGAATACTATACGCAGAAAGCGAAAGAACTGCATGAGAGGGAGAGAAGCATTAAGGCGGCCAGAGGGCGCATCGTGGACGCCAACGGCAAAATACTGGCGGATAATAAGACGGTGTGCACGATCTCTGTCATTCACAACCAGCTTACGGACCCGGAGGAAGTAATTGACGTATTGTGCAGGGAACTGGGGCTTTCCGAAGAATACGTACGCAAGAGAGTGGAGAAATATTCCTCTATTGAGAAGATTAAGAGCAATGTGGACAAAAGTGTGGGAGACGCCATTCGGGCTTATGATCTGGACGGCGTGAAGGTGGATGAGGATTATAAAAGGTATTATCCCTACGATTCGCTGGCTTCCAAGGTACTTGGCTTTACGGGCGGAGATAATCAGGGCATTATCGGGCTGGAAGTCATCTATGAGGAATATCTGCAGGGAGAGCCGGGAACTATTCTGACGGTGACAGACGCTAAGGGTGTGGAAGTGGCGGAAGCCGGAGAAGAACGGGTGGAGCCGGTAAACGGTCAGGATCTGTATATCAGTCTGGATATGAACATACAAAGCTATGCTACCCAGCTTGCCTTACAGACCATGGAGACCAAGGAAGCGCAGAGCGTGTCGATTCTGGTGATGAATCCCCGCAACGGTGAGATTCTTGCCATGGTGAATGTGCCGGAATTTGACCTGAACAATCCTTACACGCTGCCGGAAGAGATAGAAAGCGGTAGCCTTACCGAAGAAGAGCGGCAGAATCTGTTAAACCAGATGTGGCGCAACGGGTGCATCAACGATACCTATGAACCCGGCTCTACCTTCAAGATCATTACGGCTGCCGCAGGTCTGGAATCCGGTGCGGTGAAGACCACTGATACCTTTAGCTGCCCCGGCTTCATTATGGTGGAAGACCGCAAGATACGATGTCACAAGGTAGGAGGCCACGGTGCGGAGGACTTCGTACAGGGCACGATGAATTCCTGTAAGCAGGAAGTTACGGATTGCAGAGCAAATTGCAGGTGCATGCGTCTGCTGTCTGCGGCGTATCGGCAGTCAGCCGCCGGGGTATATCATAATACTACCGTAAAGGTACTGCCGCCGCCCCGGGTGTCCGTCACAGCGATGCTGCCGCCGTGCGCCCGTACGATTTCGGAGGCGATTGACAGTCCCAGCCCGAAATGCCCCTTAGTGCTTCTGGATCTCTCCGCCCGGTAGAAGCGGTCGAAAATCTTCTTCTTGTCTTCCTTTGATATGCCGATGCCGTTGTCCATGACGGACAGAAGGAAATGATTCTTCTCGTAAGAAAGGGACAAGTCTATCGCCCCATGAGCCGGCGTATAGCTGATAGCGTTGTGCAGCAGGATAGCGATTACCTGGCTTAATCGTTCCGGATCTGCGGGGCAGGCGGGAAGCGCCTCCCGGGGCAGATGGATGGAGAGCGCGATATCCTTATCCCGCGCTAACGGTTCGAAGGTTTCATAGGAATTCATAAGCAGGGTGTCAAGCTCTATAGGCTGCGGGCTGATGGTGAAATAGTGATTGTCCGACTGGGACAGCGTCAGCATGTCGTTTACCAGAGCGGAGACGCGCCGAACCTCCTGCCGGATGATCTTCAGGAAATCCTGCTGCTTATCTGCATCGGCATTTCTACAGCATTCCGCCGCAGATAAGATGACTGCCAGCGGCGTTTTCAGTTCATGGGAAGCTGACGCCACAAACTGCACCTGCTTTAACTGGTTTTCCACAATGGGTTTTAACAGCTTTCCGGTAAAAAACCAGGAAAAGACGGAGAGTAGCAGAATGGCCGCCAGATCGATCAGGACGAAACGGATGCGCTGTTCCTGAATCTGTCGCTCCAGGGATGCCAGCGAAGAAAGCACGATGATTTCCAGAGAGGCGTTCTGCCCCATGCGGATGACACTGGCATAGTAAGCGCCGTGTGCAGAAGAGACAAATTCGTATTCCAGATGAAAAGACACATAAGAGGTGGCGGGAATAACGGCCTGCAGGGAAGGATCATAAATGAACAGATTGTCGAAGGCGTCCAGCGCTTCGCTCAGAAGCTGTTTGCGCAGGGAGGCTTCCTGCGAATCATTCAGTTGGTTGTACAGGAAAGGAACGCCGTTGTCCAGCACGAAGAAGAGATAGTTTCCCTGTGCCTCCATTTTAGACAGCCATTCCATCGAGATAACGGACTGCTGCTCTAAATTGGTGGTAATGGTATTGATATCGTTCTGAAAGGATTGGAATTGATTCCGGTAAAGTCCTCTTTCTGAGACATACAGATAGCAAAGGGACATAACGATCATGATTACGGCGGTGATTCCCGCGCATAGCAGAGTGAGTCTGCGGTGTACTTTGTTATACATGGAAGCTTCCTTCGTGTGAGTATGGGTTGAAAAATCAATCTGATGAGCTGAATATGATAACAGCCCAGTCAGCACGCCGTGTCCTGTAAGCTGTAGCCTACGCCGCGGATGGTCTTAATCTGCAATCTGCTGCCGGTAATCGAAAGCCGCCTGCGCAGAAAATGGATATAATTGTCCAGATTGCCTTCTTCTACATCGCTGTCGGGACCCCATACCTTCAGCAGCAAATTGCTTCGCGGCAGGAGCTGTCCCCTCGAACGGAGAAAGGCTTCTAACAGAGCTGCCTCCCGCTTGGAAAGCGTACATTTGCCCGCAGGGCCTGTAAGAATACCTTCCGAGGCCTGAAAAGAGACATCGGCGACCGTAAGCGTATCGGAGTCTGTCAGTGTATGCGGCCGTCTGGCGACACAGCGGATTCGGGCAAGCAGCTCTTCAAAATCGAAGGGCTTGACCAGATAGTCGTCGGCGCCCAGATTAAGCCCGGTGACCTTATCGGACAGCGTGCCAAGCGCCGTAATCAGTATGACGGTAGTCGTGATGCCCTTCGTCCGCAGAGAGGTCAGTACATCCGTTCCTTCCATATGCGGAAGCATTCTGTCTAACAGAATCATATCGTAGATATTCTGTTCTCCATAGAAGCAGGCTTCTTCCCCATCGAAACAGGAATCCACGTCAAAGCCTTCCTGTGTAAGCTGATAAGTCAGCGTGCTGTTCAATTGTCTGTCGTCTTCTGCCAGTAGAATCCTCATAGCCGCTCCGTAACTCTTTTACCCAATAAATTTTATCATTATTATAACAGGATTTCCTTTATCGTAGCACATGATTCTTTAAAGTATCTCTAAAAAGTATCTCTGAAAAGAAGAAATACAAGAAGAAATACGGGCCGGAGAATGTTTGCCGGAAAATGATTGGCAGAATGTATGTGAGTTTAGAGAAAATTTAGAGATAAGTCTGATACGATGCAGAGGTCAGAAGGCGTTCTGGTATGAGGCGAAAGGGAGCTGCGAATGTTCTGGCATAAGGCGAAGGGGAACTGTAAATGTTCTGGCGTAAGACGAAAGGGGAACTGTCAATTGAGAAAGAAGTGTAAATTGAGAAAGCATAGAGACAGTAATCAGAGGAGATGTATAAAATCTCTGCCGCTTCTGACAGCGCTTCTCATGTCCGTGTCGCTGCTGGGAGGGTGCGGTGCACCGGAAGAGGGAACCGGGACGGAGGAGAGAGGCATTGAAGGAGCGGGAGAAATGCAGGGAGCGGATGATGCGGGCGGTGTGGCCATGGGGCGTTATCTGGAGGAGACGACTGATTTAGGAGATATGCTCAGCGGTTACAATGAGAGACTTTACTGTCTTGAGGACGGCAGTATGGTAATCACGGAGCGATTTGCGGATTTCGTGCGTTCCGGCGATAACGGCGTTACCTGGGAAACAGAGCATAGAGACTGGCGCAGCGATATGCTTGAAGAAAACGTATACTTGATGAGCATCGCTGTCAGCCGGGATGATACGGTGGGCGTCATCTATGAGCCGGAAGCCATGAAGGCAGAAGAAGACAATGACGGCGCGGATGCTGATACAGAAGCTGCAGCTTATAAGTTTAAGCCGGAAGTCGTGTTGATTAAGCCGGACGGTACGCAGATTCCTGTTGATATTTCCGTCACAGAGGACGACGAATATCCTTGTGAAATCTGGAGCACAGAGGAGGGCAGAATGTTTGTCACTACGCTGGGGCCGAATATTTATGAAGTCCATGAGGACGGCAGCAGCGAAGTGTTTCTGACCGTGGAGGAGCGCCCGCAGGTGATTTCTTTTCTGGGCAATAAGATGATTATGGACGGGTACTATTACGACAGTCTGCTGATCTACGATATGGAACAGGAGAAATACATAGAGGATGAGGTGCTGGACGACTTCATCCATGAGAATTATGGGGAACGAAGCTTTAACGGCGGGAGTTGGTACGACCTGTATTTCTTTCCGGGAGAGGATGATATCCTGTATCTGGCGGGAAAGAAAGGACTTCACAGGCATGTGCTGGGCGGCAGCGCCATGGAGCAGGTGATCGACGGCAACCTTACGACCTTCAACAATCCGGCGTACGGTCTGTTCGATATGGTTGCTCTGGATGACAATGAATTTCTGGCATTATTCAGCGGCGGAAGGCTGGTGCGTTATGTGTATCATGCCGATGTGCCGACGATGCCCAGTGAGACGATTATAGCCTACAGCCTGGAGGATAACACTATTTTACGGCGGGCAATCAGCATATATCAGAACGAGCATCCGGAGATGTATGTGGAATATGAAATAGGGATAACGGAAGACAGTTCAGTGACAAGGGAGGATGCCATCAAGAAGCTTAACACACAGATTATGGCGGGAGAAGGTCCTGACCTTCTGCTTCTGGACGGTCTGCCTGCCAATTCCTATATTGATAAAGGACTGCTGCTTGAGTTAAGCGGTTTCGCCAGCTCCTTAAACGGAGAGGAAGCGCTTTTTGAGAATATCACGGAGGCTTTTCGCACAGAAAGCGGCATATACATGCTGCCCTGCGAGTTTAGCATTCCCGTTGTAATAGGGGACAAAGCATGTGTTGAAAAGCTGGATTCTCTGGAGGCAATCGCAAATATTGTGGAAAAGCTGCGAAGAGAGCATCCTAAGGAGGACTTGCTGCATATCTGTTCCGCCAAAGGGATTATCAGGAAATTTACACCTCTGTGCGCGCCTGCATGGAAGACGGAAAGCGGAGAGGCAGATATGCAGGCCATTGCGGACTATCTGGAAGCGTGCAGAAGGATTTATGAAGCGCAGATGGAGGGGCTGCCGGAGGAGGTGACGGAAGCCTATGAGGAAGATAATGAGGATTGGGTGGAATGGTCAGGAATGACGAAAGAGGACGATGATTTCGGTATTGGTTACGATCCCATGTCTTATCTGTTAAGAGGCAATTCTCATGCGATGGAGATCGGGTCTGCGAGCGGGGCCTATGACTATTCGGATGTTACGTCGATTCTGTATGTCAAAGGCTTCGAAGACGTAGTGACGGCCCGTATTGCCGGTCAATGTGAAGATGTGTTCTATGTGGATACGCTGGCGGGAATCAACGCGGCGTCCGCCCATGCCGGGCAGGCGCAGGAACTTCTGCGTGTGCTTCTGGGAAAAGAGAACGGCAAATTCGGCAGCTTCGTGACGAATCGGGCAGCGTTTGAATATAATCTGCTTCCGGAGAAACCGCTGGATGGCTCGGATGACGAGATTTACGGCTATTGGGCGATGTCCGATGAGGACGGCAACTATATAGAGAAAGCGGTATACTGGATGGATGAGACCGAAAAAGACACCCTGCGGCAGTGGGTGGCAGAGTTGAAGGTACCCTATATAAAGGATACGGTTTTGGAAGACGCGGTATGTACAGAGGGGATTACATATATAGAGGGCAATCAGAATATGGAGGAGACAATCGATGCAATTAAGGACAAAATTTCAATCTATATGGCGGAATAGAAATGTGCATGGCAGCAATGTGCATAGAAGGTCAGCCGCGTTCCTTGCGGTCGTCATGGCGGCGTCCTGTCTTGGAGGATGCGGCAGCGCGGGAGACGACGCGGCAGCGCAGAACGGAGAGGCACAGAGCGCGCATTTAGAGACGCAGGAGCAAAACGGAGCGGACAGCGGAGCTATGGGACGGTATGTAGAGGAGGTTACGGATTTAACCGATTTGATATACGGCTATGACAACAGTCTTCAGCGTCTGACGGACGGCAGTCTTGTCATTACAGAGGGAGGGTCGGGGATTTTCATCTCCGGGGATAATGGCGCTACATGGACGGCCGACGCCAGAGACTGGTATACGCAGATGATGGATGATCAGATCTATATCATGGATATGTGTGTAGGCGCGGACAATACGGTGGCGGTTATTTATGATGGGACGAATACTGACAGCGCCGCAGACAGCACAGACGGCAGCGACACAGGAGCCGCGGAGGATGCAGAGTCTGCCGGAGAAGAGATGACGGAACCGGAGCTTCATCCGGAGCTGATGATCGTGAAACCGGACGGCACACAGATACAGGCGTCGCTTCCTACCACGGAGGAAGACTCTTACCTCTATAACAGTTATATCACAGAGGATGGCAGAATCTTTGTGACTACCATGGGAAGCGGCAATATCTATGAGGTCTCAGAGGATGGTACCGGGGAACTTTATATGACGATGGAGTCGGATTTTCGGCCGGAGCTGGTTTCTTTTCTGGGCCAGTTGATGATTCTGGACGGATATGGCTGCAAGGGGCCTCTCATCTATGATATGGAGCAGGAAGAATACATCGAAGATGAGGTGCTGGAGAAGTTTGTGGAGGAAAATTATCCGGACAGATTCGACAGAGAAATGGGTTCTTGCGGTATGTATTTCTTCCCGGGAGAAGACGGCGTCTTGTATCTGGCGGGAGCCAAAGGCCTGTACCGGCATGTGATAGGCGGAAGCGCTATGGAGCAGGTCATCGACGGCAAGCTGTGTACCTTTAATAATCCGGCCTACGGCATCTATGGGATGCTGACGATGGAAAACAACGAGTTTATGACTTTATTTACGAATGGCAAGCTGGTGCGATTCGTCTATGATCCTGATATTCCTACGGTGCCCAATGAGAAGCTGACGGTTTACAGCCTGAAGGAAAACGATACGATACGACAGGCGATTACCCTGTACCAGACGGCTAACCCGGAGGTGTTCGTGGAGTATGAGATCGGCATGGGAGAAGGCGGCGCCATTACCAGGGACGACGCCTTAAAGAGTCTGAATACGAAGATTATGGCAGGAGAAGGGCCGGACGTTCTGATTCTGGACGGTATGCCGCTAGACTCCTATATGGAGAAGAACCTGCTTCTGGATTTGAAGCCGCTTATAGGCTCTCTGGAAGGAGAAGACGAGATATTTGGCAATATCGCGGATGTGATGACAGCAGGGGATCAGATCTGTGCCATACCCTGTGAGATTCAGCTTCCTGTTATCGTGGCGGATGGGAAATATACTGCCGGGGCAAATAGTCTCGCAGACTTTGCCGATGCGGTTGAGAAGCTGCGGGCGGAGCATCCGGAAGAGGATTTATTAGGAATATGCTCTGCCAAAGGCATTATGCGCATGTTTACCATGACCAGTATGCCGTCATGGACGACGCAGAACGGTGAAATTGATCAGGAGGCGATTGCGGAATTCCTGACCCAGATGAAACGGATCTATGATGCGCAGATGGACGGTATACCGCAGGACAGAGTGGATATTTATGACGAAGAGAATGATTATTACTTAGAGACTACGGGAACATCCAAAGAGGATTCGGAGTCTTTTAGAAGGTTTGCAGACGTCATGAGTTATATCGGAAAGTTTCAGTGTATGAACAGCGGCGCGATCGGCGATGCTTACAGCTACGCTACCGTTATTTCTACAGGCAGGGTCAGGGATTATGAGACAACAGACTGGATTCCCATGCCCGGCCAAAGCAGTAATGTATTCTGCGCAAAGACGATGCTTGGCGTAAGCGCCGCGTCGCAGAATACGGAACGGGCACAGGATTTTATCAGGGTATGCCTTGGCAAAGAGAATCAGAGCAATCTGTTTAACGGCTTTGCGGTAAACAAAGCGGCTTTTGAGAAGAGCTTTGAGGTAGAGGGAGTAGACGAAGACGGCGTCTATGGCATGATCTGCGTAAGCTATGACGACGGAAAATATCTTGAAATGGATGTTTACTGGCCTACGGAAGCGGAAATAGACGAGCTGAGAGAAGATATCGAGACAGCCCAAATTGCTTATATAGAGGATAACAGACTGGAAGAGGTCGTGTACGAGGAAGGCGCAAATTATCTGTACGGCAGATATAGTCTGGAAGAAGCGGTCGAAGAGATCGAGAAGAAGGTTTCGTTGTATATGGCTGAGTAGTGTGAAATGGATTTGCAGGCTGAGGAAGGGCATGGTATCAGTTTGAAACAGATAAATGTTAATGATGAATTACAGCATAAGAGGCGTTATATCATGCGGGGCGCGGGAGGGCGGAGGAACCAATCCCGGCAGTCGCGCAGATCCGGAAGGTCATTTATGTTATTTATGGCGCCCAGTTTTCTGGGCGTGTTGCTCTTTGTGCTGCTTCCGTTTCTGGATGTGTGGAAGCGTTCTTTTACGACAGCGGTAACGGGGCAGTTTAACGGCATACGGAATTATCAGACCATATTTACCAATCAGGCGTTTGTGCTTGCCGTGAAGAATACCCTCCGGTTTACGGCGGTATGTATTCCGATCCTGGTGGTGGCGGGACTCATTATTGCCCTGCCGCTCAGTAAGCTGCAAAATGCCGGGCTGGTAAAATCCCTGTATCTGTTTCCGCTGGCCATGCCAACGGCGACGATTGTCATTGTGTGGAAGATGTTTTTCTACAAACAGGGCCTCTTAAATCTCTTTCTGACGCAGCTTGGAGAATGGACGGGCTTATGGGGAGAAATCCATAAGGATTATCTGGGAAGCGGCGCGGCTTTCTGGGTGCTGGTATTTAGTTATGTCTGGAAAAACACGGGCTATACGGTGGTGTTGTGGCTTGCGGGGATTCTGGGAATTCCCAATGAGTTTCTGGAAGCGGCGCGGGTGGACGGCGCATCGGGCGGGCAGATTTTTTTTAGGATCGTACTGCCTAACTTAAAGGGAAGCCTTTATACTATCGTGATTCTTTCTTTTTTGAATTCTTTTAAGATATACAGGGAAGCTTATCTGGTGGCGGGCGCGTATCCCGAACAGGACATCTATCTGTTACAGCATCTGTTTAACAACTGGTTTGTGAATCTTGATTTTGATAAGATGGCAGCGGCGGCGGTCTGCGTAGGAGGCTTTCTGTTTGCGGTAATCATGCTGCTGCAGCATTTGTGGGACAGGGACGAGGCATAAGCTTGTAAGGAGAATCTATCTATATGACAACGAAAACACAGTTATGGACGACGGCAAAGGGCTGGTTTAGGAAGAATCAATATGGAAAAAGCGTCGGGCAGGGACTTACCATGCTGCTTCTTATTCTGCCTGCTGTTCTGGTCGTTTTGCCGATGCTTTTTCTGATCACCGGCTCTGTGATGGGAAACGGGGAGTTAAAGCAGTACTTGTCCCCGATCTTCGCGGAAGGCACGGAGTACATCAGTTGGAAGCTGGTGCCGGATTATCCTACCTTTGAGCACTATGGGAAGCTGCTCTTTATGACGCCGCAGTTTTTCGTCCTGTTCTGGAATTCCATGAAGATGGTGGGCTGTATTCTGGCAGGACAGCTTCTGGTGGGTGTTCCGGCAGCCTGGGCGTTTGCCGTCTATAAGGTGAAGAGCGGCAGAGTGCTGTTTGCGCTCTATGTGGTGCTGATGCTTCTGCCTTTTCAGGTTACGATGCTGTCAAGCTATCTGGTGCTGAACCGGCTGGAAATGCTGGATACCCCGCAGGCGGTGATTTTACCGGCGGTCTTTTCCACCTTTCCCGTCTTTCTGTCTTATGGAGGCTTCCGGGGCATTCCGATGCAGTTGTTTGAGGCGGCGCGGATAGACGGGGCGAAGGAGAGCACGATCTTCTTGCGGATCGGGCTACCCCTTGGCAAAAGCGGCCTGCTGTCGGCCATGGTCCTGGGCTTTCTGGAATACTGGAACATGATGGAACAGCCGATGGCCTTTCTGGAGGACAAGGCGTTGTGGCCGCTGTCCCTGTATCTGCCGGAAATCACATGGTCACAGGCCGGCTATGCGTTCGCGGCGTCTGTTATTACGCTGATTCCGGCGGTCTTCGTATTCGTCTGGGGACAGGATTATCTGGAGCAGGGGATTATTTATTCCGGGTTGAAGGAGTAAGGGAAAAGAAAGAGGGAGATACCATGCAGCAGGAGAATCGGTTAGGGAAAAAGAAGGTGTTGGCGGGGTTTGCCGTATTTCTGGCGTTTATGTGGCTCTGTACGATCATATCCAAGAGTATATATGCCTCGAAGCTTCCGGTGGTAACGGCACAACCTCCTGAAGAGAAATATGTGGAGCACCGGGTAGAGGTGGAAGGAATCGTTATAGCGGGAGACAAAAGTCCGGTTGCGGCGCTTGCGGGGCTGCGGGTTGAGACGCTGGCGGTGCAGGTGGGAGACCGGGTAGAAGAGGGCGATCTTCTTTTTACGATCGATATGGATGATCTTCTGGAAATCATGGAAGAGAAAAGGAACGCTATGGCTAAGGTGCAGGTGCAAATCGACACGATCCTTGCCAATGAAGAACTGGCCAGACAGAAGAAGGAATTAGAGGAAGCGCGCGCCAGAGAGGATTACGATGAACTGGCCAGATATAAGGATACGCTGGTGGGCAGAGCCGCAGAGGAAGTGAAGCAGGCGGAGGAAGACATCGAAGAGACGGCTGATGAGAGACGTCTGGCTCAGGAGAATGCCGCGGCGGGGTCCGGAGAGGAGAAGACGGAAGAAGAGCTGAAGCAGGAGGAAGAGCAGAGGGAAGCCGAAGACAAGCAGATGAAGGAGGCTTTACAGGCAGCGGCCTATGCGGAAGCGGATGCCAAATGGGACAGAGACAACGTGATGAAGGAGGCAGGCAGGAAGGTGGAAGATATCCTTCTGCCGGAGAATGAAGATGCTACCCTTTCTGTCTGTCAGCTTGAGCTTGCCGGCCTGCAGGAAGAATTCGCCAGGTATCAGGCGGTGCAGAATGCGGAAGGCAGGGTGACGGCACAGCAGGGCGGACTGATTACGGATGTCTATATCAATGTGGGAGACAGAACGACCTCCTCTGCCGCTATGCTGATGGCGGACGATGCGGTTCCCTGCCAGTTTAAGGCGGTTCTGGATAAGGACCAGAAGAAATACATAGGGCTGGAGGACGAAGTGTCCTTAAAGCTGGACGGCGGCAGCAGAGAGACGGAGGCAGAGATCGACTACCTGTCGGAGAGCGAGTCTGTGCCGGGCAGCTACGAAATCTATGTGAATCTCCCGGAAGGGAAGGGAACGCCGGGGCTGTCCGGCACCATTACCCACACGGAGTCGGGAGAGAAATATGCCTGCTGCGTGCCGCCCCAGGCAGTTCACAAGGAGGACGTAAGAAGCTACGTATATGTGGTAAAGGAGCGGGAGGGCATCCTTGGTATGGAATATTATGTGGAGGAAATAAACGTCAATATCCAGGATGAGAATGATTCCTGGGTCGCCGTGGAAGGGGCGCTGGATGATGAAAGCCAGATCATTATCTCCTCTACGAAGGAAGTACATAACGGGGATATCGTCAGGTATTAGATCGATGTGGAAAATATGACACCTTAATGAAAAAATAGCCTATTGTTTCGCATGAAGCGGTATGCTATTTTTTTAATACTGAAAAGGTGTTCTGAAAATATTACAAAGAAGGGAGATAAGCAATGCAGGAGATCAGACTGATTGTCACAAATGACGCGAAGAAGGAATACTGGAAGGAATCTGTTCTGACGAAGCGGTCCATTGATTCGGAGATGAAGCTTGTCAAGGTATATGCCGATGAGAAGGAGCAGATCATCGACGGCTTCGGCGGAGCTTTTACGGAAGCGAGCGCGCACAGTTACCGGAAGCTGGATCAGGAGAAACGGCAGTTATTTATGGAACAGTATTATGGAGAAAGCGGTCTGCGCTATCATATGGGACGCATCCATATCAACAGTTGCGATTTCGCACTGGGGAATTATACTTATATCGAAGAAGGTGACGATACCCTTGCCACGTTCGATATCGGACATGATTTCGAAGAGATTATTCCGATGATACAGGATGCGCTGAAAGTATGCGGCGGCAAGATCAGCTTTATGGCAGCGCCCTGGTCGCCGCCGGCGTTTATGAAGGCTAATGGGGAGATGAATCACGGCGGCAAGCTGAAGAAGGAATACTATCAGGCGTGGGCAGAATATTTTGTTGCATTTATCAAAGCCTATCGGGAAGCCGGAATTCAAATTTCTTATGTAACGGTACAGAATGAGCCTGCCGCTACGCAGACATGGGATTCCTGCGTCTATACGGCGGAAGAAGAGAGGGATTTTGCCAAAGGGTATCTTGCCCCGGCATTGGAGAAAGCCGGATTGGAGACAGTGGGAATTTATGTATGGGATCACAATAAAGAGACGGTAATCGAACGCGTTAAGCCGATCTTTGAGGATCGGGAAGCAAGAGAGCGTGTTGTCGGAATTGCCGTGCATTGGTATACCGGAGATCATTTCGAAGCCATTGAGCTGCTTCGCAAAAAGTATCCTGAGAAGAAGATTTTCTTTACGGAGGGGTGCGTGGAATACTCCCGCTTCGCGGATTCCGGAGAAGTGCAGAAGGCGGAGATGTATGCGCATGATATGTTGGGCAATCTGAAAGCGGGCGTAAGCGGCTTCATGGACTGGAATCTTCTGCTGGATGAGAAAGGCGGACCAAATCACGTGGGGAATTTCTGCGCGGCGCCGATGATGCTGACGACAGGAGAGGACGGCAGCGTTGATTTTGAGAAACGTCTTTCTTATTATTACATCGGTCATTTTTCACGCTATATACAGCCGGGAGCAGTAAAGATTGCGGTTACGAGATACACGGATAAGGTGGAAGCCGCCGCTTTCTTAAATCCTGATAACAGCAGAGCGGTGGTATTGTTGAATAAGACGGAGGAGACGGTGGATATGCTGCTTAGTGAAGCGGGAGAAGGAATTTCCGTAAGCTTAGACAGTCATTCCATTGCTACTGTAGTATATTGACAGTTGACTGATTAGCGGGGAAAGCATTAGAGTTGCTTTCCCCGCTTTGTTAGAGTCAAATACGGAAAGAAGAAATGGCTTCCTCTAACTCCTGCATATGGCGATTCAGTTCTTCCTCAGAGCGGCTCAATTCTTTGGATGCCTCAATCTGTGTGTCCAAAGAGACCTTGACTGCTTCGGCGGATGCCACAGAATACTGGGACAACTGCTGGATATTTTGCATGGAAGAAAGCACCTGTTTCCGCTCTGAGTCCATTTCTTTGGTGCTGGCAGCTACGATACTGATATTCTGTATGAACTGATCTACAAAAGAGCTAATCTGCCGGAAGGAGTATTCCGTGTTGGCGACGGTCGCTTCCTGCCTGTTTACGATTTCTTCCGCTGTCTGTACCGCTTTTACCGTATCCACGGTATAGGAACGGATCTCGTTCGTTTCTTTCATGATCTCGGCGGCGGTAGCGGCGGAATCTTCGGAGAGTTTTCGGATTTCCGCGGCGACGACACTGAAGCCGCGTCCGAATTCCCCGGCTCTTGCTGCTTCGATCGAAGCGTTTAAGGACAGGAGATTGGTTTGTCTGGCAATCGAGGAAATAGCGTCTGCAAAGTTGGCGATATTTACCAGCTTGCTTTCTAAGGCGCCGACTACCCGTTTGACCTCCGACGTCGCATCGTAAGTATCTTTGGACTGTGATGTCATAAGTGACATGGCTTCGATGCTGTCCTGAAGTACGGTCTGCGTATCGTTTATCTGATCCGCAATTTCGCCGGTATTCGCATCCACCAATTTGATCTTGCCGGAAAGTTCTTCCATCTGCCTGCGGCAGAGGTGGATTTCATCCGCCTCATGACTGATATTGCGGTCGATACCGTCCATTTCGGCTGAGATTTTGTCAATCAGGGCTGTTACGCTGTTGGTTGCGCCGCTGACCGTTTGGGAGGAAGCGGCAAGTTGCGTAAGGATTCCGTTGACAGATTCGATCAGTTTTCTGGTATGTAAGATTGTACGGCTGATTGCGGTCTGGATTTTACCGAATTCATCCTTTCGCTGTTTTTCTTCTTTCATAATCAGATTGCCTTTGGAGACTTCATCTAAACGGTTGACGCTTTTGTTAATGTTGTTTCCTATGGTAAGGACTATATAGGTGCTGATCATGACCGCAACGACAGTGGCGAGGAGGACCATCACGATCGTAATGACTTTGATATGATCAGCTTTGGCGGTAATCGTGGAGCGCGGAACCAGAACCGCGAGACGGCAGTTGTTGGAGGCAATCGTTTCTGTCAGGAAATAATATTCCTTATTATCATAGGTTACATATTCTGCAATCAGGCTGCTTGTGCCGCTTTCGGCAGCTTGCCCGTAAGACAGGTTCTGGTAGAAATCTGCATTCAGCAGATCGATCGAAGCATCGCCGGTCTGGATGATCCGGTTTTCCGGGGTCAGGAAGAAGACCAGGCTGCCTTCACCGAAATCCATCTGCTCCAGCAGTTCCACGATGGCCTGTCTGCTGATATCAATAATGAGCACGCCGGGGTTCGTTCTGCTTCCTGTCATGATACTGCAGTAAACAGCATAATCGTCTTCAGTCGTATCTAAGTGTTTGTCAACAGTCGGGTGATAACTGCCCCAATAGATAGAAGAGGAGGCAAACATATCCGCCTCTGTCTCAGAAGCTTTCAGCGCGTCTATAAATGTAGCTTCCGTAGTACGGTTCTGTAGATTGACCGTTGTCACACAATTGCCGCTTCCGGCTGGTACCATATGAATATTTTGAATAAAGGTATCGGTACCCTCTGCCACAATAAAGGTCTCGGAGGCAGAAGAAGCGAAGAAGGAGCGGTTGGCGGTATTCTTATCAAAGGAGCCTTTCAGCAGTCCTGATATATTGGTGTCCGAAGATAGCGTCAGTATATTGGTAGCGATAGGCTTGAAGGCCTGATTCAGACAGGAAACGGACATTTCCATTGCCGTTTTGGCCGAATTTTCGTAATTTTCTCTCATGCCGGAGGCAGCTCTGCCGTATCCTGAGATTCCCACGATTATAACAAAAATAATCGGGATGAGAAAACCGATCACTAACTGGCACTTAATAGAGATGCCGGTTTTTCTTTTTGCGGCTTTTTTCGGCTTCGTTCGTTTCTTTTTTATGGTGTTTCTTTTGGTGGTCTTCATAATAATAAAGTTCCTTTCTGCCGTCAGGCTGATAGTTTGAAAATATCTCTATGTTATATTCTAAAAAAATGAGAGGCAGAAACAAGTGTACATATTTTAAAAAAGGTTGATTTTTTACCAGTCTTAAAAAATGACACCTTTTTAAAAATATGGGTAATTTAACTGAATATTTTGGGCCATTATAATAAGCTTATCAAAACAAGTTGCGTACGAACCAAGTACAAATAAGTATGTGGAAGGAGATTTGATATGAAAAGCAAGAAAATTTTATCTGTATTGTTAGCCGGTGCGCTTACCTTATCCTGTATGGCATGCGGCAGCAATGAAACAGCAGGCAGCGACAAAGGAAGCGCGGACGCTGCTGCGGAAGGAACAACGGGTGACAGCACAGCGTCAGACGGCGCGGAAGCAGCAGGAGACGGCAAATTAGTTATCTGGACTCTGTCCAATGACCTGATCGATTTTGGCGCACGGTTCCAGGATCAGACAGGCGTTGAGGTGGAAACGGTCGTGATCGAGCCGGCCAACTATCCTACGAAGGTGCAGACTGCCTTGCTGGCAGGAGAGACGGAACCGGATATTATCGTCGGCGAGCCTAAGATGTTAGAGGATTTCTATGACGCAGGGTTCTTCGCCGATCTGGATGAATTCGGCGCACAGGATTATGCGGATCAGATCGTTGATTACGTTTGGGAAGTAGGTCAGGATGCTGACGGTATCCAGAGAGCGATCTCCTGGCAGATTACACCGGCAGGCATCTATTACAGAAGAGACATTGCACAGGAAGTATTCGGAACAGAGGATCCCGATGAGATCGGCAAGCTGTTTGCGGATTATCCGACCATCCTTGATACGGCACAGAAATTAAAGGCGGCAGGATACAGAATTTTCTCTTCTGATGCAGAGATGAACGTATTCTCAGGAGATACCGCATGGGTCGTAGATGGTGTGTTAAATGTAGATCAGTCCAGAATCGATTATATGGATCTGTGTGTTTCCCTGTATCAGGGAGATCTGACTGCATATGCAAATCAGTGGTCCACACCCTGGTATCAGGCAATGGCCGGTGAAGTGCCGATTCTGACAGCAGATATTCAGAACTACGCAGATGATTCCGTTAATGTATGGGATGCGGAACAGTTCGAGGAAGCAACACAGGGAATGGAGACAACAGAGGTATTCGCATTCGGTCTTCCCTCCTGGGGCGTTCTGACCTTAAGGGATAATGTGAAAGATACCTCCGGCTTATGGGGCGTCTGCTCCGGGCCTGCTTACGGCTTCGACGGCGGTACATACATCGGTATTTCTTCCAATTCCGAGAGAAAAGACACCGCATGGGAATTTGTGAAATTCTGTACTTTAAATGAAGAGACAGCCGACTGGTGGATCGAGTATTCCCAGGGTGACAGCGTTTCGTTAAAGTCCGCGCTTGAGAAGCATAAAGATGATGAGAACGAAGTTTACGGCGGACAGAAGCTCTATCAGTTCTGGTTAGGACAGGCAGAGGGTATCGATACTTCTAAAGTAACAAGATACGATCAGGCGCTTGGCGATGCATGGGGTAATGCGATCTCTGCAATTAAGACAGGCGAGAAGTCCAAGGAGGATGCGATTGCGGAATTCTATGACGTGGTTGAGTCTTCATACCCTGAAATTACGGTAAACAGGTAAATAATTACAATATAGAAGTTAGGTTGGCGCTTGTTTCGGTTTGCGGATTCTGTCGCAGGAATCCGCAGTCCGGGATAAGTGAGGAATCATTATATAAGAGAGGGTATGGTTTCATATGGGAAAGAAGAGTCAAAGCAATCTGCATAAATACAACCGGGCAGGCTACATATTTGTTCTTCCGTTTGTGGTTGTATTTATGATTTTCAGTGTATATCCGGTTCTCAGAACCTTATATTTAAGTTTTACCAATGCCAAGATTGCCGGTGTGGGCAAGATGGATTGGGTCTGGTTTGAAAATTATATCAGAGTGATTAAAGATAAATTTTTCTGGCGTTCCTTATGGAACACGACAAAAATCTGGGGCATCAATATCGTGCTGCAGCTTGGACTTGCGTTTTTGCTGACGATTGTATTCAGCGATATCAAATACAAGATGAAAGGTCTTGGTGTTTTCAGAGTTATTTATTATCTGCCGAATCTGATTGCGGCCACCTCTATCTCGTTTTTGTTTAAGACATTGTTAGATTGGCGTTATGGTACATTCAATCAGATTATCAGCGGTATCTATCATCTCTTCGGGGCGTCTTATAACCCGATCGACTGGCTGGGCACGGCAACTTATGCAGGGCCTACGATCGCAGTGATCCAGACCTGGGTGTGGTTTGGCAACTCTTTCATTATGCTGATGGCGGGCGTGCAGGGAATTTCCACGGATTATTTCGAAGCGGCGGCGATCGACGGCGCCGGAAGATGGACTGTATTCGGCAAAATCACATTACCGCTGTTAAAGCCGATCTTATTGTATGTGGCTGTCACTTCCCTGATCGGCGGACTGCAGATGTTCGATCTTCCGTTCCTGATGGTTGATAAGGCAAGCGCGGCTTACCCCTCTACGCAGACGGCGGTTATGTATCTTTATAAATTCGGATTTGAAACAGGAACGACACAGACGGGATATGCTTCGGCAATCGCCTATATCCTTTTCCTTATTATTCTTGCTGTTTCTGTTGTCCAGTTCAAAGTGTTTAACAAGGAGGATTAAGGAATATGGGTACGGGTTTTAAAATCAAAAAAGCTATTTTATATTTTCTTCTGATCCTTCTGGGAATGGTTTGTCTGCTTCCCTTCCTCTTAATGATCGTCAATGCTACGAGAAGCGGTGTAGAGATCGTGAATTCCTTTACGCTGATTCCGAGTACGCATTTGAAGGAAAACTGGGATACCGTATTTGAGTATTTCAATCTTTTCCAGGGAATATGGAACAGCGTCAAGGTAGCGGTTCCCGCGACGCTTCTGACGGCATATTTCTCCGCGCTGACCGCGTATGGTCTGGCAATGTATAAGTTTAAAGGGAACAAGTTCATCTTTACCATGATCCTTCTGTTTATGATGATTCCCGGACAGCTTGGTCTGATCGGTTTCTACAACCTGTGTACCAGGCTGCATCTGGTAAACTCATACATACCGTTAATCATTCCGGCGGTTGCGGCGCCGGGAACCGTGTTCTTCTTAAGACAGTATGTATTGTCTGTTCTGCCGCCGTCCTTGGTGGAAGCGGCAAGAATCGACGGGGCAGGAGAATTGTATTCGTTCCACAGGATCGTACTGCCGATCATGTCCCCGGGTATTGCAACCATGGCGATCATGGCATTTATCGGCAACTGGAATAACTATCTGCTGCCAATGATCATATTGAACAAAAATGAAAAATTTACCCTGCCGGTGATGATGGCAACGCTGAAAGCGTCCACGAATATTCAGTCCAATCAGGGCGCGATTTATCTGGCGGTAGCAATCTCGGTGATTCCGATTCTGCTGGTATTCTGTTTCTGCTCGAAGTATATCATCAGCAGCGTTTCGGCAGGCAGCGTGAAAGAGTAGACGGTAATCTTCTTTTATATATTTCTTTCCCTTGAAGCAGGTATGCGGGGCGATGCCTTGCATATCTGCTTTCCCTTTGATATAGTAAAAATATGTATGAGAAAAATATGTATAGTGTATTGATTGTAGATGATGAGAAAAACTGCAGACAGAGAATCAAAAATATTCTGCGTAAATCAGAGGTTCCGATCGATATGATCACAGAGTGCCGCAACGGTATGGAGGCCCTGGAGGTGCTGGAGAGTCAGGGTATTGATATCATGTTTACGGATATTTGTATGCCGAAGATGGATGGCATTGCGCTTGTGCGGGCAATGCAGAAGCTGCCCTATAAGCCGATTACGGTTGCTGTCAGCGGGCATGACGACTTCTCCTACGCGGTAGAAATGATGCGCATGGGTGTGCGGGACTATATCTTAAAGCCCGTCGCTGATGAACAGTTAGAAGAACTGATCCGTACATTTGAGGAAGAGATCCGGCAGAAGCGGATGCAGAATAAGACCAGAAAACATATCGGATATCAACAGTTAAAATATCTGATGCAGAATGATAATATCTCAGAAAAAGAAATCGATGTGATCATCAAACAGTATCAGAACAGTGTCTTTCCCGAAGCAGGATATTATATCTGTTGTCTGGAGAAGCAGGAATATCATGGCGGAGAAAACAGCCATTTTATTTATCTGAATGATGTGTGGGGCAATGATCTGTTCGTGATAGACAGCAGGGCGCTGACGCTTTTTTCCAAGAATGAGCTGCAGAACAGTTTCCTGGGATTCAGCGAAATCCATTTCGGATTGTCCGGGCTTAAGCAGGCGTATGAGGAAGCCTTCCTTGCCAGAAAGCAGGCGTACCGCAAGATGGAACACCGGGTTTACTGCAAGAAAAAGGAGTCGGTTACGTTTCTGGATGAAAAGGGCATAGAAATTCTTGTTTCTTCGCAGACAATGGAAGAAGAACAGATGAAAAAGACCGCACAGCTTATCGGTACGGATAAGGGCGCTCAAATCAGTCTGTTTATGAAAAGCTTAAAAAGAGATGTGTATAAGGGAAGCTGTTCTTTGGAAAGCTTTGAAAAAGGAATTGCGGCTTTGCTTCAGACTATTACCTCTACCTACCAGAATCTTCTGAAAGAAGAGGATATGGATTTCGGCAGATTCGAAAATATCTATCAGTATCCATGCCTGGAGGATTTCATGGAAGAGCTGACGGAATGGATGATGGCGCTGCAGGAGAAGATTCATACGCAATTTGATGATTATAAGAACAAGCAGAAGATCATTCAGGCGGTACGCTATATTGAAGCTAACTATAATAAAGACTTAAACATGGCGGTTGTATCGAATTACGTCTCTATGAATTACTCTCTGTTCTCTTATGAATTTAAGCAGTACACAGGAGTTAACTTCGTATCCTATGTGAAAAAACTCCGTATCGAGGAGGCGAAGAAGCTTCTGGCTGACACGGAGCTGCGCATAGGTGAGATCAGCGCAAAAGTAGGATATGAGAACGAAAAGCATTTTATGAAAACCTTCAAAAGCGCCTGCGGCGTTTCCCCCGGCGAATACCGCAAAAATATACATTTTGCATCTGTTTAGAAGCCTAACAGTGACGGTTGGGCTTCTTCTTTTTGTCAAGATACATTTCCTGATCGGCTCTTTTAAACAGCTTTGGCAGATCAAAGGAAGCGCTCATTGTTTCCAAAGCAAAGCCGCTGCTGACGGAGAGCCTGTAGGCTTTGGCGTGCAGCTTGTTATAATTCTCCAGATAACGGTTTACCTGATAAAGAAGCGCATGGGCATCCTCGTTCGTGTAATCTGCGGCAAGCAGGTAGAACTCGTCACCGCCTAAGCGCGCGCAAATATCACCTTTCCGGACGGCGCTTTCCAATGCCTGACCGAGAATCTGGATGGCAAAATCTCCTTCGCTGTGTCCATAGGTGTCATTGATCTCTTTGAGACAATCCAGATCAAAAACGAAAGCGGCGATAGGCGTATCAGAGTTCTTCTTTTTTTCCAATAATTCTTCTGACAGCAGATTATATCCATGCCGGTTATACAGACCTGTCAATTCATCCCGCATATAGATTTCCTCCAGCCTGCTGACCAGAAGGCCGGTCCGTTTGTTCTCCGCAATATTGCGCAGCATGCTGCTGACGTTCATGAGCCAGGAGAAAAAGTCAAGCTGATAGGACATTTGTTTTCCTTTATAAGCCATAGCCACGTAGCCGAATTCTTTCTCGCCGAAATAAAGAGGGGAAAAGATATAGGCGGAAGCATCCGTGTCAAACAGATGATCCGGCAGCGTGCTTTGTTTGGTAAAGCTGCATTCATGCAGCCGTCTGCCGTCTTTGAAGGCAAATTTAAGGAGTATGATATCGTGATCCGGCATATCCTCATCTTCGGAAGCGGTGATGGTGCGGATGTGGGTGGAAACGGAGTCCCAGTCGGGATAAAGGCACAGATAAAGGTCTCTGAAGCCGTCGCTTTGGGGAAGAAACCGTTCCAGCAGATCCATTCCCTCGTTCAGGTCAATCACGCTTTGCAGAGAAGATGACATATGGATATTATCCATAATGGCATTTTCCATCTGGCAGACCTTCTGATTGACGGAGTGCTGAAAATAGAAAGGATTTCTGGCATAGGTGCTGGGACAGCCGCAGGAACCGCCGATGTGAGGAGAGGCCTTGATGACAAATATATCCTCCGGCTTTTCCCCGCGGATCGCAAGCAGAAGCTGTTCTGCCGCCGCGATTCCCAGTTCTTTGATCGGGAAAGTGACAGAGGTCAGGGAAGGGTTCATTGCCTGACCTTCTTCCAACATATCTGTTCCGGTGATGGCGATATCTTCGGGAACCCGATAGCCGTGGTCTAACAGTTCGGATAACAAGGTCAATGCCATACGGTCATTGTAGCAGACTATGGCATCCGGTTTTCCGACGCTTAAGAAATGAGTCAGTGCGGCAGCAATATCCTTTTCTTCATAGGAACATTCATAAAGATCCGTATCGTTGACCGGCAGATTGTGCAGTGCCATGACTTTCTCATAGGCTTCCTGTCTCTTATGGGAGAAAAGCGGCTCTGACGAATTGCCGAGATAACATATCCTTCTGTAATGATGGGTGCCAATCAGATGCTCCGTGATCTGACCGGTAGCGCTGTCATTATCCAGTGCAACGGAAGGTGCGAAAGAGTGATTCTGGTTGATGTCGATAATGGGGCAGGTGCATTTGGACTGCAGGGCTTTTGCGATCCGGTCCCGCAGATCTTCAGACAGATAAGTACCCGATACGAAAATTACGCCGGAAAAATCATCAAAATTCGGAATCCGGAGGATACTTTTCTCACCGATACCGTAATTGCCGATGTTTTCACCGTCCGTAGAGGAGTAGAATTCTACGAAATAACCGAATTCGGATGCTTTGTCGATGATTCCCTGACAGATATCGCATTGGAATTCTCCGGAAATATGGGAAATAAAAACACCGATCTTTTTGGAATGGTACATGAAAAAGCCCCCTTTTTCGTTTGTATTATCATTATTGTAATTGAATAAACGGCGAAATGCAAGCAGCCCGGGAAAAGATAGTAATATCGGCGGTCCCGCAGGAATAAAATGGAGCAAGAATTGTACATACAGGCGGAATGATATGGGCGATGCTGATACAGATACGGTAAAAAGACACTTATTGCTGAATATTGCCGAACTTCTGGAACAGGAAGGACTCATCAGCGATGAGGAGAAGAGACGAATGAGAGATATGATTAACGGACAGATGAAATTCAAAGAGATATATAAATAAGGAAAATGAAAATCTAAGGCAGGGAGACAGATAACATGGAGGTTAAGTATGGCAGCAGGGCAGCGATTATCTGTGCCGGCGCCGCGCGTCGGCATTTATAACAGATGTTCTACGGAGGAGGAAGCCCAGAAGAACGCGCTGGCGGTTCAGGCGGAAGAGAGCAGGGAGATCGCAACGGTCAGAAAAAACTGGATCATCGCCGCACAGTATATCGAAAGCGAATCCGGCACAACCGTCAAAAACCGCACGGAATACCAGAGACTTCTGGAAGATATGGAGAAAGATCTCTTTGATATCGTGATGATCAAGTCAATAGACAGGCTGACGCGGTCAGCCAAAGACTGGTATCTGTTTCTCAACAAGCTTACGGAGAGTGATAAACAGCTATATATATATATGGAAGATAAATTTTATACGCCGGACGACAGTCTGATTTCAGGCATCAAGGCGATTCTTGCCGAAGAGTTCAGCAGGGAACTGTCCAAGAAGATCAAAAATTCCCATGGGCGCAGACAACAGATGCACAGGCAGAAAAAGCCTGCGGGACTAAATATTACAAGACCTATGTTCGGATGGGATAAGGTGGGAAAGGACGTGTACCGGCTCAATGACGCTGAGGCCGAAGCCTACCGAATGGCTTTTGACATGGCAGGGGCGGGCAAGGGGTTCTATACCATTGCAAACTACATGTACGATCAGGGCGTCAGAGGCAAAAACGGCGGCAGGATATCCAATGTACAGTGGCGCAAGATGCTGTATTCTCCCAGAGCTCACGGTGCGATGGTGATTCATACGAGAGAATATGACTTTGACACGAAGCGGTTTGTCAGCCTGCCGCCGGAAGAATGGATTACCATTGAGAACGCCCTGCCCCCTATCGTATCGGAAGCATACCAGTCGGAAGTGCTGAACGCGATCGCCGGGAGGAAGACAGAATACAGCTTAGGGACTGCCGGCAGAGACATGTCCCAGGCCGGCAGGTATGATCTCTCCGGCAAGCTTATCTGCGCGGAATGCAGGGCGGTCTATTACAGAACAACCTTTCGGTCGGGAGGCAGAAGAGTCGCAGAATGGAAATGCTCCACGGCGCTTAAGAAAGGGCGGAAAGCTTCCAATGAGGGCGGCTGTGATAATATTAATCTGTTGGAAGAGGAGCTCCATAAGATGATCGGGGCAGCCTGTAAGAAGCAGTATGATAACTTATTCGGAGCACAGCGCGGCATTGCGGATGAGGCGTTTGCACTTGTGAGAAGGGCCGTCAGAGATGATCCGGCCAAGTCGGAAGTATGCAGACTTGAAAAAGAGTGTGAAAGGCTGGAGCGAAAGAAGCGGGTCTTGCTTGACAAGCTGGTGAATGAAACAATCACGGATACAGAGTTTGCACAGTGCAGGGAAGAACTGGACAGCCGGATGGGCCTGATTACAGATAAGCTCCGCTTGCTGCAGGAGCAAAGCCTCGCATCTGCCGGACAGGAAGAACGGCTGGAAGCGGTCAAAGGAGCTTTAAGGAACGGTGATGTAGTCGATCGGGCAAAGCTGAAGGAACTCGTTATGAGGATCGATCAAATCTATGTATATCCGGATCGTAAAGTTGAGATACTCTTTAACAGAACCAAACTGCAGGGATTGATGAAGCTGTATGGAGGCAAAACAGACAGCGCTGTAGATGACGATTCTGAGAATGTTCCATGCCGGATTCGTACTGAGTACATACATGAGAACGGAAGTTCGGAGAGGAGAAGGGAAATTAACCAGCAAATATTAAATATTCTTAGGGATAACCCGGGTATCCGCGCCAAAGATCTGCCGGAGCTGCTGGGAGTCGGGTATTCTTATGTCAATACTTCGATCAAAGCGCTCAAAAAAGCAGGAAAACTGCGGTATGAAAAAGGCAAAGCCGCAGGTACAGGCGTCTGGCGCGTGCAGGACGGCAATGAAGCATAAGAGCGGCAGCGCGGAACAAGGCGTGAACGGTTTTTGAAGTCAGAGGATACTCTATGTTCAGAAATTCCTGTAATCCGGTGTTTATCACGGTAGGGCTTCGAATCGGTGTGGAGCGCTTTTATTCATATTTTCGGCAGTTCGGTCTGCTTGACAAGACGGGAATCGACTTGCCGGGAGAGGCTGGCACGATCATGCATAAGGAAGAGAATATCGGGCCGGTGGAACTTGCCACCATCTCTTTCGGCCAGTCCTTCCAGATTACGCCGATTCAGCTTGCCACCACGGCTTCGTCTATTATCAACGGCGGCAGGCGGGTGACCCCTCATTTCGGGGTGAAGACGATGGACAGCGACGGCTCTGTGTGTCAGATATTCGAGTATCCGGTGCGGGACAATGTGGTTTCTGAGGAGACCTCGGAGACGATGCGTTACATCTTAGAGCAGGTGGTGGCGGAAGGAAGCGGCAAGAACGGCGCAGTGGAGGGATACCGCATCGGCGGCAAGACTGCCACCAGCCAGACGCTGCCCCGGGGAAGCGGCAAATATATCGCCTCTTTCCTTGGTTTCGCCCCGGCGGACGACCCGCAGGTGCTTGCCGTTGCCATTATCAATCATCCCCAGGGGACTTATTACGGCGGTCAGATTGCCGCGCCCGTTGTGCGACAGCTTTTTGAGAATATTCTTCCATATTTGGAGGAAATGAATTATAATAGGACGTGAAGTTTTACTAAGGCAGCAAATGAAGAGGAACTGTTTTTGCAGTGGTAATGATGGAGGAAGTATGAGTTCAACAGTTTTTTTATCAGTGATGATATCTTTTGCGATCAGTGTGGTTTTGGGACCGGTGGTGATTCCGTTTCTGCGGCGGCTGAAAGTAGGGCAGACGGTCAGGGATGAGGGGCCGGAAAGCCATTTGAAGAAGAACGGAACTCCTACTATGGGCGGCATTCTGATTCTGTTCAGTGTGGTGGTGACTTCTTTATTTTTTGTGAAGGATTATCCGAAGATCATCCCGATTCTGTTTCTGACGCTGGGGTTTGGACTGATTGGTTTTCTGGATGATTATATTAAGGTAGTGCTGAAGCGATCCATGGGACTGCGGGCGTGGCAGAAATTTGCGCTGCAGATTGTGGTGACGGCGGTGTTCGTCTTCTATCTGCTGCATTACACGGATGTGTCCCTTGCCATGAAGGTGCCGTTCCTGGATGGCGTGTATCTGGATCTGGGATGGGCGAATATACCGTTTCTGTTCTTCGTCGTCATTGGCGTTGTGAATGGCACGAACTTTACGGATGGGCTGGACGGACTCGCAAGCTCGGTTACAGTCCTGGTGGCGACATTCTTCTCGGTAGTGGCGATAGGGACGAACAGCGGCATTGAGCCGATTACCTGCGCGGTGGCCGGCGCACTGTTGGGGTTCCTCCTGTTTAACGTGCATCCTGCCAGCGTGTTCATGGGAGATACCGGTTCCCTGGCGCTGGGCGGCTTCGTGGCGGCTGCGGCATATATGATGCAGATGCCACTGTACATCGTGATTGTGGGCTTTATTTATCTGATAGAGGTACTTTCCGTTATCATACAGGTAACTTATTTTAAGGCGACAGGCGGCAAGCGGATCTTTAAGATGGCGCCGATTCATCATCATTTCGAGTTGTGCGGCTGGTCTGAAACGAGAATCGTGGCGGTCTTTTCCATCGTGACGGCACTGCTGTGTCTGGCGGCCCTTATGGGAATATAGAAGGAATACCTACAGAAAATATATACAGCAAGAAAACAGCATAGAAAGGCATAAGTCATGGAGTTACGAAATAAAAAGGTTTTAGTAGTAGGAAGCGGCGTCAGCGGCGTGGGCGCGGTAGAAGCGTTAAATCGCGTGGGCGCAGAGCCGGTTTTGTTTGACGCAAATGAGAAGCTGACAGTGGATGAGGTCTGTAAGAAGCTTCCGTCGGGCGTCAGGGCGCAGATTGTGATCGGCAGTCTGCCTGCGGAGACAGAGGACTCTGTAGATTTGGTGGTATTAAGTCCGGGTGTGCCTACGGATACGGAATTTGTGCAGGCGTTTCGCGACAGAGGCGTTCAGATATGGGGAGAGATCGAACTGGCTTATGAGCTTGGCAGGGGCAGGGTGATCGGCATTACGGGAACCAACGGCAAGACAACGACGACGACGCTCGTGGGCGAGATCATGGCGGCACATTGCCCGGACGTGGACGTGGTCGGCAACATCGGCAATCCGTATACGCTGACGGCATTGGACGCGACAGAGGAAACTGTGACGGTGGCGGAAATCAGCAGTTTCCAGTTGGAGACAATAGAGAAGTTTAAGCCGGACGTATCGGCGATTCTGAATATTACGCCGGATCATCTGAACAGGCATCATACGATGGAGAATTATGTGGCGGCCAAGGAAGCGATTACACGCAACCAGACGAAGGAGCAGGTATGCGTCTTAAACTATGAGAACGAGTATACCCGCGCTTTCGGCGCGCGGTGCCCGGCGCGTGTCGTATGGTTTTCTTCCGCACGGAGGTTAGAAGAGGGCTTCTATCAGGAAGGGGAGGAAATCTATCAGGCTTCTAAAGGCGAAATAACGCGCATTATGAATATACACGACATGAATCTGGTAGGAACCTGCAATGTGGAAAATGTGATGGCGGCTATCGCCATGACGCAGGCCATGGGCGTACCGATGGAGACGATTCTTGCCGTGGTGCGGCAGTTTAAGGCAGTGGAGCACAGAATCGAGTTCGTGGCCACGAAGAAGGGTGTAGATTATTATAACGACTCCAAGGGAACCAATCCTGACGCGGCGATTCAGGGCATCCGGGCGATGACGAAGCCTACGGTCTTAATCGGCGGCGGCTATGATAAACAGAGTGAATATGACGAATGGATCGAGGCTTTCGACGGTAAGGTGAAGTGCTTCGTGCTGATCGGACAGACGAGAGAGAAGATTGCGGCGTGCGCGGCGAAGCACGGGATTGACAACGTGATTCTGGCGGATACCTTCGAGGAGGCGCTTACGATCTGCACGCAGCAGGCGGTAAGCGGAGACGCGGTGCTGTTGTCTCCGGCGTGCGCAAGCTGGGGGATGTTCCCTAATTATGAGGTAAGAGGCAGGATGTTCAAAGAGTATGTAAATAAGCTGGAGGATTGATCGTAAGTGGCGCAAAGAAATGCTTCTCGCAGAAAACAACGAAATAGCGATAATTTTATGGATTACAGTCTGCTGTTCATTGTGCTGTTTCTTCTGGGCTTCGGTATGGTGATGGTATACTCGGCCAGCTCCTATAAAGCCAATCTGGATTACGGGGACTCTGCTTTTTATCTGAAAAAGCAGTTGTTTGCTTCCATATTAGGATTGATAGCGATGATTATTGTCGCAAATATTCCCTATCATTTTTGGGAACGTTTCGCGGTTCTTGGTTATGTGGTTTCTGTGGTACTGATTCTGCTCATTATTCCCTTCGGGCATGAGTCCGGCGGCGCAAAGCGCTGGCTGTACATAGGACCGATTTCGCTGCAGCCTGCGGAGGTGGCGAAATTATGTATGATTCTGTTCCTGGCAAGTATGATATGCACCATGGGCAGGCGGATACGGGGGAAAAAGGGATTCTGGATGGTACTGATGACGCCGATGCCGATTGCGCTTATGATCTGGAAGATTACGAATAATATGAGTTCGGCAATTATTATTGTGGGGATTGCCGTACTGATGCTGTTCGTGTCTTCACCGGAATATAAAAGGTTCATTATATTAGGGCTTCTGACAGTGGCAGGCGCCGCCGCAGTTGTCTTTGCCATCGTACAGATGGCGGCAAACGCGGAGAACAGCCTGGATTTCAGAGGCGCGCGTATTCTGGCATGGCTTGACCCCTTTGCCTATGCGAGCGATACCGGTTTCCAGACGATCCAGGCTTTGTATGCGATCGGTTCGGGCGGCGTACTGGGTAAAGGACTGGGACAGAGTATGCAGAAGCTCGGGTTCCTGCCGGAAGCACAGAATGACATGATTTTCTCCATTATTTGTGAAGAACTGGGATTGTTCGGCGGAATAGCCGTGATTATCATGTTCGTCCTGTTAATCTGGCGATTTATGATCATAGCCAATAACGCGCCGGATCTGTTCGGTGCGCTGCTGGTGGTAGGGGTATTGGGACATATTGCCATTCAGGTGATTTTAAATATCGCGGTTGTCACCAACACGATTCCGAATACCGGAATCTCTCTGCCGTTTATCAGTTACGGCGGTTCTTCGGTCATGTTCCTTCTGATAGAGATCGGGCTTGTCTTAAGCGTGGCGAAAGGAATCCGGCTGAAAGATTTATAAGGACAAGATAATTTTTGTTCTAAAAACCATATAGATAGAATAGGTCATATTTTAAATCTGAGGTAACTGTATGGACGCTATTCGTATCTATGGTGGTAAATGTCTGGACGGACAGACTAAGATACAGGGGTCAAAAAATGCATCGCTGCCGGTTCTTGCGGCAACGCTTCTGATAAAAGGTACTTGTGAAATAGAAAATTGCCCGGAGATCTCGGATGTGTACCACATGCTGAGACTGCTGGAGAGCCTGGGATGCAAGGTGATAAGAGAAGGGACGCTTGTACGGGTAAACACGGAGCAGGTGTCGGAATGTGATATGCCGGCAGATTCCGTGGGCGTGATGCGTTCCTCCATTATGCTTTTGGGGGCGCTGCTGGCAAGAGTCGGCAGGGTGGAGATGGATTATCCGGGCGGATGTGTGATCGGGGCAAGACCGATCGATCTTCACTTACAGTCCCTTCGAAAAATGGGAGTGACAGTGCGGGAGAGAGAGGGAGGTTTCCTGGCCTGCGTATGCCGGTTAAAGGGCGCGGTTCACAAATTGCCTTTTATCAGCGTGGGAGTAACGGAGAATCTGGTTCTGGCGGCGGTGCTGGCAGAGGGAACTACTGTGATCGAACCGGCAGCCCGGGAACCGGAAATACAGACATTGTGCGGGTTCCTGAAACTGGCGGGAGCCGATATTACGGGAATCGGTTCCGACAGGCTTGTGATTCGCGGCGTCAGCAGACTGGAACCGGTATCCTTCAGGATTCCGGCAGATCGGATTGTTGCCGGTACTTATCTGGCGGCGTGTATGTGCGCGGGAGGGCGTGTTTTCTTACAAGACGCCCCCGAACGTCATATGGAGAGTGTGCTTTGCTTCGCCGGACAGATGGGCGCAGGGATTACCTGTGAACCGGACGGACTGATGGTGACATGCAGGGCAAGACCGAAAGGCTGTGACAGGCTGGTTACCGGATGTTATCCGGCGTTTCCAACAGATCTGCAGTCTCCTTTTATGGCAGCCATGTCTGTGTCGGACAGACCGGGATGGGTGGAAGAGAATGTATTTGAGAACCGGTTTCGCATTGTGCCGGAGCTTATGAAAATGGGCGCGGATATTGCGGTGTGCAGAAACAGGGCGTATGTAGGAGGAAGGAGCAGGCTTCGCGGCGCCGTTGTACAGGCGGAGGAACTGCGGGGCGGTGCGGCGCTTGTGGCGGCGGGACTTGCGGCACAGGGAACTACCATCGTGACGAACAGGCATTATATTGACAGGGGATACGAAGATATCACGTTGAGCTTAAGAGAATTGGGAGCAGAGATTGAACTGGCATAGCAAGAGGTTTACGGATGAGCAGTAATAAAACGGTCAGGAAAGTGAAGAAGAAAAATCCGGGTCTGAGACTGGTTAAAGATAATACCGTTCCATCTAAGAAGGGCAGTAATAAAAAGGAAGCCGGGCATGAGAAAGTAAGATTTGGAAAATCCAAAAGGATTCTTATTCTCGGGGTAACGCTTGCCCTTCTTCTGGCTGTGTTAATCGGCGGGTATCTGTATATCATTACGAATTATACCGTTACAACGGTGCATGTGGAAGGCAACATTCATTATACGAATGAAGAGATTATAGAAATGGTCATGGGGGGCCGGTACGGCAGCAATTCCCTGCTGTTATCACTGAAATACAGGGACAAAGGAATCGATGATATCCCTTTTATCCAGACAATGGACGTGGCGATTGAGGCGAAGGATACGATCCGCATTACAGTGTATGAGAAAGCGCTGGCAGGCTATGTCACTTATCTGGGGCGCTATGTGTATTTTGACAAGGATGGTATTGTGGTGGAAACTTCTGAGGAAGAAACCCAGGGGATTCCGCAGGTGACAGGGCTTCAGTTTGATCATGTGATTCTGCACGAGCCTCTGCCGGTGGAGAAACCGGAAGTGTTTGACGAGATCCTGAATATCACACAGCAATTGGACAAGTATAATTTATCCGCAGACAAGATCTATTTTGATTCGGACTATCAGGTGACGCTTGTATTCGGCGATGCGCGGGTTTCTCTGGGGGACAGCGCAGATATAGATGAGAAGATCATGAAGCTGCAGTATATTCTGCCGGATCTGGCGGATAAAAGCGGAACACTGGATATGCGGGAGTATAGTGAAGATACCAGATCTTACAGTTTTGAACAGGACTAAAACTGGAAAATAAATACAAAATCAAAAAAATGGGTTGCGAATTTGGGAAAATAATTATATGATAATCTATATGAGTTTATGCGGGAACAGAAGGAGGAATCACCTTGCTTGAGATTAAGTCGAATGATGCGGAGTCTGCTGCTAAAATCATCGTAGTCGGTGTCGGCGGTGCAGGCAATAACGCTGTGAATAGAATGATTGACGAAGAAATAGACGGAGTTGAATTTATCGGTATTAATACCGATAAGCAGGCATTGCAGTTATGTAAGGCGCCCACTTTATTGCAGATCGGCGAGAAGCTGACCAAGGGACTGGGAGCCGGCGCCAAGCCTGAGATTGGCGAGAAAGCGGCGGAGGAAAGTTCGGAAGAGGTAGCGGCAGCCTTGAAGGGCGCCGATATGGTATTTGTTACGTGCGGTATGGGAGGCGGTACCGGTACGGGAGCAGCGCCCGTTGTGGCGAAGCTTGCCAAGGATATGGGTATCCTGACAGTAGGCGTTGTGACGAAGCCGTTTCGTTTTGAGGCGAAGGCGCGTATGACCAATGCGCTTATGGGAATTGAGAAGATCAAAGATAATGTAGATACTTTGATTGTCATTCCGAATGATAAATTATTAGAGATTGTTGACAGACGGACAACCATGCCGGATGCTTTGAAGAAGGCGGACGAAGTACTGCAGCAGGCGGTGCAGGGCATTACGGATCTGATCAACGTACCTTCTGTTATTAATCTGGATTTTGCCGATGTCCAGACGGTTATGAAGGACAAGGGAATTGCGCATATCGGCATTGGCTCCGGTAAGGGTGATGATAAGGCGAGCGAAGCAGTTAAGATGGCTGTGGAGAGCCCGCTTCTGGAGACCACGATTTCCGGCGCTACTCATGTTATCATCAACGTATCCGGCGATATTTCTCTGGCGGATGCTTCCGATGCGGCAAGCTATGTGCAGGAGCTTACCGGCGACGACGTTAATATTATCTTCGGCGCGATGTATGACGCTAATATGACAGATACCTGCAATATTACCATTATTGCGACCGGTATTGAAGAGAAAGCGGCAAGGCAGAGCGGTCTTGGTTTTAAGAGCGGATACATAACGCCCACTTCTCTGCAGGGTAAATCTGCGATAGGAACGGCAAGCGCGGGACTGGGAAGCTTTACGAATGCGAATGTTGGTTTAAAGCAGCCGATCACGGCTTCGTCCACGGGCGGACATGCAGTTGGACAGCAGCAGCTTAAGCCGATCAGCGGTATTAACAGAACGGGAGATATTAAGAGTTCGGTAGAAGAGAAATCCCTGAAAATTCCCGATTTTCTGAGAAGTAAATAGAAAGTGCAAATCAGGTTATCAGAAGCCACAGGAGAATATCCTGTGGTTTTTTGTTGCTATCTGTCTGCAAAAATAATAGAAAGGCTTCCTGATTACGACAGAATATTTATCCCGCTTTTTCTATAATATAACAGAAGCACGGAGGTGAATTGTGTATTACAAATTATATATTGACAGTATTTTTCTCCTGCAGCTTACAAGTAATTTGTACTTGTTGTCGCTGGCGGGCCGGATTCTTGGATGTACTGCCACGCATAGAAGAATCTGGGCAGGGGCGATAGCGGGAGCTGGAATGAGTTGTATGGTAATGATGATACCGGTCAGTACGATCGGAATCCGTCTGATGATAAGCGCCATACCTGTCAGTATGGGAATGCTGCGTATTACTTACAGAGAACATAGCGGAAAGAAGCTGATTCATAGTAGTCTTGTAATGGGGTGCTGTGGATTTTTTTGGGGAGGCGTTATGATATGGCTTCTAAACCGTATGAGAATGATTCTAAAGGGAACAGGCAGCCTGCTTCTGACGATTGTAACAGGGTATTTGGCATATATTATCCTTTATCAGACGATCAAACGGATGCAGAACAGAAAAGAGAGCTGTCTTAGGACAGTGAGGATTTATGTTCCGGCATTGCGGCAGGAGATCCGGGTAAAAGCGCTGGTGGATACCGGCAATCACCTGGCGGAGCCTGTAAACGGCAGGCCGGTCAGCGTCATCAGTGAGAAACTGGCGCAGACTTTATCTTCCTGTTTCAGTCCGGAGAGATATCACATCGTACCCTATCGGAGCGTAGGCAGGGACAGAGGGATATTGCACGCTTATGAACTTCCGGGAATCATCATTGAGAACTGCGGACAGCAGGTAAGTAAAGAGCATGTTATTGTCGCGATTTGTAATGCGGGAATCTCAGAAGAGAGCGCGTATCAGATGATACTGCACCCCCGGTTATTAGAAAACTAGGAGGAAGTAAAATGGTTCTAAAAGTGGCAATCCCCGGGAAAATCCAGTTTAAAATGGTGCGTAAGGACGCAAAGTTTCTTATGTCTCAGGGAGATATACATTACATAGGAGGCGCAGAGGTATTGCCGCCGCCGTTAGAGAGCGAGAAGGAGAACGAGATCATCAGCGATCTGGGTACGGAATATGCGGACGAAGCGAAATCGATACTGATAGAGCATAATTTAAGACTGGTAGTATATATAGCCAAGAAATTTGATAATACAGGAGTGGGAGTGGAGGACCTGATCTCTATCGGAACGATAGGGCTAATCAAATCTATTAATACCTTTAACCCTGAGAAGAATATTAAGCTTGCGACGTATGCGTCGCGCTGCATTGAGAATGAAATCTTAATGTACTTAAGAAGAAACAGCAAGCATAAGATGGAGGTGTCGATTGACGAACCGCTGAATGTGGACTGGGATGGCAACGAGCTGCTTTTGTCAGATATTCTGGGAACAGATGAGGATGTTATTTATAAAGATCTTGAGAATGAGGTGGAGCGTAAGCTTCTGATCAAGGCGATTGCCAAGCTGTCCGAGCGGGAGCAGACGATTATCAGACTGCGCTTTGGACTGGGGAACGCGGATGGAAAAGAACTGACCCAGAAAGAGGTGGCTGAAATGTTAGGTATTTCACAATCTTATATCTCGAGACTGGAGAAGAAAATTATGCGCAGATTGAAGAAGGAGATGAGTAAAGAGAATTGATTTTTACAATATATTGCCATATAATATAAATAAATAATCGTATTATTTGTGATATCGCACAAATATGGTTAAATCAGAATATGGGATAGAGCTGACTATAAGTGTGAGGGCGAATGAAAAAAATAATTTTAATTGTGGACGACGACCGGTTAACATTATCAACAGCACAGAATTTATTGGGGGATAAATATAAGGTTGTAGCGGTAAATTCTGCGAAACAGGCCTATAAATATCTGGACAGACATGTTCCGGATCTGATTCTTCTGGATATCAATATGCCGGAGATCAGCGGATTTGATTTTATGAAGACGCTGCAGGCAGATGCGCACTGGTGCAAGATTCCGGTTATCTTCCTGACAGCGGACCGCAGTTCGGAGACGGAGGTGGAATGCTTCCGCATGCGGGCGTGTGATTTTATCACGAAGCCGTTCGAACCGCAGATCATGTTGAGCCGTATTAACAGTACGCTGGAGCTGGACGGATATCGTCGTGATCTGCAGCGCAGGCTGGATGAAAAGACGAAAGAAATGGAACGCATCACGATTCAGGCGATCATGACGGTTGCCAATACGGTGGATGCGAAAGACGATTATACCAAAGGACATTCCATGAGGGTAGCCGCATATGCTGAAATACTGGCGCAAAGGCTGGGATGGTCCGAGGAAGAGATACAGAATATCTATTATGTGGCGATGCTGCATGACGTAGGCAAAATCGGCGTGCCGGACGCGGTGCTGAATAAGCCGTTTCGGCTGACGGATGTGGAGTTTCGGCTGATTAAGGGACATACGATCATGGGAGCGGAGATCCTGAAGGATTTTAAGATGTTCCCGAATGTGAGCGTGGGCGCGAAATATCACCATGAGCGCTATGACGGCAAAGGGTATCCGGAAGGACTTAAGGGCGAATCGATCCCGCTGATTGCAAGAGTGATCGGACTTGTGGATTCTTATGATGCCATGACGAGTAATCGTGTCTACCGCAGAAGGCTCCGTGATGATTTCGTTATGGAGGAATTGCGTAAGGGTAAGGGGACCCAGTGGGATCCGGATCTGGTCGATATTTTTATTGGATTGATAGAAGAGGGCGCGCTGGAGCAGGCGTGGATGCCCGAAGACGATATGGCGTCTCCTATTTTTGGCAGCGATAATATTTACGGCACAGTTATGGGGAACGAGAGTATTCTGGATGCCTCCACGGATTATCTTACAGGAGTGCTCAGCAAACGTAAGGGAGAACATGATATATCGAACAGTCTCCGCGTGCGGGGCGGCAGTCTGATGATTATTGACCTGGATCACTTTAAGCAGATCAATGAAGAGCACGGACATCTGGCGGGCGATTATGCATTGAAGATGACGGCGGATGTTCTGCGCGAGGTGTGCGGCAAGGATACGGTGTGCAGAACCGGCGGCGACAAATTCCTGTATTACATAGAAGGAATGAAGAACAGGGACGGGGCCGTTGAAAAGGTGAACGAGATTCTGGACGCATTTGCCAGAAAACAGGAAGAAGTGGAGCTTCTAAAGGAAACCCAGTTGTCCATCGGTATCAGTATATCCGGCGTAGACGGCAACGAGTACGAAGAGTTGTATCAGAGGGCGGATAAGGCGTTATACCACGTGAAGCAGAATGCGGAAATCCGTTATGGCTTCTATCAAAGCAACGGTATGGTGCGTACGCCGGAACAGTCCAAGAATGATCTGCAGAAAGTAATTGATATCATACAGAAACGCCAGACCTATGAAGGCGCTTTCCAGGTAGATTACGGCGAGTTCGAACATATCTATGATTTCGTTGCGCATTTGTCGCAGAGAAGCAATCAGGCGACGCAGTTATTGCTGTTTACCCTGTTCTCTTCAGATGGCAGTGAGATCAAGCTGGAGCGTATGGAGATCGCCATGCAGTGTATGGAACAGGCCATCTGTAAGTCGCTGCGCGGCGTGGACGTAGGAACAAGATACAGCAGTTCGCAGTTTCTGGTGGTATTGTTAGGCACGCAGAGAGAGAACATTAGTGTGGTAACGGATCGAATCGTGGAGAATTACTTCAAATTGTACGGCGGTAAGGATATTACGATTACATATGACGTCGCCAATTTTGGGTGACACGCTGCCTTATCATAGACGTTTGCGAAACTCGTCACAACTTAACTTTAATTGTGCAAATTGCATAACCATAAGCAGCCCCTTGGAAGACGCCGGTACTTGGCGAGGTCTTTTCGAGCCTAGTATCCGTTGCGTCTGGAACGGAGCGAAAGCGCGGCTGTGTTGGTTATACAATTTGTACAATTTCAACAATGATGAAGGAGTTTTGCAATTACATATGTTTGATCAGGCTGAAAGGAATCAATATACATGAAAGATGACAGGGCGGATGCGGCTTATGTGAGCCGCGTCTGCCCTGTTCCAGCGTACGCCCGGCGGCGCGCGTTTCAGGCGGGTGCTCCGGTCCTTAGCTGTTGCTTGCGCAGGATGCGGCTACGCGGTCAGATACATGCGCATGGTTTTTAGCGCGTTCTTCTCAAGCCGCGATACCTGTGCCTGTGAGATGCCGATCTTATCGGCGACTTCCATCTGCGTCTTGCCTTCGAAGAAGCGCAGGGAGATGATTTCATTTTCCCGTTCGGTGAGCTTCTTCATTGCCTCGCTTAAGGAGATATGCTCGACCCAGATCTCTTCGCGGTTCTTCTTGTCGCTGATCTGGTCCATCACATAGAGCGTGTCGCCGCCGTCTGTATAGACCGGCTCGTAGAGGCTCATGGGGCTTTGGATGGCGTCCAGAGCGTAGACGATATCTTCTTTGGAGACACCGATTTCCTCGGCGATTTCGGTTACGGTGGGCTCCTTGGAATTCCGGCGGGTCAGTTGTTCCCTGGCGCTGATTGCCTTGTACGCGGTATCCTTAAGGGAGCGGGAAACGCGGATGCTGTTGGCGTCCCGAAGGTAACGTCTGATCTCTCCCACAATCATCGGAACAGCGTAAGTGGAAAATTTTACATTTAACGAACTGTCAAAGTTATCAATTGCTTTAATCAGACCGATACAGCCGATTTGAAAGAGGTCGTCCACGTTCTCATTGCTGGAATGAAAACGCTTGATAACGCTTAATACAAGGCGGAGGTTGCCGTTAATATATTCTTTGCGGGCGTCGTCGTCGCCGTCGCTGATCCGCTTAAATAATTCTTCCTTTTCTGCATTTTTAAGCAGCGGCAGCCTGGAGGTATTGACGCCGCAGATTTCTACTTTACCCTGTATCATAGATTTACCAGCCTTTCGTAGTTTATAATGAATAACCTTTCTATCAAGGATGTGCGATTGGGCCGGAATTATTCATGATTGTCCGGCATTTCTCCTGACTGCAAAAATTTATGAAAAACTGTGGTTATCATTTTACAAACCAGAAGTTTTTTGATACATTAGTAGAGGAATACGTGCATAGATAAAATATTAGAAACGTAATGAGGTGAGATACGTATGATATGTGCAAAATGCGGCGCCCATCTGCTGGACACGGATCAATTCTGTTCCAGGTGCGGTACCAAAGTTATAAAGGAAAAGAGATGCCCGGATTGCGGCGCGGTACTTCGCGAGGGAACGAAGTTCTGTCATAAGTGCGGCAGGCTGATAGAAGCTTCCGAAAAGGCACAGCAGGTCCCGGAAGAGACCTTGGATATTCCGATTGAGGCGATAGAGAGAAATATTCTTTCAGAGACGGAGAAAAAGATCAGAGCAGAGCAGGGTGCGGTGCGTAAGAAGCCGTCTGCCGGAGCGCAGGAAAGCGGACGGAAGGAGAACGAAGGTCAGGAGAAACCCAGACCTTCCCAGAACTCACCCGGTCAGAAGAAATCCAGACCTTCCCAGAGCGCGACCGGACAGAGCAGGAGCACGGCTTCGCAGGGTTCATCCGGTCAGGAGAAACCCAGATCTTCCCTAGGTACGACCGGTCATGCTAAGAGCAGGGCTTCTCAGGAAGGCACGGTCAGAAGAGCGCCGGAGCCTCCTAAGAAAAAGAAAGCCGTTCCGGAGCCTCCCAGGAAGAAGAGACCGGTTTATCGTGAGGAAGATGACTGGGAAGACGAAGATTGGGAGGAAGACGACTGGAACGAAGACGATTGGGATGACGACGATGAGGAAGAAAGCGTAGATGTCATTACGATTATGACGGCGGTGATCGGCTGCGTTCTTCTCGTGGTGGTAGCCATACTGGGATATCATTTGTACCAGCAGTATGTTCCGAAGAATTATGAAAAGGTACAGGAAGAGGAGCAGCAGGAGCAGGCGCAGGATAGCGGACAGGAAGAAGCGGAACCCTCCGCAGATGGGGACAATGCCGTATATACACTGACAATCGTAGACAACGTCAACGTCCGCGATAATCCGAGCACCTCGGGAACGAATATCCTTAAGGTGGCCAAGGCCGGAGAGACATACGAGTGTTATGGAAGCGCGGGAGACGGCAGTTGGTATGAGATCAGACTCGAGGACGGCTCTACAGGATATGTTTTTCAGGATTATGTCACAGTACAGTAGATGGAAAGAGAAGGACAGGAACCTTATACGGGCTTATGCATAGGATAATAAAAAGCCCGGAGAGGTTCCTATGCTTTTTTCGGAATTAAAGAAGAAGGAAGTTATCAATCTGAAAAACTGCCAGAAATTGGGCAAAGTATGTGATTTTGAATTTGACGAGTGTACCGGACAGATTTTTAAGCTGATTATTCCGGGGGACAATAAATGGTGCGGACTGTTCGGCAGTCAATCGGATTATGTCATCTGCTACAAAGATATCAAGCAGATTGGGCCGGATATCATAATCGTTGATATTTGTGTGTAATACGGAAAGCATACACGTAATTTCGACAGTAAAAAAATGCCGTTTTCATGGTATAGTTTCCATAAAATAGTTGACATAAATTTAAACATCACATATAATAACTATATTGAGCGAAAGAATATCATATGCTGATGTTTAAGGAGGATATCCGAATGAAATGCCCTTTCTGTGGTCATGAGAATACAAGAGTAATCGACAGCAGGCCTGCCGAAGATAACAATTCCATTCGCAGAAGACGTGTCTGCGACGAGTGTGATAAGCGTTTTACGACGTATGAGAAAGTGGAGACAATACCGCTTATTATCATTAAGAAGGATAATAACAGAGAGACATATGACAGGGCCAAAATCGAAGCCGGCGTGCTGCGTGCGTGCCATAAGAGACCAATCAGCGCCAATCAGATCAACCAACTGGTAGACGAGGTGGAGACGGAGATCTTCAATATGGAAGAGAAGGAAATCCCGAGTCAGGTGATCGGTGAGATCGTTATGAATAAGCTGAAGGATTTGGAAGCGGTCGCTTATGTCAGATTCGCTTCGGTATACCGGGAGTTTAAGGATATCAATACTTTTATGGACGAACTTAAGAAAGTACTGGATAAAGAGGATAAGCAGGGGTAGGATATGACGGATCAGGAAAAGGAAATTGTAGCAAAGGCAAGTGTGCCGATGACGATAGCAAACGGGTTTCGCTGGTTATTTCTTGCGATTGCGCTGTTGCTGCTGCTGCTCTTATTTTTTGGCAATAAGATATGGGAAGGGGCCGCATGGTATGACGCGTTTGTCGGTAAGGCGTATTCCTTCCTGGTATGGGATATTTTGCTGATGCTTTTATGCAATATTCTGAGAATTGCCTTTGCCGCAAGATATAACAGGATAGTGAAGAATCTGAAGTGATTATGAGATTCAGCAGATCAGGAATCGTGAAGAAGAAATTATGAAAGAAATCGTGAAAGACGACAAACCTCTTGCATAGCCGCAAGAGGTTTTGTTATGATATAGAAGATTGCAAAGACTGCTTATGAGGGAGAGTAAGACGACATGGCGCTGTTAGAATGTTTTTATCCGGATATCTATCTGGATTCCGCATATGAGATAGATTTTGAGGCGTTATACCGAAACGGCTATCGGGGAGTAATCTTCGATATCGACAATACGCTTGTCCCGCATGGCGCTCCGGCGGATGCAAGAAGCGTCGCACTGTTTGACAGACTGCGGCGGATCGGCTTTGAAAGTATGCTTCTGTCGAACAACAAGGAGCCACGGGTCAAAATGTTTAATGACGCGGTACATTCCCGTTATATCTATAAAGCGGGCAAGCCCTCGGCTGCAAATTACAGAAGGGCGATGGAGATTATGAATACTGCGGCGGATACGACGGTGTTCGTGGGCGACCAGCTTTTTACGGATATATGGGGCGCGAAGAAGGCGGGTATTCTGTCGATTCTTGTCAGGCCGATTCATCCCAGGGAAGAGATTCAGATCGTGTTAAAGCGGCGGCTGGAGTGGATCGTGCTGTTTTTCTATCAGAGATCCGGCAGTAAGGAAGCCCCAGAAGAGCTTCGGTATGGAGGGAAAAATGACAATAGACGGTAGAACAAGAACATGCGGACTGATAGGCAATCCGGTGGAGCATACGCTGTCACCGGTGATACATAATACGCTGGCGGAGCGTCTGGGACACAATATGGTATATGTGCCTTTTCTGGTGGAGGAAGGCAGGGTATCAGACGCTGTGAAAGGCGCTTACGCGCTGAACCTGCAGGGAATGAATGTGACGATCCCTTATAAAAGTGAAGTGATAGACAGCCTGAAGGATATTGATACGCTGGCTGAGAATATCGGCGCTGTGAACACGCTCGTGAGGACTGAGGGCGGTTACAAAGGATACAATACGGATATGGAAGGGCTGTACCGGGCGATGGACAGCGAGGGCATCCGCATAGAAGGGGAGGATATCATACTGCTGGGCGCGGGGGGAGCCGCCAGGGCGGTGGCGTATCTGTGCGCGTCCAAAGGAGCGGGTAAGGTATACCTGTTGAACCGGACGCTTCAAAAAGCAAGAACGGTAGCGGAGGAAGTGAACCGGACGACAGGGGCGGAAGTGGTCATACCGATGACGCTTGACGAATATACCAGACTGCCGGAGCGGCAGTTCCTGGCGATACAGGGGACTTCTGTCGGTCTGTATCCGCATGTGGAGGATGTGGTGATCGAGGACAGAGCGTTCTATCAGAGAATCCATACCGGATTCGATCTGATCTACAGCCCGTGGGAGACGAAATTCATGCGGCTTGTCAGGGAGAATGGCGGCGCTGCCTTTAACGGACTCAAGATGTTGTTATATCAGGGAATCATAGCCTATGAATTATGGAACGGGGTGAAGGTGTCCGAAGAAGACGCTATGGCGGTATATGAGAAGATGAAGGCTCATTTCGTATAGAAAGCATTATTCTGCCGGCGACGGACAGACGCCAGATCAGGCGGATATGGACGGGAGTTATACAGAAGATGGGAAATGTGATTTTGATTGGCTTTATGGGCTGCGGCAAGACTACGGTGGGATTAAGATTGTCTTACCGCCTCAGAAAAGCAGTGATGGATACGGACAAAGAGATTGAAAAAGAAGAGAAGAGAAGCATATCGGATATTTTCGCGGCAGACGGGGAGGCATATTTCAGGGACCGGGAGACGGAATGTCTCAGGAAACTGATCGTCACGGCGGGCAATCAGATCATATCGGTAGGCGGCGGTCTGCCGATGCGGGAAGTAAACAGAGAACTGCTGCATCAGTTGGGGCGGGTAGTCTATCTGCGCGCCAAAGCCGAGACAATCTACGAGAGATTGAAGCATGATACGACCAGACCGCTTCTGCAGGGGGAAAATCCACAGGATAAGATACGGACTCTGATGGCGCAGCGGGAGGAAAACTACGCGAAAGCGGCGGATGTGATCGTGGATGTGGACGGCAAGGATTTCGAACAGATTATCAGCGAAATAGAGAAACAACTGTAACAAGACAGGCGTCAAAGAGGGAGGATGACATGAAATTACTAATTATTAACGGACCGAATCTGAATTTTCTTGGTATTCGGGAGAAAAGCGTGTACGGCACACAGGATTATGACTATCTGCTTAAGATGATTGCGAAGAAGGGAGAGCAGGAGAACTGTACGATTGAGGTGTTCCAGAGCAATCATGAGGGAGCGATTATTGACCGCATTCAGGATTCCTATTTCGACGGAACCGAAGGAATCGTCATCAATCCGGGCGCGTTCACCCATTACAGCTATGCGATTCGGGATGCGCTCGCGAGCATCGTCGTTCCTAAAGTGGAGATCCATATCTCTGATATAACGAAGCGGGAAGAATTCCGCAAAGTGTCGGTGACTGCACCGGTATGTGACAGACAGATTTACGGCCATGGTCTGGACGGATATCTGGAGGCTATCGATTATATTCTGGCGGCCAATGAAAAAAGTGAATGAAAAAATTTTTAAATTAGTTGAAAAATGATATTATTTAGTATAAACTAGAAAAGAATTATATTTGTGAAAATTTAGGAGGATTAGTTTATGATTTCAGCAGGTGATTTCAGAAATGGTATTACCATCGAGTTTGAGGGTAATGTTTATCAGATAATTGAGTTCCAGCATGTGAAACCCGGTAAGGGAGCGGCCTTTGTCAGAACGAAGCTGAAAAACATCATCAACGGCGGCGTTGTAGAGAAAACCTTCAGACCTACAGAGAAATGCCCGCAGGCACGTATTGATAGAAAAGATATGCAGTATTTATATTCTGACGGTGATTTATATAACTTTATGGATACGGAGACCTATGACCAGATCGCTTTGAATGGCGATACAGTAGGCGATGCTCTTAAGTTCGTGAAAGAGAATGAGATGGTTAAGATCTGTTCTTACAACGGCAATGTATTTGCGATTGAGCCGCCTTTATTCGTAGAGTTAGAGATTACGGAGACAGAGCCCGGATTTAAGGGCGATACGGCTACGGGAGCTACGAAGCCCGCGATCGTTGAGACGGGCGCTAAGGTTATGGTGCCGCTGTTCGTAGATCAGGGTGAGGTTATTAAGATCGATACCAGAACCGGCGAGTATCTGTCCAGAGTATAAGAAATATCGCAGTCAATAGACAAGCCTATAAGACAATGGAAGCGTAAGCGGCCATTGTCTTTGTTTTTTCATATCCCTGCCCGGAGAGAATGGGAAAGAGGGAAAATGGATTTTAATGTATTTGTAGAAAATATTGTGGATTTACTGCAGAAAAGAATGGGAGACGCCTACGAAATCAAAGCGACTAAAGTGACCAAAAATAATGATATAGAACTGACCGGCGTGATGATCATGAGAGAATCGGATCACATATCCCCGACGATCTATCTGGAGGGATTGTACGAGGAATATCAGAACGGCGCCGCGATAGAGCGGCTGGCGGAGAACATGATGACGTTCTATAACGAGCATATGCCGGATAATGATCTGAATTTGGATTTTTTCATGGATTTCGAGCAGGTGAGAGACAGGATTTTCTATAAGCTTGTAAGCTATGAGCAAAACAGTAAGCTGTTAGAGAAGCTTCCGCATTACAGGTGGCATGATCTGGCGATTATTTTCTATTACGCGATGGAAGAGAAGAAAATCGGCAGGGCCTCCATCACGATTCACAGGCATCATCTCGATATGTGGGGGCAATCATTGGACTGCCTTTATCGCGCCGCCCGGAAAAATATGAGAACCGGGCTGCCGGAGTTACTCGTATCCATGAAGGAGCTGCTGGCACAGACGACAGGAATCGAACTGGGAAAGGACACATATCTTCCGATGTATGTGCTCACTAACCGGGAGAAAACCTACGGCGCCGCCGCGCTGCTGTATTCTGAGAAGATGAAGGAGCTTGCGGACCAATGGCAGTCGGATCTGCTTATCCTGCCCAGTTCTATTCATGAAGTACTGCTCCTGCCGGACGACGGACAGAATGAATATGATTTCTACAGACAGATGGTAAAAGAAGTCAATACGACACAGGTGGAGCCGGAAGAGGTGCTGTCGTACAGCCTGTACCGGTACAGGAGAGAAAAATCGGAAATTGAGGAAATTTATACTTAAATAATTTGAAGACTGGACAACGGTGCTCACTTATGGTATGATAATCGAGATGTAACAAAATTGTAACATTTGTTCACATAAGCGGGCACCCGTAGTCTAATGGATAAAACGTAGGCCTCCGACGCCTTTGATGCAGGTTCGAGTCCTGTCGGGTGCATAAGACTTCATCTTCTTCGGGAGATGAAGTCAATTATTAATAAAGAAAGGTTGTTGTAAATGAATACGTCAAATAACACAATACAGGGTTTCATTAAAGCCAAGCTTGAAATCCTAAAAAACTGGTTGATTCGATATTCCAAGATCGTGATGCCTGTTGTATTGGTGATCTGTGTATTGATTACAGTTGTGATAGCAGTAAATGCCAATAAGAAAAAGGCAGAGCAGGAAGAAACAGAAGTAGCAAGCGAAGAAGTGAATATGGCGGGCAGCCTGATCAGCGTACCGGATGTGCCGCTTGAACAGGACGCGGTACCGGAAATTAACGAGCTGTTCAATAAATATTACACCGCAATGATGGAAGGCGACACCGATACGATGTCCCAGTTGGTAGATTATCTGGATGAAACAGAGTTATTAAGAGCGAAGGAGACAAGTAAGTATATTGAAGCATATCCTACCCTGGAGGTCTATACGAAGGCGGGACCGAAGGAAGGAAGTTATATCGCATATGTGTACGCGGAATTGAAATTCTATGACTATGATAAGAACATTCCGGGCATGAGCGTTTATTATGTGTGCCAGCGTGAGGACGGCAGCTATTACATCAACGAGGACGGAGAAGAAAATGAGAACGAATTGAATTATATCCGTGACGTGAACGTTCAGGACGATGTGATAGACTTAAATAATATGGTTGCGGTGAAGTATAACGATATGCTTGCTGAGGATGAAGATCTGGTTGATTTTATTCTTGACTTAAATGCTGAGATTGACAAGAACGTAGGAGAGGCTTTGGCACGCGCCGAAGGAAGCGGAGAGAGTGATGCGGCCTCTGAAGAGACGGAGGGCGACACGGCCGGAGAAACAGCGGATGCATCGGAAGAGACAGAAGATTCACAGGAAGAGCCTGTTGCGGTAGTGACCAAGGTTAAGGCTATTGACGTGGTTAATATCAGAACCTCCGACAGCGAGACAGCCGACAAGCTGGGCAAAGCGGCTGTGGGCGATGAATTCACTCTGCTGGAAGAGAAAGGCAACGGCTGGAGCAAGATCGAGTACGAGGGCGGCGAAGCGTATATCAAGAGCGAATTCTTAGAGCCGTCAGAGACGATGGAGGCTTCTGCGGAGGATACTTCTGATGACAGCGGGGATGCAGAGAGCGAGGAACAGGCTGACAACAGCAGCGCAGAGATTACAGGTACTGTTACGGTTAAGGAGAATGTCCGTGTCCGTGCGTCGGCCAGCGAAAACGGCGAGAAACTCGGAACAGCCTATGTAGGGGAGAAACTGGACGTAATCATGAAGCAGGCGGACGGCTGGACGAAGATCAAGTATAATGGAAGAACAGCTTATGTGAAATCCGAGTACGTAGAGTAATACATGTGAAGTCTGGGCAGACGTGATCTGTAATCCGGATGATTAAGCAGTCAAATAATGGTAAAGATAAAGAGTGTGGGATGATATTCCATGCTCTTTTTGTAATGTGTGTAATTGTTGAGCAAGAATGACAGGAAAGGGGTTAGGGACATGAAACATGATGACGCGGTTATCTTAAAAGAAATACAGAAAAATACCCAGATGGGGATGACAGCGATCGATACGATTCTGGATATGATCGGCGACGACGACTTTTCGCTGGAATTATCGAAGCAGTCTTTGCGGTATTCGGAGATCCACAATATGGCGTTGGATAAAATATTAGAGAATCAGGGAGAAGTATACCGGGGGAACCAGATCAGCGATATGATGCTTAAAGGCAATATCCATATGAACACCGCATTAAATATCAGTAAAGAGCATCTGGCGGAACTGATGATTCGCGGCAGCAACCGGGGAATTACGAGTATGTGGAAGGTCATGAAGCATAACCAGCTCGCGACAGGAGAAGCGATGGAACTGGCGCGGGAACTGGTGGATTTCGAGGAGAAGAATATAGAGAGGATGAAAGAATATTTATAGAAGTAAAGAATATTTTATAGAGATGAGTAAGGAATAATTAAACTTGAATAATCAAACGGGATTATTGGAAATTGAATTATTGTATACAATAATTCTTGCATCTTAGTATCATTGTACAATATATCCAAAAATATTAACAAAATTTTTACGCTTTAATCTGCTAAATCGGGGTTGTGGATTTTGATATCCCATACTATAATGATACATGGACAAAGGAGTCTGTGAAGCCGGGACTTTATGTCTGCGGCTTTTTTTATTGGTTCATGCTGATAGGGCAGACTGCTGATATATAAACTAAAGGAGGACATATACATGTCATACGTTGATGAGGTTTACGAGTTAGTAGTAGCGAAGAATCCTGCGCAGCCGGAGTTCCATCAGGCAGTCAAAGAGGTTCTGGAGTCTCTTCGTGTAGTCATCGAAGCAGACGAGGAAGCATACAGAAAAGACGCGCTGCTGGAGAGATTAACAGTTCCGGAGAGAATCGTGCAGTTCCGTGTTCCGTGGGTGGATGACAAGGGACAGGTACAGGTAAACAATGGTTTTCGTGTACAGTTCAACAGCGCTATTGGACCATATAAGGGAGGTTTGAGATTCCATCCTTCCGTTAATCTTGGCATTATCAAATTCTTAGGCTTCGAGCAGATCTTCAAGAACTCCCTGACAGGACTTCCGATCGGCGGCGGCAAAGGCGGTTCCGATTTCGATCCTAAGGGTAAATCTGACAGAGAAGTTATGGCATTCTGCCAGAGCTTTATGACAGAGCTTTGCAAACATATCGGAGCGGACACAGACGTACCTGCAGGCGATATCGGTGTAGGCGGACGTGAGATTGGTTTCATGTTTGGTCAGTATAAGAGAATCCGCAACTTATATGAGGGCGTTCTGACAGGTAAGGGATTAACCTATGGCGGTTCCCTTGCAAGAACAGAGGCGACAGGCTACGGTCTGTTATATTTAACAGAAGAAATGTTAAAATGCAACGGCAAAGATATCGCAGGCAAGACAATCGCTGTATCCGGCGCCGGAAACGTAGCAATCTACGCGATTCAGAAAGCACAGCAGTTAGGCGCTAAGCCTGTTACCTGCTCCGATTCCACAGGCTGGATCTATGATCCCGACGGAATCGACGTAGCTACTTTGAAAGAAGTTAAGGAAGTTAAGCGTGCGCGTCTGACAGAGTACGCTGCTGCAAGACCGAATGCTGAATATCATGAGAAGAAGAACGGCGAGCACGGCGTATGGACAGTGAAATGTGATATTGCACTTCCTTGCGCAACACAGAATGAATTAGACCTTGAGGACGCTAAGGCACTTGTTGCAAACGGATGCTTCGCGGTAGCAGAAGGCGCTAACATGCCTACTACCTTAGAGGCTACAGAGTACTTCCAGAAGAACGGCGTGCTGTTCTGCCCTGGTAAGGCTTCCAACGCAGGCGGTGTTGCAACGAGCGCGCTGGAGATGAGCCAGAACTCTGAGAGACTTTCCTGGACATTCGAAGAGGTTGACGCTAAGTTACAGGGAATTATGGTAAATATCTTCCATAACTTGGACGAGGCTTCCAAGAAGTATGGCAAAGAGGGCGATTATGTAGCTGGCGCTAACATTGCCGGATTCCTGAAGGTTGCTGAGGCTATGAAAGCTCAGGGGATTGTTTAATAACTGAATTCTAAGATTATATGGAGAAGTCCTGTAAACAAATCAAATCCTCGATTTGACTGGTGTGTATGGGGCTTTTCTTTATGTATTGATACGACATAAGAATTGTCAGAATTTTGATAAGTAGAAGATAACTTACGATTATCAGCTTGTTTATAGTGAACTTTTTTAACTTTGCAATGGTTATATAAGATGTAAGACGTTTTATGATTGGAGAAAACGCTATGAAAGACAGTGAATTGATTCAAAAGGTACATAGCGGAAATAAAGAAGCAGTCGGTATTATTATTGAACGATATTATGCAGATATTTATCGCTTTTGTCTATATATGGTTCAAACAGAGGATGATG
>JAGAIZ010000037.1 GCA_017626325.1 Lachnospiraceae bacterium | reverse complement strand
GTGCACCGCCAGGGGCTCGAACCCTGGACACCCTGATTAAGAGTCAGGTGCTCTACCAACTGAGCTAGCGGTGCATGTCCTATCGTGGAAACAAATGCGTTTGCTCAACACGCAAGTGTTATTATAGTATATTGTTTCAGCCATTGCAAGTACTTTTTTTAGAAAAATTAAAAATTTTTAAAATTTTTGTTATACTTGAAATCATAATAGCAAAATGATACAGTATTCACAACTTTATGAATTTGCTTATTTTAGGATGAAATGGAGAACAAGATGATTTTTGAGAGTCACGCTCATTATGACGATACGGCTTTTGACGGGGACAGAGAGGAATTGCTTGCTTCCCTGAAGGAGCATGGCATAGGAACTGTGATCAATGTGGGCGCAAGCCTTGCAGGATGCAGGATGACGGAAGAACTGATGGAGAGATACCCTTTTGTCTATGGGGCGATGGGCGTTCATCCAAGCGAGACTGCACAGTTAGATGAGGAGAATTTCAGATGGCTGCGGAGTCTGTGCAGTCTGGATAAGACGGTAGCGGTGGGTGAGATCGGCCTGGATTATCATTGGCTGGATCCGGAACCTGCCGTACAGAAAGTATGGTTTGAGAGACAGCTTGAGCTGGCGCGGGAAATAGAGCTTCCGGTGATTATCCACTCCAGGGAGGCGGCGAAGGATACGCTTGACATGATGCAGGCGCTTCGTGCCGGAGAAATCGGCGGCGTGATACATTGCTATTCTTATACCAAAGAGATGGCGAGGGAATATTTGAACATGGGTTTCTATTTTGGAATTGGCGGCGTTATCACTTTCCAGAATGCGAAGAAGCTCAAAGAGGCGGTAGAGTACATCCCGATGGACAGAATTCTCCTGGAGACAGACAGTCCCTATCTGGCGCCGGAACCTAATCGCGGAAAGCGCAATTCCTCTTTAAATCTGCCTTATATAGCGCAGACGATCGCGCGGTTAAAGGGAATCACATATGATGAGGTCGTGGAGATGACTGACGCAAATGCCAGGAATCTGTTTCGCCTGTGATGCCGCGAGGGCAAAGACTATTTATTTCATGACAGTAGACTGCTTTGACGGGGAGGATTGATATGGCGGCTCTGGGGAACGTGAAGAATACAGCGGAAATTATACAGAAGTATCAGTTCCGTTTTCAGAAGAAATTCGGGCAGAATTTTCTGGTTGACGGTAATATTCTTGATAAAATTATTGCGTCGGCGCAGCTTACGAAGGAAGACTGTGTTCTGGAAATCGGTCCTGGAATCGGAACGATGACACAGTATCTGGCGGAGGAAGCCCGGGAAGTAGTGGCGGTGGAAATCGATAAGAATCTGATTCCGATTCTGCAGGATACGTTGTCTGCCTATGATAATGTGACGATTATAAATGAGGATATTTTGAAAGTAGATATTAACCGGATCGCCAGAGAGCACAATGGAGGCCGTCCTGTTAAGGTAGTGGCGAATCTGCCTTATTATATTACAACGCCTATTATTATGGCGCTTTTCGAGAGCCGCGTTCCATTGCAGAGCATAACGGTTATGGTGCAGAAGGAGATGGCGGACAGAATGCAGGTGGGGCCGGGAACGAAGGATTATGGCGCGCTTTCCCTTGCGGTGCAGTATTATGCGGAGCCGGAAGTGATAACAAGAGTCCCCGCGTCCTGTTTTATGCCGAGACCTAAAGTGGACAGCACGGTGATAAGGCTCACACGGTATGAGAAACCGCCGGTGGAGGCGGCGGATGAGAAATATCTGTTTGCGGTGATCAGGGCGTCTTTTAACCAGAGAAGAAAGACTCTGGCAAACGGACTGGCGAATGCGGGGAATCTGGGCGTTGACAGATCTGTTGTGGAAGAGACTCTGGCGGAAATGGGACTATCTTCCATGGTGCGCGGCGAAACGTTGACATTGGAACAGTTTGCCGAACTGAGCGGCCGCTTGGCTGAGAAAAAGGGATAATAAGGAAGAATTTACACAAATACAATATAAAGTAATTGTATATTGAAGCATCTCCATATGTTGGTATATTCTAAGGACAGGATACTGAATCAGAGGTGCTTTTTTTGTGCGGATTTTGTTTACATTGATAAAAGGCTATGGTAAACTAGAACAGTGAAAATAGGGTCACTATGTAGAGAGATAAAGCGTGAAAGTACAATAATGAGGTGAGTACCTTGGATAAGTATGAATATAAAGTTCGTGCCGACGAGATAAAGGCATTGATTGCAGAGGGAGAATTTGCGGAAGCAGTTAAGATAGCGGACACGATTGACTGGCGAAGAGTCAGAAGCGTCATGATGTTATGTACTGTCAGTGATTTATATAAAATTAACAGGAGATATCAGGAGAGCAAGGATATTCTGCTTCTGGCATATGAGAAGCATCCGACAGGCAGGCTGATCGTATATTCCCTGTGCGAGCTTTCTATTAAAATGGAAGAATACGTACAGGCGATCGAATATTATAAGGAATTTGTACAGATTGCACCGAAGGACACGGGCAGATATATCCTGCAATACCGTCTCTATGAAGCGCAGGATGTCAGCCTGGAAGAACGTATCGCGGTATTGGAAGAGTTTAAGAAGCGGGATTACAGAGAGAAATGGGCGTATGAGCTTGCTTATCTGTATCACCGGATCGGGTTGTCTACCAAATGCGTGGAGGAATGCGACGAGATGTTCCTCTGGTTCGGAGAAGGCAAATATGTTATTAAGGCGCTGGAACTGAAAGCGCTTCACGAACCGCTCAGTGCGGAGCAGCAGGCGAAATACGGCGCCTGGATACAGGAGAAGGACTCTGAGACAGAGGAAGAAGCAGTAGAAGAAGAAACGGACTCAGACGCGGCAGAGGAGGAAGAGGACGGCATATCGGGCGATACCCGGATTGCCGGAGATATCAGACATACAGCCCCGGAAGAAGAACCGGCAGAAGAACAGTTGACGGCAGGCGCGCCGACGATGGAGCTCCCGGAAGTAAAGCCCGTAGACGTTGGTCAGTACAATACCATTAACTTACAAATGGCGCTTGCGGAGAGTATGAAGGAGATTCTGGAAGGAGATCCTGTAAGCGGAGAAGAACCGGCCGGGGAACCGGAACCGCTTTCTGCGGAAGAGATCGTGGAAGAGGCTGCGGACGCAGAGCCCGAGCCGATAGCAGAGGAAGAAGTACGGGAAGAGGCAGAAGAGGAGACAGAGGACGAAGCGCCGTCTATCGCGGAATCCATTATCGCGCCGTTATTACAGGAGACAGAGAAGCTTCCGGCTCAGGAAGAGATGGAAACGGTATTGGAGGAAACGCCGCAGCCCGTATCGAAGGAGATGCCGGTTGTGCCTTTTCCTAAGAAAAAAGAAGAAGAGCAATTAAGCGCGGCAATTGAGCCGGTAAACGTTAAAGCGCTTGTTGCGGAGACGGATGATTTACAGGAGGTCGGCGCACAGGGCGTAAAGGAAGATAAGGCGGCATTCGACGCGCAGCAGATTATGCAGCAGATCAGGCAGGAAATGGTGAAGCCTTCCGCATATGATAATATTCTGTCTCAGGAATATGATGGGCAGATCAGTCTGGTAGTACCTGACGCCGAGCGTGTGGAGAAGCAGATTACCGGTCAGCTTAGTATCGATGATATTATGGCTGAGTGGGAAGAAATGAAGAAATCCAATGAACAGAAGCGAATGGAAGATGTTCGCCAGCATATTCTCGCGCAGACCGGCAGCTTGTTTGCCAATTTCGACGAAGCGACTAAGAACGGTCTTCTGGAGGAACTGGAAAAAGCATTTATGGCTGCAATTCTGAAGGAATCCAAGAAACCGCCGATCAAGCGGGTGATTCTGCCCGAGGATGCTGCGGAGGAAGAGCCGGCGCCGAAGGAGCCCGTGACTAAGCATTCCGGAAAAACTCTGCAGCCGCAGGTAGAAGAACCCTCTGATGATGGAGTAGAAGAATTAGAAGAGATAGAAGAGCCGGATGCTTCTGCGGGACAGGAGGAAGAAGCGGGGGCTGTTACGGAGACAGTTAAAGAGAAAGGGACGTCGCCTGCCCCGGAAACAGAGAATAGTGATCCGGCTGAACGGGAACTGACAGAAGAGGAGAAAGAGCTTTTCGGGCAGTTCGTTCATCACCGCAAATCCAGAAGACAGCTTGTGCATACCCTGGACAATATGAGCCTGGCGGCCTGTACGGGTAATGTAGTTATTACAGGCGAGGAAGAGATTACCACATTGACGCTGGCGAAGACGCTGATCCGGGAGATGCAGTATAATGATAACAATTTCTCCGGTAAAGTAGCGAAGATATCCGGGCATATACTGAATAAGAAGGATGTCGCGGCGACCTTTGCCAAGCTGGACAACGGGGCGCTAATTATTGAGAAGGCGTCTGCCATGAAACCGGACACGGTTGCCAAAATGATTAAAGTTTTAGAGAAGGATAATATGGGGCTGCTGCTTCTCATGACGGATACGAAAGCAGGGATGAACCAGTTGCTTGCAGAACACAAGGCTCTTTCTAATAATTTTAATCTTCGTGTGGATATCGAACCGCTGGACGACGAAGCGCTGGTAGCTTACGCAAGACAGTATGCGGAGGAGATGGAATATTCAATCGATGAGTTTGGAATTCTGGCCCTTCATACGAGAATTTCGGAGAAACAGACCAGTGATCACGAGGTAAGTCTTGCCGAAGTCAGGGAACTCGTAGATGAAGCGATTTACTATGCGAATAAGAAGACGCCGGGACATTTTATGGATATTTTATTGGCAAAGAGATATGATGAAGAGGACATGATTGTATTAAGGGAGAAGGACTTCATGCATTATAAAAATTAACGGGGGCGGATATTTATGGCAGCAAAAAAAGAAAAAGTAACCAAAGAAAAAGCAGCGGAAGAAACCAGGGTATTTATTTCAGAAGCAGATCAGTACATCTTTGCGCAGGGCACACATTATGATATCTATAAGAAGCTGGGTGCGCATCCTTCTGTAGAGGATGGGGTAAAGGGCATGTTCTTTGCCGTATGGGCGCCCAATGCCGCCAGCGTAAATGTGATCGGCACATTTAATGACTGGAATGAAGATATCCATCGGATGGAGAAACTGGGACCGGGCGGCATATATAAGCTGTTTATTCCGGGTGTGGGAGAGAACGAGTTATACAAATTCCTGATTCGCACGCCGTCGGGAGAGAAGCTTTATAAGGCGGATCCCTTTGCAAACTATGCGGAACTGCGTCCGGGCAATGCGTCCAAAACTTATGATATCAGTAAATTCAAATGGTCGGACAGCGCCTGGATGAGCGCCAGAGACGGCAAGGATTATAACAAAGAACCGATGGCGATTTACGAGTGTCATATCGGTTCCTGGATGAAACACCCTGACGGCACGGAAGAAGGCTTCTATAATTACAGAGAGTTTGCTGACCGTATCGTAGAGTATCTGAAGGAAATGAAATATACCCATATCGAGCTGATGGGGATTGCGGAATATCCTTTTGACGGTTCCTGGGGGTATCAGGTGACCGGATATTATGCGCCTACGTCCAGACACGGCACGCCGGATGATTTTATGTATCTGATTAATACGCTGCACCGCAATAAGATCGGTGTGATCCTGGACTGGGTTCCGGCACATTTCGCTACAGACGCGCATGGTCTGGGCAGATTCGACGGCCAGTGTATCTTCGAGCATCCTGACCCGCGAATCGGCGAACATCCCGACTGGGGGACGAAGATCTTCAATTACGGCAAGAATGAAGTCAAGAATTTCTTAATCGCAAACGCTTTATTCTGGATTAAAGAATACCATATCGACGGCATCCGGGTAGACGCCGTGGCGTCCATGCTTTATCTGGATTACGGCAAGCAGGACGGACAGTGGGTTCCGAATAAATACGGCGGCAATGAGAATCTGGACGCGATAGAATTTTTCAAGCATCTGAATTCTGTTGTGCGCGGTACATATCCCGGCTTTCTGACGATCGCGGAGGAATCGACCGCATGGCCGCATGTAACGGGTCCCATCGGCGGAGACGCCCTGGGCTTCAGCTTCAAATGGAATATGGGCTGGATGCATGATTTCTGCGAGTATATGAAGCTGGATCCATACTTCCGCAAGAACAATCATTATGCCATGACTTTTGCGATGACGTATCATAACAGCGAGAATTATATTCTGCCGCTGTCCCATGACGAGGTGGTGCATCTGAAATGCTCCATGGTGAATAAGATGCCGGGTTATATGGTGGACAAATATGCGAATCTGCGCGTTGGCTACAGCTATATGTTCGGTCACTCCGGCAAGAAGCTTCTCTTTATGGGACAGGATTTCGGACAGGAGAGAGAGTGGAGCGAGACAAGAGAGCTTGACTGGTATCTTCTGGGCGAAGAGCAGAATAAGGGAATGCACGAGTATGTGAAAGAACTGCTGAAGATGTATAATAAATATCCGGCGCTGTATTCCATTGACAACGACTGGAAGGGCTTTGAATGGCTGAATGCGGACGACGCGGATCACAGTGTCTACAGCTTTTTCCGTAAGGACGAGACGGGCAAGAATAATATCATGTTCGTGTTGAATATGACGCCTATGATGTGGGAGAATTATCAGGTGGGCGTACCGAAGAAAAAGAAATATAAGCTTCTGCTCAATAGCGACGATAAACGCTTCGGCGGCAACGGACATGAGATTCCGGCAGAGCTTACGGCGGTGAAAGGAACCTGCAATTATAAAGATTACCATATCACCTTTGATCTGTCTCCTTATACCGCAGCGATTTTTGTCTTCTAAGACAGATTCGGTAAGCTAAGGACGGCGCACAGGGGTATCATGTATATGACGAGGAGAGATTTGACAGAAGAATCTCTCCTCATTTTGTTGTATGCTTCTCATATGCTGTAGGATGAAGGGAAGCGGGAGCAGAGGATGCCGCAGCGGGCATCGGAGGGAGCGGAGATCTTGCCGGGGGTTAAGGGAACGGTGAACTATGCCGAAATATATTGCAGATATAAATCCTACTGCGTGGAGTGAGTGTATGAAAATTACATTTGACAATAACAGCACAAATCAAAATGTAGACAAGGCAGCGGCGGCCGCATTCCGGGATACCCGTGTGGAGAAGGAAAATCAGACGGGTGCGTATACATTCGATATTTCCGGCGCTGTGATGGGCAACACCGCCTATAAGGAACAGGGGAAGTCGGCTGAAGAGGTTATGCAGGATGCGGGGCAGATCGATATCGATGTGCAGAGAGATTATATGACGGTGATGTCCAGCGTCATGTCTGCCGGGGATTATAACCGAATGATGGAAGACGGCTATCAGATCGGGGATATGGATGTAGAAGAAGTCGTTACCATTGTTGATAAGATTAAGGCGGAGCTGATTAAGGGCGGAACGCATGTAACGGGCTACACCGATCAGATAGATGAGGAAGCGCTTGAGGAAATTACGGGCAGCGAAGCTTTCGCGAGAGAACTGAGCAAACAATTCGCGGAGCATGACGTACCCTTGACGGAAGAGAATATAAGAGACGCTATGAAGGCGTATGATAAGGCTTCAGAGATTGGGAAATTAACGGAAGGCACTGTAAAATATATGGTGGAAAACCATGTGGAGCCTACGATTGACAATCTCTATCTGGCTGGTTATAGTTCTGCGGACAATGGAGGCAGACAGGGAAGGGGCTATTATGCGGACGGCTCCGGGTACTATGCCAGGAAAGCGGATGAGTATCACTGGCAGCAACTGCGTCCGCAAATGGAAAGAGTTCTGCAGGAAGCCGGTCTGGAAGTAAATGAAGAGACTTTCGGGGACGCGAAGTGGCTGGTTGAAAACGGGATTCCCCTAACGCCTGAGACGGCGGCGGATTTATACAGGCTGGATACGCTGTCCTTCCCGCAGGATGACGAACAGATTTTATCGGCAATTGCTGCGGCGATAGCGGATGGCAGACGCGCGGGAGAGGCTGATCTTACGGATGGCAGAAGCGATTGGGAGAAGGCGGCTTCCTATGCGGAGAGATTCGCGCGTCTTACGGATGAGGCGGTTGACCGGGCGGCGGCAGAAGGGCAGGAACTGACGTTAAGCAATATTGAAGAGGTTCAGGAGAAGATGAAGGAGCCTCTCCTCGCGAAGGATACGGCAGAGGACCGGGCGGCCGCGGAACCCGTGGAAAATATTACGGCGAGGCGGCAGTTGGAGGAAATCCGTCTGATGATGACGGTAGAAGCAAACCGTAAATTATTAGAGAGCGGATACGCGATTGATACGACAGAGCTGGAACAGTTGGTAGAAGCCTTAAAGCAGATAGAGGCGCAGCAAAGACAGCTTATGTTCGGAGAGCCGGATGTTGACAGGGCGGAAGAGAAAGCGGCTCTATATGTGCAGACACAGAATAAGATAGCGGAGATTCCTTATTTACCGATAGATGTTGTCGGAAGATTTAAGGTGACGGATGAAGATTTCACTTTAAATCAGGTACATATAGACGGCACGGCGCTCAGGAATCGTTATGAGCAGGCTAAAGAAACCTATGAAAGCTGGATGACGGATACCAGAAGCGATCTGGGTGATTCCATACAGAAGGCATTTCGGAATGTGGACGATATCCTGGAAGATCTGGGGTTGGAAGTCAGTGAAGCAAACCGCCGGGCGGTCAGAATCCTGGGCTACAATCAGATGGAGCTGTCCCCGGAAAATATACAGGCGGTGCGGGAGTCGGATATGGAGCTTCGCCGTGTAATCAGTAAAATGACCCCGGCGGCTGTCCTGCAGACGATCCGTGACGGCAGAAACCCGCTGGAAATGACGATACCGGAATTTCATGAATATCTGGATTCCCAGCAGTATGCGAAGGAGCAGGAGGCAGAGAAATACAGCAAATTCTTATATAAGCTTGAGAAGAGCGGAGAGATCAGTGAGGAGGAGAGAACCGCCTATATCGGTATTTACCGTATGCTCAGACAGTTTGAGAAAACAGATGATGCCGCTGTCGGCGCGCTGATTAATACGGGAGCGGAATACTCCTTCAGGAATCTGCTTGGCGCGGTGCGTACCCAGAAGAAAACAGGTATGAATTATGTAATAGACGATGCTTTCGCGGGCATCGAAGCGATAGAGAAGAGTATGTCGATTACCACGCAGATAGAGAGCGGATTCCGTAGATACTATCGTGACATTGCGGGAGATGCGGCAGACCGGATGGCGCAGCAGGATGCTTCTGTGAAGGAAGCTTATCAGCAGGAACAACTGCAGGAGTGCCGTCAGGCATGCGAAGTGGAGGATGCGGTCATTGAAGAACTGCTGCATAACAGACAGCCGGTGACGATCTACAATCTGGCGGCGGCGGATATGCTGATGAACGCCAGAGGAATGCTTTATCAGAAATTAAACGCATATGCGCCGCCTGCAAGCAAGGGCAAAGTAAAAGAAGCCATGCATCATCTGCAGGAGGCGATGACAGATAAAGAGAGCGCGCAGGAAGCCTATGAAGAAATGCAGCGGGTATATGAGGATGTACTGGAAGAAGCGCAGTATGACGCAGACGTCAGCTATGTCGATTTGAAAGCGATACGAAGCTGTCATAAACAGCTTGCGCTGACGGGTAATCTCGCCAAAGAAGAGAATTATCAGATACCTGTGGAGATCAATGGCGAAACAACTGCCATTCACTTAAGAATATTACATGGTTCAGAAGACGGCGGCAAAGTAAAAGTGACCCTTGAGACAGAAGCTTATGGAAAGGTAGCCGCTGAATTCAGTGTAAATAACCGGAAGATCTCGGGCTATATCGCCTGCTCTGCCGCAGAGGGAACGGAAGCGGTCCGGAGCAAGAAGGACAGCCTGCTTGAGAATCTGAAAGATACGGTGGAAGCCCTGGAACGGGAAGAATTGGAGCTTGGAGAGGTGGGCGTGATTCACAGTCACGAGCTGGACCTGAATTCTTTTACGGCAGAGGAGGAACCGAATACATCCTCTTCCGTGCAGACCGCTGCGTTATATCAGATAGCAAAATCGTTTATTACAGTAATCACCGCATAGAGAACAGCAACCAGGGTTAAGGAGGAACAGGAATGAAAATCAATTACAATGCGGCAGCCATGCGTGCCAATAATGCGCTTAATGTGTCCGACAATAAGGTGGCGAAATCCTTAGAGCGTCTGTCTTCCGGTCTGAAAGTAACGGCGGCCAAGGATAATCCGTCCGGTTATGCGATCGGGCGCAGAATGAATGCGCAGATAACCGGTTTATCTACGGCAACGCAGAATGCGAACAAGGGTATTTCCATTATCGAGACGGCGGACGGCGCTTTGACAGAAGTGCACGATATGCTGCAGAGAATGAATGAGTTAGCGGTTAAGGGTGCGACGGGTACTCTGACGACGACTGACAGGGAGACATTGAATGAGGAGGTCAAGCAGTTAAAGCAGGAGATTACAAGAATTGCGACTGACACGGAATTCAACGGGCAGACGATTCTGGACGGAAGCTTCGACCTGAAAGGTTATACGAATAACCAGCTTGTTAAGGTGGATTACTACTCTGACGAAATACTGGCGAAGGAATATTCCATCACGGCGCTGCAGGTAATCTATAATGAGGATGGAACGATTAATCTGGAGGATACGAAGGCCACACTGACGCTGGGAGACGAATTCCCGGACGGAGTGGAGCTGACAGAGGTAGGACAGAATAAGATTACACTGACCGGAAAGCAGGATTTCCAGATTACGCTGGCGATTGAGCCGGATCCGGTGACGGATGGAAATGGGAATATTACAGGGTATAACACGGTGGACTGTACCGCAAACGGCGACCTGATTGTGGATATTACCGGAATCGGCGCGATGGATACGCAGGTGGGAGCCAATGAAGGACAGCAGTTGGAGATTCGTATTCCTACGATCTCTCTTGACAGACTGGGGATTGCAGAGACGGAGCTGACGACGCAGGATAGCTGCAGCGACGCTATTGACGAGATCAAAGAAGCGATTCTGTATGTCTCAGATACGCGGAGCAAATTAGGAGCTTATCAGAATCGTCTGGAGCATACGGTCAATAATCTGGATGTAACCAATGAAAATATGACGTCTTCTTATTCCCGTATTATGGATGTGGATATGGCGGAGGAAATGACGAACTATACAACCGAGCAGGTGATATCCCAGGCGGCGACTTCTATGCTTGCACAGGCAAACGAAAGACCGTCCATGGTTCTTCAGCTTCTGCAGTAGAGTCGAAGAGAAAGGATGCTGGCTTATGACGAAGGAATTAAAGCAGGAGTTTACATTGCGTATTACGCAGGCCAATAAAACGCAATTGATTACGATTCTGTATGAAATGACATTAATTTATATTGAGGAAGCACAGGAGGCGTTGTCAGCGGACAACAGGTCTGAGTTTAAGAGCGCGATCCGTAAAATCCGCGGATGCGTGAACGAACTGACGGCGTCTCTGAATCTGGAATATGATCTGGCGCAGAATCTGCTGCAGCTTTATCTCTATATCAACAGAGAACTGGTTCAGGCGTCTGTACATTATGATAAGGCGAATCTGGAGCATGTCCGCATGGTAATCGGGGAGCTTCAGAAGGCTTATAAGAAGATAGAAGCGCAGGATGCGTCGGGACCTGTTATGGGCAACACGCAGACGGTATATGCCGGATTGACTTACGGTAGAAATACCCTTACGGAGAATATTACAGATCCCGCATCCAACAGAGGCTTTTTTGTTTGATCATGAAAACAGCGACAGCGTGCGGTATGCTTCGGCATGTTTTTCTTCAGGCAGCAGTTCCAATTCTGCTGCCTGTTCTAATAAGTATTTATACCGTTTCATGACAGAATTGAGTTCATAGATGTAACAGTCGATCAAATCAGGATCCGTTACATTGTCAAATCCGGAATACGCGTTTTCCAGAGCGTATTTCGCCTGCGCAAGTTCATCCCGTATTGTCATTTTATTTCTTTCGACAATGATGTCGCTATCTGCCAGAAGGCAAGGGCTTTGACGGAAGAGAATTTTCATAATAAAGAACCATTCCTTTCTACAATTTGCAAGTCAATCTTTTACGTTCGTATTCTGGTTATTCCATATTTCACACAATCTGGCATGTAAAATATTTCCACTTATTAAAAGTATAGGTAAAATAAGGATAAATATTCATGTAATATTGGAAAAGTACAGAACATATTATGTAAGCAGATGAGAGTAAGCTAAGCGAACATGGAGGAACAGGATGGAAAACATAGGCGGGATGGCGGCAATTATGATAGTATGTGTCATCGTGCTGCTGATTGGCGCGATGGGAAGGAAAGTAGAATGGCTGGTAAATTTTATTTTGAGAGCCGTAATGGGCACTGTCGGGATATTTTTCTGTAATTATCTGCTGGCGGCACAGAATATTGCGATGTCGGTAGGAATAAATCCGCTTACTGTTTTGACGTCCGGATTCCTTGGATTTCCGGGGCTTATCGTACTTTACGGCATACGCTTTTTCAAAATTTTGTAGGGTTTTCACAAAAATTATCTTTTTGCATAGAACGGGTAGACAAGTCACAAAGATGCGTATATAATTCAATTCACAACTCAAGAAATTCTATGTTTCTATGCCTGAGGGCGTCGGGATGATCATCCTGCTTATTTCATTGAGTCGATATTTTATGATGTGGAGGTGGTTTTATTGGATTAAGCTATACTCAATTACTGTTATTGTTGTTGCTTTTATTTGCGGCACTGGCAGATCTGCGAACGGACAGGATTCCGAATGCATTAATCCTGTCTGGAATGATTCTGGGATTGTCCGGCAGTCTGTGGACGGACAAGGATCTATGGATGTCTATTGGTTCTATGCTTCTGGCGTTTCTGCTTCTGTATCCCTTATATAAGATCGGAGCGTTTGGCGCCGGCGACATTAAGCTTTTTGTTATGATCGGAAGCTTCTATGGGGCTGGCGAACTTATGACGATTCTGGCGGGAGCTTTTGTGATTGGTGCGCTGTTTTCGATTGTCAGGCTGCTCACAGAGCATAACGCAATGGAGAGAATGACATATTTTTTCTCTTATCTGGCGGAAGTGGCGCGGACGAGACGGTGGAAGCTGTATGGAGAAGATTTGGCGCAGGATTATCACATGTACCGTCGAAATAAGATTCACTTTGCCGTACCGGTTCTGCTCAGTGTGATATTGAGAGTAGGAGGGATGTTTTGAAACAAAAAATTATGGCGGTCTGCGACACGGAGGAGGCGTATGCATATCGCCTGGCTGAATACGTATTGGAGAAAGGGAAGCTTCCATATGCCTTCCATTTGTTTACGGAGGTGGAGAAATTACAGGATTTAATGGAGCGGGAGGAAATAGCGATCCTGTTGATTGCAGAGAGTGCGCTCAAGCTGATCAAGGAAGAATTTGTAAGACAGAAAGTTCTGCAGTTGTTTGTTCTGCAGGAAAATGAGAAGAGCGACAGGGAAGATCTGTGTTACATCAGTAAGTATCAAAGCCCGGATCATATTTTAGAGAGAATTTTTATTTCAGTAGAGGACCTGGCAGATTGGACAGAGCATCAGAGCACGACATGCTGGGAGGCGAAACTGATAGGAATGTATTCGCCCATCAAAAGATGCCTGCAGACGTCTTTCGCCCTGACGCTTGGGCAAATGCTGGCCCGGAAGCATAAGGTACTTTATCTTAATTTTGAATATTATTCCGGTTTGGGACAGATGCTTTCGCGGGAATTTTCAGCGGACATGATGGATGTTATGTATTACTTCCAGTGCGCAAAAGAGAAACTGGCTATGCGGCTGCCTGCCGTTGTGCAAAATATTAATGGGCTTGATTATATTCCGCCCATACAGTCGCCTCTGGGACTCAGGGAGATTGACGGCGGACAATGGGCGCAGTTATGCGCAGATATCGCTGAAATAGGACAATATGAATATATTATTCTGGATTTGGACGACTGCATCAACGGAATATTTGATCTCCTGAAACAGTGCTACAGAATCTATACGATCACAAAGGAAGACCGCTTTGCGGAGGCTAAACTCAGGCAGTACGAACAAATGCTGCAGTTATATGAAATGGAAGAGGTTGCAGAGAAAACAGTAAAGTGCAGATTCCCGGTATTCCAGAAGCTGCCTTCGGATCTGGAAATGATGACACATGGGGAGCTGGCCGGGTATGTCAGGTCAATTATGGAAGAGGATATTTATGGAAAATAGAGAAGAGCTTAAGATGAGATTACAGGGGAGGCTGTCGGAGAGCATCGATTATTCCAAAGAACTTTCGGACGAGGAAATACAGGAGTTGATTGATGAGATATTGATCAAAGAGAGCCGGAAGACGCCCTTGAAGCTGTCGGAGAGGGCCAGATTAAGAAAAGAGTTGTTTCATGCGGTTCGTCAGTTGGATGTACTGCAGGAGCTTGTGGATGAGCCCTGCATTACAGAGATTATGATTAACGGTCCCGACAGCATTTTTATTGAACGGGCCGGCAGACTTTATCCCAGTGAACTGCGGTTTGACAATGAAGAGAAGCTGCGCAATGTCATTCAGCAGATTGTGGCGGACTGCAACAGAGTGGTGAATGAAGCTTCGCCCATTGTAGATGCAAGACTTGCCAATGGCGCCCGCGTAAATATCGTACTGAGTCCGGTGGCGCTCAATGGGCCGGTGGTGACGATCAGACGGTTTCCCGATAAGCCTGTAATGATGGAGGACCTCATTGCGTACGGCTCTATTACGCCGGAAGTATGCGGATGGCTTCAGAAATTGGTGCAGGCAAAGTACAACATCTTCATCAGCGGTGGAACCGGCTCCGGCAAGACCACATTTCTGAACGCGCTGTCTGCGTTTATTCCTGCGGAGGAGAGAATTATTACCATAGAGGACAGCGCGGAACTGCAAATACGGGGCATTCCTAATCTGGTACGGCTGGAAACAAGAAATGCGAATGTGGAGGGCTGTCAGGAAATAACGATCAGAGATCTGATTAAAACGTCTCTGCGTATGCGCCCGGACAGGATTATTGTCGGCGAGGTGCGCGGCGGTGAAGCCTTTGATATGATGCAGTGTCTGAATACCGGACATGACGGTTCCATGTCTACGGGGCATGCCAATAGTTCTAAGGACATGCTGAGCCGTTTGGAGAATATGATTCTGATGGGTGTGGAAATACCGCTTGCCGCTATTAAGCAGCAGATCGCATCCGGCATTGATATTATCATTCATTTGGGGAGACTTCGCGATAAATCCAGAAAAGTACTGGAAATTGCAGAGGTCATGGGGTATATGGAGGGAGAGATTCTCTTAAATCCGCTGTACCAGTTCGTAGAAACAGGAGAGAACGCGGACGGCAAAGTATTAGGAACTCTGCAGAAGAAAGGGGAATTGTCGTATGTCGCTAAATTACAGTCTGCCGGACTATGCTGAATATCACCTGAACAGGAAAGAGGTAATTCTATATTTCACAGAGGGGACGATGCTTGCCGCTGCCATTGGTTATTTCTTTTATCAGTCCGTTATTGCGTTCCTCTGCCTGATACCGGTAATTTTCCTGTTCGTGCGGCTAAAGAAGCAGGAACTGGCCAAAAGGAAGAGACAGGAATTAAACCTGCAATTTAAAGATTTGCTCCTGTCTGTGTCAGCGAATCAGAAGGCGGGATATTCTGTAGAGAATGCGTTTAGAGAATCTTACCGGGATGTAGAGATGCTGTATGGAACGGACAGTCCGATCTGTCAGGAAATACGTCATATTACGGCGGGACTGGACAATAATGTCGTACTGGAGCAACTGCTGTATAGCCTGGGACAGAGAAGCCGTCAGCCGGATATCATGCAGTTTGCGGACGTATTTATGATTGCCAAAAGAAGCGGCGGAAATATGACGGATATACTAGCAAAGACGGCGGCGGTCATAGAACAGAAGACGGAGACGGATCAGGAGATTCAGTTGTTGATCAGCGCCCGGAAAATGGAACAGAAAATTATGAACATAGTGCCCTTTTTTATTATTTTTTATGTGGGTATCACGTCTCAGGGGTTTTTCGATGTGCTGTATCATAATTTTATCGGAATCATAATCATGACGGTCTGTCTGGGATTCTACGCCGCCGCATACATGCTGTCCAGACGAATAGTGGAGATCGAAGTATAAAGGGGTTAGAAATAATGATTTATGTATATATAGTTGTGTTGGCGGCATATTTCCTGTTACTGGTTGTGTCCCGAGGGGAAGAAGAAAAGGGTATTTTTCGCAAAATGGCATCCTGTATACTGCGCGGACAGCAGAAGCATCGGCGGAGCATGAAGGGAGGGAGGCATGATTGGAAGAGAGCTTCCTACAGACGGCAGCTTGGAGAAAAGCTGAAAATACTGCAGCCGTCGGTTGCGGTAAGCAAACAGGTCAGGGAACATTACCTGACACAGTACAGTACGCTTCTCAAGGTGGTATTTTGGGGAGTAGTGCTCTGTCTGGCGGCGTGGATTGGCGCGCGTAGTCGTCCGCTGTTAATCGACGGCAGTTACATAGGGAGAAATCCAAGCGGCGCGGGAGCAATTCCAATAGAATTATCCGCGCAGATGGAAGGAAAGGAGGAAGAAATTTTTGAATACATAGTCAAGGAACGTGTCTATACAGAGGAAGAAATAGAAGCGCTGTATGAGCAGGCGGCTGAAAGGATAGCAGGCGAGATTCTGGGAGACAACAAGAGTCTGGAGGATGTGAGGGAGAATCTGAATCTGGTTACGGAGCTGGAAGGCTATCCTTTCGAAATCTCGTGGGAGAGCAGCAGTTATGGGCTGGTGAACACGGATGGAACGGTGAATAACGAAGAACTGACAGAAGGTCAGATTGTTACCCTGACGGCTCATTTATGTTACGAGCAGCAGACATGGGAGCATCAGTTGTACGTTAATGTCAATCCGGTTATTTATTCAGAAGAGGAAATGCTGCGCAGACAGATAATGGAACTGCTGCACACACAGGCGGAGAAAACCAGGCATGAGGAAACGATGAAACTTCCTGAGAGTATAGAAGATCAGCCAATTGTCTGGCGGGAAATGGTGGAGGATGGCAGCGGATATCTTTTGGTGCTGGCGCTGCTTGCCGCAGGCGTTTTGTACTGGGGGCATGATAAGGAGCTGGACCAGAGACTGGAACGCCGCAAAAGAGAGCTTTTATTGGATTATCCGGAAGTCGTCAATAAGCTGGCGCTTTATATGGGCGCAGGCATGACGGTCAGAGGCGCGTTCTTTAAGCTGGGAGAAGATTATAAGAAACAGGATCGTCAGAAGACGAGATATGTATATGAAGAAATCGTTATGATTTGTTATGAACTGCAAAGCGGCAGATCAGAGGCGGAGGCCTATGATCATTTCGGGAAGCGTTGTCAGGTGCAGTGCTATATGAAGTTAAGCGCACTTCTGACACAAAATATCAGGAAAGGAAGCTATGACTTGCTGAGTCTGTTAAGGCAGGAGGCGGACAATGCTTTTATGGAGAGAAAGAGCCTGGCCAAAAAACTGGGGGAAGAAGCGGGTACAAAGCTCCTGCTTCCCATGATGATGATGCTTTGCATTGTTATGGTAATCATCATGATACCGGCATATTTTTCTTTTATGTAAGCGCTTTAGATCAAAGGATTCCGGTAAGTGCAGGATAGTGAAACAAGACAGTCAGTAAACATACAAATTTGAAGGAGGAAAAATAATGCAGAAGAAACAGGAAACGGGAAAATTGAAAAACTTCAAAATGTTCCTCAGGGAAGAAGAAGGAATGGGGACGGTGGAAATTATATTGATTATTGTGGAAATATTTACTGGAATATAGAGTGTAGATAATGTAAATAAAGGGGGATTAAGAGGTAAAAGTATAACACAATACACAGTAGGTAAATAAGAATGTGTATATAGTAGAACTAAGAAAACTGAATATAGAAGCCATAGATAGTAGAGTCCTTATGTCAGACAAACCACAGTTAAGCATACAGAATAATGGAGGTAATGAACATGAGAAAAGTGGTTATTTTGGTAACAGAAGTTGTACTACCTATTGCAGTGGCTATCATCCTTGCAGCTGTATTCCGAACCGTATATGTGTCAGAAGATGGGTGCAATTTTTTATGGCTATGGATAGTAGTAGGATTTCCATTCGGTATCACAAAGATGGGACACTTCCTTGTACCAGTAAGGCACGACTTAGCATCAACAATAGGTATTTGGTTCTTAAATGTTATGTTTGCAGGTCTTATTGGTGGTGTGGTACTTGTCTGGCGAGTAATTAAGGGCATTGTAAGATGCCTGATAGCATAGGAGGATAAAATTTATGGCAGAGATTATTGTAGTAGCAAATCAGAAAGGTGGAGTCGCAAAGACCACCACAACATTTAACTTAGCATCATCCCTAAAAGCAATGGGGAAAAGAGTATTGGCAGTTGATTTTGACCATCAGGGTAATTTGACATCCTGCTTGGCAAAAGAGGGTAAGCAAGCTATTGATATGACAATAGCAGACCTTATGAATATCTGTATTGAAAGTGAAGATGAATTGATACTGCCGGAGAAATCAGAATACATCTATGACTGTGATGGTGTGGATTTCATTGGATCAAATAGGGCATTGTCAACAATCGAAGCAAAGCTGCTGGCAGAGGCAGGTGGAGAAAGAACACTGGCAGAAATTATTGAGCCACTTAGGGATGATTATGATTACATTCTGATTGACACGAATCCGTCTCTTGGAATACTGACCATCAATGCATTGGCAGTTGCAGATGATGTGATGATAACAGTCAGTCCCCAGTATTTTTCATTGGAAGGGCTTGATGATTTGATTAAGTCCATAGTAAAGGTAAGAAAAAGAATCAATCCAAAGTTAGGGATTTTTGGCATCTGTTTAACAATGTGCCATTTCAGAACTAAGTTGTACCGTAGGGTATATCAAGACCTTATGGAATATACGGCAGATAGAATAAAAATATTTGATGCAAAGATACCATATACAATAAAGGTGGGGGAATCCCTTTATGCAGGGGAAAATGTTGCAGAATATTCCGCAACTTCTCCGGCAAGTATCGCATATCAATCATTGGCAAAGGAGGTAGTAAGCTGTGAGTAAAGGATTAGAGAAAAGAAAGCTGGCATCTGATGTACTTGATTACTTGGATGATGACAGTGTAAGCGAAAACAAAGAAAATGAAGTGAAGAAAGTGCCTGTAGACCAGCTTGTACCATTCCATAACCATCCGTTCAAATTATATGAAGGACAGAGACTTGATGATATGGTGGAAAGCATCAGAGAGCATGGCATCATGATACCGTTGCTTGTAAGAATGTATAAGGGAAAAATGGAAATACTGTCTGGTCACAACAGATTGAATGCAGCGATACTTGCAGGTCTTACGGAAGTTCCGGTAATTGAAAAGGTAGGACTTTCCGAGAAGGAAGCCTATACCTATGTTATTGAAACAAACCTCATACAGAGAGGATTTTCAGAACTTCTTCCAAGCGAACAGGCAGCTGCACTGGAAATTGAATATGATAAGGTAATCAGTCAGGGAAAGCGTAATGACATCATCCGGGAAATTGAAAAAATGAGTGGCATTGAATCAACCTCTGGTCAATCTGACCAGAAGTTAGATAAAAGGGATGCCATCAGCAGTGAATATGGTATGTCCGGAAGTAAGATGGCAAGAATGCTTAGAATCAATCATCTGGTACAGCCCTTTAAGGATATGGTAGATAATAATGCCATAGCGAAAGGCGCATATTTCCATATTTCATTTCTGCCAGAGGAAAAGCAGTTGTGGGTGTTTAAAGCGGTCAATGAATATGGCTATAAAATCAGTGAGGATATAGCCAAGATGTTCAGAGAAAGTGATGAAACGCTGACAGAGCAGTATGTGAATGATACCATAGATGATTTGGTCAATGGAAAGAAGCAGGAAAAGAAATATCAGAGTGTGAAGCTCGGTACGGAAGTATATCATAAGTATTTTTATGATGTAGAACCGAAGGAAGCGGTGTCTATCATAGAAAAGGCACTGGAAATGTATTTTACAAATAAATAGGAATGAAACAGAGAGCATTTTGTCAGCTAGGCAGGATGCTCTTTTTTGATAGGAGGCAGGGATGTATTCACAAAAAGATGCAGACAGAATGTGCAGGGAACGGCAACAATATCTGGAACTTATCCATGAGAATATTGAATACCCATACCTGCTGAATGAATACAGAAAAGAGGAACTGGATGAACTGGTGGAACTTATGGTAGACACCATATGCAGCCAGCGCAGTATTATCCGGATCGCCGGGGATGACAAGCCCAAAGAGGTAGTGAAATCACGCTTTCTCAAATTGGATAGCGGGCACATCCGGTATGTTATGGATTGTCTGAACAATAACTGTTCCAAGATTAGAAATGTAAAGCAGTATCTACTTACTGTTTTATATAACGCACCACTCACGATAAACAATTATTATCAGCAGTTGGTCAATCACGATATGAGAGGAGGATTTGAATGAGAATATGGTTATGGGAAAGGGTGCATCCACCCTGTAGGAAAGAAATGCACCCAGTATCACGAAGGAAAGGAGGAAACCCATGCAGGATGAAATCAATGAAAAAGTAGTTGCTCTTGTAGTAAATAATGTCAAAATGGGTGCAGCGGAATTACGCCGGGCATTGGAAAAGTATTTGCAGGATCAGAAGAACAAAAAGCCAACCGCAGATGTGCAAAAGCATGGAAAGCAATCTGTAGCACAACTGATGAAACAAAACACCGGACTTTCCAATATTGAGATTACGGATGGAAACATCAAGGATTTTGAGAGGACAGCCCGGAAATATGGAATTGATTTTGCGCTAAAGAAAGATTCTTCTGTGCATCCTCCCAAGTATATTGTCTTTTTCAAGGCAAGGGATGTGGATGTGATGACAGAGGCATTTAAGGATTATACGAAAGTAAATCTAAAGAAATCGCAGGTCAAGCAGTCAGTACGTGCAAAACTGGCAAAAGCTGTGGAAATGGTAAAGAATATGAAGCAGCGTGAAAAGGTCAGGACAAAGGACAGGGGACAGGAAAGATGAAAAAGGATTTGAAAAAATTGCTTATCCTCAATCTTCCGTTTCTTTTTATCTGGTACTTTGCTGACAAGATCAGCTGGCTTTACCGTATGGTGGATACCAAGAATGTAGGAATGAAGATATACGGATGTATGATGTATTTCAAGAGTGCATTCAAAAATCCACTCCCCAGTATCCATCCAGTAGATATGCTGGTTGGTGTTGCGGTTGTAGTGATTCTAAAGCTGGCATTGTATATGAAAAGTAAAAACGCAAAAAAATTCAGACAGGGAGAGGAATACGGTTCTGCCAGATGGGGGAAACCGGAGGATATAAAGCCATATATGGATGAAAACCCGGAGCAGAATATCATACTTTCACAGACAGAAGGGCTTACTATGAACAGCCGTCCAAAGATGCCGAAGTATGCAAGGAATAAGAATGTACTTGTTATCGGTGGTTCTGGTTCAGGTAAAACGAGATTTTTCGTGGAGCCAAATCTGATGCAAATGCACAGCTCATATGTGGTCACTGATCCGAAAGGGACAATCCTTATCCGTCTGGGGCATATGCTACAAAAGGGCGGGTATCGGATTAAGGTGCTAAACACGATTAACTTCAAAAAGTCCATGCACTATAATCCGTTTGTGTATATCCACTGCGAAAAGGACATCCTCAAACTGGTAAATATCATTATAGAGAATACTAAAGGAGAGGGAGACAAGTCAGGGGAAGATTTTTGGGTAAAATCGGAACGACTATTGTATCAGGCATATATAGGCTATATCTGGTATGAAGCACCGGAGGAAGAAAAGAATATCATTACCCTGCTTGAAATGATTAACGCATCTGAAACGAGGGAAGATGACGAGAATTTCAAGAATGCAGTTGACCTTATGTTTGAGGAGCTTGCGGAGAAAGCACCGGATCATTTTGCAGTAAAGCAGTACCGGAAGTACAAGTTGGCTGCAGGAAAGACAGCAAAATCTATTTTGATAAGCTGTGGTGCGAGACTTGCACCGTTTGATATTGCAGAGCTTAGAGAGATTATGAGTTATGACGAACTGGAACTTGATACGCTGGGGGATAGGAAGACAGCACTTTTTATCATTACCAGTGACACGGACAGTACCTTTGATTTTGTGACAGCCCTGTGCTGTTCGCAGATGTTCAATATTCTGTGTACCAAAGCAGATGATGAATATGGAGGTAGGCTTCCGGTTCATGTGCGCTGTCTCTTGGACGAGTTCGCAAACATTAAAATTCCGGATATGCAGAGACTTATAGCGGTAATCCGAAGCAGGGAAATAAGCGCAGCTTTAATACTACAGGCAAAGAGCCAGCTAAAGAGTATTTATAAGGATAACGCAGATACGATTGAGGGTAACTGTGACACCACCATTTTCTTAGGTGGTAAAGAGGGAACAACGCTAAAGGAAATTTCAGAAACGCTTGGCAAGGAAACCATTGACTTATTCAATACATCCGATACCAGAGGACAGAGCCAGTCTTACGGCATCAATTATCAAAAAACTGGTAAGGATTTGATGTCGAGGGATGAACTTGCGGTAATGGATGGAAGTAAATGTATTGTGCAGCTTAGAGGTGTCAGACCATTCCTTAGTGATAAGTATGACATTACAAAGCACAAGCGTTATCGGGAACTTTCGGAAGCAAACCCGAAATACACTTTTGATGTAGAAAAGTATTTGAAACACCGACTTGTACTGAAAAAGGATCAGCAGGTCGAGGTAACTGAAATTAAACTATGAGGAACTGAATATGAGAAGATGGCACTGGTAGGCAGGATGTTCATGAGCAAAGAGCATCCTGCCTATTTTTTAGTGCCTAAAAACAAGGAGGACAAAGAATTATGGCATTTTTTAACAGCGCAGTAGGAGTATTGCAAACATTAGTAATCGCACTTGGAGCAGGTCTTGGTGTATGGGGCGTAATCAATCTTATGGAAGGCTACGGAAATGATAATCCGGGTGCAAAGTCACAGGGAATGAAGCAGCTGATGGCTGGCGGTGGTGTCGCATTGATCGGCACAACCTTAATCCCACTTCTTAGTGGTTTGTTCTAAGAAGAAACACAGTAACAAGGATGCTTCCGGTTATAGCCGG
>JAGAIZ010000002.1 GCA_017626325.1 Lachnospiraceae bacterium | reverse complement strand
CTTTTAATTTCATAACCCAATCTGTTATAATTAATCATGCAAAAACACTCCTTTGTTTGGTTATTTTGTGGTGATTTAATTATAACAAGGGTTCCGTGTTTTTGCATTTTTAATTATCTGAAAAAATGGGGAAACTCAAATAGAGAAAAGCAATTTCCGAAATAAACAATCTGTGGTACAATATCCCAGAAGTTATCAACGGGATAAGTGAACATAGAAAAAGAGCAGAACACAAATCACACGCTCATGGCATATAGAAATAATTGAACACGAAAGGTAAAGAAGATATGATACGCACAATGACAATTGAGGATTACGAAGGTGTGAAAGCACTGTGGCTGTCCATTAAGGGCTTTGCTATCAGGAGTATTGACGATTCTGAGGAGGGAGTGGCGCGTTTCCTGCAGCGGAATCCTGCCACCAGCGTAGTGGCGGTGGAGGATGGCAGGATCGTGGGCGCTATCCTGTGCGGACATGACGGCAGAAGAGGATGCCTGTATCATGTGTGCGTATCGGAGGATTACCGTATGCGGGGCATCGGTAAGGCGATGGTGGTATTCTGTATGGAAGCGCTTAAGAAGGAGCACATCAATAAAGTGTCGCTGATTGCCTTTACGGCTAACGATATCGGCAATGCGTTCTGGCGGCAGATTGGATGGACGAAGCGGGAAGATTTGAATTACTATGATTTTACGCTTAATGAGGCCAATATTACGGCGTTTAATCAGTAAATTAATCAGTAGGGAACTGCTGACAGGAGGAGACAGCAGCAGTACGGCGGCTGTCTTCTTTTGTGCACAGATATGCAGAAATGTGTCCTCCGGGGATGCAGAAAAAGACTAAGGGAGACGATACATAAAGTATAGAAGTAAATAGAAAGCGTAGATGTAAATCAATGTAACGGCGGCTATTTGTTTCTGAGCGAAAGCAAATAGCCTTGTACGGCAAAACTGAATTGGAAATTCAGTTAGCAATCAAAGGATTCCTTCGGAAAACTTTGATATTTGCAATCTTACTTTGGTAAGATTTTGCCTCTTCGCGACAAGTCGCTCAGAAATGAGGGATTCTATGAAGATTGGAGAAGCAAGGAAAGCGTATGCAATGCAGCTTAAGACGCAGAGAAACCAGAGAGCGCAGCTTATGAAAAAGCAGGAGGAATACAGAAAAAAGCTGGAGCAGGGTGCTGCTGGCAGTACGAACGCAGGAACCGGCATAACAAACGTTACCGGTATAACAAACGTTACCGGCGTAACGTTGGAGCTGTCGGAGGAATACCGGACGAAGTATGCGGAATTGCAGGAGAAGATCGATATTCTTACGGAACAGATTAAGAAGAATGAAAAGGGACTGGACGATGTGATCAATATGGAGGTCAATATCGCCAATATGGAATCGGCGAAGCAGCAGAAAGACGCAATGGCGGACTATGCGCAGGATGTGGCGAAGTGTCTGGAAATCGCCAGAAGGATCAGCAGAGGTGACAAGGTGCCCGCGCAGGACGAGAAGAAGCTGATGGAATTTAATATGGAAATCTACCAGGTCGCCAAGAACATGTCGGTTATGAATAGGAATAAGGAGTGCAAGGAGTGGGAATCTTTGTGGGAAGAGGAAGAAGAGAAAGCGTATGCGGACCCCATAGAGACTGCCGGCAATTCGGAGATCGATATCGCCATGCCGGAGGGAATGGCTCGACAGGAAGATTTCCCGTTATAATACGTCTGTAAGGAACGAGTGGAGAGGAACAAATGAAGAGATGGCTGCAAAGCATACGGCAAAAGAAGAGAAGCCGTGGGGAAAAGAATATTGCGGAATATGACAGCGTGTGTGAAGATTTTCCGCGGCATAATTCCCTTAATATTCTGAACGGGATGATGAGCCGGCCGGAGTTTGAGCGCGCCGTCGATCAGATCGCGGCGGACGGGGAAGCGAAGGGCTGTCTTATGCTGGCGGATGTGGACCGTCTGGGCGAAATTAATGACCGGTATGGTCAAGAGGCGGGAGACAGGGTATTAGAGCATGTCTGTCATGTGCTTCAGGACAGTCTGGGAGAAGGCGACGGTATGTGCCGGGTGAAAAGCGGTGAATTCGCGCTCTGGCTGACGGGAGCAACGGCAGAGGATGCGGCTGATATCAGAAGGAAGATCGCCGAAGATAACGATAATCTGCTTCATCCGCCTGTGGGAATCCAGCCTGTATCTGTCAGCGTGGGAGCGGTCTTTCTCAAAGAAGCATGTCAGGAGTCAGAGCATCGGTATAAATGCCTGTACAGACAGGCAGGAAAAGCGGAACGAATGGTGAAAGCGGGCGGCAGATGCGGCTTTGCGGTGTATCAGGACCGAGATGTCTGCGGGTAAAAGATGAATCAGGATTTCTATGCGCCGCCGATTTATATGTTTTTGTCAATTATTCATTAATTTACATCTTGCCCTGCGTAGGGCTTTTTATTATACTGGTATTCGTGGATTAGAAGGAATGGAGGACTATCATGGGTGGATTTTTTGGCGTAGCTTCGAAAGAAGACTGCATTTTTGATTTGTTTTTTGGGACAGACTATCATTCCCATCTGGGGACAAGACGCGCCGGTATGGCGCTTTACAGTAAGGAACAGGGCTTCGACAGAGCCATTCATAACATTGAAAACGCGCCTTTTCGCACTAAGTTTGACAAGGACGCGAATACGATGCACGGAACACTTGGAATCGGCTGTATCTCCGATTATGAGCCGCAGCCGTTGATTATCCGTTCCCATCACGGCACGTATGCTATTACCACGGTGGGTAAGATTAATAATAAGGATGAGATTGTGGCTGAGCTGTTTAAGAACGGTCACGGTCACTTCCTGGAGATGAGCGGCGGTGATATCAACGCCACGGAATTGGTAGCCGCCGTTATTAATCAGCGTGACAATTTGATAGAAGGCATTCAGTATGCGCAGGAGTTAATCGACGGCTCTATGACCATGCTTTTGATGACGTCCAAGGGCATTTACGCTGCCAGAGACAAGTACGGGCGTACGCCGGTAACTCTGGGCAGAAAAGAAAACGCCTGCTGTGTGTCTTTTGAGAGCTTTGCCTATCTGAATCTGGGCTATGCGCCGGAGCGGGAGTTGGGCCCGGGTGAAATTGCGATCGTGACGCCGGAGGGGGCCAAGACATTGGTGGCGCCCGGTAAGAATATGAAAATCTGTACGTTCCTTTGGATTTATTATGGCTATCCTTCCTCTTCCTATGAGGGAATCAGCGTGGAAAAGATGCGTTATGAGTGCGGCGCGATGCTGGCGAAGCGGGATGATGTACATCCCGATATCGTGGCGGGTGTGCCGGATTCCGGTACAGCGCACGCCATTGGTTATGCCAATGAGTCCCGGATTCCTTTTTCCAGGCCCTTTATCAAGTATACGCCGACCTGGCCTCGTTCCTTTATGCCTACGATACAGAGTCAGCGTAATCTGATTGCCAGGATGAAACTGATTCCGGTGCATGATTTGATCAAGGACAGGAGTCTGCTTCTGATTGACGACTCCATCGTGCGCGGGACCCAGCTTCGGGAGACGACGGAATTCCTGTACCAGAGCGGAGCGAAAGAGGTGCATATCCGCCCGGCGTGTCCGCCTCTGCTTTATGGCTGTAAATATTTGAACTTCTCGCGTTCCACCTCGGAGATGGAACTGATTGCGCGCCGCGTGATTCAGGAGATGGAAGGGGAGAATAAATATCCGAACCTGCAGGTATACGCAGACCCGGATAGTACGGAATATAAGGATATGTTAGAGAAAATCAGGGAGAAATTGAACTTTACTTCCCTGCGGTATCATCGTCTGGATGATATGATCGAGTCTGTGGGCATCGATAAGTGCAGGCTGTGCACTTATTGCTGGGACGGACGCGAATAGTCAAGATGCTGCTGGAGCAGCCAGAAGCGCATCATGAATTTCTGGGGAAGCAGCTTGGAAGCGATATGGCAGAGGTTGACATAAGGACCGTAGATAGAATGGTCTTTACCGTGGTCGGCGTCTGCCAACGCTTTTCTGGCTACTTTGGCAGCGCTTGCCATGCAGCGGAAACGGGTGACTGTATGGGAAGATCCGATATCGGCGCGCTCATAGAACGGTGTCTTCATCCAGCCGGGGCAGACTGCGGTGGCGGTGATGCCGCGGTCGCGCAGTTCCATATGCAGGGAGCGGGTGTAGCTGCGCACGAAAGCCTTGGAGGCGCTGTACAGATTCATATACGGCAGCGGCTGGAAAGCGGCCTGGGACGCGATGTTGATAATATGGGAGCCCTGGCGCATATATGGCAGACAGGTCAGTCCTACTGCTACGGTGGCATTGTTGTTGAGATTTAGCATGTTGACAGATTCCGCTACGCTTAAATCGCTGTAGGAACCGAATTTGCCGTAGCCTGCGTTGTTGATCAGATAGCAGACGGTCACCTGACTGTCTGCCAGCATTTGTCCCAGCGTCTCAATCTGCGACAGGTCCGACAAATCCATGGAAATCGGATTCACCTTGCGGCCTGTCTGGGATTTCAGTTTGTTTAGCTTATCCTGATTTCTGGCGATTGCCCAGATTTCTTCAATTTCTTTCTTTTGACAGATCAGTTTCACGAATTCTTTGCCAAGCCCTGAGCTTGCGCCTGTGATGACTGCAATTTTTTTCCTTGTCATAGCTTCTCCATTCCTGTTTGGTCTGTTTCATATCGATTCTGTTGAAGGAGTTTCAGCCTGTTATGCAGGAAAAGCTGCATATATATGCGTAGAAGCCAAAGAACTGCCGCAGGCTGAATTTTTATTATTATATCAGATGATTACCGGAATGGAAAGATTGTATACAAGATGTGTCGTATCTTTTACCTCTTTTACAAAGATATAAGAACCCGGTTGAAATTGGAAATATTAGATGAAAATCATTATCAAATGGAAATAATTCTCAATAAGCGTTGACGGTTTTGCGGGAAATAACTATAATAGAACCAAATGAGGGAGTAATCGGCGCCTATATCTTTGCGCGATATGCCAACATACTGAAAGAAGTCTTTTTGCAGGACCTGATTTCTGGTATATCTTAATTGATGAGACTCATGTATAGTAGCATACTATACGTGTGTCTTCGAATCGTACCCACCGGATAGATACCGTATAGTATCTATCCGTTTTTTGCGCGCATCAGCAGAGCCAGAAAGCCGAGCAATCAGCCGCCATGCGCGCATGAGCGGGTGAATGGTCGGATTTATGGCGAGCAACGCGAACGAAGGACACAACAAAAATTACAACAGATAGGAGAAGGAGACATGGTTATTTTTTTAACGGTATTGGCGACGGTTTTTATTGCGGAAATGGGAGATAAGACACAGCTTTTGCTGGTGGCGATGGCGGGAAAATATAAGATTGCCCATATCCTGACGGGCACCTGGCTTGCGACGGTGGTTCTGAATCTGCTGGCGGTAGGAGTGGGAGCCGCCCTCAGTAATTATCTGGATATGAGGTTGATTAAGCTGGTGGCAGGTCTTGCGTTCTTCTGGTTTGCGTACGCGACTCTGAAGGGAGACGGGGAAGAAGAGGAAGAGAAGGCGATGAAGCATAATCTGGGGCCGGTGGTGGCAATTTTTGGGTCCTTCTTTCTGGGAGAACTGGGAGATAAGACACAGCTTGCGGGCATTACATTGGCAGCCGCCTATACCAATCACAGTCTGTTTAATGCGTTCTGTGTTTTCCTGGGATGTACTCTTGGTCTGATTCTGGCGGATCTCATCGGACTGATTGTGGGCGTGGCGCTGAAGAGCAGAATGCCCGCAGGGATTCTAAATACTATTTCCTTCTTTATCTTCGCCGTGTTTGGCGTTGTCAGTGTCAGAGAGGCGATGGGACTGATCTTCGGAGAAGGAAGCGTGTCTGCGGCGGCAGGATATCTGGCGGTTACAGCGGTCTTTGCGGTTATCTGCGGCGTTACGTATTACCGGCATAAGAAGGAAGGAGAGAAGCAATAAAATCCTGACCGCGTAAGAAAAGGATGTCATTTTCTATTGTTTTCTGTTAGAATAAAGGTAACGTGTCTAAGAGTATGCTTATCAGCAAACTCAGCAATCAATTGCTCTGACATGGAGGATTAGGTCCAGGCATTTTTATATGAAAAGAAAATGGTAAGAGCTGGAAAAGCGCGGGGGAATAAACGAATGTTATTCAAATGTATCAATTGCGGCGGCAATGTAATCTACGAACCGGAGAGAGGGTGCATGTACTGTCCTCATTGCGAGAGCGAGGATAAGCAGGAGACCCTGGAGAGCAGTTCTATGACGCAATGTGTCAACTGCGGCGCGCCCATAGAGGTAAGCGATTACACGTCTGCCTCCAAATGTGAGCACTGTGGCTGCTATCTGGTGTTCAACGAGCGGGTGGAAGGCGTCTATGAGCCGCATATGATACTGCCTTTCAGGGTGAGCAAAGACGCTGCGGTGGCGGCGATGAATCAGGAATTTAAGAAGCGTGTCTTTACGCCGTCGGATTTCCTTTCGGCTAAGAGTCTGGAGAAAATGGAAGGAATTTATGTACCGTTCTGGCTCTATGATTATCTGGCGGAGTATGATTTCGCGGGAGAGGGTACGAAGGTCAGAACCTGGCGGAGCGGCGATACGGAGTATGTGGAGACCTCCTATTACGAAGTACTCCGTAAGATGGAAGTAGATTTCGATAAGATTCCGGTGGATGCATCCTTTGCCATGGAGGACGGCATTATGGATTTGATGGAGCCGTATGCGTATCAGGAGCTGATCGGGTTCGAACCGAAATATATGTCCGGCTTCTATGGCGAGGTCTATAACCAGAGCGCGCCGGAGTTGGAAGGCAGGGCGCAGGTGAAGGCGCGCAATGCTTCGGAAGAGATGATGCAGTCTTCCCTGGGGGAGTACAGGACGATGCGTCCTTACAGGAAAGATCTGAATCTGGCGCGCAACGGCGTGAATTATGCGCTGATGCCGGTGTGGCAGTATGAATACCAGTATAAAGGGCAGACCTATCAGTATCATGTGAACGGACAGACAGGTAAAGTGATTGGGATAACACCTGTGTCTAAAGAGAAAGTGCTGCTTTACGGCGCGTCGGTTTTTGCAATGGTGACGGCGATATGCGCGCTGGCGGTGCAGGTGCTGGAAATACTGTGACAAGAGGATGAGAAGGGCGTAAGAACGTTATGAAAGAATATTTTCGCTATTTTAAATGGGTTTATCTGGTTCTGGGATTGCTTTTGCTTACTTATCTGGTGCTGAACGCGGGGCATTGGGGGATCGCGAAGGCGGTGAACTACCAGAGGACGAATACGGAGTGCGTTACGCAGGAGAGGGTCTTTGACTATGGAGATGTGCTCAGCGACAAAGAAGAGGAGAAGCTTCGGAAGCTGATTGCGAAGCGGGAGAAGCAGACGGGATGCGATATCGTTCTGGTTACGCTGAACGAATCTCTGGAAGCGTACGCGACGGAGCTGGAGCCCTGGGTCAGCAATGACGAGTTTGTCCGGGTGTACGCGGAACAGTTCTGGGAAAAGAACAAAATGGGCTTCGACGTGCCGGATGGGGACGGCGTGATTCTGGTGGACAACTGGTATCGGGAGGCAGACGGCAATATCTACACCTGGCTGTGCACCACAGGCAGGGCTAAGGAGGCGTATTCCGACGCGGCGGTGAATCATATCCTGGACAATGTGTACCGTTATGTGGAGTCTGATCCCTATAAGGCATATAAAACCTATGTCAACGATTTTTACCATGACATGCTGGGCATACAGATATTCCATACCTATGTGCCGGGGGCTGTTCCGTGGATTGTTGGATTAATTGCGGCTGTTATTTTTGCTATGTGTAACTGGAGAGCGAAGAAGGGGCAGAAGACTACTACGGCGATTACCTATGTGGCGGACAGACAGCCTCATTTCAGAGTTCGGGAAGACCGTTTTCTGCGCAAATCCGTGGTATCGCACAAGATTCAGACGAGCAGCGGCGGCGGCTCTCATGGGGGAGGCTCTCACGGCGGCGGCGGTCATCACGGTGGCGGCGGTCATCACCGCTGATTAAGAGGAACAGACTAATCCTCCATAGAATACAGAATTGGAGAGTTGAGCAACAAAAAAACACTTCGCATGACGGTACGAAGTGTTTTTTTTGATATAATATTCTAACCTATTGATATGCTGTCAACAGATGCAATATGCTTACGCCATCTTGTTTACGGCAAGGCTCATACGGGATACTTTTCTTGCAGAAGTATTCTTGTGATATACACCCTTCTTGGTAGCCTTGTCGATAGCGGATGTAGCATCAGCCAGAGCGCTCTTAGCAGCTTCCTTGTCGTTCGCTTCGATAGCAGCGTATACTTTCTTGATCGCTGTCTTAACGCCGGACTTGATTGCCTTGTTTCTGTCAGCTTTCGTCTTGTTTACCAGAATTCTTTTCTTTGCAGATTTGATGTTAGCCATGATTACACCTCCGATTGAAATTTTCTTTATTAGGACGTGTCTCATTAAAGCCGGACACGGACGTTTTAATGGAAACACACGCATATTATTGTAGATTATGCCAATCGCGATGTCAATACATATTTTGTTTATTTTTGCAAAAAATAGAAGAGCAAATGAGCAATTGCAAAAAATACGCATATAGTAAGATAAAATGCGGGAAATGAGGATGAATATGGATAGCTGGTCGACTGTCAGGACTGACTTGGCGTTGGAAGCCAGAGAAAGTATCGGGGAAAAAGAAAATTCATTGCATGGAGTGACCGTGGAAGAGGCTTATGACGAGACGAGTGATGTGCGTGTTACCAAAGTGGTGATCGAAACCAAGAACGGCGCGAAAGCGCTGGGTAAGCCGATGGGGACTTATATTACATTGGAAGCTCCGAATATGACGGAACCGGAAGAGGATTTCCATCAGGAAATTTCAGAGATTCTGGCGCGGGAAATAAGGAGCGTGCTGCCGGACCCCGACAGGGAACAGTCTATCCTTGTAGTCGGGCTTGGCAACAGGGAGGTAACGGCGGACTCGCTGGGACCGAACGTGGTGGATAATCTGTTTGTAAACAGGCATATTGTGCTGGAATACGGTAAGGTGGCTTACAATTGTTCCAAGATGCATCTTGTCAGCACATTAATACCGGGTGTTATGGCTAAGACGGGCATGGAATCGGCGGAGATTATCAAAGGAGTCATAGGAGAAACCAGACCTGATGTGGTGATTGCTATAGACGCACTGGCGGCGCGGTCCACGAAGCGGTTAAACCGCACGATTCAGATTACCAATACAGGGATTCATCCGGGGTCAGGCGTAGGGAACCACCGCAACGCCATTACCCAGGAGAGTCTGCATATTCCGGTGCTGGCGCTGGGAGTGCCTACCGTGGTGGACGCCGCCACCATAGTGGGTGACGCCATGGGAGAGCGCCCGGCGACACTCAAGGAACTGAATAATATGTATGTGACCACGAAGGATGTGGATCTGCAGATCAAGCAGATCAGCCATATACTATGCGACGGAATCAACAAGGCGCTGAACTTCTAGCATGAAGTCATGTCCATGCTGCATATAATGTCTTAGTATGGACATGAAAAGAAAATTACTTAAAATTATTATAATAACAATTGTTATGGTTTCTGCTTTTTTTATGATTCCGGATTTGTCAGAGAAGCAGACTGATCAGGAAAAGGGACAAGAGTATTTCGCCGAATTACTGCGCAACTGGATTATGGAACCATATCTTCCGGGTGTCCGGAGACTGCATGAGAATGATGTAGCTGCATCCGACGGCAATATCTGGCTGAAAGGTCTGTTGGCGGAATATCCGGTCATGCTGTATAGCATGACAGCGGACGAGGAAACAGAGAAGGTAACGGAGAGCGATTACGCCAGGCTGCTTATGCTGGAAGGTACGGATGAGGATCGCAAGTCCATTGGGGAGGAAGCGCTGGAATATGGCGAAGATGCCATGCATCTGGAGCAGAGTCTGGCGGATGCGCTGCTTGCGGAGAACGGGATGTATATCGAGAATCAGGCGGCACAGCAGAATGCGCAGGAAGAAACAGAGCAGGCGGCTTTGGGATTCAGCCCTGTACAGGAGAAGGTCTACCGGTATCAGTGGGAAGAGCTGAACGAATATGAGGCGGTGGTTAAGGCATTTTATGCGGTAGACAGCACGACGAAGGCAGATGCCGGGCTGTTAAATGTGGACGCTTTTCTTGCAAAGGACATGCGTCTGAACAACAACAGCGGCGAGGATGCGCAGATTTTGATATATCATACACATGCGCAGGAAGCGTTTGCGGATTCCGTACCGGGAGATGTATCTACGGGAATTGTGGGGGCGGGAGAGTATCTGGCGGAGCTTCTGCGGGAAGAGTACGGTTATCGTGTGATGCACCATACGGCCAGCTATGACGAAGACAGGGATTATGCCTATAGCAATTCCCTTCCTGCAATCGAAGAACTGCTGGCAGACAATCCGTCCATAGAAGTCGTGATCGATCTGCACAGGGATGCCATGCCGGAAGAGAGAAGGCTGGTGACGGACATACAGGGCAGGCCTACGGCGCAGTTCATGTTTTTTAACGGCTTAAGCCGGACTGCGAAGGGAGAGATTACATATCTGGAAAATCCTTATCTGCAGGATAATCTTGCTTTTTCTTTTCAGATGCAGGCGGTGTGCAACGAGTATTATCCGGGCGTCGCGCGCAGAATCTATCTGAAGGCGTACCGGTATAATATGCATGTCTGTCCTAAGACGCTGTTGATCGAGCTGGGCGCGCAGAATAATACGAGAGAGGAAATCTGGAACGCGTGCGATGTGCTGGCACATGTGCTGGATCTGGTCTTAAGCGGCAGGGAGCCGCAGCGGTAATGGACAGAACGAAATTCTGGCATAACGAACAAAGCAAAGCAAAACAGAATGGACTGGCAAAATGGACTGTCTCGCAGGTGTGGACAGATTTTCTCTGATTTGCTATACTGATTTATGTATGGGAAAATGTCCCTTTTAACATTTTTTCCTGTATGAAGTCTCTTAAGACTGTGATGTAAGGAGGAAACTTATGGCAGCCATAGACCAGAGTAAAATCAGAAATTTTTGTATCGTAGCCCATATCGATCACGGCAAGTCCACGCTGGCGGACCGTATTATAGAGCAAACAGGACTTTTGACCAGCAGAGAGATGCAGGCGCAGGTACTTGACAATATGGAACTGGAGCGGGAGCGGGGCATAACCATCAAAGCGCAGACAGTGCGGACTGTTTATACGGCGAAGGATGGGAACGAGTATATCTTCAATCTGATCGATACGCCGGGTCATGTGGACTTCAATTATGAAGTCAGCCGCAGTCTGGCGGCGTGTGACGGCGCGATTCTGGTAGTAGACGCGGCGCAGGGAATCGAGGCGCAGACGCTTGCGAATGTCTATTTGGCGCTGGATCATGATCTGGACGTTTTTCCGGTCATCAACAAAATCGATCTGCCCAGCGCGGAACCGGAACGTGTGAAGAATGAGATCGAGGATGTAATCGGGATCGAGGCGCAGGATGCGCCGCTTATTTCCGCCAAGAACGGCATTGGTATTGAAGACGTCCTGGAGGCGATTGTGGAGAAGATACCCGCGCCGGGGGGAGATCCGAAGAACCCGCTGCAGGCGCTTATTTTTGACTCTGTATATGATTCTTATAAGGGCGTTATCGTGTTTTGCCGTGTGATGGAAGGCACGGTAAAGAAGGGCACGGCAATCAAGATGATGGCGACGGGGGCCTCGGCGGAAGTCGTGGAAGTCGGGTATTTTGGCGCGGGACAGTTTATTCCCTGTGAAGAATTATCGGCGGGCATGGTAGGATACCTGACGGCTTCCATCAAGAATGTGAAGGATACGGCGGTGGGCGATACGGTGACGGATCTGCATCATCCGTGTGCGGAGCCGCTGCCGGGCTATAAGAAGGTTAATTCCATGGTTTACTGCGGCATGTATCCGGCAGACGGAGCCAAATATCCCGATTTGCGGGATGCGCTGGAGAAACTGCAGTTAAATGACGCTTCCCTGCATTATGAGCCGGAGACGTCTGTTGCGCTCGGCTTCGGCTTCCGGTGCGGTTTCCTGGGACTTCTGCATCTGGAAATCATACAGGAGCGGTTGGAGAGAGAGTATAATCTCGATCTGGTAACGACAGCGCCGGGCGTTATTTACAGAGTGCATAAGACGAATGGAGATATCATTGAACTGACAAACCCGTCGAATCTTCCCGATCCCTCTGAAATTGACTATATGGAGGAACCGATCGTTAATGCCGAGATTATGGTTACGACAGATTTTATCGGACCGATCATGCAGTTGTGTCAGGAACGCCGGGGCAAGTACCTCAGCACGGAGTATATTGAGACAACGCGTGTTCTTCTAAAATATGAGTTGCCTCTTAATGAAATTATCTATGACTTTTTTGACGCTTTAAAATCCCGTTCCAGAGGGTATGCTTCTTTTGATTATGAATTGAAGGGCTATGAACCGTCCAAGCTGGTGAAGCTGGACATTCTGATTAACCGGGAAGAGGTAGATGCCCTGTCCTTTATTGTCCATGCGGACGGCGCTTATGAAAGAGGCAGGAAAATGTGCGAGAAGCTGAAAGAGGAGATTCCGAGACACCTCTTCGAAATTCCGATCCAGGCGGCGGTAGGCGGTAAGGTAATCGCCAGAGAGACTGTCAAGGCGCTTAGAAAGGACGTGCTGGCGAAGTGCTACGGCGGTGATATCACCCGTAAGAAGAAGCTGCTTGAGAAACAGAAGGAAGGTAAGAAACGTATGCGTCAGATTGGTACGGTGGAAGTGCCTCAGAGCGCGTTTATGAGTGTGTTGAAACTGGACAATGATTAAATAACTGAAGTTATAATAATACTTGATATGATAAAGACAGGAGTTACAGATGAGAGACTTGAGCATATACATTCATATTCCGTTTTGCGTCAGGAAATGTCTCTACTGTGATTTCCTGTCTTTTCCTGTGCGCGGTGCAGAAACGGGAGGAGAGGAAGAGCTGGAGCGTTATCAGCGTCTGCTTCTGGAGGAGATAAAACAACAGTCGATATTTTATAAAGAACATCAGGTGGTTTCCATCTTTCTCGGCGGTGGGACGCCGTCTCTTATGACAGAAGAACAGATGCGGGAGATTATGGAACAGATTCGCGCATACTATAGGGTGGCGGAGGAAGCGGAGATTACGGTGGAGATAAATCCGGGTACCGTAACGGAGGAGAAACTCCGGGGATACATAACGTGCGGTATTAATCGTATCAGCATTGGATTGCAGTCTGCGGATAACGAAGAACTCGTCCGAATCGGGCGGATTCATACCTATGAGCAATTTCTGGAAACCTACCGTGCTGCGCGCGGCGTGGGATTTACCAATATCAATATAGATCTGATGGCGGCATTGCCCGGACAGAGCATAGTATCCTACCATAATACGCTGAGGCGCGTGGTTTCGCTTCGACCGGAACATATCTCGGCGTACAGTCTGATTCTGGAGGAAGGAACGCCCCTGTATGAGAAACGGGACAGGTACGTTTTTCCATCGGAGGAGGAAGACAGACAGATGTACCTTATGACAGGGCGTTATTTGTCTGCGCACGGATACCACAGATATGAGATTTCCAATTACGCAAGAGAAGGGTATGAATGCAGACACAACAAGGTGTACTGGCAGCGCGGCGACTATGTGGGATTCGGACTGGGCGCTTCTTCCATGGTGGAAGACGTCAGGTGGAGCAATCCTGCAGGGATGGAGGAGTATGCTGCATATGCGGTACAGGCCAGGACGCCTGCAGCGTCTGTGCATGCCGAAACGTCTGCAGATGCGGTACGGCCCGGGGAGAATGCGTCGTCAGTCTGCCCGCACAGGGAGCGGCTTACGGTCCGCGAGCAGATGGAGGAATTCATGTTTCTGGGGCTTCGCATGATGTGCGGTGTAGAGCGGGAAGCTTTCGGGGAGAAGTTCGGACAGCCGATAGAGCAGGTATACGGTGACGTGATCAACAGATTGTGCACGCAGGGGCTGCTGATGACAGAGCATGGCAGGATAAGGCTGACAGAGAGAGGAATCGATATCAGTAATTATGTCATGGCGGAGTTTTTATTTGACTGACTAAGGCTGTATTTGTATAATATAATTTATGGAAAGGCACTTCAGATGTCTCCGGGTCATAGAATAGAGTAAATGGACTTTGGAGGCTTCTTTTGAAAACATTCAGCCAGCCATTAACTGCGAAGGAAGAGGCCGAATATCTGGAGCTGCTTGGAACAGGGAACGAGACAGAGCGCAGGAAGGCGAGGGAAATCCTGATAGAACGCAACCTGCGTCTGGTAGCGCATATCGCCAAGAAGTATCAGAATGTAGACGAGGACATGGAAGATTTGATTTCCATTGGAACGATTGGACTCATCAAAGCGATTAACTCATTCGATGCCGGTAAAGGCAAGCTGAGTACCTATGCGTCACGCTGCATTGACAACGAACTGTTGATGCTGCTTCGGGCGAAGAAGAAAACTTCCAGAGAGGTATCTCTCTACGAGCCGATCGGCACGGACAGAGAGGGAAATGAGATCAATCTGCTGGATGTGATAGAACAGGAACAGATTGATGTAGTTGACAGAATGGAAGTACAAGATAAACTGAGCCGCCTTACCGATATGATTCACGATAAGTTAAATGACAGAGAACGGGAAATTATTATGATGCGCTATGGTCTGCCTGACAGAGAGGAAATCACGCAGAGAGAAATAGGGCGTAAAATGGGAATTTCCAGAAGCTATGTGTCACGAATAGAGAAAAAGGCACTTGAGAAGCTGAAAGCAGGCTATGACGCTCTGTGAACCTTGCCGGTGTACTTTGGAGGAAATAAGATGCTTTTTGTGAGAAGTGAGGACCTGAAGACGGGGATGCGGCTGGCAAGGCCCATCTACAATAAGAACGGGGTTTTGCTGTATGAGAGAAATTCGAAGCTGACCAGACAGGGGATCGAGAGTATTAAGAATTTCGGGTTGATCGGGATTTTTATATTGGAACCAGCGGAGCCGGTTCCGCCGATGACACAGGCGGATATTGAGTTTGAAAGATTTCAGACCATGTGTGTTTTCTCTATTCAGGAGGAGCTTGACAGGATCCTGCAGACCAGGCGTACTGCCAGGATGCTGGCGATTGCGTCTGAAATCATTAAGAACTACGGACATCTGGATAAGAAACTCAATTTTATACAGAATCTGCGAAGCAAAGAGGATTACATTTATAAGCACTCCCTGAATGTGGCGATTTTGTGCGCCATGATGACCCATGTGCTGAATATGAGGGTGGATGAACAATTAGAAACGGTGCAGGCGGCTTTGGTTCACGATATTGGCAAGCTGATGGCGCCCGGGAACATTATAGAGAAGAAAGAATGGACGGATGAGGAATGGGCTCAGGTGAGGGCGGCGGAGACCGCTGGACTTGATCTGATTGATTCTGTTTACTCTTCCAGTCCGAATATTAAGAGGATCTGCGCGCAGGCGCGGAAGGTGCTTGGAAGTATGAGGACCGGAGAAGATATCCTGGCCGTTAAGATGGTAAACGGCGCGAAGGTCCTTGCGGTGGCAGAACAGTTCGACACGATGACGGCGATGCAGACCATGCAGGAACCGGTATCCGAGATTGCCGCTTTGAAACATCTGTTGGAGTATCCGCAGATATATGAGGATAAAGCAGTAGACGCGCTGATCAAGTCAGTGAATATCCTTGCGCCGGGTGTCAGTGTAGAACTCAATACCGGCGAGAAAGCGTTAGTGATTACTGCCAATGAACAGAATGTTCTGCGGCCTGTCATTCTGATGTTCCAGGATAACAGCGTCATAGATTTGAGCGATGAAAGAATGTACGGCGATCTGGAGATTAAGGACATCATGAAGACGATGGATAACCGGTATGTGATGGATATGGATTTGCTGAAGAGAACACAGGCGGAGACACGAAAGGGCAGGGAAACGTTACAGTCTTAAGATAAGGAAGGCGGAATTATGGTGCCGACAATACAGGAAATCATGAAAGTGGCAAATGACGCGGGCGCATCTGATGTACATATTACAGTAGGAATACCTCCGAAGATGCGTGTAAACGGCAATCTGATTACGATGGATTATCCTCGTATGATGCCGAATGACACGCAGCAGATAGCATATTCCATTATGAATACGGTACAAAGAGAGCGGTTCGAGGAGCGCGGAGAGTACGATATGTCTTTCTCCATTCCGGAGCTTGGCAGATATCGTGTGAATGCCTATAAGCAGAGAGGATCTGCCGCACTGGCGCTTCGCCTGGTGGGAACGAAGGTTCCCGCGCCGGAGAAGCTTGGCGTACCGGAGTCTGTTATTAATTTATATGAGCGTAAGAGAGGACTTATTCTGGTAACCGGTCCCACAGGAAGCGGTAAATCAACCACCCTGGCGGCGATTATCGATAAGATTAATAATAAGAGAGACGCGCATGTCATTACGCTGGAGGATCCGATCGAGTATCTGCATCAGCATAAGATGGCGATGGTCAATCAAAGAGAGATCGGACTGGATTCCCAGAGCTATGCGAATGCCCTGCGCGCGGCGCTTCGGGAAGACCCGGATGTGATTCTGGTTGGCGAGATGCGTGATTTCGAGACGATCAGTGTAGCCATTACGGCGGCGGAGACAGGACATCTTGTGCTCTCCACGCTCCATACGATCGGTGCGGCGAGCACGGTAGACCGTGTTATCGACGTATTTCCGCCGCATCAGCAGCAGCAGATCAGAGTGCAGCTTGCCAATGTATTGGAGGCTGTTATTTCTCAGCAGTTGATTCCTACGGCGGACGGTGAGGGACGAGTGGCGGCTTTTGAAGTTATGCACGCGAATCATGCGGTCAGGAATCTGATTCGTGAAGGAAAATCCCATCAGCTTCCGACGATCATGCAGACCAATCGTAAACTGGGTATGATTACCATGGATGACGCTATTATCCAGTTATTTTATGAAGGGAAGATCGACCGGGAGATGGCGATTCAGTTTGCGCAGGATCCGGATAGTATGCAGAATAAGGTAATGTAATAAGGAATCGTGTACATCAGTTGCTGCAGTTTGCACCGGACATTCCGAAGCATGAGGGAAAGCCGACATAGGGTGTGAACTGTGCACTGCAACGATTCATACGGCAACGATTCTTGCGGGATATTACAGACTTGACAAGAAGCGTTAATACGGATATGATTAATCTATCTGAATTCTAAATATTCTTATTTTCAGGCGTTTCGCCGCAGATTTCAGAGAAGACAGTGTACGGATTGGTATGGTTTCGGATTGTGGAAAAGGAGGAATGAAGTTGCTGAGTGCAGTTACATCGGGTGCTGTTTATGGCATACGCAGCCGTATGATTCAGGTGGAAGTAGATGTGTCTCACGGGCTGCCCTGCTTTCAGATCGTGGGGCTGCCGGGGTCGGCGGTGCGGGAAGCCAGGGAACGTGTGAAAGTGGCGCTTAAGAATGTGGGAGTAAAGATACCGCCTATGTGTATTAACGTGAATCTGTCTCCGGCAGATCTGCCCAAAAGCGGGACCATGTTTGATCTGCCGGTGGCGGTAGGCATTATGATCGCGCTGTCCCAGATACCTCAGCAGGCGGTGCGTGATACGCTGCTTCTGGGAGAACTGGGATTGTCGGGAGAATTAAAACCCGTCAAGGGGGTGCTGCCTATCGTGCAGGAAGCGGCCAGACATGGTATCAGGCGGTGTGTTTTGCCGGCGGAGAATGCATGGGAAGGCGCGTTGACCGGTACAATAGAGAGTGTGGGTGTTGCCAATCTGAAGGAAGCGGCAGCGTATTTATTGGGTGAGAAAGCCTGCGGGAATGTGGAGGACAAGCCGGAAGCCTTTGATTTCGATGCGGCAGTACGGCGGGAGACAGAAGGAAGCAGGCTGGACTTCTCGGATATTAACGGGCAGGAGAGTTTGAAGAGAGCCGCAGAGGTGGCGGCAGCCGGCTTTCATCATCTGCTGCTGGTCGGACCGCCGGGCTCCGGCAAGACGATGCTGGCAAGGCGGATTCCATCGATTCTTCCGCCTCTGTCATTGGAGGAAAGCCTGGAGGTGTCTGCGGTCTATAGCGTTTCCGGGCTGCTGCAGGAGACCCGCGCTCTGAAAACACAGAGACCGTATCTGAATCCCCATCACACGATTACAGGACAGGCGCTTGCGGGCGGCGGAAGAGTTCCCGCGCCCGGCATAATCAGTCTGGCGCACAGAGGCGTGCTGTTTCTGGATGAACTGTCTGAATTCAGACGGGAGACACTGGATATTTTGAGACAGCCATTGGAGGATAAGCAGGTACAGATCGCCAGAAGCAGCGGCACATATGTGTATCCGGCGGATTTTATGCTGGTAGGAGCGATGAACCCCTGCCCCTGCGGCCATTATCCGGATCCGGCAAGATGCCGCTGTACACCGTATGAGGTGAAGCGGTATCTCGGACGGATATCAGGTCCTCTGTTGGACAGGATGGATATTTGTGTGGAGGCGCAGCCTGTGGAGTTTCAGGATATTGCAGAGCATAGGGCACAGGAGAGCAGCGCGCAGATCAGAGAGCGAGTGATGGCGGCAAGAGAGAGGCAGAGAGCAAGATACGAAGACTGTACCTTCCGGTTTAACGGCGATATGAGCGCAGGAGAGGTCGATAGATTCTGCCTGCTTGGAGAGCGGGAGAAGAGATTTATGGAGAAGGTGTATGGCCGGATGCGGCTATCCGCAAGAGGTTATCACAGAATATTAAGAGTGGCGAGAACGATTGCGGATCTGGCGGACAGTGAACAGATTAAAGAAATACATCTTGCCGAAGCGGCCTGTTACAGACAGGCGGGCGGGAAGTATTGGCAGGCATGAAAGAATGGAACAGATGAACAGACAGTTGCTGAGATTTACATAATATTTATTGACATGCAGAATGCATAGAAAGGATAAGGGATGGGTATTTATGACGGATAAAAATAACAGAACAGAAGAAATGAATGTGCAGGACAAAGCGTATATGCATTGGCTCTATCAGGCGGCGGGGATGGGAAACCGCAGGTTCCTGGAAGAGCTGGCAAGGCTTGGGACACCGGAGACGGTTTATCAGATGATGCAGACGGGACTATTGGAGTCAAAGCTGGGGAAGCAATATCAGAAGAAGATCCGGCAGATGATACAGTTTACACAGGGATATGATGTGCTGGGAGCATATGAAGGGATGCTGGCGAGAGGAATCAGGTTTGTTACGAAGGAAGAGCAGGATTATCCGGCGAAACTGAAGGAACTTGCGGACAGTCCTTATGGCCTTTATTATGTGGGAAGAATGCCCGACCAAAGCCGCAGGAGTGTGGCGGTTATCGGCGCCAGAGAGTGTTCGGAGTATGGCAGGCACATGGCTAAGAGGTTCGGCCGGGAATTGGCGGAAGCGGGCATACAGGTTATCAGCGGTATGGCAAGAGGGATAGACGGCATCAGCCAGCATGCGGCATTGCGGGCGGAAGGGTATTCGCTGGGGGTGCTGGGATGCGGCGTGGATATCTGCTATCCACAGGAGAACCGGCAGTTATATGAGGAATTGGCGGACAAAGGCGGCATCTGTTCCGAATATCCGCCGGGCATGGCGCCAAGAGCGCTTCTGTTTCCGCTCAGGAACCGTATTATCAGCGCGCTTGCGGATGCGGTTCTGGTTATTGAGGCGAGGAAGAAAAGCGGTACGCTGATTACTGTGGATATGGCGCTGGAGCAGGGAAGAGAAGTCTATGCGCTGCCGGGAAGAGCCACGGATCTGTTAAGCGACGGATGTAACTGCCTGATTAAGCAGGGGGCGGGACTTATCACCTCGCCGCAGGAACTCTTGAATGAATTGTCAGGGACGTGTTCTGCGAAGGAGAGTTGCCGGCAGCAGGAACTGATCTGCCTGGAAGGACGGCAGGGACAACTGCTTTCGCTGCTGGACTATCAGCCGCAGTCCGTACAGACGCTGCAGATCAGATATGAGGAAAAATATAACGAATATGTGACGATTCCGGAGCTTCTGAATGAACTGATGCAGCTATGCTTACATGACGCTGCCAGACAGGTCTGCGGCAGCTATTTTATGAAGAGCGCGGAGTGAGGGAAATGAGAATGCGTCCTTGCACGAGAAGTGAAATGATAGTAAAATAATCATAAAGTATCGGGGTGGAAGCGTCGTGGATTTTATGTAGAGTCAGACAGCGGGAAGCGCTGGGCATGCCTGTCAGCATAGATGCTTCGGAATGGAGAGAACATGGATTTTAACAGAAAAAAGCTGCGTCTGGGCGATCTGCTTGTCAATAGCGGAGTTATTACCGCAGAGGAATTACAAAAGGGGCTGGAGCTGCAGAAGGGCAGCGGGCGTAAACTCGGAGAGACGCTTGTAGATGAAGGGCTTGCTACGGAGGAAAATATCGCCAAGGCGTTAAGCAGCCAGTTGCGCTATGATATGGTAGATCTGCAGAACGTGGAGATATCACAGGAAGTGCTGGAGCTTGTGCCTGTTAATGTGTTAAAGAAGTATAAGATGATTCCCTTTGAGTATTCTCTGGATAATATGAATGTTCTTCGCGTGGCGATGTCTGATCCGATGGATATGGCGGCTATGGATGATGTCAATATCATTACGAATCTGCAGGTGGAGCCGGTGGTGGCGACGATGCGGAGCGTCATGCTGGCAATTGACAGATATTATGGACAGGCTGAGGTGAATTCGGCGCTGGAGGAATACGCCAGGGAAAAAGAAAGCCAGATCATGGAGCAAGAGGACATCTACAGCGAGGACGTTAATAACTCTCCTATCGTACAGTTGGTCAAGGGGATGATTGAAACGGCGGTCAGACAGCGGGCTTCGGATATCCATATAGAGCCTATGGAGCGGCAGGTAAGAATACGTTACCGTATAGACGGCGCTCTTTATGAGAAGGCGGTTTATAATGTCAGACTGCTGCCCGCGATAGTAGCCCGTATCAAGATAATCGGAGGCATGGATATCTCAGAGAAAAGAAAACCGCAGGACGGGCGTATTACACAGATCGTGGACAGAAGAGAGTTCGATATCCGTGTATCCATACTGCCTACCGTGTATGGTGAGAAAATCGTTATGCGACTTACCTCCAAGAACGCCTTAACCAAAGAAAAGAGCCAGCTTGGCTTAAGCCCGGAAGAATTGAAGAAGTTTGATCATATTCTGCAGAATCCGCATGGCATATTATTGGTTACAGGCCCTACCGGAAGCGGTAAATCCACTACTTTGTATACGGCGTTGAGCGAATTGAATAAAGAAGATGTCAATATCATTACCGTAGAAGATCCGGTTGAGGCCAATATCGACGGTATTAATCAGGTACAAGTGAATAACAAAGCGAATCTGACCTTTGCTTCCGCATTGCGGTCGATTCTGCGGCAGGACCCGGATATTATTATGATCGGAGAGATTCGAGACCAGGAGACGGCGTCTATCGCGGTGCAGGCGTCGATTACGGGTCATCTGGTAGTGTCTACATTACATACCAATTCCGCTGCCAGCACGATTACCCGTCTGTCGGATATGGGGATTGAACCGTATCTGATCGCGGATTCCACGATAGGCGTTATCGCACAGCGTCTGGTGCGCCGTCTGTGCCCGGAATGCAAGAAAGCGAAGAAAGCGAACGCGGATGAACTGGAAATGCTGATGCTTAAGCCGGATACAGATCTGACGATCTATGAGCCCTGCGGCTGTCCCAGATGTGACGGCACAGGATTTAGGGGACGTATCGGTGTGTATGAGATTATGGAAATAACCCAGCCCCTTAAGACGATTATCAGTAAGAACGGCTCTGCCGAGGACATTAAGGCGAAGGCGTTGGAAGAGGGCATGCATACCCTGCGTATGAGCGCCACCCGGTATGTACTGGATGGGATTACCTCCGTACCGGAGATGATGCGGGTGTCTTTCGATATCTAGAAGGCGGCAGGAGAGCGCTTGCAGTAAGCTGAATGATGGTCAGAATGATATGTTAATGATCCAAACAAGAAAAAAGTAACAAAGAAATATTAACGATATTTCGTATATTTTTTCATAAAATACAGTTGACAATTTGAGCGTTAGCAAGTATTCTATAAGTAAGCAGCCAGCCATGCGGGATGTGTGGCTGGCTGTTTATCTGAGACGGGTATCATGCCCGCCATACCTTCCGGCAGATTCTGCCAGTATTTCATCATTATTGGCAGACTGTCCGAATGATAAGTTGTTCCGAAGCGCTGCCTGAAATCAGAGTCCGTATTATGAATTGCCTGATATGGAACGTGAAAGGAGCGGCATGGGACAGAAAGACCTTGCGAGCAAGAAATTAGAGATACGACCGGATATCTATGCAGATATTATTAATGCACTTTTATACGAGGGCAGGCAGGTGCTTAAGCCGCAGAATTTACAGTCTGCGGCAGTAGAGTCTTTATATATGGGTGACGACGGTATTCTGCGCAGCCAGTATAATGATGTCAGTAAATACGAATTGTACCACGGCAGAATCCGTATGAGATATACACTGGAAAATCAGACAGTGCCGGATTATAGAATGCTGCTTCGCAAGGCAGGGTATGAGGGTGCGGTGTACAGGCAGCAGTATGACGGCGGCGCGACCTATCCGTTAATTACGCTGGTGCTTTACTGGGGGAAAAAGACCTGGCATCCAGTACCGGATATCTATAGTTACTTCGGCAAAAGGAATCTGCCGGAACCTGTGTGGCAGTATATTGATAATACTGCGTTGCGGGTTTTTCATATGAGAAGACTGCCGGAAACCGTCAGAAAGAGATTCCGTAGCGATATGAGAATTATAGTGGATTATCTTGCGGAAGGCAGTAGTTATGAGCCGATAGGACAGCCAATCAGATATCTGGAAGATGTGCTGCGTCTGCTCTATGAACTGACAGGGGATATCGGTTTCGTAAGCAGAATGGGTGAATTGCAGGAGCGCCAGAAGAAAGGAGAGAAGATAACCATGTGTGAAGTGATCGACAAGTTCGAGGCTAGAGGAAGAGAACAGGGGATTAAGATTGGAATAAAAAAGGGAAGAAAGTTTGCAACAACTAACTGCGCAAAAACTTTTACATCTATAAGTATATCTCAGGGGCAGACTCAGCAGTATATTATGGAAATGCTGCAGAGGTGCTTTGGACTGGACGAAGAGAAGGCGCGGGAATTGTATCGGGAAAATGTGGATAATATTTTGAGAAAAGGTATGTGATGAATGTATATACTTTTGTATAATTCTATCAAAAGAAAGTAATAATTATTGTATACAATTATAGTTGGTAAAATACTACTGTTTTAGTATAATTAAATTACTAAAATAATAATACTAAGGTGAAAATGTTGTGTATCATGGAACGGATATTGAGACAGGCAAAAATATTATTGCAAGTCAAATGATGTTACCCAGTGTTGGTGATCATCATTGGTTAGGGAATGGTATTTATTTTTATAAGGATGAAGAATATGCTTTTAGGTGGATCGTCATAAAATATACAGATAATTTTAGAAATTTGTATTCTGGAAATTACGAAAATATTTTTGAAAAATATATTATATTGTCAGCTGATATAATAAGTAGTAGAAAATTTGATTTGGATGATCTGCAAACAAAGTTATTTTTTATTAATATCAAAAATGAAATATTGAGGAAATCTGAAAATTCAAAACGTATACAAGAACAACTTGATAGAAATGGTATAGCAGATGGGGTTGTATTTAATGTATTATTTGATAAAATGGGTTATAGTGACATGTATGATTACGTCAGTGCTACGTTCCCCATAGCTTATTTATATGATAGTAGTTCGAGATTGGATTATATACCAGAACTTCAGATTTGTGTAAAAAATGCCGATATAATCGAAAACATAGCGCAGTATAATGATATAGAGATCCTCCCTGGTTATAAGTCTTTTATTGACTTATACAGAAATACTAAAAAACAATTAACAATTCCTAAAGGAAAATATATTAATAAGAAAAAATGTAAAAAAGGGAAAATATATTATAAAAAAGGAGGCGGACAGAATGGATTTCAAAAAAGAATTGCAAAGGATTAGAAATATTTTAGATGATATGTCAAATAAAGAATTTGAGGAAATGTTGTTTGAGTGCGGGCTTGGCACGATTCGGCCTTCGGGGGAATCAGATTTTGTAAAATGTCTTAATGAGAATTTTTTTGAAATTAGTTTAAATTATGTCTCCAAGGATCGCAATTTTTTAAAGGAAAAATATCAGGACTTTAAAAGCTTTAATTTTGATGGACAAGAGGTAGCGTAATGCGGCAAAATGAAATAAATAGTTTTCTGTATTTTGACAACTACATAGTTGATAAGGTTTATTTTAAGAACAATCCTAAGTACGAAGGTGACGAAACGGCATTAGAGTTTTCTGTAATTCCTAATATTATAGTGAATGATGATGAGGAAAATATGATAGTTGAACTTACTGTGAATATATTTGATGGTGCAGTTAAGAATAACTATCCATTTGAGATGTCTGTCACTGTAGTTGGATTTTACAGTATGCATGCACAGGGAGAAGATATCATGAAGTATAAAAAGAATGCAATTGCTATATTATATCCTTATGTTAGAGCTATTGTATCAAGTTATACTGCAAATGCAAATGTCAATCCATTGTTATTGCCTACAATAAATGTAAATAAGCTTATAGAAGTCCAGAACGAAAAGAAATAACAAAATAGAAAGTAAAGCAGGAAAACATGTATCTTAAAGCTTTTTATTCAAAAAGAAAAGATACATGTTTTTTTGTTGCAATATGTGTTAGGAAGACTAAATTCTGTGTCTGAATACATAAAAAAAGGAAAATATAGGATGAAATCCTGAATTGCAAGAATAAATTTAAAGTTTGGTAGATTTTCACAAAAAGAGAGACTGTTTCAGCACCCGATCGGAAGCGTTTCAGTCTCTTTTATTGTATAGTTTTACTAATGGATAAATCTGTAGTGTATTTTTTTACATGACAAATAGAGGTACTTTATGTACCATTCCGGCCCCCTCTGAGGGGATCTTTAAAGCTAGCGCGCACATTACTATCATGCCGGGATCTGTAACCCTTCCCGGTATAGCCTGCTGGATAAGCCGCCGAAAATCTTCCTGGGATAATTATTGATCCATGACTCCACCATGGCGACCTGTTCTTTTGTTACGGTATCGAAGTTGGTTCCTTTAGGGAAAAACCTTCTGATCATCCGGTTGATGTTTTCGTTTGTCCCGCGTTCATAGCTGCTGTATGGGTGGCAGTAGTAAACCGTTGTACGGTTTCCCTTTGTATACCTGCTTTTCTCTATGCCTGCCTGATTCAAGAACTCCACGCCGTTATCGCAGGTAATGGTCTTAAACTTTTCCCGGAATTTCTTACTGCCGTACTTTTTTTCCAGCATGTTCAGGGCATGGACGACAGAAGAGGACTTCTTATCTTTTATCTTGATCACGATCTCTTCCCGCGTCATGCGCTCAGAGAGTACCAGCAAGCATGATTTCCCTGTATTCTTTGCTGATACGACTGTATCCATTTCCCAGTGCCCGTATTGTTTCCGCTCTAAAATATCTTTCGGACGTTCTTCGATCGACCTGCCCTTTTTATTGTTGAGTGCCACAGATGACGAATCATCTTTTTTCTTTTTGACAGACCGTTTTACCGGAAGGTCATCAACGGAAGCATTCAGGAACAGTCCGGCATCCAGATAATTGTAGATGGTTTTATAACACAGCCTGGTGGCAAACTGCAGGTTTTCATTTTCTGCGTGCCGGAGCAGCGCTTCAGGAGAATACTTTTTATTCCTGACCATATCTTCGATGTATGCCGCCAGTTCATGATCCGAACCGATCTTGAGATTCCTGCCGCGGTTCGACATGGAATTGTCACAGACCATCTGCGCATAGTCCGCCCGGTATGCATAAAATTCCCTTAAGTGTGTATCGATCTGTTTCACGGTTCCCCTTTTAACTTCATGCCAGAGCGTATGGTAGGCGATCCCGAGCACCTTAGAGATTCTGGGAAGGGTATATTTTTCCTTCAGCAGAAGTTCGATCTCATAACGCTGTCTTTCCGTTATGTATTTTTTCAGCTTTTCTTTTTGGGATTTCTCTTTTTTCTTTTTCATGGACATAACACCCCCTGTCATATCCACGATGTCATAAAAAAGAGCCATTTATAAAGGGTATATAAACGCTTCGCGCCCTTTACAAATGGCTTTTTTTATGTGGCCTGGCGGTAAGCTGTGCCAGCCGTCAGTATAAAAATTTCTGTTATGAAAATATCATCATTTACCGCTCTTTAAGTCCAGCATTTCCTACTTATATTCTTTCTCAAAATCTTTATCCCAAGGGGAAGATTCACATGGCTTGAAGCTCAGCAGGTATTCTTCGGGACTCTTATAATCCCGGATGCCTTTTTCATCAAATACTTTTACTGCCTGAATGCGTCTTAAGAATGCATTCCAGGTTTCCTTGCTTTCCCGCTGGACGTCCCTGTACTGGTCTGAAAGATCTGCATTCGAGAGGATGTAGACTTTCGTATAACAGGCTGTCCTGTTATTGTACCGGCAGGGCAGGTCTAAGGGATAGCCGTCAAGCAGCGTCAGCATCTCCTGGATGGACAGGGAATTGTAAAATTCCTCAAAGACGACGATGTCCTGCCCGCGGTAGTTGTCAAAGGGATATCTGTAGGATGTGACACGAAACACGTTTTCATAGCCGTAGCGTTCCATGATTGTTTTTGTCTTGCCGGATCCGGTCTTCCCGGACCAATACTCCACCTCAAGTTCCCTGAATTTGTTCCTGAATTCTTTTTCTTTTATGATCTGCCGGCAGCGGTCTATTTTGTCAAGCTGCATCATATACGACGGATCATTTTCGAGGATATCATAGTTATCCATGCCTGACTTGATCATGTCATACAGGTTAATCAAGTCATTCCTCTGTCCCGGCCGTTCCACCGGACAATCACCCATTTCTTCAAAGGTTTCCTTTATGTTTGTCTCTTCTTTCGAACTTCCTTTATATTTCCCCTCTTTACGGATATAGTCGCGGTTTTCCTGTGCGAGCCCGTGACAGTAATCGATATGGGCTTTTGGGAACTTCTTCTTCACGGTGGAAAAGAGGATCCCGTTATTCCCCATGATGAACAGATGGGTGTGGTAGACTTCCTTCTTTCCGCCTACCTCGTCGCACATGCACCAGTATTTCACAGCTTTGAAATCTGACAGCGCCAGCTTGATATATTCATGGCTATACCCGTGCTCTTTTGGATTATTGATTGTCAGCAGCCATTTCCGGGAGCGTGTTTTATCTTCCATGCAGCCCCCTTATCTCTCTGTGCATAAAGTCCAATAAATGGGACTTTATGCACAGAGGTTATTTTGCACACCAAAAATACACAACAATTACACAACTCAAAATCCAGTGTTTATCAGTGTTTGAACCAAAATTACACATTACACGGAGGTTCCCTAAGGTAATACTAGCCTTAGGGAACCCCTTGACATCATGAACCCGGATAAGCGATTGTCTGCTGCCGCGGCGGCGTGCCAGGGGGCAGCACCGCCCCGGAAGCAGGCTATCACTTATCCCCCTAATGTAAAGGGGATTCCCGCTATGAGACATCCCATACCGGGATAGGCCCGCGCGCAGGGCACGGGCATTACCCGGTATGGAATGTCTCATAGCTGTTATAAAAATCATAAAACTTGCGCCCGGTGAAATATTCGCTCTTGATCCAGGCGTCCCGGCTCCTGATCTGGTAGTTGGACAGGATCCACACAAACAGGTTGCCGCCGGATAAGAAAGCAAGCAGCTTCCCTGCCAGCTTGTAGTTCTTCACGGAGCGGTGCTCCACCTTAAACTGCAGGACGGCCCGGATCTGTTTGTCTATGACCTGGTCATCCTGGCTGATCAGATAGATGTCAAAGCCGTATTTGCGGTGTTCCCTGAAAAAATCCACCCAGGCGGTACGGTCTTTTTTTGCCCAGGAGCGGTTATTGAAAAGGCCCTGGCATTCGTCCAGGACAAGGAGGGTCTGGTGCTCGATGATGCGGCCCTTCCTGTCACGCTTATGGAACTGGAGGGCATAGGAGTAGAGCCCGTCCAGGTAGGTGTAATGATCCGGGGGCACAGTGCCGCGGAAATAAGCCTCACGGACGGGGTCGTAAGCCTGGCGCGTGGTATAGGCGCTTTCCATCCACTGGCTGTTAGGCACGTAAATGAACCTGCCCAGCTTTTCCGGGTGCTTTGCTTTTGCAAAATAGGATTCATTGATGGGGAAGTTGGCGATCACGTTTTTGCCCCGCCAGACAGCGTCATAGATCTCGGCTGCCATATGCAGGGACTTGCCGGAGCCGGGCGTGCCGGTATAGAAATAAATCATAAATATCCACCTCTCTTTCTCAGGCAATCAGCTTGCCGATGATAAGGTCAAATACGACCTTCTTGATGATCACGAACAGGTAGTAGGCTGCTATTGCAGTCACCCAGACTTCCGTGATCTTGAAGCACAGGTCAAAGGGAATGAACCAGTTGAGCCAGTGCAGGAAGTCAAAATGGTACAGTTCGCTTGAGAACAGTGTCTGGAAAGGGCTGTCCGGCAGGAGGCTGTAGATCCCTTCCAGAAAGGATTTCAGTATGTCGATCATGGCATTATTCCTCCCTCTTAATGTCTGCCACGCTGGCGGTCATCTTCATGAGCCCTACGGCGTAGGTCATGGAAAGCAGGGCCCGCAGGATGTCCGAGAGCCACTGGAAACGGGTAAAGTCAATCTCAAAGGTATAGTCCACCGTGTAGCCAATCAGCGACAGATCGATCTGAAAGGGCACTTCAAAATGGGGCGGTTCAGGATCCGCCGCCAGAATGGTGACCAGAAACAGGATATCCCATGGGATGGAGAAAGGGAACTTCTGCTTCAGGAGCCCGGATGCACCGTCCAGCGCGGAGGAGAGGGTTGCGACAGCAGCCTCAGCCCCGTCATCGGCGTCGCTTAACACATCGTGGATCAGGTCGAGCCAGTCAGCGACAGCGTCTACGCCGTCTATGACAGTGTCGACCACTGTCCAGCGTTTAATGCTCTTTAGCTGGCTGAGCATGTCCCCGAGCCTGTTATAGATTTTCTGAAGCCATCCCGTGATGCCGCCAGCCGCAGTACCGCCTGAGCTGTCACCGATGCCGAGCCAGTCAAGCAGGTCGCCCAGCTTATCGTCGATGCCTTTTCCGGTTTCGTCCAGTTCATCCAGCTTATCTAAAATGCCCTGCAGCTTCTCAGTTTCCACGGTGATATCGCCGCCGGAATAAGTGCCGTCGTACCAGGAAGCTTCCGTGCCGTAGTTATGTGCTGCAGAAAAATCCCCGGTCCTCAGGCCGTGCTTTAACGCTGACAGGTCATTGTAAGTAGGGATGCAGGAAGAACTTGCAGTCATGCAGGCACCTGGATAACTTACATTTACAGCCCAGCCGAGGGACAGGGTATCGAAATAGGCCGGGCCGGCATAACCGTCTTTAACCGCTTTATGGGCCTTTTGGGGATTCAGGAACGAACTGTTGGCGGGATGAATAATATCAGGATCCAGCACGCCGTTTTCATCATATACATACTGCATGCAGAAGAATTCATCCGAAGAAGCATTGTAATAGATGATATATCCCGCTGTTTCATAGCCAGTCCCGCGCCAGAAATTGCTCCGTAAAAGCACGGCACAGGGATAGTAGGAATAGATATCCGTAAATACGACAGATCCGCACCATGTTGAACTGCTTGGGTGATAGGCCGTGGCGGTGAAATCAGGGAAATAGTAGTAGCCGTCTTCATTGGCATCCATGGAGCCGTCAAAGGACAGGCCGTTGTCTTCTTTGTACTGCTTGTAGGACTGCAGCACCAATGTGATAAATTCTTCTGATATCGTGGTGGTTCCGTCTCCGTTATCATAAAGATAAGTATCAACATAGTCTTTTAAATTAGTAGTTTCTTGTAAAGCGCCAGATAATACGATTGGCATAATTGCAGCAGCTGAACCGCCTGATAACCAAATGCCCAATGCAGACGCAGCAGTAATAAGAGCTGCATGAATAATTTCTTCATAGGCATCATCTAGGTTATCTTGTTCTGAAGATGCACTAGCAATTATTACGTTATTATAATTCATAAATACCGACATGCATATCATCACGCTAGCTAATAACAATGCAAGTTTTTGTTTCATAATCTAACCTCATAAAAAAACACTGGCTAGTTTTTATCCTAGTCAGTGCCATTCAGCTTCTTTAAATAATAGTTTTCCTGTTTCAATAACTTTAGCTCTGTTTCAAGCTCTTTATTTCTTTTCAATGCTTCTTCATATTTTTTATTCGTTCTAGTTCCCTTTATGATCACAAACGGAAGCATTAATAAAATAATGACTACATAAATAATAGTTAAATCCATCCAATCCCCCCAATCAAACTATAGGGAGAGTATAACACTGACGAAAGTCTTTTTCAATATTCAGTTTTTGGTCTTACAAGATTTTAGGGGTATGGCTGCGGATTGTATCCTCTGGGCCTCCGAGCCCGTCACCCCCAAGCCCCCTCTGCCATCCTTCGCGCGCGGCGCTCGTCGCTGTCTAAGATGTACTAAGATACGATAATACCGTATCTAAGTACATCTAAGCATCGCCCATAGGGGGTGTTTTTCCAGAACCGGGAAAGGTGCTGCCCTTCCCGGTACATTTTGTGACATACTAACTTGTTATCCCAGGTACATCATCTGGAAATGCCAGTAAAGAATCTCTTCGCCCATCCAATTACCTTGGGAGCGGCCCAGATCGCAAGGCCGATCGGGACGATTGCCGCCACATAGATCAGGTAATCAGCTTTCATCGTCGTGATCGCGTCCACGAAGGTATCGCTGAGGCCGAGAGAATCTGTTGCAGATAATGCTGCTACATATAAATCAGGCATGCTGTTTCCTCCTTCCTGTCATTATTTACGCGCGCGTCTATGTTAAACAAGGTCCTGGACCCTGCCAACAACGTATCCAAGCAGGCACAGAAGAGCCATGAGCACGAAGCCGATATCCATTCCAACGGCCACATATGTGTGCAGGTTTTCTTCTATGCATTGCAATAATAATTTTTCCATCATCTAAACCTCTCTATGAAAGCCTTTGCGCACATGGCGCCCAGCAGGATGAACAGCGTCACGCACAAGATGACCGTATCTGCTGTCTGCCTTGTCTGCAGCGCAAGCATCTGTTCCTGGTAGTCATATGCTGACTGGTAGTATTCCATATCCGCCGCCAGCATGTCCGCCAGCGTTTTGTTGATGTTTTCCAGGTGGGAGAGCATCAGATCTGCCGTGGCCGCTTCCTCCGGTGGCTCTTCCGGCTCCGGTTCTTCTGAATCGGTTTCATAGTTATAAACTTCCATGCCGTCATCGTCCGTGATGGTCTTGACATAAAAATCGCGGATGGTGTCATCAATACAGTTATATGTGTTCTGGTACCATGCTTCAAACTCCTCCGGCGTGCCGCAGTATACATTCTGGGACAGGTAATTTCCATAGCCGAAAGGATAAACTTCAAAGGCGATATCTATGCCATAGCTCCACTCCTGGTAGCCCTCAAATGGCGGCATTACGGCAGCCTTTTCCGTCTCTGCCAGGGCGTCCTGTTCTGCTTCCAGTGTCAGCAGGTCAAGCAGTGCGTCAAGCCGCTGGGTAATATCCCCGTTATCGCCTGCTTCCTGCAGAAGCTGCAGCTGCGCTGTAACTTCTTCCTGCCATTCCGTATCCGGTTCATTTACAGAGGGCGCTTCTGATCCCGGCTGCTCAGCAGACGGCGGCTCAGTGTCCCCGTTATCCTGCGGCGGCTGGTCAGGCTGGCTTTCTTCTGGCGGCTGCCCTGTTCCGTCCCCTTCCTGCGGGATGTCTCCCGTGTCCGGTATTTCCGGCTCCGTGTCATTTCCCGAAATGGTTCCGGGTGATTCTGTTTCTGTCAACTGTTCTTCCTTCATCTTCATACCTCTACTTTACTGGCTCCGGTAAGAACCGCATTTCTAAGCTTTCTTCGACCAGAAAAGGGGGCCAAGGAACCGAACCCCCCCTTTTCAAAGAACGGTCGCGCAAAAGCTAAGAACTGCTGTTCCTTGCGGTGTTTCCGGACGGTTATGTCTTTCATATCATGCCTGGCTCTTTTCAGTTTCTTAATTCTTCCTTCATCTTCATACCTCTACTTTGCTGGCTCCGGTAAGAACCGCATTTCTAAGCTTTCTTCGACCAGAAAAGGGGGCCAAGGAACCGAATCCCCCTTTTCAAAGAACGGTCGCGCAAAAGCTAAGAACTGCTGTTCCTTGCGGTGTTTCCGGACGGTTATGTCTTTCATATCATGCCCGGCTCTTTTCAATTTCTTAATAATTCACGCGCCGCCTGACTGTGTCTGTATGCAACGGTGTCTCCGCGTAAAATCATAGCGGCCCATGAACGTGCAAGGGAACAGTTCCCTTGCGAACCGCTGGTTTTTCCGCATTCCATGAAAAGATCGGCTGGGAAAAAGAGCGGTAAGGATTTAAAGTCCCCTCAGACGCCGGGGACGGGGCTTTGACTTCACGCGGGTTACTTCCATTGCTGCAGGTGCGGTATCTCCGCGTATAATATACCGTCTGCCCGGGATATAAACTTCCGTGTCGCCGGCGTCAGGCTGTCACATTTAACCGTCAGGTTATGGCTGTGCCCGCGAGAAGCCGGGCCCACGACTACACTATGAATCGCTCTTAAACAGTCTCCCGAACTAACAAAACCTATCCGTTTCCTGCAGTACTGGCTCGACCCCATGGGTTCCCGCCCGGCTTCTGAACCGCTCACACTGATACTACATCAAAGAAAAAACAGGCGGATGCAGGCGGGAGTATGCAGGCTTTCTTCCGGAGATTACCGGCCGTTATACACACGGGGTAATGGCTGTTATAGGAGATTGGCTGAAAATGCAGCTTAAATGCCAACGGGAAGGTTCAAATTGAATATCCTAGCTTCGCACGGATGGTTTGAACGCGGTGTCATGCTGTTTCAGGCGGCAGTCTGTTTCCGCGTGGCATGGATATCTTTTCCGGTTAATAGCTGTATTTCACCAGATACACGAGTACAAACCCCGTGGCATGGAATTCAACTTCTGCTGTATGCCCCTGCCTGGCAAGCCCGGTGATGCACTGTTCAAGCCGGAGCTCCATCATGTTTTCCAGGTCTTTTGTTGTCTGGTAGTCACGGGCATTGAATGCCAGGACTTTATAAACGGCAGTTTCTGCTTTGTCCGCGTAAGCAGGCAGGGCGGGAGCAGCCAGCAACTCTTTTTTGTGGGCCTTATGTTCCATGAACAGTTCCGCCAGTTTTTTGCGGAATATAAAGCAGGCCAGCAGGAACATGACAGCAGTTACAAATAAAATGTCCATATATTTTTTCCTCTCATGAGAAATCCGGCACAATTCTTTCAAACCGTGCCGGATTCATCTTACTTTCCTTTTGTTTTCCCTTCCGCGTTGTCAAAAGGGGTCTTACCGGCAGGTTCTACCATCACGATATCTTCCAGGGTTGCCCTTCCTTCGAATCCGGGCTCATAGCGGAAGTCCACCACGTCCCCGACCATGACGCTGTAATCTTTGTAGCTGAAAGCTGAGACGGGTTCCTGTCCCTGGCATTCGGAATTCTCCCTGTCATAATCGGAGAAGTCCTTCACGCCGTAGTAGTTATAGCATTCCTTGCCGTTTTTGGTTTTTCCTTTTTTAATTCCAACTATTGTACATTTCATTTTTCTTACCTCTTCTTTCTTTGTTCTTTTCTCTTTGAATAGTTGTTTGTAATTATATGTTAAATGCGCATTTTAACCGTTATTTGTGGCAGTCTGGAAATCGCTGCAGCGATACCATTCAGATATTGCCATGCGCGCATCACTTCCGCCACTTTTATCGTTGTCTATGAGGTCACACAGGAACTGCCTGAGCAGGCATTTCACTGCAGTGCCTTTATCATCACACATTTCTTCAATGCGTTCCGCATCCTCAACTGACATTCCTAACCGTGCAAGTAAATATCCTTCTTCATGCATCATTCTTATGCCCCTTAAACATTAACTCTTTATAAAGCCCGTTTTATTGGACTTGTTTGTGATATAATGAAAAGCAAAAAACTGCTGGATGGAGAAGGAGAAAACCTTGCCAGGGGAAAAACTCCTTCTCCACAGGATCAGAAAAGAGATGGTGTGTTGTGAGTGGTGACCAGTTTCATGATGCTTTTCTCAATGCCATTATGGAAGGCAGCATTGTGCTTCTGAATGGATTCATTGATTTTGTTAGGCGGTATCCAGTCTTATGCCTTATTATCTTAGGGCTGATACTTGCTACACGGTGTGTTAAGGCCGCTAAAAAGCATCACGGTAAATAATTGCTCTTTTCTTTAAATATAAATTTACAACTTGGCAATATAGGATGAAATTATGTTTTTTATTGAAAAAATTATTTGATATGTATATAATGAAATGGACATAAGTGACAATAAGAATGTACAAAAAGCATAAATTGTGTTTACAGAGGAGAGAATATGGCGACTTGGGGTTATGTCGCAATCGATAAGAGCGGTAAGGAAATCAAAGGCAGTAAAGAGGCCGACAATAAAGAACTGGTGGTACGGGACCTGAAAAACCAGGGATTGATTGTGTTGGAAATTACGGAACAGAATGCTTTAACCAGAGATATTAATGTGGATATAGGCGGCAAGCCGACTACCCGTGATATGGCGGTATTCTGCAGACAGTTCGCTAGTATTACGAGAGCGGGCGTTACGATTATTGAGACGCTCCATATGCTGGCGGAACAGACTGAGAATGTTAAGCTGAAGAAAGCGCTGCTCGCGGTCTGCGCGGATGTTGAGAAGGGCGAGAGCTTTGCGGATTCTCTGGCACAGCACCCGAAGGTTTTTCCAGAACTGCTGATACAGATGGCGCGTGCTGGCGAGGCTTCCGGCAGTTTGGATACTTCGATGGAGCGTATGGCGATACAGTTTGAGAAGTCAGCCAAGACGCAGGCGCTTGTTAAGAAAGCCATGATTTATCCGATCGTGGTTGCGTTAGTGGCAGTGGCGGTAGTCATTGTTATGCTGGTATTTGTTATCCCGGCATATACAGACATGTTTGAAGAACTGGGCACGGAACTGCCGGCGATTACCATGATGGTAGTACATATGAGCGATTTTATTCAGGGCTTCTGGTATCTGATTATCCCGGCGGTGATTGCTATTGTAGTCGCTTTGCGGGCGTGGGCGAAGACGATCAGCGGCAAACATGTATTGGGCAGACTTCAGCTTAAGATTCCCGCTATTAAGAATCTGATTGTGAAATCGGCATCATCTCAGATGTCCAGGACGTTAAGCACGTTACTGGCGGCAGGCGTACCGCTGGTGGAAGCGGTCGATATTGTGGCGGATACGATGACTAACATATGGTTCAAGGAAGCGTTGAAAGATTCTGTAGCGCAGATCATGATCGGCGTGCCTCTGTCGCAGCCTTTACAGACTTGCGGTTTGTTTCCGCCTATGGTGTACCATATGATACATATTGGCGAAGAAGTCGGTTCTACGGAGGAAATGCTCAATAAACTGGCTGATTATTACGAGGAAGAAGTGGAGATGGCGGTACAGTCGCTGATGGCAGCCATGGAACCGATGATTATTATAGCGCTCGCGGGTGTGGTAGGTATTTTGATCGGTGCATGTATGGCACCTATGGTAACAATGTATTCCGCATTAGATAATCTGTAAAAGGGAGTATAACGTTCTTTTGACAAGATACGCAACCCGGAGAAAAGGGTCAGCCCTTTTCTTCTATATCTTATCTAAGATATAGAATCTCTTTTGATTATATAAATGCAGGCATATATCAATATGCAGATATGGTAAACAAAGCGTGAATTAAACACGTCTGTTTGTAGGGGACAGCCGTGCTTAAGATACAGGGCGCGTCGTAGCGCCTGCAATGAATAAGAGGAAGAAGGAGAAAGAATAATGAAAGAAAGAAAAATGAATAACAAAGGTTTTTCCCTTGTTGAGTTGATTATCGTTATTGCTATTATGGTAATCCTGGTAGCGGTACTTGCTCCGCAGTATCTGCGTTATGTGGAGAAGAGCAGGGTTTCAACTGACACACAGACTGCTGTTGAATTTATCAACACGCTGCAGGTGGTAGCTTCTGATCCGGATGCAAATCTGGATACAAGCAAAACATATACAGTTACAAGTGATGATGACACAAATGCAATTACTGTTTCCGGTGATTTACAAACTGTAATTACTACTCTGGGGCTTTTGGATGCTTCGACCATGTCGAGTTCCCGATTCCAGTCCAGCGCGTATGCAGATGCTGATATTTCGATTACATTACAGTATAATGCAACGAACAGTGTCTGGGAAGTAACAACATCAGGTATTGACGGATCGGGTGCTATAGCGGCAGCTTCAACACCTGAAACCTAGAACATATATGCTTTTACTTAGCCAGAACGAAATACACAATTAATTTAAAGGATTAACCACTATGCCCCTCGAAGTATTTTTGTACATCATCATATTCCTCTTCGGCATTACAATAGGCAGTTTCCTGAATGTCTGTATTTACCGTATTCCGAAGCACGAGGATATTGTAAAAACCAGATCGCACTGTATGAATTGTGGATACCAGTTAAGCTGGTACGATATGTTTCCGGTATTCAGTTATCTGTTTTTACGGGGCAGGTGCCGTAAATGTGGCGCGAAGCTATCCATTCAGTATCCGTTCATAGAGATGCTGAATGGAATAGCATATTTGTTTATTGTTTTTGTAAATGGGGTAAACGTAGAATCCCTACTCTACTGTTTGCTGACTTCGGCGCTCCTTGTGTTGAGTGTCATTGACTTTAGAACTTATGAGATTCCTTTCGGAATTAACGTGTTTATACTGGCACTGGGGCTGATCCGGGTAGCGGTGGACTATACTCGTTTTCTGGATTACCTGATCGGCTTCCTGTCTGTCAGTACGGTGCTTGCCGTGCTGTATTATGCCTCGAAGGGCAGGGCAATCGGCGGCGGCGATGTGAAGCTGATGGCAGTCTGCGGACTGCTGCTTGGCTGGAAATTAATTATACTGGCCTTTTTACTGGGGTGTGTATTAGGCGCTGTCATCCATGTGATTCGCATGAAAGTCAGCGGCGAAGATCATGTACTGGCGATGGGTCCCTACCTTTCCATGGGAGTTTTTATCGCTGCGTTGTGGGGAGACCAGATGCTTGCGTGGTATCTGGCACAATTTTAAATGATAATAAGACAGAATAGAACACCTGCTTGGCGCGGCCGGCAGGTTTATTACATAAATGAGGATTTGACTAAAGGAGGAAACGATTCATGGCTGGTAAGGTAATCAGTATTGAAATCGGTTATTCGCTGACCAGAGTCTGTGAAGTGGACTATAAGTCCAAGACGCACAGAGTATATAAAAGTTTTACAATTCCTACGACGGAAGGCGTCATTAACGACGGCGCGTTGATGGTTACGCCGGAATATGCGGATTCGTTAAAAAAGGCTCTGACAGAGAATAAAATGAAATCCAAGCAGGTGATGTTTACCATTACCTCCGCTAAAATAGCCAGCCGTGAGGTCGCGATTCCTTTTGTGAAAGAAAATCGTATTGCGGATGTGGTAAATGCCAATGCATCGGACTATTTTCCGGTAGATTTGAGTCAGTACCAACTGGCATACAGTATACTGGGTGTGATAGGCGAGACCAAAGGGACGCAGCAGTATAAGCTGCTGGTCATGGCGGCGCCTACAGCGCTTCTTGACGGATACTATGATCTGGCTAAGGCGCTGAAGCTTGAGATTGCGGCGATTGATTATGCCGGCAACAGCGTTTATCAGGTGGTGAAGGAAGAGTGCGCGCAGGGAACGAATCTGATCGTAAAGATTGATGAGCGTTCTACGCTTGTGATGGTGGTGCAGAATGGAACGCTTGCTTTTACCAGAAATGTAGCTTATGGCATGGAGGAAGCGGTCGATACTGTTATGGAGTCCAGACATTGGGGGGATATTCAGAATGTCGGACAGGCATTGCAGGTTATGACGAAGAACGATTGCGTTCTGATAACGAATGTTTCGGAAAATGAAGTGGACTATCTGGACGATCCGCCGGAAGAAGAACTGGGAGAGAAGACTGCGGAGGAACGCGCGAAACAGACGGTAACGGATGCGCTTCTGCCGCTGACAGGCGGCATTGCCAGAGTTATAGATTATTATGTGTCGCACAATGCAGGCACGTCTGTTGATCGTGTGATCATAACCGGCCTGGGTGCGAATATCCGGGGAATGGCGGAACTGCTGGCGAGGGAGATAAATCATCCTGTGGAGATTTTGCGGCAGTCTGCCGGATGGAATCTGGAGAAGAATTTTAAACAGGAATACTATGGAGAGTATATCGCCTGCGTAGGTGCGGCGGCAGAACCGCTTGGATTCAAGAAAGAAGCGGATAAGGGCAAAGGCAAAAAGGAAGGCGGCAGTAAAAGCAGCTCTGCAGTGAGCGGTACTTTCATCGCGGGCTTGCTTCTAGTGGTCGGATTAATTGTGGCCATTGCACTTATCTCGTTCTCCGTAATCCGCTACGTGGGCGCACAGAAGACGAATATGGAATTGAAAGCGCAGTCTGCTGAGGTGGAAGAAGTGATACCGATTTATAATGAGTATGTGGAGACTCTGGCGGATTATAATTTGGCGGTATCGATGTACGACGTTACGAAGAACCGTAATGAAGAGTTGGTTGAATTTTTGGAAGAGCTGGAGAATAAACTGCCCAGCGACGTCCATGTGGTGTCTTTTACAAGCACGACAGAGGGCGTGGCGATCAATATGAGTGTGAGTACGAAGACCGAGGTCGCGGCAGCGATTGAACAGCTTCGTACCTTTGAAAGCCTGCAGCCGACAAGCGTGACAGTAGCCTCAGTGGTGGAAGAGATAGAAGAAGAGACGGGAACAGTATCTGTCAGTTTCTCGGCAGCGGCGTTATACAAGGATATTACGGATGAGGATGGCGCTAAAGAGCAGGAGGATTAAGCGATGAAGGTTTCTAAGAGAGATATTTTGCTGCTTGTGGGATTTCTGGGGATCCTGGCAGCGGTTTGTTCCTATCTTTTCGTATTCCAGCCGGCGATGGAAAAGGCAGATGCATTGGAACAGGAGAATCTGCAGTTACAGAGCCGGATCAATGATTTGAATCTGAAGATGGCGCAGAAGGACAGCTATGTAGATGAAACAGAGCGGATGAAAAGAGAAACAGATGCGATTTATCAGAGATTTCCGGTAGATGTGCGGGAGGAAGACGGTGTTTTACTGGCGGTGAATCAGGAATTGATCGCTCCGATGGTAATCAGCAGTATCAGTATTGGCGCGTGTGAACCGGTGGCAATGCCTGATATCCAGCAGGAAGATGTAGATCATACATATGAGATTGCCGAGGTGGAGGAGTACGAGGCACAGGAAGGTATTGCGGATGATACGGCGGCTGCGGCGGGAAGCGTGGAAGCCAGCGCTGCAGGTGTGGAAGACAGCGTATCCATGCTGATGGAACGTAATGTTACCATTAATTATGTGGTTTCCTATGAGGGACTCAAAAGAGGAATTAAGAACATCAGTGCGCAGGATAACAGAATGAGTATCAGCAATCTGACAGTGACATATGATGAAACCACAGGACTTCTTGCGGGCACGACGAGCGTTGATATGTACTGTGTTCCGGGACAGCCGGATAAGGAATATGTACAGCCTGCCCTGTCTTCTGTTTTGCTGGGAACTAACAATATTTTTGGCTCCATAGAATTACAGGGTGAAAGTACGCTGGAGGATCTGGAAGAGGATCTGGCGGAGAATACAGAAGAGAGTGTCAATGACGGAAATGATTGATACACAGCCCTGATGATAGCAAATCTAATGAAACTGCGCTGCTGCGGAATTGGTATGGGAGAACGGAATGCGAAACGGCGTACAGAAGAATGCAAAATTAAATAGTGATGGGAATTCCGCAGATTCCGGTTTTTCCCTGGTTGAACTTCTGATCGCGGTGACGATTCTTGCTATCATTGTGATTCCGCTGCTGCATATGTTCGTGACTACGACAAAGATCAACGTGAAATCCAGGCAGATGCTTCGGGCCACTACCGTGGCGCAGGATATTATGGAGGGGCTTAAGGCATATACGCTGGAGGAAGTCAGAAACCAGTTCGAACCGCCGGAAGGGGCAGGCAGCGGCGCCTACTATTATCCGAAGGACGGGTTCTATATTGTGAACAGCAGCATGATTCGGGGCGGCGTACAGGATTTGACAGCGGATAAGGGAGACGAAGATAAAGGGATATACTGCTTCGGTATCGAAAATCTTAAGATGCAGGGTGGAGAATATGACGCTCTGATTGAGTTAGATGCGTCTACTTATGGCAGTAAAGCGGAGGAGAAGCAGAGCGGTGTCGATATCGAGGCGCATGACAATGTATTTAACGGCAATTTCTATGCCGAGATCGGAAGTGTGGCAGAGGTAAACGGAAACGGCAGCGAGACAGACAGCAGCTATCATGAGGATAAAGGCTTAAGAGAAGCCGTACTAAAGGACGTGAAAAAGCAGATTGAGGATGATATCATAGACGGCGGCAAAACGCTGCCGGACGACTGGGACGAGAAGGAACTGGATGATATTATTACGATTAAGGAGAGAAAGATTGAAATAACGATTAAGGATGCGGGCAAAAAGGATGCGGCAGGTAATGAGCAATGTGATGCTGAAATAAAATTTACTTATCGTTGTATATACAATGATAATCCAGATATCCACCCAGGGGGATATATCGTCCTCGCAGTTGGCGATATAGCGGAAGGTGAGGTTAAGGGCATTAAGCGCACCTTTTCCAGCGGCAACTTCTATCTGTTTTATTACCCGATATATTCATCAACAGATGTGGTGGATCATATTACATTCAAGCTTGAGGATACGGATAAACTGTTCGATGAAGAGCATCCGCTGTTAAAAAGTATTGTGGTGGCGAAGCAGATCAGATCAGACGTGGATCCGGTAAATCATGTGATCGCGCCTGAACTGCCGCTTACAGGACCGGGGAGTCTGGAAGAGAAGGAAGCATCCTATCGGGTGGGAGTGGATATAAAGAACGAATCTCCTAACCTGCTGTTTCGGACGAATCTTAGTACAAATCTGGCTACGGGCGAAGATGTCGTCCTGTCGAATGTCAGGATAGGCAGCGGTCTGGCTCAAATATGCACCTTCACAGGAGATACGGCCAGTGACAAAACAACAAACGTTATTTATGACATTAAGATAACCGTCTACAAAGCGGGAGCGGCACAATATTTCACAGAAAGTAATTTCGAAGATCGGGATGACGTACATAAACTGGCGACGATAACGAGTTTAGAGCAGGAGGAATAGCCGGACAGGGCACAGAAGGAGCATACTGTGCCGGCAGGACAGACAGAAAGACAATGTGTTTATAAGAACGGGAAAGAAGATGAAGAGATCGAGCAAAGGAATAACCTGGTTTCAGAATCAATTGCATAAGAGGGATGACAGAGGCTCCGCTATCGTTATCGTAATCATAGCCATGGCTTTGATCGGTATTCTGGCTACTACGATTCTGTGGGCGTCTTATCTGAACTATCGTATCAAGATTAACGACAGGAAGGTGAAGAATAGTTTCTATTCCGCCGAGACAGTCGTAGAGCAGATTATGGCGGGCGTGAAGCAGGAGATTGTGTCAGTATCCATCAATGAGGCTTATCAGGAAGTCATAAGCAACTGGGATGCGCTGGGGACCGATTCCAACAGAGAGAGCTATTTCGTCACGGCGTATATTGAAGCCGTCGAGGAAGCTTTGCATGTGAGTTATGACAGTACATCTGGAAAATATCGGTATGATAAGAAGATATTAGCCGATTACACGGGCTCTAATACGGATAAAAAAGCCGGAAATTCCGCCTATGGCTATGTCGATCAGGAATTATGGAATGAAAACAATGCCGCCGGACATATCAACAAGGATGTGTGGGACGAAGCAGAACCGGAATTCAAGCCGGCGAAGGACAGTGGCAGCTACAGCAGCATGGCGCTCAGGAATATTTGTATAGAATTTGTTGACGGCAACGGTTATCTCTCCATTATCAATACGGATATTGCTATTGATGTGCCGAAGCTTCACTTTACGCAGGCGGGGACGATTGACCGGCTCTACCCTTACGTATTGATTGGCGGTACGGGAATCAAATCCGAGAAGGCGTCTGTGGTTAGCATCAACGGCAGTATCTATGGAGGCGCAGGCGCTTCTGAGGATGAAGGCGGAATTCGGATTGGCGATGCAAGCCAAGTGACGATTAACGACGCGTCTTATGTTATCTCAGGCGGAGATATTGTGGCAGGCAGTAGCCCGGATAATTATCGGACGAAACAGGGCGCAAATCTCATCATAAGAGATCGGAATGAGGAGGGGAAAGGTTTCCGGACGAATATCTATGCGCAGGGGCTTGCGGTAAACGGAAGCGATATGAATCTGAACGGCAGAATGTATATTGCCAATGATCTGATTCTTTCCGGCAAGGGCAGCTACGTGACGCTGGCAGGCCACTATTATGGATACGGCGGCACCAATGAGTCCACACGAAGCGATACGGTGGAGAAGAAGGATGAGGACGGTAAGACGGTGCTTGATGAAAGCGGCAATGCCGTGACCGAGGAACAGATTGTGAATCCTGCTGATACGAGCAGCGCGATTATCATTAACGGGAAGGATTCCGGGGTTGATCTGATGGGGCTTAATACGCTGCTGCTTGCGGGACGGGCGTATGTCAGTCTGCCGCAGGAGAGTGAGACGGATAACGGACTGCCGCATATACTGATGGGCGAGTCTATTTCTGTCAAGAGTAATCAGATTGCTTATCTCGTGCCGCCGGAGTGTGTCGGCACGCTGGACGGCAAGACAGTGATCGGTCAGAATCCTGTGTCTTTTGACACATGGACGGAAATGCTGGGGAAACTGTCTGCGTATCGGGACAACGGACAGGATTTCAGGATCGTCGACGCGAGCAGAGAAGCGGTCAAGCTGGGCAATGAGAAACTGGCGTCTTACGGGATCTCGGATATTACGATAGACAGTCTGGGCGGAATCGACATCACAGATTCTGCGCAGGTGATTACAGCGCTCAATCAGGCAGCGTCGTCGAGCGGTGTCAGAACGCTCTATAATGCGCAGAAACAGCAGGTGTACCTGTACCTGGTGATGGATAAGCAATATGCGCAGGAGTATTTCGCACAGTATTATAATGTCAACAGTAACAAAGTAAGTCTGGATCATTATTTTAACCAATATGTTTCCCGGGGAATTAAGATTAAGGATGACGTGACCGGATATACGGTCGTGGGCAACAGTATGGTATCTGTCACGGATGCGGATGGAGAAATCAGAACCGCAAAGGATGGAGAGAGTCTTGTGCGTCTCCTGTCGAGCGTTGAACAGGATCCGGCGGACGATGGCGGCACGGATGAAGACGGCGGAGAAGAAGGAGATTATCAGGAAATATCCGATAACGTGGAGAGCATTGTCAGTGAGAAGGATCAGGAAGCGATTGACAAGGTCATAGATAATAGCGAGGAGATTTATGAGAATCTGAAGGCAAATCTCTTAGAAGGAGATGCGGAGAAGGAAGGAACGCTGTTTGAGAATCTGATTAGCTTGTATACGGATGACTTGTATGCGGATGACGTGGCTGCGAATGGCAGGATAGGACTGCAGGATTATCTGAATGAAAAAGGCGGCTCGGACGGTAAAGTGGAGTTTACGGCGGGAAACGGCCTGAAAGCGGTGCTGGTAGACTGTAAGAAGTCCGGCGGAGCGTATACGGTGAAGGATTCGGATTTAAGACTGGTGGTTGCGATAGGCGATGTGGAAGTGAAGAAGGATTTTCAGGGATTGATTATCGCCAGCGGCACAATCACGATCGCGGATTCCGTTACGGTCAGTAAGGACGGAGCAGGCGTGTATGATGTTTTGCAGGCAGAATCTGAGATAGAAGGCGACAATAATGTTCCGGCGAATATCTTTTACAATGGCTCCGGTATGATCGGAAATGGATATGAGGAAGCGGATGTAGATGAGTCGGGCAATCTGAATATCGATTATTCCAGGATTGTGCGGTATGAGAACTGGATTAAGAAGTAGCTGGGGCAGCAGATGGAAATCATTCTGACAGGAATGGTCAGTGTGACGGCAGGATGAGAGGACAGAGCCGTATGTACGGTAGGAATAAAGATGACAGGGGCTTTTCCCTTGTGGAATTAATCATTATTATTGCGATCATAGGGGCGCTTACGGCAACGCTGGTTTTATCATTTGGGCTGGTCTATGGCGCCAATGCCAAAACCTGTGCCAACGATATTATGAATGCGATATCGGAGTGTAAGGTTACGACTATGAGTTATGGACAGGGGAACGTCCGGCTGCTGCTTTTCAGAGGGGAAGACGGTAATATTTACAGTGCGCTTCAGACCAGAGACAAGAAGGACGATCCGTGGGAATATAAGAATGAGAGACCGGAGAAAATCGGCGCAAGCAGGTGTGCCGTAACGGATGAAGCCGGGAACGAGCTGCCTGAGAAAGCTTTGGATGATAGCTCTCTGACGGAACCCGTGAGCGGCGTGTGGGAGATTTACTTCAACAGAAGTTCCGGCTCCTTTGAGGACAAGACGACAGGATATAAGTTGCATGTGAAAGGCGGCAGCAGGCATTATAAGATTCATATGGAAGAGTTGACGGGTAAATCCATACTGGAGTTGGTGACAAGCCCATAATTGTATGGAGAGGGAAACTGTACGGAGAAGAAAGCGGTGCTTCGGAGGCAGGAAGCAGGGAAGAGGCGGCATTGCACAGGACGAAAATGGGTGCGGACAGATACGGAAAGGAATCACAGCGCGATGAGAAGAAATCAAAAAGGCTTCACATTGGTAGAATTGATTATAGCAGTAGCGATCATGTCGATTGTTACGCTGGCAGTCTGTGGTTTTATTATAGTCGGCTCCAGAAGCTATGCGTCGGCGAATACGGATATTATGCTGCAGCAGGAGGCACAGCTTGCGCTGAATCAGATATCAGATGTTATTATTGATACGACAGACAGTATTAATTATGGGGGAAAAGATGATACCGCCTCAGAGATGCAGATGGTATTAAAGGATTCCGAGTTCGTTGGCGAGCCCACGGAGAAATGTCTTGTGGTGATCAATAAGGCAGACGGTAATAATGACAATCCCAGCTATTGGTTCGGATGGAATAAGGAAGATGAAGTGCTTTATTTTAATGACAGCGATGATGTGATAGACGAAAGTCAGCCGGAACCGGATTTCAAGGAGGCTGATAAAGCGGTATTAGCCGAGCATGTCCGGGAGTTCCACATAGATATTTCGCAGTTTGAACAAAACAGGGTCGTCATGGTTTCCATGACCTTCGCGCAGGGGAACCGGGAATATACGACGTCTAATAATATCACTGTGCGCAACCGCGTCGCGCTGAATAAGGTTACGGTAGAGCCCATGAAAAAAGCTTCGGAGTTCACGATTAACGTAAATGATCATATTATTCTGGAGCCGGGCGATCTCTATACGCTAACCCCTAATTCGGTGGACAGCAGCGACGGGGACACGGCGGTCAGATGGGAGCTTGCCAGCGCGGCGAAGAATGGTACTTCCATTACGGAAGACGGCAGTTTGACCATTGGCAAGGGGGAGACGAGAGAGTATTTCGATGTCAAAGTATCCCGCAAAGCCTATACGGATGAAAGAAGCGTTAAGAAAGTAAGAGTTTACATCAAGCGCGTTAATGAAGTTAAGTTAAGCTGCGCGGAAGACAGCGTGAAAGCAGGAAGTACCGTTACCATTGACAGCAGCGTCATTGGGTATCAGTTGGGAAACCGCTGCAGCAGAGAGGCGTGTGCCGCTGACGACACAGGCAATGACCATAACGTCTGTGACTGGACGATTGTGTCCGGTCCTGCGGTGATAGAGTCGTCCGGCGATAGGGAAGCGGTGATCAAAGTAGATACCACGGCTAAGGCGGGCGATCAGATCGTCATCGAGGCGGCGTCTGTCCTGTCCAAGGCGAAGGGGTACGGTTCTAAGGAGGATCCGCAGAACCCGCCGGTGAAGGGAACGCTGACGCTGACTGTGGCGAAAGGCAAGAACGGGGATGTGCCGATTCAGTCGGGATTTAAGTTTGGTACGGATAACGATCCGGGACCGCTCGACTATATGCGTTCCCATTTGAAGACGGACTGGTACAGATATGTCTATTGTGTGCGCGTCAGGGAATTGGACAGCATGACGGCAGCGGACGACCAGGTGGTCATGTACTATACGACCGGAGCCAATGAGAGATTTAACCCGGATTTATTCGGATTGGAACTCGACCGCTCTTATTACGTCTTCTTCCAGGTGTTAGATCCGGTATCGAAGGAAACCAGAGAGAAGAAAGCGAATAACGAGATCGGAAGCTACTACGAAGACGATCCGGAAGTCATTGTAAACGAATATATTAATCATATAGACCCATCCACAGGCAAATACATAGGGGATAAATACGAGGCGGACGATTATTATTACGGTCTGCTGACGCCGCCGCTTATTACACTGAAGTATAATGGCGTGACCTATCCGAATGATGATTCGGATTATTGCGAGAGATATTCCTTCGTTACGGGCGGCGAGACCGTGATGGGACAGCCGGAGCTGAGCGATATCCTGAATGTGGAACGAAATATCATAATGCATAACATCCGTTATACCTTATATGAAGGAGAAGGGGATGATATCTCAGGCTGGACGAGAATATGGGGCTTTGACGGGGATACGCTGCAGTACGATTCGGGTTCGAATACGGTTCCCGGCGGCGTGATCTCTTTTAACCCGGATTCAAGCCAGTTCCTCAAGAGGGATATCAACAATCATAATCTGGCGCAGGCATGCGGAACATATCATATTGTACCGGGGTATGTGTATGCCAACGATCCGAATATCAGAGGCGGATATGATTATCTGTACAAGCATAACCTTCGCGGAGATTATGAGAAGCACTATTATGAACAGGAACACAGTACGATTACGATCAAAATAGATATGGGACTGAATCTGGAACTGCCGTCAGAGAATGGGGAAGAGCGCTGGACGAATTTCCCTGTTCCTACGGACCGGAGTTTCCCGTTCGAGCTCAAAAGCTCTGAATCGCAGGCGACAGTTTATAATTTCACGAAATATACGAAGAACGGCGATTGGGCGGGCAGCCTGGATAATATTATCGTAGAGTGCAGATATGTTCCGGGCGTCGGCGGCTCGGCGGACAGCTATACGATTACGCTCTCTTCCCGTCAGTTCGACGGCACGCAGATTGTGAATCATACATATGGCAAATATAGCTGCAAGGTTGGAAAAGATACGTGGGAGAGGATGGCGGTCGAATCTGATACGACTGAGCCGCTGAATCTGACTTTCATCAGGAATGGAAATACCTACCTGACGTATTTCCCGTCTTCTGCGGAAAGCGGCTTCCCATTTAAGCCTGTTGCCGGAGAGCAGACGGCGCAGTACCAGTTGATCGCGTTTAACAAATATAACAGTGGAGATGTGATCGCCCAAAACTGCACTGTGAAAGGAAAGTACAGCAATGGTTCCTATTCGATAGAATTGGTTATGACGGAGAAAGCAGGCACGCACAAAGCGACGATCTATCATCTTGGAACGTATGCGTACGACGGGAAGATCTGGAACCAGACTAAGGCAGGCACGACCAGTATAGAAGCGGTATGGGGACCCAGAATTTTCTTCGAGTATAATAACAATTCATGCATGATGGAGATGGCTTTGCCGTCGGAGAGCGGTTTCCCGCAGCTTACGGATAATGAGTATACGGATTCCGGTTCTATGCAGTACTTCTTAGAGTCGGATACTTATGGTGAAAATGTCTGGAATTATACATATGGAGCAATTACCCGTAAATATACGTATGATACGGCGGCACAAGCTTATACGCTGACTTTATACAATACATGGAATGCCGGTCAGATATACGGCAAATGGACCTGCGCCGCAGACGGAACAGAATGGATTAAGGTGAATTAAGTCAGCTTGGAAGAAGAGATATAGAGGCGACAGATATGAGCAGGAAAGAAATGAGTCAAAAGGCACAACAGAATACAATGAAGAAGAATACAAAACTGTTTCTTGTATTTGCTGTCTCTCTTTTGGCAGCGGCGGTGACGCTCTGCGGTATTTTCAGACATAGAAAAAAAGCGAAGACGAAGCCGCAGAAAGCTGCTGTGCCGAACCGGGAGTCTGCACTCAAAAAGGAGTCCATGCCGCCCGAGGAGTCTGCGCTCAGAAAGGAGTCCATGCCGCCCGAGGAGTCTGCGCTCAGAAAGGAGACTGTGCCGCACAGGGAGTCTGTGGGCAGAAGAACAGCTTCTGTGAAACCGGCTGTATCGGACAGACCGTCTGCGTCTGAGAGCCGCAGGCCTGTGAGGCGGAGAACGCACAGGAAGAAACGCGGACATGTTTACCTGGCGCTGACGGCATCTCTTCTTGCGGCCGTACTGGCAGGATACAGCATTCTGCAATATATAGAGCCTATGAAAGCCATGGCAAAGGAATCTTTTACGGGCATAGGCAGAATCGTAGAGGAGCATGACGAGGAGAACCCGTATCGGATTCTGGATATAGTGCCTTCAAGGGCTTATTATGACGTGCAGACGGTGGATGCAGACGGTATTGTAACAGACAGCAAACGATATCCGTTTTCCATGGGTACTATAGGATATCTGGCAGAAGGGCAGACGACTCTGGCACAGGAGTTAAAGGCGGTATTTGAAGAGAATCCTGCATACCTTTACTATACGCGGAGGGCAGATTTATATACCAGTGTGATTTCACAGCCTGCGATTGATTCTTTTCCGGGGTTTCAATATGAAGAGGGCTACGGAGGCGTTCACAGCGGCTTGACTGATGCGAACGGGTGGACATTACTGTTTGAAGAACAGGAGATAGATCTTGCTGAACCGGGCGGCGCCGATTTGTCGGGTATGTCTGAGGGAATATTTGAAGGTACGTGGCAGAAGAAGCAGCCGGACGAGGACAGCGAAGGCTACGATTTCATTTCTCTGAGCCAGATAGATCACGGTTCGGCCGGCACGGCAGGGTATCAGCATAATCCGAATGGAGACTGGCATGTGATTTTCTCGGCGGCGGATATGTCTGCAGACGATATAGAACTGAGCGATTTATATGTGGCGGCCAGTGTGGACGCATACGATATTGGCAGCTATTCAGAGGCGACAGGCTTATATCTGCTGGAAGAAGACGGCAGATACTGTTATGTGGGAACAGTCGGTCAGATCGTATATGGCAGAAGCGATGAACCCGCAGGCGGAGACCATAGCGGCGGCACGTCCGGGGACGGTCAGGAGGATGGAGACGGCGGCTCGGATAACGGCGGCTCGGATGATTCCGGGAACCAGGATGGGGAAGATAAGGCTGGAGAGGAAGGAGAAAACGACGGTTCGGACGGCGGCGCAGGAGAAGGAAGCGGAAACGGCGGTTCGGACGACGGCACAGAAGAAGAAGGAAGCGGAAACGGCGGTTCGGATGACAGCACAGGAGAAGGAAGCGGAAACGGTGGTTCGGACGATGGCACAGAAGAAGGAAGCGGAGACGGCGGTTCGGACGGCGGCACAGGAGAAGGAAGCGGAAACAGCGGTTCGGACGGTGGTGCAGAAGAAGGGAACGGAAATGACGGTACAGGCGGCGAAGGGGCTTCCGGGGCATCGGAACCATCAGCCGGGGGAATTTCTGACTCCGCCGGAAATACATTGATTTCCGGCAGATGGCACAGACTGGTGCAAGTTAGTGGTGCAGGAAACGGAGATTCTGATGACGACAGTTCATCCGGCGGCGGAAGCGAGGAAGGAGACGACAGTTCGACCGGCGGAGACAACGGAGAAGGAGAAGGCAGCAGTTCGACCGGCGGAGACAACGGAGAAGGGGAGCATGAGACGGGCAGCGACAGTCAGGCAGGAGGCGGCCGCAGTACCGACGATGAAGAAGAGATCATTCTGAATCCCGATGTGCAGTATTACGTAGTGATATTCGAACCGGCGGGGATTTCGGCGGAAGATATTCTGGCGGAGACGGAGAATCCTTCTTCGGAGACGGGGACGATCTATTATATACCTGAGCGGGAAGAGGCGGTAAGCGCTGAAGACGGCGCGCCTCGTCCATATGATGCGTATGACAGGGTGAGCGCAGAGAACGGAAATGGAGACGGAGAAGAGACGGAGGAAGACGGTGAGAGCGACGGCGGCATCAGTGCCGTTGATATCGGCGGCGCAGACAGCGTGGATGCAAGCTTTCTCTATGTCGGACCGGGTAACGGCGAGTATAAGCTGACGGCGTCAGAGGAAGGCGCAGAGACACTGGAAGTATACAATGCTCCGGTGTATTTCAGATGCCGTAATAACAATAACTGGATGGAGAAGTATGTATTCAGTTCCCTGGCGGGAGGCGATAATGAGCGAAGCTCTTTCAGAATCGAAGTGGAGACTGTGAGAGCGGATGAAGTGACTTCTGATATGATCGAGGGAGCGGATTTGATTTATATGGAGAGCGGATTTAACACGATATTGAATCCTTCCATGTATATTGAATATATTCAGGCGTCCGACGGCAACTGGACAGACCTGGGCGCCGGTATCGCGTCCGGGATTATCAGGCGGGTATCGGACGATCTGCTGCCCATTATCGTAGATTATGACATTGTGAAGGATGAGGAGCATTATGCCGGCACGAATTATCAGTATGTTGCCAAAGCGTTACTGAAACAGGATTTGTCCACTTTCTATGCCGAAATGAACAGGAAGGGCAATTTGATGGACAATCTGAAAATGAATGTCGATAAAGACGAAGAATTCCCGAATAAGGATGACAATGATTACAATTATGTTAATAAAAATGTGTATATGGTAAACGACGAGACACCGCTTGTCAGCGAGGACTTCCACGATACCTTTGATAAGGATAAGACCAACAGAGGATTCTCGGATGTGATAGCGGCAATCAAGGCGGAGAATACTACTTTGTCGGAGGAGGATCAGCTCTCTCTTTCTGTCAGCAAGGCGATGGCGATCCAGTATATTATCAATTATTCTGTGGGGATTATAGGAGAATTTGACGATCTGCGTATTCTGGAATTGCAGCCTACCGCCAATCTGACTTCGGATCTGCACATGGTTGCAGATGACAGGGACAATGCGAAATTGTGCTGGCAGACGGAGGCGATGCAGTCTGCGAAACAGATTCTGTCCAGCAAGAAGTCTTTTGATGTGAGCGTGGATGTGAAGTCCGTGGCACAGTTTAACGGCGAATGGCAGGATATTAACAGCGAATACGATCTGATCTTTATCGGTCTGGACGGACAGAACCTTAATGTGAGCAATGACAGGTACAGGAGTGCGGTATATAACAGAGAAGAGTTAAATGGCAAGGTATATCACACGGGCGACGATTCCGGTGTGGGCGCTTACGACGGCAACGACATTACGGCGCAGAAGATGATGGATCTGCTGGAATATATGGAAGCGGGGTATCCTGTGCTGGTGGAGGACAATTGCTTTAGAGGCGGTACGGCGCAGAGGGCTTACGATGACGAAATCAATACGAAGTATATTGATGAGGAATCGGTTATGTACCATTTCCTGAAAAGCGCGGTCACGGATGAAAGATACAAAGACCGTATCTTTACGATTTCAGATACGATGTCAAGCGCGATGTTTATGACCCAGCTTAAGATTTCCAAGCCAAGGATAGAACTGCAGGGCGAGGATGGCGAAGAAGCGCCTAAGGTACAGCGGCTGTCTCCGGATGAGAACAATGAGTATCACGGCACGATCGCCTATGAAGTGAAGGATAATAAGGGCGAGGCGTATCTGGGGGATACACAGGTGCGCCTGTATGCGGATCTCAATTATGACGGTATCTTCGGAGAAGAGGAAGAAGTGAGCGAATACGTCAATGAAGGAAATGTGATTGACGTTACGATAGACGGTATGGGGCCGGGAATTATGCCGTGGAAACTGGAGGTAGCCGATACGGGCAATCTTCTGAGGCGTGACAGCGTATGCGGATATTTCGAACTGAGCAGTTCTGTGCCGGAAGAAATAAACGTACTGCAGATTGCAAATGAGACGGGCAACATCTGGGTGAACCTGCAGAAAATGTATGAGGAGACAGAAAATTCGGTGCTTGCATATTGTCTGCGCGGGGCGGAGAGTATTGCCAATGTATCGATGGAATTCGAGACGGTAACCGCAGAAGAGCTGAATGCCAGATTGACGGAAAACGGCGAATATTTGAATCAGTGGGATGTGGTCGTGCTGACGCTGGATGATACGGCATCCTCCGGTATCGTGGCGGACGCGATAGAGACCTATGCAGACAGCGGCAGAAGCCTTCTGGTGTGCAGTCAGGATGCGAGCGGCAACAGAATGGGGCTTGATGCGGAATTGCTGGGACAGATGCCGGAGAGCAGAACCTATGTTACGCTGGGCGCAAACGGCGCGGATGGTTATCTGCGCTATGCGGGGCTGAAGCGTGAGATGTTCGAACCGCAGACGAAGTTAGCGTCCGAGCAGGTCAACGAAGGAACGATTGCTTATTATCCGTATCAGCTTGAGAACAGATCCTTTGTATGCGGCGCGAACACTGCCCTGAGAGCGTCAGAATATCTGCTTGATTTTGAGAATAACTTAAAGAGTGAGACGGATACGCCTTATGTGACCGTGTGGTATACGTTCGGCGGCAGCAGTACAACATCTGCTTACGGTATTTCTCCCGGGGATGCCCGTAATAACTACTATTGCTACAGCAAAGGCAATGTAGTGTATCTGGGGCAGGCCGAGTACCCTTACGCTTATGATGCGGAGGCGGGTGAGAAGCCGGAAGGCCAGGAAGGAACGGATGAATGCAAATTCTTCGTCAACGCGCTGATGGCGGCGTATCATGCCGGCGTACACAGAGCGGATGTAAGCATCGTGGCGGGATTTGCGGTGGACTCTCCGCAGATACAGAGCATTTCGGTTCCGTTTGACCAGGAATGGGCGGACGAGTCGGATGACGCAGCGGGTATTCTGGATAATACGGTGGATGTCTATTTCAGGTTTGCGGACGGTAATATCGCGATGGACAAGAATCTTCAGATCAGCTTCTACTATGAGAATCCGGAGGGAGACGTTTCTCTGGAAGGGATAGGAGAGCCGGTGAAAGCCACAAGGTTTGATTCCCCGATATGGACCGTTACGGATAACAGTCTGACGCTCGTGGGAGAAGAAGGCCTGCAGGCTGGCAAAGTATACCGGATTCAGGCGCCGGTGGTGGCGCTGAAGGCGGATGATACGCTGAACAATGCTGATATTTACATCGTTCTGCGCGCAAGCTTCCGCAGGGGCAGCAGGACCTATGAGGTGATCAGCGGCGATTCCGTGTCCCTGAACCGTGCGCGGCTGTTCCTGCTGGAATGATTTAGAGTTTTTTAATTTTTTGCTACTTGCCATAGGAAAAAATTTGGTGTATAGTGGTTCACGTTATAATAAGAAGAAACAGGGGAAATTGCTATGGCAAAGTATTTAGTGATCGTGGAATCACCGGCTAAGGTGAAGACCGTCAAGAAGTTTCTGGGTGCAAATTATGAAGTCGCGGCCAGTAACGGACATGTGAGGGATCTGCCGCGCAGCACATTGGGACTCGACGTTGAGAATGATTTCGATCCGAAGTACATTACCATCCGCGGGAAGGGAGAGATTCTGGCAAATCTTCGCAAGGAAGTGAAGAAAGCCGAGAAAATATATCTTGCAACCGACCCGGACCGTGAGGGGGAAGCGATCTCATGGCATCTGCTGCATGCGCTGAAGCTTCAGGATAAAAAAGTATACCGTATTACGTTTAATGAGATCACGAAGACAGCGGTAAAGGAGTCTCTGAAAAACGCGAGAGAAATAAATATGGATCTGGTGGACGCGCAGCAGGCGCGCCGCTGCTTGGATCGTATGGTAGGCTATAAGATTTCGCCGGTGCTCTGGGCGAAGGTCAAGCGCGGACTGAGCGCCGGAAGGGTACAGTCTGTAGCGCTTCGCATCATATGTGACAGAGAAGAAGAGATCAATGCTTTTATTCCGGAGGAATACTGGACGTTGGAGGCGGTCTTGTCCGTTCCGGGGGAGAAGAAACCTCTGATTGCCAGATATTATGGGACTGCGGAAGAAAAGAAAACAATCTCATCCAAGGAAGAGCTGGACGAGATTAAGAAAATATTGGATCAGGCGGAGTATCAGGTGTCTTCTGTGAAAACAGGGGAGCGCGTTAAGAAAGCGCCTCTGCCTTTTACGACCTCCACACTGCAGCAGGAAGCAAGCAAGGTACTGAATTTCTCCACGCAGAAAACCATGCGCCTGGCGCAGCAGCTCTATGAAGGCGTAGAGATTAAGGGCAGTGGTTCGGTAGGTATTATCACTTATCTGCGTACGGATTCCACCAGAGTATCGGAGGAAGCGGAAGTATCGGCAAGAGCATTTGTGACGGAGAAGTACGGCGAAGAGTATGCGGCCGGTACAGAGCAGGAGCGTAAGAGCAGTCAGAAGATTCAGGACGCTCACGAGGCGATCCGTCCGACTGATATTAACAGAATTCCGCTGGAAATTAAAGAGTCGTTATCCCGAGACCAGTTCAGGCTCTATCAACTGATCTGGAAACGTTTCGTGGCAAGCCGTATGGCGAACGCCAGATATGAGACAACCTCCGTTAAGATCGACGCGTCTGGACAGCGGTTCACAGTAGCGGCGTCCAAGGTGAAGTTTGACGGCTTCATGAGCGTCTATACGGAAGAGGAGGACAAAGAAGAAAACAATACGCTGGCCAGGGGCATTACCCAGGATACGAAGCTGTCGCTTGTTTCACTGGAAGAGAAACAGCATTTTACCCAGCCCGCGCCGCACTATACGGAAGCTTCTTTAGTCCGGGCAATGGAGGAACTGGGGATTGGACGGCCCAGTACTTATGCGCCTACCATCACTACCATTCTGGCCAGAAGGTATATCGTGAAGGAGAATAAGAACCTTTACGTGACAGAGCTTGGAGAAGTCGTGAACAATATGATGAAAGAGGCGTTTCCTTCTATTGTGGACGTGAACTTCACCGCCACGATGGAAGCGCTGCTCGACGGCGTGGAAGAAGGAAGCGTGAAATGGAAGACGGTAGTGAAGAATTTCTATCCGGATCTGGAAGAAGCGGTAGAGAAGGCGGAGAAGGAACTCGACGAGGTGGAAATCGCGGACGAACTGTCTGACGAAGTATGCGATGTATGCGGCAGGCAGATGGTCATTAAGTATGGACCCCACGGCAGATTCTTAGCCTGTCCGGGATTCCCGGAGTGCCGTAATACCAAGCCGTATTTCGAGAAGATCGGTGTGGAATGTCCTAAGTGCGGCAAGGATATTGTCCTGAAGAAGACGAAGAAGGGAAGAAAATATTACGGCTGTATCGGCAATCCTGAATGTGATTTCATGGTATGGCAGAAGCCTGTTAATGAAAGGTGTGACAAGTGCGGCTCCATTCTGCTGCAGAAAGGAAACAAACTCGTATGCGCCAATGAGACGTGCGGATTTATGAAGGACGCGCCCAGAGAAGAGGCTAAAGAAGAACAGTGATTTAAGAGATTTGTGCGTGAAGTCAGAAAATTATATAAAATAGTCCGAATTGCCCGGTAATTGATCAAAAACGCATTGAAAATGCTCGAATATTATGATAAAATTTATTTACGTATTGAATTGTGTATCAATAATCTGTCAGTGCAGACTGACGCAGTAAATTTGAGGAGTTACGTACATGAGCAGTGTTCAGTTACTGGATAAAACAAGGAAGATCGGCAAGCTTCTGCACAATAATAATTCGGGCAAGGTAGTCTTTAACGACATTTGCGACGTGCTGAAGGAGATTCTGAATTCTAATGTGCTGGTGATCAGCAGGAAGGGCAAGGTGCTGGGAATCGGCGACATTGATTCGGTGGAATCGATTACGGAGCTTATTGTGGATCATGTAGGCGGTTTTATCGATCCTATGTTGAATGAGCGGCTGTTGGGCGTGCTGTCTACCAAGGAGAATGTGAATCTGGAGACGCTTGGCTTTGAGAATATAGATACGAAGAAGTTTCAGGCGGTTATCGCGCCGATTGAGATATCGGGAGAGAGGCTCGGTACGCTTTTTCTCTACAAATGCGGCGTGCAGTACGACATCGATGATATTATACTGTGCGAATACGGCACTACGGTAGTAGGATTGGAGATGCTTCGTGCGGTAAGTGAGGAGAATGCGGAAGAGAACCGCAAAATCGCTGTGGTAAAATCGGCGATCAGTACCTTATCTTTCTCAGAGATGGAAGCGATAACGCATATTTTCGACGAACTAAACGGTATGGAAGGGATTCTCGTAGCCAGCAAGATTGCGGACAAGGTAGGCATCACCCGTTCGGTTATTGTGAACGCCCTTCGCAAGTTCGAGAGCGCCGGCGTAATCGAATCCAGATCCTCCGGTATGAAGGGAACTTATATCAAAGTGCTGAATGACGTCGTGTTTGACGAAGTGGAAAAATTAAAAGAACAGGGAAGATATTAAGGCGTTTGTAAAAGGATTTACATGAGCGGGATATGCCGCACGGTAAATCCTTTTTCTGATTTGTACGTGAAAAGGAATTGTGAAAATGAAACGAAAAACCTTGTAATTTTTCACATTTACTTTATAATCCCGTTTTCAACACTTTAGTCAATTATAAGAGCCGGAAACCCTTTAAATATAAGGATTTCCGGCTCAAATCGATAGACATAGATGTTGTATGTGAATACTACTTTAAAAATTTTTTTATCATACTATTCAATTCT
>JAGAIZ010000036.1 GCA_017626325.1 Lachnospiraceae bacterium | reverse complement strand
CTGGAGACGGCGGTAGTCATCGGTTCTTATCGCAAAAGTCTTGGGGAGAACTGGTGCGTTCCCATGCTGCACTACGATGCGGCAACTGATTGGAAGCCGGGAGCTGCTTCGAATATGTCCGCATCAAATGTCCTGGAAATAGAAGCGTTATATCATCCGCTGTTGTCTGACCCTGTAAAAAATTCCATACAGGCTACGCGGGGCGTGCTGCTTACCGGTTCCAATGCATCCGGTAAGTCCACATTCTTAAGGGCAGTGGCGGTCTGCGCGGTATTTGCACAGACGATACACACCTGCCCGGCGGATGCATATGAGGCGCCGGTGTTTCGGATTTATTCTTCTATGTCGCTTCGGGATGACCTGATCAGCGGGGACAGCTATTATATGGCTGAGATCAAATCCATTAAGCGTATGCTGGAGCAGGCACAAAGAGCCTGCGCGGAGCATGCCTGTGTGCTGTGCTTCGTGGACGAGGTACTGCGGGGAACCAATACAGTGGAGCGGATTGCCGCCTCGACCCAGATTATGCGCATGTTTGCCGCAGAACATACGGTATGCTTTGCGGCGACCCATGATGTGGAACTGACGAAGCTTCTGGCGGAGCAGTATGACAATTATCATTTCGAAGAACGAATCGACGGCGACGATATTTTTTTCCCATACCGGCTGATGGAAGGGCCTGCCGCTTCGCGGAACGCTATTGCGCTTCTTAAAGTGCTTGGATATGACGACAGGATTATTGCGGGGGCGGAGGAGATGGCGGAGCGGTTTCTTGCGAGTGGTAAATGGGAGTGATAAGTTCATTTCAAAGGAGGCGTTATGGCGAAGAGGAAAATTTATGCCGTAAAGAAGGGAAAAGCGACAGGCATTTTTGAAACCTGGGATGCGTGCAAAGCCGCAGTTGACGGTTATCCCGGGGCTGAATATAAAGGATTTCATACAAAAGAAGAGGCAGTTCAGTATTTGTCGGGGCATAGAATACAGGAAGTATCTTCTGACAGAACAGGAAAGGAATGCTTGCCGGGACAGATTGTTGCATATGTTGACGGAAGCTATGATGAGAAAATAGGACGCTATGCGTTCGGATGCATCCTGATAACGCCAAATGGCGACATGATCAGGGAATCAGGGAGCGGCGACAATCCGGAATCTTTGGCGCTGCGCAATGTCACCGGAGAAATGCTGGGAGCAATGTTTGCGGTACAATGGTGTGTGAAAAACGCTTATCAGGCAGTCAATATCTGCTATGATTATTCTGGCATTGAGATGTGGGTTACGGGAGCCTGGAAAGCCAAAAATGATTTAACCCAAAAATATGCAGATTACATGCAGCGGAATGCAGAAAGAATCCGCATTACCTTCACCAAGATTGCGGCACATACGGGGAATTATTATAACGAAGAAGTCGATAAATTAGCAAAAGCGGCGTTAAAAGAAGGTAAGGGCATTCCGAAAATAAAAAGGGAAGAAAAATAAAGTTGCTTTCTTGGTTGACTTTGGTATAATAATGCGTAGCAGGACTTTTGAACGTAGAAATTGGCAGATTGAAATATAAGAGAAGGATGGGAACAGATGACAAATTTGATTTTATTTCTTAATTCATTTTTATCCTATTTATTGCTTTTCGTATTGGTTGTCGCGCTGGTAATCGTGGCGTGCGTCATCGGTGTGAAATGGAGAAAGAGCAAGGACGCCAGGGCGGCTTTGGAAACGGCAGAAGAAACCGGAGATGCATCCGGCAAGGAAGCCGTATAGCAGAAATGGCAATATGCTGACGCGTGGAAGGGTGTTCGATGGGAACACCTTTTTGTGTTGGATAAAGCAAAAGGAAAGGGAACTGCGGCATGAGGAAATATACCACAATTCTATGGGACTTGGATCAGACGATACTGGATTTTGACAAATCCATGGATTATGCGCTCCGAACCTCTTTTGCCAGGCTGGGACTTGATATAACGGATGAAATTGTCGCCAGATACGCAGAGATTAACGACAGCTATTGGAAGCGGCTGGAGCTTGGCGAGATAACAAAAGCGGAAGTGCTTGCGGGAAGGTTTCGGACGCTGTTTGAGGAATTACATATTACCAGGTATCAGGTGCAGGATATCGCCGGTATCTATCAGGAGGCTTTAGGCAGCGTTGCTTTCTTCATGGATGATTCAGATACGGTTGTCAGGCGGTTGAAGGAAGCAGGCTATCGGCAGTATGTACTGACTAATGGAGTCAATGCAACGCAATCCAATAAGATGCGGATCTCAGGACTCGACCAGTTGATGGACGGCGTTTTCGTATCAGAGCTGATCGGTTATCCCAAACCCATGAAAGAATATTACGACGCCTGTTTCGCCGGGCTTGCGGGGATAAGCCGGGAGGAATGTCTGGTCGTGGGGGATTCTCTGACCAGCGATATGAAGGGCGCCAATAATGCGCAGATCGCAGCGTGCTGGTATAATCCCCGGGGAGCAGAGAGAAGAGGGGACGTTGCGGTGGATTATGAGATTCGGCATTTGAAGGAAATCTATGCTTTGCTTGGGTTAGAATGACGGAGAGGAATATGGCGAAATCAGCGAATCAGAAATTAAAGCTTTTATATCTGTTGAAAATCCTGACGGAGCAGTCGGACGAGGAGCATTGTCTCAGTACGCAGGCTTTGATCGATGCGTTGGCCGGTTATGGCATTAAGGCGGAGCGTAAGAGCATCTATGATGATATTGCGCAGCTTACGGATTTCGGATATGATATTGCGTTAGTTAAGGCCAGGACCGGCGGCGGTTACTATCTGGCGGGCAGGGAATTTGAACTGGCGGAGTTAAAGCTGCTTGTGGAGACGGTACAGGCGTCACGGTTTCTGACGGCGAAGAAATCACGAGAACTGATTTCCAAGATAGAGAAACTTGCGTCTAAGGCGCAGGCGGGGCAGCTGCAGAGACAGGTCTATGTGGCGAACCGTATTAAGACTGCCAATGAGAGTATCTATTACATAGTAGACGATATCCATCGGGCGATTCAGCGCAATGAACAGATTTCCTTCCAATATCTGGAATGGAATCTGGATAAGGCGCTTGTGCCCCGCAAGGGCGGCAAGACCTATCGGGTAAGCCCCTGGGCGCTGACCTGCAAGGATGAGAATTATTATCTGATAGCCCATGACGAGGAAGAAGAGAAAATCAAGCATTTCAGAGTCGATAAATTAGGATATATCAAGGTACTGGAGGGTGTAAAGAGGCAGGGCGCGGAATTGTTTGAGCGGTTTGATATCGCGGATTACGCCAACAAGACCTTCGGTATGTACGGCGGCAGAGAAGAGATGATTACGTTAGAATTTGAGAATCGTTTGATCGGCGTAGTGATGGACCGGTTCGGTAAGGAAGTGTCGATCCGAAGACGGGATAGAGAACATTTCTCTGTCAGAGTTTCGGTCGCGGTCAGCGGCCAGTTCTTCGGCTGGCTGACGGGACTTGGCATGGGCGCGAAGCTTGCCGCGCCCCAGGAAGCCGTGGATGAGTACCGGGAATATTTGCGGCAGGTAGCGGAGCAGTATTCATAACAGGAAAGCAGCAGTCAGGCTGAATAAGAATGGAGGATACATAATGGAAACATTACAATTTGCAGACCGTATGAAGGATTACGAGGAAGGGATCTTTCAGGTGTTAAATGAGAAGAAGGATGAGGCGCAGAGGCAGGGGAAGAAGATTTACAACCTTTCTGTAGGCACGCCGGATTTCCCGCCTGCGCAGCATGTAATGGACGCGGTTATCGAGGCGGCGAAGAAGCCGGAGAACTATAAATATGCGCTGATTGATATTCCGGAACTGGTGGAAGCGGTTCAGAAGCGCTATGCGGACAGGTACGGTGTGAGACTTGAGAAGGACGAGCTGATGAGCGTCTACGGTTCCCAGGAGGGAATTGCCCATATCTGTCTGTCGCTGTGCAATCCGGGGGATGTGGTACTCGTACCCAATCCGGGCTATCCCATTTTCGGCATCGGACCTTCTCTTGCGGGCGCGGACATTGTAACCTATGATCTGACAGAAGAGAATCATTATCTGCCGGATTTGGACGGCATGGATGAGGCAGTTTTGGCAAGGGCAAAGTGTATGATCGTGTCTTATCCGTTGAATCCTGTGTGCAGGACCGCTCCCGACAGCTTCTATGAGAAGCTGATACCCTGGGCGATTAAGCACCAGATTATGATCATCCATGACAATGCTTATTCGGACATTATTTACGACGGCAGGATTGGCAAATCTATTCTGCGTATTCCCAGAGCCGGGGAAATCGCAGTGGAGTTCTATTCTCTGTCCAAATCCTATAATTATACCGGGGCGAGAGTAAGCTTCTTAGTGGGGAATCGGGAAATCGTAGCGGCCTTTAAGAAGCTGCGGTCGCAGATTGACTATGGCACGTTTCTGCCGGTGCAGTACGGCGCTGTGGCGGCGCTTACCGGCCCGGATGAGATGGTGAAGGAGCAGTGCGCAGAGTATCAGCGCAGAAGAGACGCTCTCTGCGGCGGACTGCGCAGGCTGGGCTTACAGATTGAAGACAGCGAAGGAACGATGTTTGCCTGGGCGAAGATTCCCGAAGGATATGCGGACGATGTGGAGTTTGTAATGCAGCTTCTGGAAAGGACGGGTGTGTTATGTACACCGGGAAGCAGCTTTGGCTCCCTCGGAAAAGGACATGTGCGTTTTGCGCTTACTCTGCCGGTGGAAGTCATTGAAGAGGCGATCAAGGCTGTGGAAGATTCCGGTATGCTGCGGTAAAGGAAGCGGGGCGTTGTCTGTCAGGAGAAGGATTATGCAATATATTGTATACAATAAACTTTGGGATATGTCACAAAAAGGCATATCCCTTTTTGGTGGTTTTTCTCCAAATGGGAACATTGACATAAGGTGGCGCTTACTTTATACTAAATCTAAACCACAAAATATAGTAGAATTATGTAAACCAACACTATATTTTGTATGCTTCGTGTAATGCTGTAATATATAGTACAGTACAATGTACAGGCTGAGAAGGCAGGTTCTGCTGCATTTTAAGATGTGTATGTCGGATAGTGTATGCAGCATATGGCGGAAGGGGAGTCAGCTTTTACAGCAGAGGAGCGAACCGTATTCATTTGGCATATTGAGGGAAAGGTGAGGGTATCTATGAGCAGTATTTTAGAATTGGACAGGAATACTTCGGAGAATTTCAGTCTGGAATATCAGCCGGAGAAAATCGTGAAGGTCATTAAGAAGGACGGCAGCCTGGAAGCGTTTAATGTCCAGAAGGTAATTGACGCAGTAGGAAAGAGCGCATACCGTGCGCTGACCAAATTTACCGACGAGGAGAAGCGTCATATCTGCCAGACAGTGATCGAGAAGGTCAACGAGCTGGACGAGGAGAAGATTCCGATTCAGATTATGCATAATATTGTGGAGAGCGCATTGGAGGACGTGAAGCCTATCGTGGCCAAGAGTTACCGCGACTACCGCAATTATAAACAGGACTTCGTCAGGATGATGGACGATGTCTACAAGAAAAGCCAGTCCATCATGTATATCGGGGACAAGGAGAACGCTAATACGGACAGCGCCCTTGTCTCTACCAAGAGAAGCCTGATTTTTAATCAGTTTAATAAAGAACTGTATCAGAAGTTTTTCATGACTACGGAGGAAATTCAGGCCTGCCGCGACGGTTATATATATGTCCATGACATGTCTGCCAGAAGGGATACGATGAACTGTTGTCTGTTCAACGTGGCAGAGGTCTTAAGCGGCGGCTTCGAGATGGGGAATATCTGGTACAACGAGCCTAAGACGCTGGATGTGGCGTTCGATGTCATCGGCGATATTGTGCTCAGTGCAGCGAGCCAGCAGTACGGCGGTTTCACTGTGCCGGAGGTGGACAAAATATTAGAGCCTTACGCGGAGAAATCCTACAAGCGCAATCTTGAGAAATATGCCCGTCTCGGCGTGGACAAGGAGACGGCTGAGGCTGAGGCGCTGGCGGATGTGAAGAAAGAATTTGAGCAGGGCTTCCAGGGCTGGGAGTATAAATTTAACACAGTGGCCAGCAGCCGCGGCGACTATCCTTTTATCACCGTGACGGCGGGCATCGGTACCGGCAGATTTGCGAAGATGGCGACGATTGTCATGCTGAATGTGCGCCGTAAGGGGCAGGGTAAGAAGGAATGCAAGAAGCCTGTTTTGTTCCCGAAGATTGTATTTGTGTATGATGAGAATCTGCACGGACCGGGCAAGGAGCTGGAGGATGTGTTTGAGGCGGGCGTACAGTGCTCCGCCAAGACCATGTATCCCGACTGGCTGAGTCTGACCGGCAAAGGCTATATCGCGAGCATGTATAAGCAGTACGGCAAGGTGATTTCCCCTATGGGCTGCCGGGCGTTCCTGTCTCCCTGGTATGAGCGGGGCGGTATGCATCCTGCGGATGATGAAGATACACCGATCTTCGTGGGACGCTTCAATATCGGCGCTGTTTCCCTGCATCTGCCGATGATTCTGGCGAAGGCGCGCCAGGAAAGCAGGGATTTCTACGAAGTGCTGGATTATTACCTGAATCTGATCAGACAGCTTCATATCAGGACATACGCTTATCTGGGCGAGATGCGTGCTTCCACGAATCCGCTGGCTTACTGCGAGGGCGGTTTCCTGGGCGGACATCTGCAGCTCCATGATAAGATTAAACCGATTTTAAAAAGCGCTACGGCAAGCTTCGGTATTACGGCTTTTAATGAACTGCAGGAGCTTTATAACGGAAAATCTCTGGTGGAGGACGGCGCTTTCGCCCTGGAGGTTTTGGAACATATCAATAATAAGATTACGGAATTTAAAGAAGAGGACGGCAACCTGTACGCCATCTACGGTACGCCGGCAGAGAATCTGTGCGGCCTGCAGGTGAAGCAATTCCGGGCAAAATACGGCATTGTGGAAGGAGTTTCGGACAGAGAATATGTGTCCAACAGCTTCCATTGCCACGTGACGGAGGACATCACGCCCATTGAGAAGCAGGATCTGGAATACCGTTTCTGGGAGCTTGCCAACGGCGGTAAAATACAGTATGTGAAATATCCGATCGATTACAATATCGACGCCATAAAGACGCTGATTCGCCGGGCCATGGATATGGGCTTCTATGAAGGAGTGAATCTGTCGCTGGCATACTGCGACGACTGCGGACATCAGGAGCTTGAGATGGACGTCTGTCCCGTATGCGGCAGCCGCAATCTGACCAAGATTGACCGCATGAACGGGTATCTGGCTTATTCCCGTGTGCATGGGGACACCAGATTAAGCGACGCCAAGATGGCAGAGATCGCAGAAAGGAAATCTATGTAATGAGATATCACAATATAACGAAGGATGATATGCTAAACGGCGACGGGCTTCGGGTCGTTCTCTGGGTGGCAGGATGCAGCCATTGCTGCAAGGACTGCCATAATCCGCTTACCTGGGATCCCGACGGAGGTCTTTTGTTCGACGAGGCGGCAAAGCAGGAGATTTTCGACCAGCTTGACAAGCCCTATATCAGCGGCATCACCTTCTCCGGCGGCGACCCGCTCCATGCGGCGAACCGTCTGGATGTGAGGAATCTGATGGGAGAGATTAAGTCGAAGTATCCCGATAAAACGATATGGCTCTATACGGGCGATAGCTGGGAAAATATTCTTCACTATCCGATCATGCAGTATGTGGATGTATTGGTGGACGGTGAATTTAAGACAGAGTTAAAAGACACGACGCTGCGCTGGAAAGGGAGCAGCAACCAGCGCGTCATAGATGTACCCAGAAGTCTGGCGCAGATGGATCCGATCGTACCGGTGCTGCACTGCTGAGATGGATGCATCAGGGCCTATAGAAGTGTGTATGGCGCTGCAGGCTTGTCAGACGCATAAGAAGTTACCAGAACAGATAAATAGCAGGAGAACATCGTGGAAACAATTAAAATCAAATATTTTACGGACAAAATAGAGAAGCTTACATACATAGACGGCAAATCCGACTGGATTGACCTGCGCGCGGCGGAAGATATCGTGATGAAACAGGGAGAATTTAAGCTGATTCCTCTGGGGGTAGCGATGGAGCTGCCAAAAGGCTATGAGGCGCATGTGGTGCCGAGAAGCTCCACCTTTAAGAATTATGGCATCATTCAGACCAATCATCAGGGCGTTATCGACTGCTCTTACTGCGGTGACAACGACCAGTGGTTCATGCCGGCTTATGCGCTGCGGGATACGGAAATTCATGTCAACGACAGAATCTGTCAGTTCCGTATCATGGAGAATCAGCCGAAGATAGTGTTCGATGAGGTGACGCAGCTTGCCAACGAGGACCGCGGCGGACACGGCAGTACCGGTAAGCAGTAAAATACAGTGCATAATAAAACTTCTTTCAAGACATACTATGGGAAACAATGGTATGAATCTCGGAAGGAGTTTTTATCGTGCAGAGAAAAGAAGAGAAAAAAGAAAATCAGAACCTGTCCCCCAACCAGTATCGGGATATGCGGGAATACGGGAAGGTATGGAACCAGGGAAACGACCGTATGACGCCGTCCCTGCAGCATACGATGGAATATATGAAGGAGCATATGATGCCGGACGTAAGCTTCGATGTGGTCTACCGCGTGATCGAGGTGGGCGGGAAACAGGCGTGTATCTACTTTATCGACGGTTTCTGTAAAGATGAACTGATGATGAAGATTCTGCAGTATTTTATTGACCTCAAACCGGAGGATATGCCGGAAAACGCTTACGAGATGGCTAAGAGGGCGACTCCCTATGTAGAGATAGATCTGAAAGACAAGTGGGACGATATTCTGTATAACATCCTGTCGGGTGTTTTTGCGCTTTTTATCGATGGCTTCGATAGGTGCATTCTGATCGATTCCAGAACATATCCCGCGAGGAGCGTGGATGAACCGGATAAGGACAAGACGCTGCGCGGCTCTAAGGACGGCTTCGTGGAGACGGTTGTGTTCAATACCGCGCTGATCAGACGCCGCATCCGCAGCACGGAGCTTCGCATGGAAATGATGAACGCGGGGGAAAGCTCTCAGACGGATATTGTGCTGTGCTATATGGACAACCGGGTCGATCATGCATTCCTGGATTCTATCAAGAGGAAAATCTCGGAAATCAAGGTGGATGCGCTAACCATGAATCAGGAAAGTCTGGCGGAGTGTCTGTACCAGCGCAAATGGTTCAATCCTTTTCCCAAGTTTAAATTTACCGAGAGGCCGGATGTGGCCGCGGCGCAGGTGCTGGAGGGCGACATCGTTATCCTGGTGGATAATTCTCCTTCCGCCATGATTATTCCCACTTCCATATTTGATATTATCGACGAAGCGGACGATTATTATTTTCCGCCGATTACCGGAACGTATCTGAGGCTGTCACGGTTTCTGATTGCGATTCTGACTTATATTATGACGCCCACTTTTCTGTTGCTGATGATGAATCCTCAGTGGGTTCCGGAATCCTTTCAGTTTATCGTGATACAGGATCCCGTGAATATTCCGCTGCTGGCGCAGTTTCTGATCCTGGAACTGGCAATCGACGGATTAAAGCTTGCGGCGGTTAATACGCCGAATATGTTAAGCACCCCTCTAAGTGTGATGGCAGCGTTGGTACTTGGCGAATTCTCGGTCAACAGCGGATGGTTTAATTCGGAGGTTATGCTTTACATGGCGTTTGTGGCGCTGGCAAACTATACGCAGCAGAATTATGAGCTGGGGTACGCGTTGAAATTCATGCGGATTATCAATCTCATCCTGACAGCGATGTTTGGCATCTACGGCTATGCTGCCGCGATTCTGATTTTTGTCGTCTCCATCGTAAGCAATAAGACGCTGTCGGATAAGAGTTATATCTATCCGCTGCTTCCTTTTAACTGGAGACAGCTTTCGAAGCGGCTGTTCCGAATGCGGATGCCGGAGGCGAAGAAGTGATGAATATCAGTTTGGCCTACGTTACTTTTCACACCCACGCCAGCTTTAGGCATAATGCTGAATTTGAAAAAATTTTTATACACCACCAACAGGCAGAAAGCGCAGAATTGTGGATAGGTTACTAGATTGCTGACTGGGGTATTGATCCTGATAACCCAGAAGATCTGGAAGAGCATCCGGAGCTTGATATGGACAGAGTAGAAAGCGCTTGCAACGG
>JAGAIZ010000035.1 GCA_017626325.1 Lachnospiraceae bacterium | reverse complement strand
TGCCCCTGCTGTAATACCCACCAGTCGGACAGATTTAGGTAAATCCAAATGCAAGTCATCAAGTGTCTGTATAAAATACGTGTCTGCACACTCCTGCATACAGATTTCATATAGCTTTCGCGTATTAGAACTATGATTGCCACCTATTACTATCATAACATCGACCTGAGCCGCTATCTTCCTGGCCTCGGTCTGCCGCACTTCCGTAGCGTTACATATAGTATTCACAACACTAATATTGTAACCTTTTTCATGAAAGATTTCAACCATATCTTGAAATTTATTGTAGTTAAATGTCGTTTGAGAAACAATACAGATTTCTTCACCCGGTTCGCACTGGAAATTCCGCGCCTCCTCAAGCGACTCTATCACTACGGCAGGCACCTTGGACCACCCCATAATGCCTTCCACTTCCGGATGTCCGTCATTGCCTATGATAACGATTTTCTTTCCGGCGCTGCTTTCCTTCTGGACAATATTGTGAATCCTTTTGACAAAAGGACAGGTGGCGTCCACGCACTCTAAGCCCTGCGCTTTGATAATTTCGCAGATACGCTCCGGCACGCCGTGGGAACGGATCACTACGGTTCCTTCTTTGATCTGCGCCAGTTCCTCTTCCCCTTCGATGACCCGCACGCCTTTCTTCTCCAGATCTTTTACTACCTCTTCATTATGAATAATCGGCCCATAGGTATAAATGGGCTTCCCCGTCTCAGCCTGCTCATACACCTGTTCCACCGCCCGCTTCACACCGAAGCAGAAACCTGCGTGCTGTGCAAGAATCACTTCCATAACTATATCTCCTATACGCCGGGTCTCAGTCCCCGCACAATCCGATAATCTTATCGACCACTTCATCAATCGTCAGGTAAGAGGAATCCACTAACACCGCGTCCTCAGCCTGCATCAGCGGCGAGATCTCTCTTGTCATATCCTGGTGGTCTCTTTCGATAATATCCTTTTCGATGACTTCCAGATCACAGTTTTCTCCTTTGGCAAGCAGTTCTTTATATCGGCGCTCGGCGCGCACTCTGCTGTCCGCTGTCAGATATACCTTGACCTGCGCGTCCGGCAATACGCAGGTGCCGATGTCTCTTCCGTCCATAACCACATCCGCATCCGCCGCCAGCTTCTGCTGCAGTTCTACAAGTTTCGCGCGCACATTAGGATTCGGGCTGCTGGCGGACGCCATGTTCCCTACTTCCTCCGTGCGGATATAACCGTTTACATTCTCGCCGTTTAGGTACACAACCTGCTCACCATTCTCGTAGCCGATGGAGATATCCGCTTCTTTGCACTTCTCATTAATTCTCTCCGTCTCCTCCGGCTTGATATGTTCCCTGATCAGGAAAAGCGCCATTGCGCGGTACATGGCTCCCGTGTCCACATAAATATATCCCTTTTTTTTAGCTATTTTTTTTGCTATCGTGCTCTTCCCTGCACCGGCAGGGCCGTCAATCGCTATATTATATCCCATTTTTCTTCCTTTTCCTTTTCGTAATTGCACAGCCTGGCGCGTATCGGTACCCGTCAGCCTGCCCTTTTTATTTCATACGCATATTATCATAGCATGAACCCGGCGTCATGCCAACAGCATATTAACTGCACGCGGCCGCGGCGGTTCCCGCAAGATATCCGGTAGACCATGCGATCTGCAGATTAAAGCCTCCTGTGAGCGCATCCAGATCAAGCAGCTCTCCTGCAAAATACAGCCCTTTCACAAGCTTTGATTCCATCGTGGAAGGATTCACTTCTTTGACATGAAGACCGCCCTGGGTAATAATCGCTTCCTGAAAATCTCTCGTACCCGTCACATGCATCGTCAGGTGCTTCAGCAAATATACAAGCTGCTTTCTTTCTTCTTTCGTGATTTCATTGACCTTCTTCTCCGGTTCGATTCCGGAAAGCGCCGTCATAACAGGTATCAATTTAGCCGGAAGCAGACCGCCTAGTGCGTTTTTGAACTGTTTGTTCCGCGCCTCTTCGAAATCTCTCAGAATCCTTTTGTCCAGCATTTCTTCACTCAGCGCGGGTTTTAAGTCCACCTGCAGCGTCACCGCTTCCTTCCGCTTACATTTGCCGTAGAAGCTGCTTGCACTCAGTACAAGCGGGCCACTGACGCCGAAATGGGTAAAGAGCATTTCCCCGAAATTCCGGTATACCTCTCTTTTATCATCATACATTGTCAGGCTGACATTCTTCAAGGAAAGTCCCTGCAGCTGCCTGCACCATTGTTCCGCGGTTTCCAAAGGGACTAACGCCGGACTGCATTCTCTTATCCTGTGTCCTGCCCGCTCCGCTATCCGGTATCCGTCGCCCGTCGCGCCTGTAGAAGGATAGGACAGTCCCCCGGTCGCAAGGATAACCGCGTCCGCCTGCTCCTGCTTTCCATCCTTCATAAGTACGCCGCAGACCGCTCTCCCCTCTTCCATGTCCTGTGTCAGAATATCTGTCACTTCCGAATGTAATCTGATCTCCACCTGTTTCTTCTTCAGAATACGCTGCAGCGCCGCAATCACATCAGAGGAATGATCCGACACCGGAAAGACCCTTTCTCCTCTTTCAATCTTAAGCGGGCATCCTGCTTCCTCCAGAAGCGCCATCACCTGCCTGTTGTCGAATCCGTAGAAAGCGCTGTACAGGAATTTCGGATTGCTGACGACATTTTCAAAAAGCTTTTCTGTTTCACAGGCATTCGTCACATTGCATCTTCCTTTGCCCGTAATGTAGATTTTCCTGCCGGGCTTCTCGTTTTTCTCTAACAATATCACCTTATGTCCTTGCCCTGCTGCGGCAATTGCTGCCATCATGCCCGCTGCTCCGCCGCCCACTACAATGATTCTATCCATTATGAAATATCCTCCGGCTCTTCTTTCTTACGCAGCGGATAATTTAACATCGGTTCTTCGTCAATAAAATTAATTTCATCATTCAGATACACCTGATAATTATTCCACGCTTCTTCCAGATTGTTCAGGTTCTTCTTAACTTCCTCCGGGCGTTTCAGACACATTGCCACTACCAGCGCGTTAATCACGCTGAGCGGCGCCACCAGAGAATCCACGATGGAAACCATATCGCTTCTCGCGAGCAGATTACAGGAGGAATAAAGATTCATGGGAGAATGTACGGAATCCGTAATCGTAATAACCTTCGCATTTCTGTCATTTGCAAATTCCATCGCCTTAAGCGTACGCATGGAATAGCGCGGAAAACTGATGCCGACCATCGCGTCCTTCTCGTCGATACGTATCATCTGCTCAAATGTCTCAGAAACACTGGTCGTCTTAAGAAGCACCACATTGCCGCGTATCATGTTCAGATAGAAATGCAGAAAATCTGCCAATGGTTCGCAGCTTCTGACTCCCATCACATATACGGTCTTCGCCTCCAGAATAATATCCACCGCCGTCTCAAACGCTACCGGATCCAGATTATGTATCGTATCCTGGAGCTTCTCTATATCAGACTGCAGCACGGAGGAAAGGATCTCGGATTGCGTGCTTTTACCGTACTTAGCGCCGATCTTCTGCACCGAATTAATCTTGTTCTGCACCCAGTCCTCCAGATCCCGCTGGAATTCCGGATAACCGCTGTATCCGATATATGTCGCATAACGCACCACGGTAGACTCGCTGACGCCCACCGTCTCTCCCAGCTTAGCTGCAGTCATAAATACCGCCTGATCATAGTGATCATAAATAAACGCCGAAATCGCCTTCTGCCCTTTGCTCATCCTGCCGTAATGTTCATTGATTCTTGTCAAAATATCATAACGATTCTGTATAGCCATTCTATGTTACAAACAACCCTTTCTCAAATACCGCTTCTATATATTCTGAAACGCACTGTAACATTCTTCCAGTAACTTAATGGTATCCTCTTCCTGTAAGTCATAATCACCGGTAAGCGACATACACGCGGCCCCGTGAATGAAAATCCACATCTTCATAAACATTTCGCCAGGGCTCTTGCATCCATAGAATTTCGCATTGTTTATCTCTCTGACTACAGCGCCGTTCCTGCCGTTTAACATATCATACAGGCTCTTGCCGTGACGGTTTTCAGAGAGAAACAACAGTCTGAATAACTGACTTTCTTCCTGTGCAAAATGAATATAGGCAAGTCCCATATTCACAAAAGGCGTATCGTTTTTCTTCGGAAATTCCTCATAAAATGTACCGAAAAATTCTATCGCCTTATTAAATAATTCATCCCCCAGTTCTTCCATGTTCTTATACACACGGAAAATCGGCTGTGTGGAACAGCCTGCCTTCGCCGCAAGCGTCCTTGCGCTCACCTGCGAAATCCCCTCCTGTCTGGCCATCTCAAACGCCGCGTTCAATATGTCGTTCTTCGTAATCGTCTCTTTTCTTGCCATAAGATTATACCTCTCTTGTACCTAAAACAGAGCATCTTTTAGTAACATATGTTATTATAATACATTATGTAACCTTAGTCAACATACAGTTCCGTAAAATTCGTTGATCTGTTCAAAATATGTTGCTGTGAGCGGAGTGAACAGTAACCCAAATATGCTGTCACGCACAAAACGGCTGCCCCGCAACATCATAGTCGCAAAGGCAGCCGCCTGTCCTATTTCTTTTATTTCGTCTGAGAAACACGATTAGACCGGATACGCTCCATTCTTCGTATCAGCCTGTGTCATATCAACCTTCTCCTGCTGTGCCTGACGATATTTGAAGAAGTCAGTAGCAACCTGCGGGAACAGTGCGTAGGACAATACATCCTCATCCTGCTGTTTCCACTCTTTCATCTCCGCCTCTAACTTATCCATCTCGTTCTCTAACAGATCAGCCGGACGGCATGTAATTCTCTTCTCACCAGGAATAACCTTATCGATAACCTCCTGATTCATAGGCTTAACAGTCTGACCGTACTCGCCGCGAAGAACCGCTTTGGTCTCCTTGGTGGCCATCTTGTATCTCTCGCCCATCAATACGTTAAATACAGCCTGTGTACCAACGATCTGGGAAGAAGGTGTTACAAGCGGCGGCTCTCCTAAGTCCTTACGAACCTCAGGAATCTCCTTCAATACATCATAGTACTTATCTTCCGCGTTCTGCTCTTTCAACTGGCTTACCATATTGGAAAGCATACCGCCAGGTACCTGATATAACAGAGTCTTGATATCAACGCCCATTACCTTCGGATTTAAAAGACCGCTTGCGAGACACTCGTCTCTGTAAGGTCTGAAATAATCAGCGATTTCAGCTAAGAGGTTCTGATCATAGCCTGTATCATAAGGCGTACCCTTGAAGGTCTCTACCATAACCTCCGTAGCAGGCTGTGAAGTACCCATAGCAAACGGAGAAATTGCGCAGTCGATCACATCCACGCCAGCCTCAACTGCCTTCAGGTATGTCATACTTGCTACACCGGATGTATAGTGCGTATGTAACTGAATCGGAAGCTTGGTAGCGGACTTCATAGCCGCAATCATCTCAGAAGCCTTGTAAGGAACAAGCAGACCCGCCATATCCTTGATACAGATAGAATCCGCACCCATTTCCTCAATCTTCTTGGCCATATCCATCCAGTATTCCATGGTATATGCATCACCTAATGTATAAGAAAGAGCTACCTGAGCATGTCCTCTTCCTTCCTGCTTCTTAATCTTGTTGGTAGCGTTTACCGCTTCCTGTAAATTTCTTAAATCATTCAAGCAGTCAAAGATACGGATGATATCAATACCGTTTGCAATAGACTTCTCTACGAAGCTGTCTACTACGTCGTCAGCATAAGGTCTGTAACCTAAGATATTCTGACCTCTGAAAAGCATCTGCAGCTTTGTATTTTTGAAGCCGTCTCTTAACTTTCTGAGTCTTTCCCACGGATCTTCCTTTAAGAAACGAAGGGAAGCGTCGAAAGTAGCGCCGCCCCAGCACTCTACTGCATGGTATCCGACTTTATCCATTTTCTCCACGATCGGAAGCATCATCTCGGTAGGCATTCTTGTTGCGATCAGAGACTGATGTGCATCACGGAGAACCGTTTCCATAATCTTAACCGGTTTTTGTTCTGCCATAATTATAACCTTTCCTTTCTCTCTATCAATTTATATCATGTACTCTCTTCAAACCAATTACTTAGAATACGCCGAATACCGCCATGAAAGTACCGGCTGCAACCGCAGTACCGATAACGCCCGCCACGTTAGGTCCCATAGCATGCATTAACAGGAAGTTGGTCGGATCTGACTCCGCGCCGACCTTCTGAGATACTCTGGCTGCCATAGGAACCGCAGATACGCCTGCGGAACCGATTAACGGATTCACAGCACCCTTGGTCAGTACACACATCAGCTTACCGAACAATACGCCCGCCGCTGTACCGAAGCAGAACGCGATCAGACCGAGTGCAACGATTTTCAGTGTATCTGTGTTCAGGAATGCCTCCGCACTGGTAGTAGCGCCAACGGAAGTACCCAGGATGATAACTACGATATACATAAGCGCGTTAGACGCTGTATCTGTCAACTGTCTTACGACGCCGGACTCTCTGAACAGGTTACCTAACATCAGCATACCAACAAGGGGTGCTGTAGTAGGGAGGATCAGAGATACAACGATTGTAACAACGATCGGGAACAGAATCTTCTCCAGCTTGGTAACAGGACGAAGCTGGCCCATCTTAATCTTTCTCTCCTTCTCTGTTGTCAGTAACCTCATAATCGGCGGCTGAATAATGGGTACCAGAGACATATAGGAATATGCCGCCACCGCAATCGGTCCAAGCAGAGCTGTCTGTCCAAGCTTACCGGCAAGGAAGATGGATGTAGGGCCGTCAGCGCCGCCGATAATGGAAATCGCCGCCGCCGCTTTATCATTGAAGCCGAATGCAATCGCGCCGAAGTAAGCGGCAAAGATACCGAACTGGGCTGCCGCGCCAAGCAGGAAACTCTTCGGATTGGCAATTAACGGTCCAAAGTCTGTCATCGCGCCGACACCCATAAAGATCAGGGACGGCAGAATCGCCCACTCGTCTAATTTGTAGAAATAATAGAGCAGACCGCCGCCGGCTCCGCCTTCTCCGTATTCCGCCATAATATCAGGATAAATATTAACAAGCAGCATACCAAAGGCAATCGGAACTAAAAGGAGCGGTTCAAACTCATGTCTGATAGCCAGATATAGGAAAACAAGCGCTACAACAATCATCAGATAATTACCGACAGTCAGATTGAAGAAAGCTGTCTGATGGATCAGATTGTCAAGCGTGGTTGCTATATAATCCATTTTTTTAACCTCCTGTAGATTTAAATTCAGAAATATGTCTTGTCAGACTTTTCTGAGAATTAGTTTAATGTTGCCAGTAACGCGCCTGCTTCAACAGCATCGCCTACCGCTACATCAATGCTGGCTACAGTACCATCTTCAGGTGCTACTACAGGGATCTCCATCTTCATAGCTTCTACGATTACAACAGCGTCGCCCTTCTTCACGGCGTCGCCTACGTTCTTCTCGATCTTGAATACTTTGCCGGCTGCGCCTGCCTCGATCTTCACGCTGCCAGCCGCGCCGCCTGCCGCGGGTGCTGCTGCCGGTGCAGGAGCTGCTTTCGGAACTGCCTTAGGCGCTGCGGGCGCTTTGGCAACAGGTGCGCCGGATGTTGCTCCCTCTTCCACTACTACATCATATACGCTGCCGTTTACGGTAATTGTATAATTTTTCATCTTCATATCCTCCTATGATTCTCAGGCATTCTGCCATTTAGTCTTATTAGATTTTCTTATGGACCTTACTACGAATCCGTCTGTGGAACCAGCGCCTTCATAAGCGGCGATCGCTGCCGCAATAACAGCTACTAATTCCGTATCGTCTGCAAGTTCTTCTCTCGCTTCAATCTGTGCAACAACCGGAGCCTCCTGTGCAGCGCCCTCTCCTGCCTTCTTCGCCTCAGCTTTCTTCTTCTGTTTCTCCTGAAGCTTCGGAATAATGTTGAAGCAGGAAATAATCAAACTGATCAGGATCAGGACAACGAATACAGTTCCCATACCGATCAGGGTATTTAATGCCGCATTCTTCATAAGCTCGCCGGTAGAATAAGAAACGTTCGTAGTGATACTTACATAAGAAGATAAAGTGCTGTCTAAAATAATCTCAACCTCAGCGTCATGATCTGAGCCTAATACATTAACATAGATCAGAACCTCATCCTCATCAAATTTTACAGAACCTCCGTCTGTACCTTCAAACTTACCTATATCATCCAAAGCGTTCTGCCAGCTTTCCAGTCCGGCATATACAGCAGGCTGATCCACATACTGCTCTATCGCGCCCTGTGTGACAATCGTATCCATCTGCTGAACAGTAGCCGCACCGTACTCTACCGCCTGTTCAGTCGTGATAGGGCCGCTTGCCTCTTCTTCCTGACCGCATGCGCTTAAGCCGACCATACAGGTAATCATACCTAATATTGCGAATAATTTTTTCATGTTAAGCGTCATCCTTTCTAGACTGTACCGTGCTTTTTCTCCGGACGGCCTTCGCTCTTAGTAGCTAACATCTCAAAAGCGCCTATTACGTATTTTCTCGTATCAACAGGCTCTACGATCTGGTCTACATATCCTCTCTTTGCAGCACTTGTTACATTGTTCTGAAGCGCCGCATACTCTTTTGCGCAGGCGTCGATTGCATCGGAGCCTTGTCCATCGCAGATAATCTTCGCCGCAAGCTTAGCGTCCATCATGCCGATCTGAGCGTCAGGCCATGCGATCGTGATATCCGCGCCGATCGCTTTGGAATTCATTGCCACATAAGCGCTGCCGTAAGCTTTACCGGTGATCACGTTTACCTTCGGAACAGTCGCGTTGGCAAATGCGTATGTAAGCTTGCTGACAGCCTTGGCCATTCTCTTCTCAGCGCACTTGGTTGCCGCAAAGCCCGTCACATTCGTTAAAGATAATACCGGAATATCAAAAGCGTCGCAGAAATTGATAAACTCCGCCGCTTTCTCTGCGCCTCTTGCAGATAATACCGCGTCAAATTTATCTGTCACTTCACCATCGGCATTATATACTTCCGTACGGTTGGCAACAGCACCTACTGTCGCACCGTTCAATCTGATAAAGCCGACAACCATATCCTTTGCATAATTCTGCTTTACTTCCACAAACAAACCGTCGTCCGCTATCTGAGATAACGCGATAGACGTATCGCCTGCGCAATTAGCGATATCAGCGCATGCTCTGTTCAGATCGTCCGTGCACTCTTCCAAAGCAAGATCCGCATTGTTAGCGGGCAGAATGGAAACCAACTGTCTGATCTGCGCCAGAATAGACGCTTCATCCGCTACCATATCAACAAGGCCTGTCTCTTCGCTCTGGAATGCCGCAGCGGAAGTATCGCATTTGGAAATCTCGTTGCCTTCCAGTGCATTCGGGGAATTCACGAACAGCTTCGCCTTCTTCTCTTCCATAAAAGTGAAGTCTGTCATGCCGGGAATAACAGCCAGTCCGCCGCCGCAGCTGCCAAATACAGCCGTAATCTGCGGAATCACGCCGCTTGCCAGCGTCTGTTTCATATAGATCTCACCGAAACCGTTTAAGGCGTCTGTCGCCTCCTGCAGTCTAAGTCCGGCAGAATCGATCAAACCGATCACAGGCGCGCCTGTCTTCATTGCCAGATCATAGAGGTTTGCAATCTTCTTCGCATGCATCTCGCCAACGGATCCGTTCAATACGGACGCATCCTGGCTGTATACATACACAAGATTACCGTCAATTACTCCATAGCCGGTCACAACACCGTCAGAAGGAGTTTCTGTCTGTTTCAGATTGAAATCCGTCGCTCTCGCAGTTACAAGACCGCCGATTTCAACGAAACTGTTTTCATCGAGTAAAGCATTGATTCTTTGACTCGCTTGAGAAGTAGTACTCATTTTTCAGCCCTCCATTTATCATAATATTAAATAATTAAAACATTATTATTGTGTGGCACAGCACACGAATGTAGTATAGCACAGATTCCGTATCTCGACTAGCCATTTTTCAAAAAAATACAAATTCTTAGCGAATATTCGCTCCCTTTTTCTACCACGTCTGCCTGCAGCATAAAAACAATTCCAGAATATATCTGCACAGGTATCCGAAGGTACGTTCCTTCACTTCTCCCTGCGTGACAATCGGATACCGTCTGATCAGATTCCCGTTCAGGTAATAGGAAACCGCGCCGACCTCTGTCTTCTCCGCCACCGGTGCTTCCAGCGTCTGTGCTATCTGCGTTGTGACCTCTATCTTGTCATCCTCACACAGCAGATACCGTATTTCCTTTTCGCCGCCGTCATCCAGACACACGCCGGCCGTGGCGGATTCATACGGCGACGCGTTTTCTCCCGCTATGCCGTTTGCCACCGGAATATCAGGGAACGTTTTCTTCTCGTAGATATCGCGGTACTGATAGCGCTCCATACCATAAGAAGCCAGCTTTTTCATATCGCTCCATTTGTATGTCTTGTTGTTAGGCCACCCGCAGGCAAGAAGCGCCACCGTAAAGATTCTGCCCTCGCTCTCCACAGCGCCCACATAGCAGTATCCGGCATTGTTGGTAAACCCTGTCTTACCTGAAAGCGCTTCCTTCATCATCCCCAGAAACGCGTTATGGTTATTGCAATGAAAGCTTCTTGTCCCCGAAGCATCCGTAAAATCATAGCTGACCGTCCTCGTAATCTCCAGAAATTTATCCTTCATCGGCGAATCCGTCACGCAGTACGCCATAATTCTCGCAAGATCCTCGGCCGTGGTGGAATGGATCCTGCCGTTGTCATTCACGACCGCATCCAATCCATTAGGGGTAATAAAATACGAGTCATAGCAGCCGATATCCCTTGCTTTCTGGTTCATCATGGCAGCGAAGTCTTCCACGCTTCCTCCCACCGCTTCCGCAATCACCACAGCGGAATCATTATGAGACTCAAGCATCAGGGAATACAGCAGATCCCCCAGCCGGTATTTCTCTCCCTGCCTTACGTACAGCTTAACCTTGGGCATACCCGCCGCATAAGAAGAGACCTCCACGGTTTCATCCAGATTGCCGTATTCCAGTGCCAGAATACAAGTCATAATCTTGGTGGTGCTTGCCATTGGCAGCACTTCCCCTGCGTTCTTCCCATAGAGCACCCTGCCGGAATCCGCATCCATGAGAACAGCCGCCTGCGCATACAGCTTCAATTCTTCCTTCTCTTCCTTTGCCATGGCCACAGTCTGAGGTGTCAGGGAACATGCCAGTACGGACATCATAATCACCAATATTATTCTACAGCGCGCAGCCGTTTCTTTCGCAGAACTATAACTGATGGAAAAGAGCAAAACAAAACCCAGAACCCCTGCAGAACAAATCAGAAATAAAAAAAAGCACATACATTAACTCTCGCAACATTCTCGTTAATATATATGCATTCTTTTGACACTTATGTATTCAGATATCCAGTTGCAACTGCACTTCCGATTCCGCCTGCTGTTTAAACTCTTCAATCTGCACCGCGTTCAGTTCCGGCAGTTCCTCGATGCTCTTTACGCCAAAGCTCCTTAAGAACTGTTCCGTAGTTCCAAATAACAGGGGACGTCCCGGCGCGTCCATCCTTCCCACTTCCGTAATCAGATCGAATTCCAGAAGCTTGTTCACCGCGTGATCGCAACTGACTCCTCTGATCTTCTCAATCTCCAGTCTCGTAACCGGCTGCTTGTAGGCTATAATGGACAGCGTCTCAAGCAGCGTATCCGTCAGCACGAATTTCTTTGGCGCCTTGGCGATCTTGATCAGATATTCATACAGCTCTCCCTTCGTGCAAAGCTGCACGGAATCGTTAAGCGTAGTCAGCCCGATACCTCTGTTTTTCTTCTGGTACTCCTTCTCCATCTCCTCTAAGAGCGCCTTTGTCGTCTTCTTGTCTTCCTCGATCACATCGGCAAGCTTGTCTATTTCCACGGAATCCCCCATCGTGAATAAGACTGCCTCCAATACTGCCTTTGCCTTATTTTTGTCCATACTGCCAAACCATGCCTTTCTCTCAGGCGGCGTGCTTACGCCGTATCTCTTCTTCCCCTGACCGCCGTTTCCGCGCTAACCTAAGCTTGTCAGCTTCGTCGGCGTATTGTCCGCCGTATCCCTGGTCGTAATGATGATATCGGAGAAGGTATCCTCCTGTTCAATACTGATCCTGCCCGTCTTAATCATTTCCAGAATGACCAGAAAGGTGACGATCACTTCCATCTTGCTGTTCTGCTTCTCCAACAGTCTCCTGAAGCTGAATGTCTTATGACTGCGCACATAAGCCTCCACAAATGTGGTCTTTAAGTCCATATCTATTTCATCTTTTTCAATCTGTCCGAAAGTGCTTCTGACCGGGTCGATCTTATCCTCCTGACGCTTGATCATCTGTTTGAAGATTTCATGAAGCTTATGCAGCGTCATGTCTCCGATCAGTTCTTCATAATCTACCGGCTGTCTGTAATCCGCAACCTCCTTCGGGAGCGTCGGCGGCTTATACAGGCTCCTTTCCGCATCCACCATACGGTCGCGAAGCTCATAGGACATGTATTTGCACATCTTATACTCTAACAGCTTCTCTACCAGTTCCGCTCTCGGGTCCTCTTCCTCGCCCTCTTCGTTGACTTCCTTCGGCAGAAGCATCTTACATTTAATATCAATCAGGGTCGCCGCCATAACGAGGAATTCGCTCATGACATTCATATCTTCGGTTTCCATCTGCCTGATATAATCCAGATACTGCTCCGTAATCTCCACGATCGGGATGTCATAGATATCCACTTTGTTCTTATCGATCAGATGCAAGAGCAGGTCTAAAGGCCCCTCAAACACCTCAAGCTTTACAGGAATCGCCATAACAGCCTGTCCTTTCTCCCTTATTTGCCGGGTTTCAAATGAATCACAACAAGTTCTCCCGGATTAAAAATCCTAAGCGGAACCGTATGCGTTCCCAGGCCTCTGCTCAAAATCATGGTAGTGCGCCCCTTCTCAAACCTTCCCCCGTCATACCTTGGGAAAAGCGTCAGACCCGGAGACAATACGCCGCCCAGAAACGGCAGCTTCATAATGCCGCCATGGACATGTCCCGACACCACGACATCCGCTCCCCATGCCGCATACTCCTCGAAGTACTCAGGATTGTGCGCAATCAGAAGCTGGCAGGACGCTGTCTCAGGCTGCCCCAGTACCCCAGCCAGATAACCGGAATCCATCGGATATCTGCGAAGTCTCTGATAATAACGCCGGTCTATCTCCACGCCGCAGACAGACAGATTATATTCCGGCAGATAAATACTCTCGTTCACAAGCGGAGCAATGCCCGCCTCCTTAAGTCCCGCCATATACTCTTCATAGGTTTCCCCATACTGGTCAGGATACAGCTTCAGACGGTATTCGTGATTCCCCATACCGTAATAGATTCTATAGCGGGACGCCAGCCGCTTCATCAGGGCAAGCGCCGTCCCGTACTCTTTATTCCCGGATGCTGTCAGCATATCTCCCGCCACCAAAACCGCGTCAGGAGATATACCGTCTATTGCCTTAAGTAATTTCTCATTCTCTTTGCCAAAGGATTTATTATGCAGATCGGACAGCAAGACCAGCCTGCAGGGACGGGTCAGCTTATCACAGACGATCTCATACTCCACTGTAACAAACCGATGGCAGTCTGCCGCAGATACAAGCAGACACAATACAAATATGATAATTATGAAAATGACGATTTCCTCTATCATACCGCCCCCATCGCACAGACTTCTTCCGCCATGTCATTCTGCCAGCTCCCTGTAGACGGGAACTGTCAATATAACTTATAAAGTATATCATAAACAGCAGTCCCCCCGCAATCAGCGAACTTTTGTTCTCTGCCGCCGTTCTACTGCCTGTTCATCAGGTACTGTACCCATACTTTTTTGTAATAATCTCTGTAACCGGCTTTCTCCACACCATGCGCTGCCAGAATGGATATGCTGCCGATTCTCGTGCCATTCAGCTTATAAACAGCCTCGCCGACGGCGTCCCCTTCCGCCACAGGCGCCTCCACCGTATCCGGCAGACTGATTTCCTTCTGAATCTCATTCAGATTGCTGCCTGTGGTGTCCAGATACTCAAAGGTTCCCGCATAGCTCAAATTCACGGTATCCTCGATTCCGCCCGACACCTTCTGAGGCGGCAGGGCGTCCTTGTTCTCGTCCGTATACATCTGGCTGACACTGTAGCCGTAATTCAAAAGCGCCATCGCATCCTGAAATCTGGTCTTATTATCCGGCGCTGCCATCACCACCGCGATCAGTTCCATACCATCCTTATTGGCTGTAGCAGACAGGCAATACAGCGCCTTCGACGTAGATCCCGTCTTAAGCCCCGTGGTCCACTCATACTGCTTCAGCAGTTTATTGGTGCTGGCCAGGGTAAAAGTACTGGTTCCCTGAGCCGTCTTATGCTCAATATCTTCCATCCAGATGCCGGTATAATCGAACACCTCCGGATACCTGGTAATCAGTTCCCTGGACATAATAGCCACGTCTCTGGCCGAGGAATAATGGTTATCCGATTCCGTCAGCCCGCAGCAGTCCTCGAAATGGGTATTCTGCATCCCCAGTGTCTCTGCCTTCTCATTCATCAGCTTCACAAACTCTGACTCACTTCCCGCTATATACTCCGCCACTGCCACGCTGGCATCATTCCCCGACGCTACTGCAATGCACTTAATCATCGTCTCCAAGGTCTGCGTCTCTCCCTCTTCCAGAAAAACCTGGGAACCGCCCATAGACTTCGCATAGGCGCTTGTCGTCACCTGATCCTCCAGATGGATTCTGCCGCTCTTTATGTGCTCAAACACAATCAGCAGCGTCATGATCTTCGTAATACTCGCCGGACTTCTCTGTGTATCCGCATCCTGTTCGCAAATCACCTGTCCGGTGGAGGCCTCCATCACGATATAGGACGGCGTCGATACCTCCGGCGCTGCCTGTACCGTCACAGATATGGTCAGGAATCCCGTCTGCAGTATCATAACCCCTGCTATAGCCCATGTCAGGATACGTCTCGTCATTTTCCCCAAGATAACTCACTCCCGCACATTCTTTGTACTATATGTATTTGTATGGGACAGACGATATGTCTTTTCTTATCATAAATTTCTTTGCTCTGACCGCCGTACGGCGAAGGAAAGCAGAAACGTGCGCCGCCGGGCGCACCCATCAGAGCGCGCCAGGGCGCGCAAACGAAAAACAGACCCGAAATTGTCTCCGGGTCTGTTTCATGTACTTCTTAGTTGTATTTACGTTTTCTTGCTGCTTCAGATTTCTTCTTACGTCTTACGCTTGGCTTCTCGTAATGCTCTCTCTTACGAATCTCCTGCTGGATGCCGGCTTTCGCACAGCTTCTCTTGAAACGACGTAAAGCGCTATCTAAAGTTTCGTTTTCTTTAACGATTACGTTTGACATTCTCGCACCTGACCTCCCTCCAGTCCCTAACAAGTAACTCGACTGATTGGGTTATTTATGCGCTTACGCGCACTGTGTCTCCACACACAACATAAATTATACCACATTTTGGTTATGAGTCAACTACTATTTCCTTTTTTGCAAAAATTTTTATGATTTATGCAAGCTGTCCTGCAAGCACCTTCGCGCACTCCGCAATGGCGTCATCGATGCCAGCGGGGTTCTTGCCTCCTGCCTGCGCCATGTTCGGCCGGCCGCCGCCGCCACCGCCTACTAACGCCGCGATGCCTTTGATCAGATTGCCTGCGTGGGCGCCCTTTTCAAGCGCGCCTTCTGTGGCCATAGCGATGAGATTTACCTTGCCGTCCTTATCGGACACGAGCACGACTACGCCCTCGCCAAGCTTCTCTTTCAATTGATCGCCAAGCTCCCGCAGGCCGTTCATATCCACACCGGCCACCTTAGCGGCTAAGAGCTTCACACCATGAATCTCCTGCACCTGATCCATTACGTCGCCCAGAGCTTCCTTGGCCGCCTTGCTCTTCAGGGATTCATTCTCGCTCTGCAGCGCTTTCATATCCGCCATCAGATGTTCCGCACGCTCCAACAGATTAGAAGGATTGGTTTTCAACACTTTGGCAACCGCCTGCAGCTCTTCTTCCATCTTCTGATAGTAGGCCGTCACATTGCTGCCCGTCACCGCTTCGATACGGCGCACGCCGGCGGCTACGCCGGACTCGGACAGAATCTTGAAGGAGCCGATGGCTCCGGTATTTCCCACATGCGTACCGCCGCAGAATTCCTTGGAGAAATCACCCATCTGTACCACGCGCACCGTCTCGCCGTATTTCTCACCAAACAGTGCCATGGCTCCGGTCTTCTTCGCCTCTTCTATAGTCATGACCCTCGTCTCGACAGGAAGATTCTGCGCGATCTTCTCATTGACAATCTGCTCTACCTTCTTAAGCTCCTCTGCGGTCATAGCCTGGGAATGGGAGAAGTCAAAACGGGTTCTCTCCCCGTCCTGATAGGAACCGGACTGCTCCACATGATCGCCCAACACCTCCCGGAGCGCTTTCTGCAGTAAATGAGTCGCACTGTGATTCTTACAGGTAGCGGCTCTTCTGTTCTGATCTACTTCCAGAGACACCTCGTCTCCTACACGAATCATACCCTTGACCACACGTCCCACATGGGCCACCTTACCGCCTACTACCTTTATGGTATTCTCTACCACAAATTCTCCGTCTTTTGCTTTGATAATACCGATATCGCCTTCCTGACCGCCCATAGTGGCATAGAAAGGAGTCTCGGGTACGATAACAGAGCCTGTCTCGCCGTCTGTCAGCACCTCTGCCACTTCTGTCTCCGTGGTCAGCGCCGCGATTTTGGAATCGTAAGTCAGATGGTCATAGCCCACAAATTCTGTCGTCAGCGCAACATCTAATTCCTCATAAACCGTTGCATCCGCGCCCATATAATTAGACACCTTGCGGGCGCTTCTTGCTCTCTCCTTCTGCTCCTTCATGCAGGCATTAAAGCCCTCTTCATCTACCGTTAAGCCCTTTTCCTCCAGGATTTCCTTCGTCAGATCAATAGGGAATCCATAGGTATCATATAATTTAAACGCATCCGCGCCGGAAAGCTCTTTCCTGCCTTCCCCGGAAAGCGTCTCTTCCATGCCTGCCAGAATGCTTAAGCCCTGGTCGATGGTCTTGTTAAACGCATTCTCCTCCGTCGTAAGCTGCGCGAAGATAAACGCTTTCTTTTCCTCTAATTCCGGATAACCGTCTTTGGAGCCTTCGATAACCGTGTTGGACAAATCCGCCAGGAAGGTTCCCTGAATGCCCAGCTTACGTCCCTGACGCGCCGCGCGGCGTATAATACGGCGGAGCACATAGCCTCTGCCCTCATTGCTGGGACGGATGCCGTCTGAAATCATAAAGGTTGCAGAACGGATATGGTCGGTAATAATGCGGATCGATACGTCCGTGTCATAATCCTTCTTATATTCCACGCCCGCGATCTCGCACACTCTCGTCCGAAGCGCCAGCACCGTATCCACATCGAAGATAGAATCCACATCCTGTACGACGCTCGCCAGTCTCTCAAGCCCCATACCGGTATCGATGTTTTTCTGCGTAAGCTCCGTATAATTGCCGTGTCCGTCATTATCAAACTGGGTAAATACGTTATTCCAGATCTCCATATAGCGGTCGCAGTCACAGCCTACGGTACAGCCGGGCTTACCGCAGCCGTATTTCTCACCTCGGTCATAGTAAATCTCAGAACAGGGACCGCAGGGACCCGAACCATGCTCCCAGAAGTTGTCCTCCTTGCCGAAGCGGAAGATTCTCTCCGGCGCGATGCCGATTTCCTTATTCCAGATTTCAAAGGCTTCCTCATCATTCTCATAGATAGACGGATAGAGTCTGTTCTCATCCAGCCCTACTACCTTCGTCAGAAATTCCCAGCTCCACGCGATTGCCTCATGCTTGAAATAATCGCCGAAGGAGAAATTGCCGAGCATCTCGAAGAACGTACCGTGTCTCGCCGTCTTGCCCACGTTCTCCAAATCGCCGGTACGAATACATTTCTGGCAGGTTGTCACACGCCTGCGCGGCGGAATCTCCTGCCCTGTGAAATAAGGCTTTAACGGCGCCATACCGGAATTAATCAGCAACAGGCTGTTGTCGTTGTGCGGCACGAGAGAGAAGCTCTTCATCTTCAAATGTCCCTTGCTCTCGAAAAAATCCAGGAACATCCGTCTCAGTTCATTTACACCATACTGTTTCATTGCTATGTTTTGTCCTTTCTACCCTTATCTCATCGAAGCCCTGAGCTTTTGCCGGCACAGAACTTCTTATCGCTTTTAGAATGTAAACTTATCCGCAAAATAAGCGTCCAGATCCTGAATGGCGATACGCTCCTGCTCCATGGAGTCACGGAATCTGACGGTTACACAGCCGTCTGTCTCCGATTCGAAATCGTATGTAATACAGAAGGGCGTACCGATCTCATCCTGTCTGCGGTATCTCTTACCGATATTGCCTCTGTCGTCAAATTCGCAGTTATATTTCCTGGAAAGTTCCGTGAAAATCTTCTCAGCGCCCTCGTTTAACTTCTTGGAGAGCGGAAGCACACCGATCTTCACGGGCGCAAGCGCCGGATGGAAATGCAGGACAGTACGCACATCGCCCTCACCGATTTCTTCTTCGTCGTAAGCGCCGCAGAGCACCGCAAGGAATAATCTCTCCACACCAAGAGACGGCTCGATTACATAAGGAATATATTTCTCATTCTTCGTATCGTCGAAGTAGGACATATCCTCTCCTGAAACAGTCTGATGCTGTGTCAGGTCATAGTTGGTTCTGTCAGCGATGCCCCAAAGTTCACCCCAGCCGAAGGGGAACAAGAACTCGATATCCGTAGTCGCCTTGGAATAGAAAGAAAGCTCTTCCTGTTCGTGATCGCGGACGCGCATCTCTTCCTCCTTCATGCCGAGGCTCTTGAGGAAATCGATACAATACTGCTTCCAGTAGGCGAACCACTCTAAATCCGTATCAGGCTCGCAGAAAAACTCCATCTCCATCTGCTCAAACTCTCTTACACGGAAGATGAAGTTACCGGGCGTAATCTCGTTACGGAAGGATTTACCTACCTGGCAGATGCCGAAAGGAATCTTCTTGCGGGAAGTTCTCTGTACATTCTTAAAGTTGACAAAAATACCCTGCGCCGTCTCAGGTCTTAAATATACCGTGTTCTTCGCGTCCTCGGTTACGCCCTGGAAGGTCTTGAACATCAGGTTAAACTGTCTGATATCTGTAAAATTATGTTTGCCGCAGGTCGGACAGGGAATATTATGTTCCTCGATGAAATCCTTCATCTCCTGCTGGCTCCAGCCGTCTACTGAACTGTCAAGCGTCATGCCATTCTCCGCTACATAATCCTCGATTATCTTGTCTGCACGGAATCTCTCATGACATTCCTTACAATCCATAAGCGGGTCGGAGAAGCTTCCCAGATGACCGGACGCAACCCATGTCTGCGGATTCATCAGAATCGCACAGTCCACGCCTACGTTGTAGGGGCTTTCCATAACGAATTTCTGCCACCATGCTTTCTTGATATTATTCTTAAGTTCCACACCAAGATTGCCGAAATCCCAGGTATTTGCGAGGCCGCCGTAAATCTCTGAGCCGGGATATACAAATCCCCTCGCCTTTGATAACGCTACAATCTTTTCCATTGTTTTTTCCATGATTATACACCTTTCTATCTTCTCCCGCCTTCTGACAGGTATTTATCTTTTATTCAAAAATCACGTAGGAAAGCGTCTCTGCGCTCACCGTACCGTCTTCTGCAGCCGGATATGCAATGCGTACGCTCTTCTTGCCGGCGAAAGAAACCTCCATGCCGCTGCCCGCGCTCTGATTGATATAAAGCGCCTTCCCGTAAGTATTTACTATCATTTCCTCTCCGGGCTTAGACGCCGCTATCATAATCTTCTTCGACTCCGGATCGTCTATATAGCCAAGCTCCATTGGCTCTCCCTTGGCGGAAACAAAAGCTACCTTCTCCAGAACATATCCCTGGCTGGCCGCATCCTCTAACGTTCCCACATATAATTCTCTGTTGTTGAAGCTGCTGTAATCCTCCGGCGACGCATATTTCAAATCGATCAGAATCTTACCGTCTTCGCTCTCCACAGACTGCAGCTCAACGCTTCCGTCACCATGACCGGCACAATATTCTTCCACGCGCTGCGCCGCCAATGCGGACAATCCGTCCATCTCATAATAGTTCTGCTCAAACTGTCCTACAATCTGATGGGACACCGTGCCATCCTTCTCAATGGAAACAGAACTTATATCCGGTGTTTTTGCCTGACTACAACCAGCAAGCCCTAAGGTTACTATGGATAGGATCAGGACTGATAACCCTTTTCGCATATACTTTCCTCTCTGTCTGCCCTTAACCGTCAACATACTGCATTACATTATATTAAAGATTATCCACAATTTCAAGACTTTTAAACGTACGATCCATGAATCGTCTCCGGTAATCATCTGCAATCTTCTTCAACTGCCCCAGCACTGTCGGCGTCACGGTAAATGTATACAGCTTCTCAATACTGGAATTCATGATATAAGAAACCGCATATCTCGTGGAATCCTCCCACTCGCCCTCCGCAGGCATTCCCGGAAATTCGCCGTTTAGCGCCATCGCTTTCATTTCAAATATGTATCTGACCAACGAATTGTCCAGACTCTCATGCATCAGCGCCCTTAATGACTGATATAGAAGCTTGAGCATTTCTTTCTCATCATTGTTTTCTCTCGTATAATAATCCATAATTTCCAAAAAGTACATACCGTAACAGGCTCCCTCAAAATCTTCTCTGAGCCCTTCGAAATAATTACTGATGGAAACGTCCATGATATTATAGGAACTCCTGCCTACATACAATTTAAAGGTTCCGAAAGAGAAAAGATTGGCCGCTGCCAGCAATTTACTGTTAGGACGTCTCGCCCCCTTTGCGAAAGCAGATATCTTTCCTTTCTCTTTCGTCAATAGTACAACTCTTCTATCATATTCGCCGATTGGCTCAGCCTTTATAACCATTCCCGTAATCTCCGTAAATTCCTGCATGAGAATGTTCTCCTGACTCTTCCTTTCTGTCACAATCGTTAGCCTGCGTATCTCTTACTGCGTTTTTATATGCCAGAAAGTCGTCAATCTTTCCGGTGGTCATAAACCGCTCCCAGTAATTCGTCTCTTTCATCTTACGCCCCCTGACCTTCTTCATTCAGATGGTATTAGAGTTCGCAGATTTCCCTTTTTCTATTCGGAATCCCTGGGATTATATCCGAAATTTTTGAGCAGGTAATCGCTGTCGCGCCAGTCCTTCTTCACCTTTACCCAAAGCTTTAAATTGACCTGATTTTCCACCAGCTCTTCGATTTCAGGTCTTGCCATGGAGCCTATTTTCTTAAGCATACTCCCCTGTTTACCGATGATTATGCCCTTGTGGGAATCCCGCTCGCAGATAATGGTGGCTTCGATATCCACGATACGCTTCTTAAATTTCATCTGCTCTATGGTGACGGCGATGCCATGAGGTATCTCATCCTCCAGACATTTTAAGGCTTTCTCCCGAATCAACTCCGCCACAATCTGGCGCATAGGCTGATCCGTCACCGTATCCTCGTCATAGAAGGGGTCGCCATAAGGCAGATACTTCATGATATTCTCAATCAGTTCTTCCAGCCCGTCTTTCTTTAAGGCGGACACCGGAATAATCTCCGCAAAGTCAAGCTGCCTGCTGTACTGGTCGATAACAGACAAAAGCAGCTCTTTCTTCACGGTATCAATTTTATTGATAACCAGTATAACAGGCGTATTCGTCTTCTTAAGCTGTTCGATGATATGCTGCTCTCCCGCTCCGATATAATCTGTAGGCTCCACCAGCCACAGAATCACATCCACCTCAGACATGGTACGCTCTGCCACGTTGACCATGTAATCACCCAGCTTGTTCTTCGCCTTATGGATTCCCGGCGTATCCAGGAACACAATCTGCCCTTCCCTTGAAGTATAGACAGTCTGAATCCGGTTTCTGGTGGTCTGGGGCCTGTTGGATGTAATGGCAATCTTCTGGCCGATCAGCGCGTTCATCAAAGTGGATTTGCCTACGTTTGGCCTGCCGATCAGCGTGGCAAAGCCTGATTTAAAATTCTGATTCTCCATAAATATCCTGTTCTTTCCTCCATCGTCTCTACTGCATATCCTGGTTGGATGTTTTCAGGTCCGGCTCCTGCCCCGCTGTCTGCGGTTCTTTGTCCTGACCTGCCGCCTGCGCTTCCACCGTATTCTGCACATCGTCTTTTCTTTTGGCCAAGTGCCCGGGTATACGCCGCGCCCACTTCTTCGTCCTGCCGTTTACCAAACGCTTTCTGATTTTATGGATTATGACAAGCAGCACGATAATGACAGCCGCCCATACGACAAGGTAAGGGATGTGCGTAATAAACCAGATGACGCATTCGCCGATGCCCCTTCCCACACCGATCAGACTGTCGATAAAACCGTCGCGGATTCTCTCTCCTACAGTAATCTTCTCCGTCGGGGTATAAGTCTCTACCTCGTCGATAGAGAGATAGACTGTGCTGTAATCAATCTTATTGTCATAGGTCCTAAGCTGGGATTCCATGCTTTCAAGCTGATACCGTACCTCAGACAGACGGCTCTCAATCGCGATCAGATCTTCCACCGTCTCCGCCTGCTCCATCAATGCAAGCAGCCTGTCCTGCTCGGTCACAAGCGCATTCTTATGGCTCTCCAGATCCACATACTGTAAAGTGACGTCCTCTACGCGCTCGGAACGGTTCAGGACATTGGTCTGCTCATCCACGCTTTCTAAGAACTCATCCAGATTCTCCCTGGGCATACGAACCGTCATATAGGTATATCTGAGATATTCCGTCTCATAATCCGAAGTATAACCATAGATCCTTTTGTTTGTATCGATGCTCTCTATGTAACCGCCAAGCGCCGTGATACGCCTTTCCAGTTCCGGCATCAGCGTATCGTACTCTTCTGTTTCCAGAGAGATATCCACAGTCTTAATCAGCTTTCTCTCAGACAGCGCCGCTTCCGTAACCTGCTGCGTGCCCCCTTCGGCAGCCGCCGCATCATCATAGCTGTATTCCTCTGCCACCTCTTCCACAGCCGTTTCATATGCATAATCAGCCGCGCTGTTGGCCAGCGCGTAGCTGCCTCCGGCATCATAGGCAGCTTCTGCGGCTGACTCGGTCGTATGCGCGCTGCCGCAGGCACACAGTACTGCCGCCAGTACCCCGGCGGTCAGCACAAGACTGCTTTTCTTACCAAACTTTATCATACTCTCCTCCTGACCTTCCTTTTCGAAGCGTTTCCGCCCGACTCAGTTCCTAATGAAACAGATAATCCGTGCTCATAAACAAATCCTTCTGTTCCTTAATCTTCTCTTCGTTGCCTACTACGCACAGGCAGTCATCCTCCATGAAAGCGCGGATATAAGCCGCCAGCCCCCTGATGGTTTCCGCATCCGCAGCCAGCAGTTCATCCCTGTCCTTCTGTACCTGCTCGTAGGTGTAATGGGTCATGTAACCGCTTAAGGAATAATTCCCCTTCGCCGCAGGCGTCATGGGCATATCCATCTCGCTGACCGCACCGATGATATACTGGGTCATGGTCCGCTCATCCGCCTCAAAATTCGCAATATAATCCGCCGCCTTCTCATACACATCAATGGTTTTCTCCAGATTCGGGTCTCTGTAGGACACGAAATAACTCTCGCCCGACTTGCCGAAGCTGCACATACAGCCGTAAGCGCCGCCCTTGACACGCACCTGTGTCCAGAGATAATCATACCCCATCATCACGCGCAGCGCCTTAAGCGCTCCCGTATAGGGCAGTCCTTTCTTCGTGAAGCTGCCCGCACGGCACACATACTGAATCTGTGCAGAAGACATCAGGCCTTCATTCTTTTTCTCAGGCTGCGGCTCATATCCCCTTGCTTCTATCTCTTCTGTAAAAAGACTCTCCTTCAAATCCGCTATTAACCCTTCTATTCCGGCGAGTCCCTCCGGCTGCGCCGTATAATCCACCATGAGATTCTCAGAGCGGAAGATACAGCGTACCGCCTGGTTCAGTTTAACAATTAAATCCTGCCGCTTCTGTTCGAAATCCTTCTCCAGCTCTTCCAGCAGACGGTAGAAGGGAATTCCGTTCATGTGCTCCAGCACGCAGGCGGGCTTAGACAGATAGGACAGCGCTCTTCCCGCCGCAAGACTGTGTCCCGCCATCATCATCTGCGCCTGTTTCTCAGATCTGGCCTCCGCAATCAGCTCAAAAATCCGCTTCTCATCAGCATAGACTGACTCGGTCAGTATTTCTTTTGCCAGTGCAAAAGCCTGAGGAAGCTTCTCATACAGCACCTTTATCTTCAAATCAAAGGTAGCCGTAAATCTGGACAGATCTCTCGCATCCGTGTAGGTATTTACCGCCGGATCGATACCGCCGGTCTGCAGGTTAATCTCATTATATAATTCGCTGTAGCTGTGTTTCTTCGTATCCACCAGCCCGATTAACACCTTGAGAATGCCCACATAAGGGAACAGTTCTTCCGGTACCTGCCTCAAATCGAACATCAGCCTCAGATATCCGATGCCATTGGTATAGATATCATGATACAGCAGGGTGGTATCCTCTACTTTCTTTTCCTCGTTATAATAGGGCGCCGCTTCCTTCTTCATATCCGCCCTTGTCAGCAGCGGGATTTTCTCCAGATCCTCTTTGCGGCTCGGCGTTTCCTGATATTCCTTTAAGGCCTTCGTCTCCCGGACAATAGCCTCGATTTTCTCCGCGCTCATAGCGGCCTTCTTCCCGGCAAGCCGGTCTGCCAGTTCTTTTTCCTTCTTCCCGGTCAGACCTTTGACCGGCTTCACCACTACGATGCTCTTATGGGTATTGTCAATCAGATATTCCTGTATCAGTTCCTCGAAATAAGAGGTATTAACTGCTTCCTTCAATTCCTGATAGGTATCCAGCAGTTCCACATAATAGAAAGGCTTATTATCGTCATACAGCCAGGATTCCAGCATATTCAAACCGTACATGAGCCCCTTCGGATAGGAACCGTAGTCCGCTTCCCTGTATTTAAATTCATCCCGGTTGATGGTAGCCTGAAGCGCTTTCTTATCGATTCCGTTCTTCACAAGCTCCTTCAGTTTCCCTTCGATAATGCGCACGAACTCTTCCTGCTGCTCTGCCTCAGCGTTCTTGGCTACGATAGAGAAGTACGGCTGCTTCACTCCCGTATCAAAAGCGCACTGTAAGTCCGTTCCGATGCCCGCGTCAAGAAGCGCCTGCTTCACCGGCGCACCCGGCACCATACACAGCACATCCGCCAGCGTACCTACAGCGAAACAAAGTTTTCTGTCTGACGCCTCGCCAAGAGATATGTTATAGGAAAGATACGTATTGTTCTCTTCCGATTCGCTCTCCATAATCGGATATTCCTTCTCCACCGTCACCACCGCGTCGAAGGGCGCTTCCGACTCCAGTCCGGAATCCACCGCAAGCGCGTCATAACGGGACAGATACGCTTCGTCGATAAACGCAAGCTTCTCTGCCATATCCATATTGCCGTAGAGATAAATATAGCTGTTGGACGGATGATAGTATTTCTGGTGGAAAGCCAGAAAATCCTCATACGTAAGCTCCGGAATCACGTCCGGGTCGCCGCCTGACTCCACCGCGTAAGCCGTATGCGGATACAGAGAATTCATGATCTCTCTCCACAGCACGTCGTCCGGTGAAGAATAAGCTCCTTTCATCTCATTATACACCACGCCGTTAATAGTCAGCGTATCGTCCGCATCCTCCATCTCGTAGTGCCAGCCCTCCTGCCTGAAAATTTTCTCCTCGTGATAAATATTCGGATGGAACACCGCGTCCAGATAGACATCCATCAGATTCTGGAAGTCCTTATCGTTGCAGCTTGCCACCGGATATACGGTCTTATCCGGATAAGTCATCGCGTTTAAGAAAGTATTCAGGGAGCCTTTGGCCAGTTCGATAAAGGGGTCCTTCACCGGGAACTTATCAGAACCGCACAATACGGAATGCTCTATAATATGCGCCACGCCCGTGCTGTCCCTGGGCGGTGTACGGAACCCGATATAAAACACCTTATTGTCGTCATCATTGGACAGAAGCGCCACGCGCGCCCCTGTCCTGTTATGCTTCAGCAAATAACTGACCGAATTCAAATCCTTAATCTCCCGCTTCTCAATCACGGTATAAGCCTGTAACTGCTCTATCTGCATATTTCCTCCATTCTGAACAAAGGCTGCCCGCCGGGGCACGCCTCCGTTTCATTCACGTTTCATTCACTCTTGAAGTGCTTTTCATATTAGTATACCACTCCTGCAGTTTTTTAGTAAAGGGCGTATGTATACAAAAGAATCACCTACAAATGCAGTTACATAGCAACTTACCGCCAGTCCGCTTACTGGATGACCTGAATCATCCACTTCTGATTGTCCGCGCCGCTGTCTGTCAACTGCACGCAGAGTCCGCCTTCCGACGTGGAATTGTCGGAAATGCCAAGTACCAGTCCGCTGTTTCTGTTGACGAGCTTATAATAGCCGTCGCTTGTCTCCTGCAGCGACCACATCTGGTTCCAGCCGCCGTTATAAGCGTACTGGATACATGCTCCGCCTGAGGATGTGGACATACCGTATATATCCAGAACCAGACCGGAATTTTTATTTACGATCTTATAATAGCCGCTTTCCGCTTCCGCAAGCTGCCATTTCTGGCTGTCCCACTCACTGTATGCATACTGCTCAATGGAAGCCTCGTTGGAGGAAGAACCGCCCGCCACATTTAACGCCATGCCGGAATTTTTGTTGACAATCTTATAGCGTCTCGCCCCGTTAGGGAAAATATCGTGGGCCGAATCCTCAAAGGCTGTCACGGCGTTTGTAAAGCGCAGTACCTTGCTGCTTACCTGCTGCGTCATTCCCAGCGCATAACCGTCCGGCAGCACGTTGGAATTAGCCTCCGGCTCCCACCAGTATACGCCCAGACCCTTGTTGTCCGGCACGGAATGTACAGCGTCGATCACCGCCTGTATCAGTTCATAGCTTTCGGAAGCATCGTCCTCGTCGCCGCCGATCTCACAGACCATGACTTCTTTGTCATAGCGCTGAGCCATATCAGTCAGATTGTAAACCAGATCGTCAATGTTATTTTCGAAGCTGCTCCCAATCCAGTATGGATAATAAGACATGCCAATTACATCTGTCTTGCCGTTGTAGGTGGTGAGGAAATTGTCGAAGAACCACCTGAAGACCGTATTGTTCTGTCCGTTGGCCAGATGGGTAACCACCCTGGAATTGGGGCTGACCGCCTTAACCGCATCATACCCGCTGTTCAGCATTCCCGCGAGCTGGCCAAAATAAGTGCCGCTGCTTCCGTAGGGGAGCAGGATACCGCTGTTAATCTCATTTCCCACCTGCACATACTCCGGATAAATATTATTCTGCGCCAGTTGATTCATGACGTAATATGTATAATCATACACATAAGACACCAGATCGCTGTAGCCGACGCCTTCCCACTCTTCCGGAATATCCTGATATTCCGGATCCGCGAAATGATCGCTGTAATGGAAATCCACCATAATACTGAATCCCTTGCTCTTAGCACGCTGGGCCATATACAGAAGTCCCGTCGTGTCACAGTATCCCAGCAGACATCCCGTCCCGTCATCCTTCGTCCATGTAAAAGAAGACGGCGGTTTCACAAAGACTCTGAGGCGGATGGAATCCACGCCGTGGGCCGCCAGAATGTCCAGCACATCATCCGCCGTTCCATCCGTATCCTGCCAGGTATACCCCGACGCTTCAAGCTGGCTTAACCAGCCCACATCCGCGCCATACACAATCTCCTGCGCGCACGCTTGCAGCGGAAGCATCAGGGCAAGTAACACAGAGCACAAACATAACATCATTTTTCTCATAGGCTTTCTCCTTCTCACATTTGTAGTTTAATTGCCGTTTAAAAACGCCGGAAAACAGCGCTGAAACCGGCAATTTCACAGTGTTTTCTTATATTTTCCAATAAATCAGCCACACTGTCAAGCATAAAGAGCGGGCAGAAACTACTTGGTTCGTCTCTGCCCGCTCAGTGTAAAAGGGGAATTTTACCGTATATTTAGATCGATTCCGACAAATCCATGCAGTAATTTGTCGCTTCACTGTTGTTGTTTTGTTCAATGATGTCAGTTTAACAGAAAAAAATGTCAAAAGCAAGTATGAAATGTCTTTTCTGCCGTGTTATTTACCGCGCCTTGCGACATGATTCGACGGGCTAATCCTCCATATCAGCGCAATTTATTGCGATGACACGCGTCGGAAATGTCAGAGCAATTATTGCGACGGGCGATGAAGCTACACGCTGAACGCCATCAGAGCAAGCTTAGAAATAATAAGCTCCTGTATGACGATTCCCATCTTTTTCTTCTGTGCCAGATTCCATCCGGCGAACTCATCCAAGCGCACTACTCTGGTACGGTATCCTGTCTTTTTCCTGCCCAGAAGACTCCTTCTTTCTTCCAGCACGCTGATTTTGACCCGGGCCTTAAGCTGTTCGTAGGTTCGGTAAGAGAACTGCTCCGGCGTCAGATAATACAGATGGCTTTCCAACGTAGTGGACAGATCCGTATCCTTCGCAATATAATGCTCTATAATAGATTTGAATTTGAAATTCGCCATCTCTTCTTCCATAATTTCCTGATAACTGAATCTTGCTCCGAAATAAAGGGTTCCGGAGTCCTGCATAAAGTATTTGTAATCTCTGTCCTGATATTCCACGTATCCTGTTCCTTCCCCTGTCATCCTTAGCGTTCTGTCATTCATACAAGGCTTTTGTGCCGGATTCCAGCGCTTCGATCTTGCCGCCGCTCATACGCACCGCATCTTCTATCATCCTGCGGCTAAAACCGGTCTCTTCCATTAATTCTTCCACCGTCACCTTGCGGCGCAGCTCCTGATACAGATCATTGGCGGCATCCGCCACTTTATTGACCTTCTCCGCAATGCGCCTGTCTTTCTTCGCTTCGTCCGCGTTCCCCGCAATGAACTCTTCCATGGCGTCCATAATCAGCTTCGCAAGCATTCCCTGCGCCTCCGACGCATGCTCCAACGCGCCCAGCATGGTAACGCCCATAGCCACCGCCACATTGCCCTCGCCGATCAGATCTTCCAGGTAGACCCCTTGTCCGGCGTACAGCTTCGCAATCTCTATAACCTCCGGCAGAAACGCCTCCGTTAATTTACTCTGTGCATCCGCATCTCCTGCCATTGCCGATAATGTAACCGCTTCCTTCTCTCCCTCAGACAATTCCGGCAGCGCCTTCAATTCTTCCAGATAATGCTCCAGATAATCCCGCTCTTCCTCCTGCAGATATTCGTCCATGTCAACCTGCTCTCCGACGCCGATCTTGCGCTGCTCAAGATACTGATACACCATCTTCATCTGTTCTTCGTTCAGTGCAAGGGGTGCAAAAATCTCATGAAGCTGTTCTTCTGAGATACACTGGTTCTGCTCCTTCGCCTTTGCTCTGACCGTCTCTAATGCCTTCGCGAACTGAACTTCTCTGTCCATATACTATCCATGCCTTTCTCAAACAGACTGCTTCCGTCTTAATTTCTTTTGATATGCGTATGCGTATACAGGTGTTCCTCGCAATATTCATAATTACCGTCACACTTGGAGCAGAACCGAAACTGCATATTCGGACTGTCAACCTCGGTTCTTCCGCAGATAGCGCATTTGTGCTTCGTAATTCCAGTGCTTCTGCGCATATCCCGCTTAAACTCCTGTCTCCGGTGTATCTGCTTGGGGTTTAAGTGCATCATATTGCGGGAAGTCAGGAAAAATACAATAAAGTTAAGCAGCGACGCGAGAATCGCAAATTTATAGTATACATTATACGCCAGAAATTCATATGCCAGCATGACGCCGTATATAATGCCAAGCCATTTGACCTTAATAGGAATGATAAACATCAAAAGCACCTGCACATCCGGGAAAGTCGCCGCGAATCCCAGGAAAATGGACATATTGATATAATAGGTGCTGAACACGGTGGAAACTGCTGAAAAGTAAACCTCCGGCGTATAGAGCGCTATCTCCTGCCCATGAAACAGGTAACAGTACCCCATCAATAAAAAGCTGCCGATAATCGTAAACAGCATGCCTCCCAATATATATACATTATAGCGGTAGGTTCCCCATGTCCGCTCCAGCGTAGTACCGATAGAACAATAGAAGTACAGCATAATCAATGTAAAAAAGATCCCTCCGCTGCTCGGCGGAATCAGAATCCATGTAAATAACCTCCATACCTGCCCGTGCAGAATCGCATAGGGATTCAAAGTCAGATAATAGATCAGCGTATTGCTGCGGTCCAAAAGCTGAAACAAATAACCGATTGCGTAACAGAGCACCAGCACAAAGGACAGATTTTTAATCGCATATTTTCCGAATTTACGTTCAAAGAAACTCATATGATTTCCCATGCCTTTCTTGATAAGCTTCTGATTTGGCCATGCTTATAAACCCACTGTACCGTTACAGTATATCATGTATTTTCATAAGCAAAACTGAATACATTTTATCATTACTCCCCTTAAAAGTAAACGGCGCGTACTTCAAAATCCGTAAAGTCATAAAAATTTAATATTTATTTCCGGGAGTTTATATTTTCTTAGCAAAAAATTAATATGCAATCCGGCTTTAATGTGCAATCTGCAGATTGCTTTTTAGAAAACCGTGTCGTATAATGACAGCGTGTGTCAACCACACGCAAAACAGCATTAAATAGGTAAAAAAAGGTATAAAAGGTATAAAAAGGAGAGCTAAAGAAATGAGTGAAATGCAATATACCCTTGGCATTGATATCGGTTCTACCACTGTCAAGATCGCTGTGTTAAACGGCAGTCATCAGATACTCTTCTCCGACTATCAAAGACATTTTGCTAACATAAGAGAGACCCTTTCTTCTCTGCTTAAGAAAGCTTACGAGAAGCTGGGGAATCTCACTGTTTATCCGATGATTACCGGCTCCGGCGGTCTGACGCTGGCCAATCACCTGCAGGTTCCCTTCTGCCAGGAGGTCATCGCCGTATCCACCGCTTTGCAGGAAATCGCGCCTTCCACAGACGTCGCCATCGAGCTTGGCGGCGAGGACGCCAAAATCATTTATTTTGAAGGCGGCAACGTAGAACAACGTATGAACGGCATTTGCGCCGGCGGTACAGGTTCCTTCATAGACCAGATGGCCTCCCTTCTGCAGACGGATGCGGCGGGTTTAAATGAATATGCCAAAAATTACCATTCCCTCTACACCATTGCGGCCAGATGCGGCGTATTCGCCAAATCAGATATCCAGCCGCTTATCAATGAAGGCGCTACGAAGGAGGACTTATCCGCCTCTATTTTTCAGGCGGTAGTCAACCAGACCATCAGCGGCCTGGCCTGCGGCAAGCCGATTCGCGGACACGTAGCGTTCCTGGGCGGACCTCTCCACTTCCTGTCCGAATTAAAGCAGTCTTTCATCCGCACACTGAAGCTGGATGACGAACATATTATCGACACGGACAATTCCCATCTGTTCGCGGCGATTGGCTCCGCCATGAACGCGAAGGAAGATACTTTCTACTCTATGGATGAGATGGTACAGAAGCTGGACTCCGATATTAAGATGGAATTTGAAGTGGAGCGTATGGATCCGCTGTTTGCCACAAAGGAAGAATATGACGCTTTCTGTAAAAGGCACTCCGCCCACCACGTAACGACGGGCGATCTGGCTTCCTATCAGGGCAACTGCTTCCTGGGCATCGACGCCGGAAGCACCACAACCAAGGTGGCCTTAGTCGGCGAAGACGGGTCGCTGCTTTATTCTTTCTACAGCAGCAACGACGGCAGCCCGCTCAAAACCGCCATCCGCTCGATCAAGGAAATCTACGGCCTGCTCCCGGAAGGCGTGCGTATCGTCCGCTCCTGCTCCACCGGCTACGGTGAAGCGCTGATGAAAGCCGCGTTCCTTCTTGACGACGGAGAGGTGGAGACTGTGGCGCACTACTATGCCGCCGCGTTCTTCGACCCCCAGGTAGACTGTATTCTGGATATCGGCGGCCAGGATATGAAATGCATCAAGATTAAGAATCAGACGGTAGACAGCGTACAGCTTAACGAGGCATGCTCTTCCGGCTGCGGCTCTTTCATCGCGACCTTCGCCAAGTCCTTAAATTACAGTGTGGAGGACTTCGCAAGAACCGCTCTGTTCGCCGAGCATCCTATCGACCTTGGTACGCGCTGCACCGTATTTATTAATTCCAAGGTAAAACAGGCGCAGAAGGAAGGCGCCGCCGTATCGGATATTTCCGCCGGACTTGCCTATTCCGTTATCAAAAACGCGCTCTTTAAAGTAATCAAAGTATCCGACGCTTCTGAACTGGGACAAAATATTGTCGTTCAGGGCGGTACCTTCTATAATGACGCGGTCTTAAGAAGCTTCGAGAAAATCGCGGACTGTGAAGCCATCCGTCCGGACATCGCCGGGATCATGGGTGCTTTCGGCGCGGCGCTCATCGCCAGAGAGCATTATGAGACAGGCTATCAGACATCCATGCTGAATCTGGAGCAGATTACCAATCTGCAGTTTGAGACAAGTATGGCCAAGTGTAAGGGCTGTACCAACAACTGTCGTCTTACCATCAATAAATTCACAGGCGGGCGTCAGTACATCTCCGGCAACCGCTGTGAGCGCGGACTGGGCAAGGCCCGAAATGAGAACGGCATGCCAAATCTCTATGACTATAAGCTCAAGAGACTCTTCTCCTACGAGTCTCTGCCCGCCGACGAGGCGAAACGGGGAACCGTAGGCATTCCGAGAGTTCTGAATATGTACGAAAATTATCCGTTCTGGTTCACCTTCTTCACCAGATTGGGTTACCGGGTGGTACTCTCCCCCAGCTCCAACCGTAAAATCTACGAGCTTGGCATCGAGTCCATCCCCAGCGAATCAGAATGTTATCCCGCGAAGCTGGCGCACGGACACGTGGCATGGCTTATTAACCAGAAGGTAGACTTTATCTTCTACCCGGCGCTGTTCTACGAGCGTGACGAGTTCCACGACGCCAACAACCACTACAACTGTCCCATCGTTACCTCTTATTCGGAGAATATCAAGAATAACGTGGAAGAAATCGGACGGGGCGAAGTGGTTTTCCGCAATCCCTTTATGTCCTTTAAGGATCTGCAGACAGTTACCTCCGCCCTCACAAGAGAATTTGCAGAGCTGCCTGTAACAGAGGTAATAGACGCTGCGGCTGACGCATGGGATGAACTGGCGAAGGCCCGCCAGGATATGCGCGACAAGGGCGAAGAGGTGCTGCGGTTTATGGAAGAGAACCATAAGCGCGGTATCGTGCTGGCAGGGCGTCCCTATCATATTGATCCTGAAATCAACCACGGTATTCCGGAGTTAATCAATTCTTACGATATTGCCGTGCTGACAGAGGATTCCATTTCTCACCTGGCCGAACCGGAGCGTCCCTTAATCGTGTCGGATCAGTGGATGTACCATTCCAGACTGTATGCGGCGGCAAGCTATGTGAAGACCCGCGACGATCTGGATCTGATCCAGCTTAACTCCTTCGGCTGCGGCTTAGACGCCGTGACCACCGACCAGGTGAACGATATCCTCTCCGGCTCTGACAAGATATATACCTGCTTAAAGATCGATGAGGTCAACAACTTAGGCGCGGCGAGAATCCGTATCCGCTCCCTGCTCTCCGCCATCAAGGTGCGTGAACAGAAGCAGAAGCAAAGAACGATCCGTTCCAGCGCCATCACAAAAGTGCAGTTTACGGAAGAGATGCGTAAGGATTACACCATCATCTGTCCGCAGATGTCCCCGATCCATTTCGAGATTATGCAGCCCGCTTTCCGCGCCTGCGGTTACAATTTCGAGGTGCTGGACAACGATAACAGACACGCCGTGGACGTGGGCCTGAAATATGTCAACAACGACGCCTGCTATCCGTCCCTGATGGTAATCGGACAGATTATGGACGCTCTGCTTTCCGGCAAATATGATTTAAATAAAGTAGCGATTATCATGACACAGACAGGCGGCGGCTGCCGTGCTACCAATTACGTAGGCTTTATCAGACGTGCGCTGGAGAAAGCAGGTATGCAGCAGATTCCTGTTATCTCCCTGAATCTGGCGGGTATCGAGACCAATCCCGGTTTCCATCTGAACGCGGAGCTTCTGATACGCGCCGCTTACAGCGCGCTCTTCGGCGATATCTTCATGCGGTGCGTCTACCGGATGCGCCCCTATGAGGCAGTCCCCGGATCCGTGGATGCGCTTCATGCCAGGTGGGTCGCAAAGTGCTCCGCATTCGTCTCACGCAAGCACATGAACTATTGGACCTTTCAGAAGATGTGCCGGCAGATAATACGGGATTTTGACGCCATAGAGCTTCAGGAAGGCCTGCGTAAGCCCAGAGTCGGCATTGTAGGCGAAATCCTCGTCAAATATGCTCCCGCCGCCAACAACCATCTGGTAGAGCTTCTGGAATCAGAGGGCGCTGAGGCTGTCGTTCCCGACCTCCTTGACTTCATGCTATACTGCTTCTACAACCAGATTTACAAGGCGGATTACCTGGGAACCTCTAAGAAAGCCGCCGCGGTATCCAGAATCGGTATCTGGGCGCTTGAGAAGCTGCGCGCCCCGGCCGCCAAAGAGTTTGCAAAGAGCAGACATTTCACGCCTCCGGTAAGCATCTACAAAATCGTGGATTACGCGAAGCCCATCGTCAACATCGGTAACCAGACAGGCGAAGGCTGGTTCTTAACCGGAGAGATGGTAGAACTGATTCACAGCGGCGTCAACAATATCGTCTGCACCCAGCCCTTCGGCTGCCTGCCGAATCATGTCGTCGGCAAAGGCGTCATTAAGGAACTGCGCAAGCGTTATCCGCTCTCCAACATCGTAGCCATCGACTACGATCCCGGCGCCAGCGAAGTAAACCAGCTTAACAGAATCAAGCTGATGCTGTCCACCGCGCAGAAGAACCTAAAGAAACAGAAATAAATAAAAAAATGAAAGAAGCAGAGATAAATAAAGAAACAGAGATAAATGAGACGTGCGCCGTCATGGGCGCGCCATTGAAAAAGCAGATGCGGGAGATTCCTACATCTGCTTTCTTACGATCAAGTATTCATTATCAAGCTGGTAAAAAGAACATTCGAAATTGCCGCCGCTTAAAAACCGGCTCATCTCATCCTCGTCCAGATCCACCATACATACATAACATTCGTAATCCTCATCATACTGGTAATTACTGCAGGTATCGCAATTGCTCATAATCAACCATGCCTTTCTTAATAAAAGGTCTTGTCCACCCTGCGGTTGACAAATTTAATCTTACCCTTTACTTCTTCTCCAAGCTCCTGAATCGCCTCGTCCGCAATCTCCTTCTGCAGTTGATTGACACAGAAAATACAAGTGTCAAATTTATCACCGGAAAATAATCTGGGTCTCTCCCATTTCACAAAATAAGATACCCGATGCTTTAACAGCAGTTTCTCTACCTTCTCTTTGGTCGCCATATCCGTTACCTGGCACCATTCTAACTCATTATGTACCTTAACCTTCTGATATAATGTCTCCATACCCTCTCCAACGCCGTGCGCCAGCCGTTTCCGCTGTCGCCGCCTCTCACTATATTATCGTTAGCTGCGTCCACCAAATGAACTATTTAGATTATAGCCTACTTTATCTGATTGTGCAATTCCTGATTTATCAATCATGCGTCCAGTTGCATTTAAGAGCGTTTTATGATATATTCTACTTTATCGTGGGTCAGAGCCTAACACACGCTTTGGACCTGACTGCACCGGAATATATACAGAAAGATGAGGATTCCCTATGCCTATCAAAGTCGCAGATTCATTACCGGCAACTACTAGACTGGAGAATGAGAATATATTCGTCATGACGGAGTTTCGTGCCATGCATCAGGATATCCGTCCGCTTAACGTGCTGATTCTGAATCTCATGCCGACGAAGATCGTAACGGAAACACAGCTCTTACGCAAGCTGTCCAATACGCCTTTGCAGGTCAATGTAGAATTCTTACAGACAGCAAGCTATAAGCCGCAGCATATAGATTCCAACCATATGGAGTCCTTCTATACTACTTTCGACCAGGTCAGGGATCGTAAATTCGACGGCATGATCATTACAGGCGCTCCCCTGGACTACATCCGATTCGAGGACGTCACTTATTGGGATGAGATCTGCGAAATCATGGAGTGGGGCAAAACGCACGTGCACTGTACGCTGCATCTTTGCTGGGGCGCTTTCGCGGCGCTCTATTATTTCTATGGTTTGGAGCGCTACGATATGGAAGAAAAACTGTCCGGCGTATATGCTCATAGAATCGTCAAGAAGACCTCTCCGCTCTTCCGCGGTTTTGACGATATTTTCTATGCGCCGCAATCTCGCGCAATGGGCATTACAGAAGAGAAAATTGCCTCGGTTCCTGAATTGGAGCTTATGGCCGTCTCCGACGAAGCCGGCGTTACCATCGTCAAAACCACCGACAGCAGACATTTCTTCATCACCTGTCATCCGGAGTATGACGCAGACACTTTATCCCAGGAATATTTCCGGGATCTTAATAAAGGCATGAACCCCAAGGTTCCCGCTAACTATTTCCCGGATGACGATCCTTCGAAAGCGCCGATCGTCAACTGGCGTTCCACAGGTCAGCTTCTCTATTCCAACTGGCTGAATTATTACGTATACCAGACCACACCTTATGATGTGCGCAATATCTAGAATTCAGAGGGCATATCCCTTCGGCAGCGCTGCCAACGGGATATGCCCTTATTATCATCCAATCTCTTCTTCCAGATATTCCCGCATAAACTCCTCTTCCGAAACAATCCGTATCCCCAATTCCTTCGCTTTCTTATTCTTGGAGGACATGGACGCCGTATCGTTGTTGATCAGGCAGGCAGTCTTACCGGTAACGCTGCCTGTAACCTTGCCGCCCCTTGCTTCGATCTCTTCTTTGAGAGCATTGCGGTTCTCATAGTGCTCCAGACTGCCGGTAATCACGAAATTCATTCCGGCAAGCGTCTGGCTGCCTTCTTCAATCGTCTCCTGCGCGACCGTAATTTCCTGCATCAGGCGCTTTAACTGTTCCATACGTTCCTCATTGCGGAAAAAGGAATGAATACTGGCGGCAATCACCTCTCCGATACCGTCGATTGCGCCAAGTTCCTCTAAATCCGCATTGCGTAACGCCTCCAGATCATACTGAAAATGTCTGCACAGCATCCTGGCATTTGCCACGCCGATATTTTCGATTCCCAGTCCGTAAATCACTCTGGGAAGCGTCGTATTGCGCGACCGTTCGATACTCTCCATCAGCTTCTGGTAAGATTTCTCCCCGAAGCCCTCCATCTGTATAATTTCCTGCTCATAACGCGCCAGCTTAAAGAGATCCGCAAATTCATGCAGGAATCCCTTCGCCAGAAATTTCTCCAAAGTAGATTCTGACAATCCGTCTACATTCATAGCATCCCGGCTGACAAAAAGCGTAAATGACTTGATCTTCTTGGCGTCACAGGCTGGATTGCCGCAGTAAAGCGACTGTACTTCGTTGACCTGACGTATCTGCGTCGGCCCTTTGCAGACAGGGCATATCTGCGGAATCTCCAGTGTATCGCTCATAGTCAGGTTCTCTGCAATCTGCGGAATAATCATATTGGCCTTGTAAACCGTAATATGATCTCCGATCCCCAGCTTCAGCCCACGGACAATGCTGATATTATGGACAGAAGCGCGGCTGACCGTGGTTCCCTCCAACTCTACCGGCTCAAAGATTGCCACCGGATTGATCAGTCCGGTTCGGCTCGCACTCCACTCCATATCGGTAAGCACCGTTTCCCTGAGTTCATCCGCCCATTTGAAGGCAATGGAATCTCTTGGGAATTTCGCGGTTCTGCCAAGGGACTGTCCGTAACTGATATCCTCATAGGTTAATACCAGACCGTCTGACGGGATATCGTAGGTCTCTATCTTCTTCTCAAAATAATGGATAGCATCCATTATCGTATCAGGTGTTACCTTTCTATATTCCACCACGTCAAATCCCTGTCTGCTCAGGAATGCGAACTGTTCTTCCCTCGAATTGCGAAACTCTACCCCATCCGCTCTTACAAGGCTGAACGCATAAAAATTGACATTTCTATGCGCAGTAATCTCATTATTCAACTGTCTGACCGAACCGCTGCAAAGATTACGGGGGTTCTTATATTTCGCTTCCACATCCTCAATCTCACGATTGATCTTCTCGAAGTCACTGTAACTGATGACCGCCTCTCCGCGCAGAATCAGTTCTCCCTGATAAGGAATCGACAGCGGCACATTCTGAAATACCCTCGCATTGTTGGTAATTACCTCACCGACTTCGCCGTTTCCACGGGTGACAGCCTTTGCAAGTTTTCCTGCATAATAAGTCAGCACGATCGTCAGGCCATCTAATTTCCATGACAAAAGAGCCGTTTTCCCGTTCAGCCATTCCTGCAGTTCTTCCCGGCTTTTGGTCTTGGCAAGGGAAAGCATCGGCTTCTCATGTCTCTCCTTCGGCAATTCCTCCACAGCCTCATACCCAACATGTAGCGTCGGGCTGTTGGCCAATGTAACACCCGTTTCTTTTTCCAGCCGTACCAATTCATCATACAGCCTGTCATATTCCAGATTGCTGATGATTTCCATATCTTGTGCATAATATGCTTTGGAAGCACTACACAGAGTAGCGACCAATTCCTTCATACGATTCATTTTGTTATCATCCATTATGAGCTCACCTGCCGTTTTTCATAAATTCAGCGTAATTTGTGGCATTTCATCCTCATTTGCCGCACCACAATATGTTGTTTGGGGTCTTAAGACAGCCGCAGGCCGCACTTCGCATAAAGACTTTGCATCTCATCCCGCGACAGCTCCCGGTATTCTCCCGGTTTTAAGTTTGCAAGTTTTACATCAATAACACGCGTTCTCTTCAAAGACGTCACTTCATACCCCACTGCGCCGCACATACGCCGTATCTGTCTGTTGACGCCCTGCGTTAATATCATGCAGATTGTTTTCGGTCCCGTCTGCTCTATCCTGCATGGACGCGTCACAAGATCAAGCTCCTCCAGCCGTACCCCCTGACGCATATGTGTAAGCGCCTCCGGCGTCCACTCTTTGGTCACCTTGACGATATATTCCTTCTCATGTCCGTTCGCGCCCCGCATCATGGCATTGATCAGATCCCCGTCATTGGTCATCAATAACAATCCCTCTGAATCCTTATCCAGACGCCCCGCATAAGTCACTCGAACCGGATAATGAAGCTCCTGTGTCACAAGCTTTCCGGCGTGGGCGTCCCGTTCCGTACAAGTTACGCCCACAGGCTTATAATACGCCAGAACCACTTTTTTATCCGGGCTGCTTAGCTTCTTGCCTTTTACCGCAATTTCATCTGATTCGGTCACCTTACATCCCATCTGCGCCACAGTGCCGTTCACTGTCACAACACCTTGTTCAATCAGCTTATCCGCGTCCCTTCTGGAACAGATTCCACAGGAAGCCAGATATTTATTCAGTCTTATTTCCGCCATCGTCCGTATTGCCCAGCCTTTCTCCCGATTCTATGCCTGCGCGCATAACGGGCAGACGCCCAAAAGAACACTCTGCCTGCCGCACATCAGCGCCGCTCCACGCCATGCTCCAGCAGGAACTGCCGCCACACATCATAATGCTGCGCATACAGATGTACGCCGTCAAATGTCAGTTCCGCATTCAGGAAACCGTCTTCATCCGTAAACAGCGGATTGCTGTCCAGATAGAAAATATCCCGTCCGTTGGCTAACAGCGCGGACGCCGCGTTTTTATCATTGATATTGATATTATTGAATTCCGTCTCGGGACTGTTCTTCTCCCTGCTCACATGCAGATTCGCCATAATATAGATAATCGCCTCCGGCTGCCACTGTCTGATCTGCTCCACTACCTCCCGGTACTGCTTCAGATACATCTCTGTGTTGCCGTAGCCCAGCTCGTTCATGCCCAGCATAATATAGATCTTACCGTACTGCTTCTCCTGCAGCACCTGATTCATATCCACCTTTTCACCGGTCTTCTGATAAGTGACTCCGTCCTCTCCCAGAAGCTTAAATATAGTCATACCGCTGTCGCAATAGAAATCCGCGCCATCCAGCCCCGCATAATCCGATATTCCAAGCGTTCTGGAATCGCCTAAGAATGCGGCGTCATTAAAATAACTATCGTTCTCTAATACATAGTCATATTCTGTTGTCAGCGCGATCCTGCCCGCATCAGAATAATAGTACGAATCTATCTGCTGAGGCTCATAATATTCGAATCTGGTAATTCCCGGCTTATCCGCCGTATCCTGCCCCGCAGTCTGACCAGGCTTTACAGCGCCGCCGTCTGTTCTTTCTTCAGTATCTCCACTGTTGTCCTTCGCGGAATGCTCTACAGCGCCGCTTACTGCTTCCGGTCCCGCTTCTGCATCGCCAAAGCCTTCCGTATGCGTCTCATCTTCTGACGGCTGATCAGACATTTCTTCTTCCGCCTGTTCCATCCCGTCGGCCAGGCTGCCTGCCTCGGTCTTCCACGCTGCGGCGGATTCTCCCATCGCCATCACATTAACGCCGATCTCATCCGAGCACAGCATTGCGGCAATCGCCGTCGCCGATACCAAAAGAACATAGGGGCAGTTATACAGAATTTCCTTCCACGACCTTTTCTCCTGGGAACTCCGGCGCTTATCCCTCTTAGGACTCTTTGTAAGGCTGTCCTTGTTATTTTTCTCACTATTTCGGCTGTTATTCTTCTGAACGGCTCTCCCGTCTTTCCCCTTCCGGACTGCTTTCTCAATTTCATTCTTTTTCACTGTTTTCTTGTTCGTATTCATCAATCGTTTCTCTGTCGTCTGTTGTCTGATTTATCTGTTGTCTGTGCTTTCGTTGCCTAAGGCTTCTGTTCTCTGATCATCTGTTATCTGCGCTTTCGTTGCCTGAGCTTCTGTTCTCGGCTCATCCGTTGTCTGCGCTTTCGTTGCCTGAACTTCTGTTGCCTGAGCCTCTGTTATCAGCAGGTGTCTGCCTTACTTCTAGAACCTGAAATACAGGAACGGATTGTTGCTGCCTATTATAATTTCATGGACAGAAAGCCAGAAAATAAACAGCAAAACAAGCACGGCGAACCATCTGTCCTTCCATTTATGATACCATTTTGCGGGATATGGCGTGGCAAACAAAACACAAGCCGCAAGCAAAATGCCGTATTCTTTGAGGTATCTCATAAACTGCGCCGTTCCCACCATAACCTTGTCCTGGTGGATTCCCGCCATATTTCCCAGATACGCACCAAGCTGTCTGATATCGGTAATGGCAAAAATAACCCATGTTATTGGAATCAGTACCAGCGTATAGATATGTCCGAGTACCTTCGTCTGCTCCAGCCATTGGCCCAAGCCTCTCTTCTCTATGACAAGCAATATGAAAAATACAATTCCCCACAATACGAAATTCCAGTCCGCGCCATGCCATAACCCGGTAAGCGCCCAGACCACAAACAGATTGCGGGTCGTACTAAGCGCTCCCTTCCGGTTTCCTCCCAACGGAATATATACATATTCTTTAAACCAACTGCCCAGAGTCATGTGCCATCTGCGCCAAAACTCAGAAATCGATTCTGATGTATAGGGGGCATCAAAATTGCGCGGGATCCTGAACCCCAGCATCTTGCCAAGTCCCATCGCCATGACGGAATATCCCCAGAAATCAAAGTAAATCTGAAAGGAATAGGCGAATGCTCCAAGCCATGCTACCGATAGATGTAAATTCCCCGCGCCTGCCGTCATAATCGTGTTCCAAAGCGTTCCAATCTGATTCGCCAGCAGTACCTTCAGTCCCAGACCTGCCGTAAAAAGCTTCAAGCCGTTTTCCAGATCTCTGACGCCGATTCTCCGCTCCCGCATCCGTCCGGCAATCTCTTCATACCGTATGATCGGTCCCGCAATTAATTGCGGAAACATACTCACATATGCCATAAACTCTATCAGCCGTGCACGCTGCTCAAGCTTCCCTCTATAACAGTCTATTTGATAAGATAACATCTGAAATGTATAAAAACTTATCCCTAACGGCAGCGCCAGGGATAACAGCGGTACATATTCCCCTCTCAGAAGCCCGTTCAGGGTGTTCGCCACGAAATCCCAATATTTAAACACAAACAGAAATCCCAAATCAAATGTCAGCGCCGCTATAAGAGCGATTTTCCGTCTTCTGACAGCCTTCTTCTCTCTGTCTTTGCAGGGCCCTGCAGGCTCCCAGAACATATACTCGCTAAGTCCATAATTGACCAGAACCGAAAAAATAAGCAGCAGAACAAAATTCGGTTCTCCCACTCCATAGAAAATCAGGCTGCCTGCCACAAGAACGCTATTACGGTATTTCGCGGGAACAATCAGATAGATTATCATAAAAACCGGCAAAAACCGAAACAAAAATCCCACACTGGAAAATAACATAGATACCGCTCCCCTACACAAATTAAGGCATTTCCCTCAGAAATGACCCTAGATCTAGTATATTCCAGGCAGGATTATTTGACAAGGTTTAAACTGACATTTATGCAATACTCATGCAACATTGATGCAACTTGGATGCATTCTATCTGCCGGACAGAATGACAAAGGACTGCCCCTCTAACAGGCAGGAATTCCCCTGCCATGTCCCTGCTCCAATCTCATACAGCTTCTCCCATGATCGCTGTTCCATATTATCGACAACAAGCGTCTCTCTGACGCCGGAAGGATTGCACAGCATCAACAGACTGCCTCTCCGGTAAGCGAAGCTTCTCTGTCCGTCGGATGCGGATACAATCTCCAGATTCGCGTGATCTGCAAAATCCGCGTATTTACCCCGTATCGCAAGAATGTCACGCACCGTATGAAGCAGAGAATCCGCTCTTTCTTCCTGCGCCGCCACAGTAGGTATGTCCACCCCCTGCTCCACCGGAAGATACAGCGCCTCACGCTCCGCTGCTGAGAAACCGCAGTTTGCGCTTTGATCCCACTGCATCGGCGTACGGGAGCCGGTTCTGGTATATCCGCCTTCCCTGCAGGGCAGCTTCTGATAGCGCATCCCTATCTCGTCTCCATAATAAAGGAAAGGCGCTCCCGGCATGGTAAACAAAAAGGCGTACGCCAGCTTCAGTTCCCGCTCCTTCAGATTGTAGGCTGCCCGTATCATATCATGATTCCCCGTAATCAGACAATAAAGGCCCTTATCCTTAATCTTTTCATATTTAGGCATATATTCTTCCAGGAAGTCCAGAATACTCCGTCTGCTGTCCTGCCGAAAGAAGCTGTCGTCGCGGCCGGAATCATCGTAATCGCGCATAAGCAGGTTATATCCGTTGCCAAACCAGTCCAAGAAGAAGTCCATCTGAAATCCCGCTTTGCCGATGGCTGCCGCCGGATTGTTCCACTCTGACACAAATGACGCATCGGGATACTTCTTATGCACTCTGGCAATCATATCGCTCCACACCAGACAAGTACCGCTCTTGTCCGCATCATCATTCTTAACAAGAGAATCCGCCATATCCACACGGAAACCATCGCAGCCCTTTTCAAGCCAATAACACATGATATCTATCATAGCGGCTCTGGTCGCCAGACAATCAGGATGATCCAGCGGCTTCTGCCATGTCTCCTTTGGTTCCAGGAATCCATAATTCAACGCCGGCTGACATTTAAAGTAATTCAGGATATATGCTCCGTTTCTCTCACATTCTCCCGCAATATAAGGGAATCCTTCCGCCCGCTGGAACCAGTTGTCCGTCCAGATATAACGTCCTGAATATTCGTTGCGCTCTTCTTTGGCGCTCTCCCGGAACCATGGATGCTCCTCCGAAGTATGCCCCGGCACCAAATCCAGCAGAATATGCATGCCTCTCGCATGGACTTCTTCAAACAACCTGCAAAGTTCTTCCTCCGTTCCGTACCGTGAGGCCACCTTCTTGTAATCCCGCACATCATATCCGGCATCCCTGAACGGAGAATCATAGCATGGATTCATCCAGATTGCGTTGCAGCCCAATCCCTTGATATAATCCAGCTTCTCTATAATACCGTTAAAATCACCGATACCGTCCCCATTGGAATCCCTGAAGGACTGGGGATAAATTTCATAAAACACCGCTCTTTTTAACCATTCTGTCATACTCTCCTCCTTGTCAGAGCAATTTATTGCGACGCTCCATATCACTTTTTTTACTTGCGCAGTCCTTTGGGATAATGATTTTTAATCTGTCCGCCGGAGGCTTTGCCAAAGCCTACCGGATATCCCAGATAAGTCAGCAGAAGCCATCCCTTCTCTTCTCCGCAGGTAAGCGTCTCTCCATGAAGATACCGTCTGGTCTCTTCCAGCGTCAGTTCCCTGTTCTGTCCGGTTTCCCACGGCTGCAATGCCAGCGCCAGAGCATGCGACGGCTCCAGCCTGTTCTTCTTATCCGCCGCCAGATGCAGTCCGGGCCTTACGACCTTCATCCCCTGCATAGAAATCATCTGCTCCGGCGCCAGATAGATTTGTTCTCCGAAAAGCTGTATATTCCCGCCCTGACCGTCTATCCAGTCCTCCGGCAGTCCCAGTTGTGTATGCAGAAAATCCGCCGCCATATCCTCTGTTCTGTCATCCGCCCTGCCGCTGCCTGTTGCCCCGCGGCGGCCCGCCTTGCCTGTCGTGGCTTTCTTCTTATGGCTTCCTTCTGCCCGCAGCGTAAACGCTTCTTTTCTGTTCTGACTCTCTTGCGTCCCCGGCAATAGCGTTCCCTGTCTGCGCAGAACCGCTATATAATGTCCTTCGCCTTTGATCTTATGCGGAAACAGACGCATTGTGTTCTCCAGTCCCGCAGCAGGGTCTTCTATCCAGTCAGGGCGGCCGCCCTCAAAGAATCTGCCGCAGGGTGTTTTCTCTATAACGAAATCCATATGGGTTTTCAGAAACCGGCTGATCACGCCCTCGTTTTCCTCCGGCGCAAAGGTACAGGTAGAATACACCAGCCGGCCGCCCGGCTTAAGCATTCCTGCCGCCTGCTCCAGAATCCCAAGCTGTCTTTCCGCACACATCCGCACCTGATCAGAGTTCCATTCGAGAATCGCCGTTTCATCCTTACGGAACATTCCTTCGCCCGAACACGGCGCATCCACCACGATCTTATCAAAGAACGCCGGGAAAAACACCGCCATCCGTTCAGGCGTCTCATTACATACGACACAATTTCTGATCCCCATTCGTTCTATATTCTGCGCCAGTATTTTCGCTCTGTTCGGTATGATCTCATTGGAAACAAGCAGCCCTCTTCCCTGCATTCTCCCTGCAATCTGCGTACTCTTACCGCCGGGCGCCGCGCACAAATCCAGAATCATCTCTTCCGGCTCCGGATCCAGGGCTTCCACTACCGCCATAGCGGACGGCTCCTGTATATAGTAGGCTCCCGCCTCATGCAGCACATGCCTGCCCGGCTGCTCCTCGGCCCTGTAATAGAATCCTTCCTTCGCCCAGCTTATCTTATCCAGCACAAAAGGCATTCTTTCCAGGAATTCCTCCTCCGTAGCCTTTAGTGGATTGTACCGCAGTCCGTAATATCTGTCCTGTTCATAGCTTCGTCCAAACGCCTCATACTCCGATCCCAGGAGTCTCCGCATACGACTCTCGAAAGCATCCGGCAATCGTACCTTTCCGCCCATCCTGATTATCCATGCCTTTCTCAGCCTGCAAGATCTGCACACTGTCTTTTCCCGTCTTCCCTTATTTATTCAATATAGTACTGTTTTCCCGTCTTTCTGTCAAACCCTGATCTTCTCTTACCGCATTCCTTTTACTGATCTTCTTTTATCTTCTTTTATCTCTTCTTTTATCTCTCTTCTTTTATCAGCTCTTCTTTTATCGGCAATCTTTACTTGCGCGCACTGATCAAACTGTATATAATACTCTTATTGTATCAAAACCAGACTATTAATCTATATTTGAATCATGCAGGAAAGGAAAATACGCAAAATGCCAAGGAAAGACAGCAGAAACACGAAAGGACGAATTATAGAATCAGCCTGGGAGCTTTTCTATGAACAAGGTTATGAAAACACTACCATAGACGACATTGTGGATCACTCGGAAACCTCTAAAGGATCTTTCTACCACTATTTTGACAGCAAAGACGCTCTTCTCTCTTCCCTGTCCTATCTCTTCGACAAGAAATATGAAGAACTGACGCCGTCCTTAGAAAATTTCTCTTCCGGTTCCGAAAAACTGATCTACCTCAACCACGAGCTTTTCCTGATGATTGAAAACCGGGTTCCTCTGGACCTGCTTGCCAGACTTCTCTCGACCCAGTTAATCACCACAGGAGAAAAGCATCTCTTAGACCATGACCGCACCTATTACAGACTCTTACGCAAAATCATCATCGAGGGACAGAAAAACGGAGAATTCCGCCAGGATCTATCCGTCAACGAAATCGTAAAGGGATATTCCCTTTTCGAAAGAGCTATCATGTACGACTGGTGCATCTGCAACGGGGAATATTCTTTATATCAGTATTCCGGCACTCTGTTACCCACTTTTCTGAACGGGTTCAGCACAGGAAATACCGAAGTCCAGACTCCATTCTAGACTTTAGTTCATATTCTATTCTATCTTTTCTTATGATAGACTTGCAAAAGGTTTATACAAATTTTACATATATAAATAAAGTATAAATTCAAAACTTATGAAGAAGAGGAGAATTATTATGACATCACAGATCTGTATTATGATTGCTATTGTCATCTATCTGTGCCTGATGATTTACATTGGCGTGCGTTACTCCAAAAATAACGCGCAGGCGGATGACTTCTATCTGGGCGGCCGCAAATTAGGACCGCTCGTAACCGCTATGAGCGCGGAGGCTTCCGACATGAGCAGTTACCTGCTTATGGGACTGCCCGGGCTTGCTTACATATCCGGTATCGCCGATGTAGGCTGGACCGCGATCGGTCTTGCTATCGGCACCTACGTCAACTGGCTGCTTGTATCCAAAAAAATCAGACGCTATTCCAGCAAGATCGGTTCCTTCACCATTCCTGATTTTTTTGCCAAGAGATACGGCGATGACAAGCACCTTTTGACTTGTATTGCCGCAGTTATTATCGTTATATTCTTTGTACCCTATACTGCTTCCGGGTTCGCTGCGTGCGGCAAATTATTCAGCACTTTATTCGGTATGAATTATATGGTTGCCATGCTGCTCAGCGCCGCAGTCATCGTATTGTACTGTACGCTCGGCGGTTTCCTTGCCGTAAGCACTACCGACCTGATTCAGGGTATCACCATGACAATCGCCCTCGTTATCGTAGTGGGCTATGGCGCTATCATGACCGGAGGCTTCGATTCCGTAGCCGCAAATGCCCAGGCGCTGCCGGGCTACTTAAGCATGGTACAGACTTATGTGGCTGATACGGCCTCTTCGAAGCCCTATACCCCTCTTACAATCGTGTCCACCCTGGCATGGGGACTGGGATACTTCGGTATGCCCCATATTCTTCTCAGATTTATGGCAATTGAAGACGAGAACAAACTGAAATTATCCAGAAGAATCGCAACCGTTTGGGTAGTCATCTCCATGGCTGTGGCAATTCTGATCGGCATTGTTGGCTACAGCATGTCGGTAACAGGCGTTATCCCTATGCTGGAGGGCAATAATTCCGAAACAGTTATCATTCAGATCGCCTCCGTACTCAGTACGCACGGCGTCGTTCCGGCATTTATTGCAGGTGTTATCCTTGCCGGTATTCTTGCCGCTACGATGTCAACCGCAGACTCCCAGCTTCTGGCAGCCGCTTCCAGTATTTCTCAGAATCTGGTACAGGATTTCGGTAAGAAGAAGCTGGACTCCAAAACTTCTCTGTTGATTGCAAGAGCAACTGTTATTGTAATCTCCCTGATTGCCGTTTTCATCGCACAGGATCCTGACAGCTCCATTTTTAAGATTGTATCCTTTGCCTGGGCTGGTTTTGGCGCTGCATTCGGTCCCGTCGTACTGCTTGCTCTGTTCTGGAAACGTTCCAATAAGCAGGGCGCACTGGCAGGTATGATTGCCGGCGGTGTTATGGTCTTTGTATGGAAATACGGTATTGCCACATTAGGCGGTGCGTTTGCCATCTACGAACTGCTTCCCGCCTTTATCATTGCATTAATAGTAAACGTAGCGGTATCCCTTGCAACCGCTGCTCCTTCGGCAGAAATCGTGAAGACCTTTGAAGAGGTAAACCAGTAGACAGAATCAGTAAGATATATGATTTTAGTCTGAATAAAACGCTCCGGCACATTTGAGGATTCCAGGAAACGGAATATTCCCCAAAGCTGCCGGAGCCTGTTTTTTATAAATATTCTTATATTATAATTAATCTTATTTTATAGATATTTTTATTTTATAGATATTCTTTTACAGATATCGTACTGCCCAGATACTCTGGTTATTGCCTACGCCGGTAAAGCACATGGTCGGATTGCCGGCTTCATCATTAAGCTGTACGATCACGCAGTCATATGTGATACCGCCCAGCGTAATGATAATACGGCTTTCATTTTCCAGCATATATTCCCCTGCCGTCTTATCTTCCGTCTGCCCGTTATCCTTTCTGCTTCTTATGACAATTCTCCCATCCGGTTTCCAGTACATTTTGACGGCGTTCCTCACTTTCGCCGATATATCCAAGCCGTGCTCCACTACATAATAGGTTCCGCAGATTTCCGCTTCCTGATAGGATTTTGCGCACAGCATCTCTCCTTCCGTGGCAAAGGGCGCGACGGTAAGCCATCCGTTTCTGGTTCTGAACAATTGGTGCACCCTCGGTTCATGAAATTCGCTTTCCATATCGAAGCGCTGATGATACACAATATACAGCTTTCCATCCTGATCTGTAAACGCGGAATTATGGCCCGGAGATTTATATCCGCACTCCATCCCGGGAAAAAGATAATTTCCAATCAGCTTCAGCCCGTAAGAGTCATGATGGCTGACACGTCTGAAGGTCTTCCCCTCCATGTCCACATAGGGGCCTTCCGCTTTCCTGGAACGAAACAATCTGATTTGGTATCCGCCGTCCCTGGCGAGTCCCCCGAATGACACAAACAGATAATAAAAATCTGATACCGCGTCATACAAAATATACGGTCCTTCAATGGATTTATGTCCGCCTCCCAGAAGCTTCCTGCCGAAATACGGATCGATCCGGTTCCTGAGGTTTTCTTCCATTCTGACCGGTCGTCCGGTGCTCTCATCTATATCCAGCAGGAAAATACCGCCGGACCACGAACCGTATACCATGTGCAGCTTCCCTTCCCTGTCCCTGAATACATTCGGGTCGATGCAGTTAGGCCAGCGCAAATTATTGTACCGGCCGTTTTTCTTCAAATAACGGCTGATATCCGCATTTTCTCCAAGCACCTGCCGTACATTCGTAAGCCCTACTGTTTCTTCATCAAATCCGGAACAGAGAATGGTATCCATATAGGTATAAGGCCCCTCCGGCTTGTCAGCTTCCGCCATGCATATGCTTGATTTCACATAGGAGCCGGAGGTACAGAAATACATGATATACTTACCCATTACAGGATTGTAGAACACATCGGGAGCCCACACGGCATATTCCCTGCCGTTGAATTTACCGCTAAACCGAAACGCCCGGAGTCCTTCATCAAACAAATTTGAAAAAAGAGGATTTTGCGCGCTGACTCCTTCCGCAATGCTCTCCCAATACCGCAGATCTCTGGAAACGGCAGCCGTCATATGCGTGCCGAATATATAATACGCTCCGCTCTCACCTACATAGACAGCCGGGTCATGCACAGAAACACCGGCATGAAAACCACCTTTTTTCATATTGCTACCTTCCTTATCATTCTAACTTAAATTCAATCCCGGAACATTTTATTAAGAATATCCGTGTGCTAAATTCAGGATTGTTTAAATATTTCTAAACTATTTTATTTTACTTTGAATTATACTTCTTTTTGCTTCAATTCACAAGTTCTTTCTTCTTTTTTGCTTTTTATTTTTATGCATATATAAATTTATTTACATATAATTGACGAAATGGGTCTTTTTGACTATAATTTAATTAGAAATATATCATTTTATATTTTAGTATTTTATAGATTTTGATTATATAAAACTATGAATTTGGTACAGAAATATAAAATGTACTGCATCGGAGGTACATAACATTGCTGCATATCACTTCACTCAATGACGGATTGGAAATTTTCAAGGCTCTCGGTTCCGACGTGCGAATTGAAATTCTCAATATCCTGTT
>JAGAIZ010000034.1 GCA_017626325.1 Lachnospiraceae bacterium | reverse complement strand
ATGGGAGTACTCAGACAGTTGATCTGCAACCGTTTCGGAGATACTTTTCTGGCGCAGATTCTGGTTACCGTCATATTTCTGGGCGTTGCGGTTTCGCGTCAGGAGATACCGCTTGGCCCTGGGAAGGTAATCTATTTTATTATGATTCTGATTGGCGGCGTCTGCATCCAGGCGGCCGGAATGATCGCGGTGGGAACGCTCAGCTTCTGGACAGTCAAATCACAGGAAATAGGCGATATCTTTTATTACAAAATAAGAAGCCTTACGAAGTATCCGTTAAGCCTTTTTCCTGTGATCATACAGAAGCTGCTGACCTTTATTCTCCCATGGGCGTTTATCAATTATTATCCCTGTTTGCTCCTGCTTGATAAGGATAGTACGGAATTGGAAACGTTTTGCGGGTATTTGTCGCCGGTTATCGGGGTGTTGCTGCTGATTCTTTCTGTGAAGTTCTTCTATTTCGGACTGAGGCATTATACAGGAACCGGAAGCTGATGCGGGGTCTGACCTGAGCGCGGAATTGCACCAATCGTATCGGCAGCACGGACGGTCTCAGGAAGAGACGGAATAAGAGTTTGTGGAAAAGGAAATTGAACTTATGAATGATATTACACTGGAAAAGGTGTCTAAAAGCTATCTGGTTCCGGTCAGAAGCGGAAAACCATTTAAGGATCTTGTAAAGAGGGAGTATCAGAAGATTGACGCTGTCAGAAATATTTCCATGGAGATAGCGCATGGCGAGGCGGTAGGGCTGATCGGCCCGAACGGTGCGGGGAAATCCACCACTTTGAAAATGCTGACGGGTATTCTGGTGCCGGACTCAGGAAAGATCACGGTTTTCGGCAAAGACCCGTTCGCCCAAAGGAAGAGAAACTGCAGTAATATAGGCGTTCTTTTCGGACAGAAATCTCAGTTGTGGTGGGATCTTCCGGCGAAGGATACGTTCGTACTGTTAAAGAAGATTTATAAGATACCGGATCAGATATTCGAGAAGAATATGGAGAAATATACCGATGTATTGGACGTATCCCGTTATATTGATCAGCCGGTCAGACAGCTTAGTCTGGGACAGCGGACGAGACTGGAGCTGATGGCCAGTCTTCTGCATAACCCCGGGATTCTCTTTCTGGATGAGCCTACCCTTGGACTGGATGTTGCCGTGAAAAGGCAGATACGGGAGCTTCTGCAGATGTTAAAAGGGGAAACAACGATCATCCTGACGTCTCATGATATGAAGGATATTGATATTGTGTGCGAACGGCTGGTGGTAATTGACAAGGGCAGTATTGTCATTGACGATGCCATCGATCGGGTCAAGAAAACATATGGGAATATGGAGAAAATAGAAATCAAGCTGAAAGAGGCAGACAGGGAGGCCGTTCGTTTTTTGCCGCCGGAGGTGCATGCGCAGATAGAAGAAAATACAATTATCTGTAATTATGATGTAAACCGGATTCACTCAGCGGACATTCTGCAATGTGTACTGCAGCATTGCAGCGTCATGGATGTCTCTATCATGTCTGCCGATATAGATGACATTATAGAGAAAATTTATGAGGGGAGCCATTAAGCGGAAGGTAAATTCTTTCGAAAAAAGAACCAATAACAAAATCAAAAAGGGGCTGCTGCAAAATATAGATTAATCATCTATTTTGCAACAGCCTCTCAGCATTCATATATCCACGTATTTCTTACCCGAAGTATCTCTTCAGCAGACCCTCGAATGCCTTGCCATGTCTCGCCTCGTCTCTTGCCATCTCATGCACTGTATCATGGATTGCGTCAAGGTTAGCAGCTTTAGCGCGCTTAGCAAGGTCGAACTTACCTGCGGTAGCGCCGTTCTCAGCCTCTACTCTCATCTCAAGGTTCTTCTTGGTGGAATCTGTTACTACCTCGCCCAGTAACTCAGCGAATTTTGCAGCATGCTCTGCCTCTTCGTAAGCTGCCTTCTCCCAGTATAAACCGATTTCAGGATAGCCTTCTCTGTGAGCAACTCTTGCCATAGCAAGATACATACCTACCTCGCTGCACTCGCCGTTGAAGTTAGCGCGTAAGTCATCGATAATATCCTGGCTTACACCCTGAGCCACGCCTACCACGTGCTCTGCTGCCCATGTTCTTTCCTCAGTCTGTGCTGTGAACTTCTCAGGGCCTACGCCGCACTGAGGGCACTTCTCCGGAGCAGCATCTCCTTCATAAACATAACCACATACCTGACATACAAATTTCATACTCTTATTCTCCTTTTCTTTTAATAAATTTTATATTATGTGCTAATAAGATGCATGGATAAAATATAGGGATTTTATGATACATCTTAAAATTAACTCATTTGTACATTATACCAGATCACAGGCAATTATGATAAGGTTTTCTTATGGCAGTTACCGCAGATTCCGTAGAAATAGGTAACATGTCCGTGAATCTCCCCGTCAAAATTCATTCCGGCGATATCGATGATGCTGTCGATATTATCCATCTTCAAGTCGCTGACGCCGCCGCACTCGGAACATACGAAATGATAATGAGTGGAGGTGTCCGCATCAAAGTGATCGACGCCGTCTCCGACACGCAGCCGCTGGATTTCTCCCATATCCGCAAGAAGCGTTAAGTTGCGGTACACTGTGCCAAGACTGATATTCGGATATTCCTGTCTGACATTCATATAGACAACATCAGCGGTGGGATGATCCTTACGGCTCATCAGGAAATCCTTGATAAGCTGCCTTTGCCGGCTATATTTTAATGCCATCGGAAACCCTCCTTTGAAAATAGTAATCATTACTGATTTCATGTTTATTATATCAAATTAAACGGCCGTGTCAATCATAAAATATTAAATTTATAAATTTTTTATAAGATTATAGGATATGTTTTATTTCTATTGTCGGAAATTGTGGTATATTATTTGTAATAACAGTCACATATATATTTTCGGCAGATTGTATGCGACAGGGAGGAAGTGTTTCGGTGAAATTCAGAACAAGGCTGGTTATCACATCGCTTCTTATTATATTAGTGCCGTTTCTGTTGACGGCGGCGGCATTTATGCTGATCGGCAGCCGCATTGAGGATGCGGAAGCAGGATTTTTAGACCGCGAGAGCACAGCGTTTACTTATACGATAGAGAATTACAGCCAGATGACGGAAGAGGTCTTGGAAAATGTTAAGCAGCAGATTGAGACGGAACCGGAGCGGATGGAGGATAAGGGCTATCTGGATGAGATCAGCGCTGATTTGAAGAATAAATCTTCTTTCATTATTATCAGGAAGGACGACAGCATCTATTATACGGGCAACAACAATGCGGCGAAAAAGATTTTTCAGATACTGCCGGAATACGGTAATGAGATGCCCAATGCGGAGACCGGTTACTATTATAATGATATGAAGAAGCTGGTTAAGCAGATAGATTTTGAGTTCTCGGATGGCAGCCAGGGAAGTTTCTTTCTGGTAACGAGGATCAGTTCACTGATTTCCAAATCTACGCTGCGCAATATGATTCTGGCGTTTATTCTGGTTCTGATTTTTACCAGTATTATTCTGACGAAGTGGCTTTCCAAAGGTATCCTGCATCCGATTAATCAGCTTAATACGGCGATGCAGAACATTGCGGAGGGTAATCTGGAGTACATGCTTACTACAGGCGAAAAAGGAGAAATCGGCGACCTGTACAGAAATTACGAGGATATGCGCCTGCGGCTTAAGGAATCCACAGACGAGAAGTTTGAACACGAGCAGAAGAACAGAGAGCTTGTCAGCAATATTTCTCATGATTTGAAGACGCCTATTACAGCCATCAAGGGGTATGTGGAAGGTATTATGGACGGTGTGGCGGATACGCCGGAGAAGGTGGACAAATATATCAGGACCATCTATAACAAAGCCAATGACATGGACCGGCTGATCAATGAACTGACTACTTATTCCGGCATTGATAATAACCGTATTCCCTATAATTTCCGTAGAATCAATGTGGCGGATTACTTCGGCGATTGTGTGGAAGAAGTGGGACTTGATTTGGAATCCAAGAATATCCAGCTTAACTATACCGATCTGGTGGAGCCGTCTACACAGATCATAGCGGATTCAGAGCAGCTTAAGCGGGTCATTAATAATATCATCGGCAACAGTGTGAAATACATGGATAAGGACAAAGGCGTCATTGATATCAGGATTCTGGACGAGGTGGATTCCATCCGGGTCGAGATTGAAGACAACGGCAAGGGCATTGCGGCGAAGGAGCTGCCCAATATATTCGAGCGGTTCTATCGGACGGATGCGTCCCGCAATTCCTCCAAGGGAGGCAGCGGCATCGGCTTATCCATTGTCAAGAAGATTGTGGAAGACCATGGCGGTTATATCTGGGCTACCAGCAAGGAGAATGAAGGAACCTGTATGCATTTTGTGATTCGCAAGTATCAGGCGCCGCCGGAGGCATAGAGCTTATGGAGAGTCATGGGGCTGCTGCGGCATAGTATAGCAGGACAGAAGGATTCTGGGAATAAAGATAAGGAAGGACTGACGTTATGAGTAAAATATTAATTATAGAAGATGAAGAGGCAATTGCAGACTTAGAGAAGGATTATCTGGAGTTAAGCGATTTCGAGGTAAGTATAGAGAATACGGGAGATAAAGGACTGGAAACCGCGCTGGCGGGAGATTTCGATTTGGTGATTCTGGATCTGATGCTGCCGGGCATAGACGGCTTCGAGGTATGCAGGAAGATCCGCGAAGACAAGAATATTCCGATCATCATGGTATCAGCCAAGAAAGACGACATTGATAAGATCAGAGGCCTTGGACTGGGGGCGGATGATTATATGACGAAACCATTCAGTCCCTCGGAGCTGGTGGCGAGAGTAAAGGCCCATATGTCCCGTTATGACAGGCTGGTAGGCAGTAACCAGAAGATGAATGATATCATAGAGATCAGAGGGCTTAAGATAGACAAGACGGCGAGAAGAGTCTATGTGGACGGTGAAGAGCGTATTTTTACCACCAAGGAGTTTGATCTTCTGACATTCCTGGCGGAGAACCCCAATCACGTATATTCTAAGGAAGAATTGTTCCGTGAGATCTGGGATATGGATTCCATAGGGGATATTGCTACAGTTACGGTGCATATTAAGAAGATACGTGAGAAAATAGAGTATGATACGGCAAAGCCCCAATACATCGAGACGATATGGGGTGTGGGATACCGCTTCAAAATATAGAATCAGAAAGGACGGCAGAATAGACCTGCAAAAGCTATCAGAATAGTTTCTGCACACTTGTTCTGCCGCCCTTTTACAAACTGCGTTGCTGTTTAGTCATGGTGCGGATGCGCACCGATTGTATTAATGGCGGATATAACGGTCGCCAGAATCTCTACTTCCGCCTGCTGAGAAGAATTATTTAATTTCTGAAAAAGAGCGCCGGTATCCGTACGTACATACTGGGGTGATAGTCTGTTCAGAGCGTAGGTTGCCATATCAAGCCTGCAATTCTCGCAAGAACATACATTAGGCATAGTAGGCAGCAGTTTATTTAATTGATATTCCACAGCTTCTTCCATTATATTTTTTAAACCTTCCATACAGAACCTCCCTTTTGTCATTTTCTGACAAATACACACTCATTATTTTAATATATTTTGGCAAAATAGGCAACGGTTTTTTACAAAAAAGCGTACTTGCATTTTCTATAAAGACACGTTATTCTAGTAATACCGCGGACGGAACACATTACGGACGTATTGACAGGGTTATCCGGCGGTAGAAAGAAGTGAAAAAATGGTTTGGGATGTAATAGCAGATAGTTTAATAGACGGTATCAGGCTGTTGCCGTTTCTGTTTCTTACTTATCTTGCAATGGAATATCTGGAGCATAAAGCGGGAGAGAGAATGCAGGAGGCGATACGCAAGTCCGGGAGAGGAGGCCCCATAATCGGCGGTATACTGGGCGTTTTCCCGCAATGCGGATTTTCTGCGGCCGCGTCGAACCTGTATGCGGGGCGGATCATTACTATGGGAACGCTGGTTGCGATATATCTTTCCACGTCGGATGAAATGCTTCCGGTTATGATATCTGAAAATATTGGTTTTGCCGTGATCGCAAAGATTCTTGCGGTTAAGGTCGTGGTCGGAATAGCGGCGGGCTTCGCGATTGATTTCGTATTCCGCAAACAGGAAAAGAACTTGCAGATAGAGCATCTTTGTGAACAGCATCACTGCCATTGTGAGAAAGGAATCTGGAAATCCGCGCTGCACCATACGATTGAAATTTTCCTGTATATTCTGATTATTTCGTTCGTGTTGAATCTGGTCATCGCGCTGGCCGGGGAGGACGTGCTTGGCAATATGATTCTGAACCGTCCGGTGATCGGAGAAGTGATTGCGGGATTGGTAGGGCTGATACCCAACTGCGCTGCGTCTGTGACTATCACCCAACTGTATCTTAAGGGCGTGTTGAGCGCCGGCGCCATGCTGGCGGGGCTGTTAGCAGGCAGCGGCGTCGGTATACTGGTTCTCTTGCGTGTCAATGATGACCGGAAAGAGAATCTGCGTATCATAGGGCTTGTCTATACGATTGGTGTAGCGGCAGGAATTCTCGTGGATTTGCTTGGAATCGTTTTCTAGAATCCGTGGCTTTGGAGAATTTCCTAAGATTGCCTTATAACAGCGTTACGGGTTTTCCTGCTGTCGGTTTTACGACCGGCAGTTCCGGGAACCAGTCGTTGAAGAATTTCTTCAGGGGCTTCGTGTCTACCTGTGTGGAAATCGGAGGGAAAGCGTCGTCATAATGGTCTAACAGGATCGTACGGGGTTCGATTTCCTCTATGATAGCAATGGTCTGTGTGATCAGGTTGGACGAACCCTGATAAGGCAGAACCAACATATCTACATATTTGGGATATTCTGTTCTCTCATCCAGATTCAAACTCCCCAGAACAAGAACAACCTTGCCTTCCGCTTCTATCTGGTAAGCCAGCGTTTCCTGCTGCTCCCGGTATTGCGGATGTTTCCACATAAGGAGCAATAAATTAAAGAAATAGCGGAATATGCGGGGATTGAGAAGCGTTTGCCGGCACAGCTTCCTGTCGAATTCGCTGTGCTTTCCTCGCAGCACTTTCACTTTGATGGAACCGAAGCTAAGATGATCGCCGGGACGGATTAATACGATCTGATCTCCGTCTACGCCTTTTTTCTCCAGCGTGCGGGCAGGAGTCTGGGAACAATATACAGTAGCGTCGGAGTTCGACATGATTTTAGGGATGCTGGACAGATGATCATAGTGTCCGTGGGTGATCAGAATGGATTCTTCCTTTATATAGGACGTCAGGGAAGACTGATTGTCTGCGCCTCTCAGGGTAAGAAAAGGATCAATCAGGATGCTGTCTTCGCCGGAAGTGATTAATAGTGATGCTGCGCCATACCATGTAATTTTCATGTGATAACCTCGCTTATACATTTATTTAATAAAAAACGAATCAGATATAAAAAAAGAACCGACCCCAAGGCTCCTAAGTCCTCAAAATCAGTCCTTTGAAAGTGCACCGCCAGGGGCTCGAACCCTGGACACCCTGATTAAGAGTCAGGTGCTCTACCAACTGAGCTAGCGGTGCAT
>JAGAIZ010000033.1 GCA_017626325.1 Lachnospiraceae bacterium | reverse complement strand
CTTTTAATTTCATAACCCAATCTGTTATAATTAATCATGCAAAAACACTCCTTTGTTTGGTTATTTTGTGGTGATTTAATTATAACAAGGGTTCCGTGTTTTTGCATTTTTAATTATCTGAAAAAATGGGGAAACTCAAATTTTTAGTATATGGTAACTAGTATCATATTATGATATAATAATTACATCTGTGGTAGGTATAGGTAGATAAGGTAAGTACTGTAGTGGAAACCGTTTGCTCAATTGTTTCTGCCTGCGTTGCGATCTTAGCATTTGCATACACAGTCTACAGAGATGTAAAAAAGAAGTAATGTAACATAGTACCACAGATGTGAGTATCCATTTGTGTTTGTGAATTAGAAGAGACGGTAGAAGTTTAGCCACCTTCTGCTGCACAAAACGATAACATAAAATCCTATATTTACAAGTCTCTGAGATATAGCAATACAAATGGCGCAATACAAATGGAGAAAACATTTGCTTGACAGGGTTAATTATAATAGTATAATTATTTATAGAGCAAACGAATATAATCCAATCAGTTTAAACCTTATTTCAGTCTTTGCAATTTGGCTAATTGCAATGCCTGCGAGTATTCTCGAAAGGTATGGACGAAAGGAGATGGGAAAGGGCATCACGTATGTGGTGCCCTTTCCTTTGTGAATCAAAAGACAGCGCTTGCATGAAAATCACAGTGGAAGTATTTATGTCGCAAACGGAAGAAAATATGATGCGAACGAAACTGCCAGCCTCTTGTCAAATGTCCTGATTGAGTCGATAAATTATATACAAGATGATAAGATAATCAATGGAACGGATAAAACGGATTTTATCCGCAGACATCAGAAACATGATAATTACTTAGTCTATAGGGTATTTCAGAGACAGGGAGGTTTTCGGAATATGCAGGTCAGAGCAAGGAATCAGGGCAATCAGGTCATAAATGTCACAAACGCGGCACGGGCAAGGGATAAAGAGTGCGCGGGGCGAAATTCTAAGAAACAGCGTAAAAACAGTATTTATGCAGGTGATTTGAATTTACAGAAGGATGCGGTCACGCTGCGCAAGGAGAAAGCACAGCGCAAAGCGCTCAAACTAATTTCTGACGTTTGGGCGGGAGATAAGAAAATCGACCAGAATATTATGGATATCAGGTCGAAGGTAAGCGAGCTGCAGGCCGATATCGATGCTGACTGGGAGATTGTGAATCAGGGAGAGGCGCAGAAGGAAGCTCTGAGGGAGCAGTACGGCGTAGAGGCAGACAGTCAGGAACAGAAGGATCTCAAGTTGTTGGAGAAGGCGGCTGACATGAGACGGTTTGGCGCAGGAGAGGTGTCATTGACCGAAGAAGAGCAGACGCGTTTAAAGGAACTGCAAGACCCGATTACTGGCGTATACAAGATATCTCTTACCGAATATCAGCAGCGCTGCATGGACATAGACGGTAATCAGGGCATATTTGAAAAAAGAATCCGGGCGGCGGAGGAGCAGATTGAGAGTTGTTACGGAGCCATCCGTTCTATTAAGCAGGAGCGGCTGAAGCATCATGAGATGACGGATGCGCAGAAGGAAGCGGATGAAATCATGGCGCAGGCCGGCAAGGATGCTATCGGGCTTCTGATAGACGAAGCCAAAGATCATGTAGACGAGACCTACGAGGAAGAACGGGAAGAGGCCAAGGATAAAGCCGAAGAGAAGGAAGAGCAGGAAGAGAAGATCGAAGACAGGCGGGAAGAAAAGGAAGAATTGGAAGCCCGCATTGATGAGGCGGCCGCAGAGCGTCATGAGACGGAAGAGGCCAGACGGGAACAGGAGAAATCTGCCAGAGAGGATGCGGAGCTTCTGGAAAATATGGCACAGGCAGGCATGGATGTGGCGGGCTCTTCTGACGCGGTGAAGGCAGAGCTTAAGGAGATGCTCCGCAAGATGAAGCTTCTGGGGGAAGATATAAAGGGCTCTGCCGTGGATGAAGAAGTGTAGAGCAGAGATGAAATTACTCAGAAGCGGAGATTAGCGGGAATGGGACGGGTGACAGAAAGTAGTGTCACCCGTTTTATAAAAGAATGGAGGATTATATGAAAATAGGAACAGACGGCGCTCAGAGGTCTGGCGGCGTTGTCGGCTGCAGAGTGGGCAAAGGAGTAATAAGCGTCAGTCATCACAGCGGTTACAGCGCGAACGCAGATCTGGCGCGTATCGCCGCCGCGCGGAACATCAGGGAAGTCAAGTCTGTCAGCCGCTATGTGGAGTTTAAGATGGCGAGGGTGAAGAAAAGCGGTGCGTCCGGGAGTGAAATTAAGGCAACGCTGCGCCGGATGGAGAAAGTAATAGGCAAGGCGAAGAAGAAGGTTGCAGGTCTTAAGAAAGAAGAGCAGCTTAAGCTGCAGGAAAAGTGCGCGGAGAAGGCTGACAAGGAGAAATTGCGCAGACGCAGGCAGGAGGAATATGAATCCCATAAGCGCAAAAGGCAGGCAAAGGAACGTAACGACGCCGCAGCGGCTTACCCGACAGAAAGCCAGGGCGCGAAGAGAATCGCGGAGGAAGCATGCCGCAAAGCGATGGAGCAGATAACCCAAAGCGGCGCTGCCGCGCAGGCGTACGGCGTGCAGCCCTGTGAGATGACGGGCGGTATTGTAGATGTGGCGGCAGGCGATATGACGACGCTTTCCGGCGCCGCAGCGGTGGACGCGGCGGGCGCAGTTGTTGATATGATACTGTAAAAGTCCGGGGTTCTGTCAGGTTCTTGACAGATACGAAATAAGGGACAGACTTTTGGTTACAATAAGATAACGGTTGATTTTTTTTGTTTTGGACATGGAGGATTAGGTTGAAAAATCACTCTGATGAGCCGATACGTGCGGTAAATAGAACGTGTGGTAAATAGATTGGATGGATGCAATGCTCCTGGGATAGAAACCAGGAGCGTTTTGTGCATTTTGTAATAGAAAATTAAGAATCCTTTTATTGTTTTTAGGCGTTTTATGATATATGATAGGAGAAGCAAAGCAAAAAGCCATGCAGGATTTGCGCTTTGGAGCGCAGGATTTCCTGCAAAACATAAACAACATATGTTATTATTGGAGGACAAAAGAAAATGAGCGGAAATCCATTTTTCCCATTAGATGAAATGAGTCAGGATTCTGGGGACACACAGACCTTGATTATTCCGAGCGTAGATAAGGCGATTTATGACCACCGCAGGAAGATGGCGGGAACTGTGGTGGAGTACAGAGAAATGCGGATGCGTTACAGTTGCGCGATCAAAGAGGTACGGACCAAATTCGATGTACTGAACTCAGAGTTTAATGTGCGCTACCAGCGCAATCCGATCGCGTCTATCAGCTCGAGATTAAAGAGCAGTTCCAGTATTATGGATAAGCTAGCGCGGAAAGGGCTCGATTTTACAGTCGAGAATGTGGAAGAGAACTTGTATGACGTGGCAGGAATTCGGGTTGTGTGTTCCTATGTGGATGATATCTACGTTTTGGCACAGGCGCTTGCGAAGCAGGATGATATTACAGTGATCAAAGAGAAAGATTATATTAAGAACCCGAAGCCTAATGGCTATCGCAGCTACCATATGATTGTCAGCGTGCCTGTCTTTTTCTCTGACCAGACGAAGGATATGGCGGTGGAGGTACAGATACGTACCATTGCGATGGATTTCTGGGCGAGCCTTGAACATCAGATGAAATATAAACAGGAGATTCCAAATCAGCGAGAGATCGTGGATCAGTTGACAGTATGTGCGGAGCAGATTGCAGCAATCGATAAACAGATGTATCAGGTCAGACAGCAGATAGAACTGTCTGATGATCTGCCTACAGAAGAAGAGATTCTCATTGAGAAGCTGCGGAGAATTGATATTGCGACCAATGAATAAGAGGGGAAGTATGAGATGAAGAAGCTGAGTACAAGAACAGAACACTTTACGGATTCCGTGATTCGGCGGATGACCAGGATATCGAACCAATACGGCGCGGTGAATTTGTCTCAGGGATTTCCTGATTTCGATCCGCCCGGCGAGATTACGGACAGGCTGGCAGAAGTGGCCAAGGAAGGACCGCACCAGTATGCGCTGACCTGGGGTGCGCAGAATTTCAGAGAAGCGGTGGCGAAGAAACAGGAGCATTTCCGGGGAATGAAGGTGGACCCCAATACGGAGATTACGGTAACCTGCGGCAGTACGGAAGCTATGATGGCGGCTATGATGTCCGTGTGTAATCCGGGAGATAAGGTGGTGATCTTTTCTCCTTTTTATGAAAATTACGGCGCGGATACAATCTTATCGGGAGCGGAGCCGGTCTACGTGCCGTTAGTGCCTCCGGACTATCATTTTGACGGCAACGTACTGGAAGACGCCGTGAAGCAGGAAGGGGTTAAGGCGCTGGTATTGTGTAATCCTTCGAATCCCTGCGGTAAAGTGTTTCGGCGTGACGAATTAAGAATTATCGCTGATCTGGCGGTAAAATATGATATCTATGTGATTACGGACGAGGTATATGAGCATATCTTGTACCAGCCCCATGAGCATATCTGCATTGCGGCCATGCCGGGGATGCGGGAACGGACGATTATCTGCAATTCTTTATCTAAGACGTATTCCATTACGGGGTGGCGGCTTGGATATGTGATTGCCAGCCCTGAGATTACGGACAGAATCAAGAAGGTACATGATTTCCTGACGGTAGGAGCGGCGGCGCCGCTTATGGAGGCAGCGGTTGTGGGACTTCGTTTCCCGGATTCTTATTATCAGGAGCTGCAGCGGCATTATACACATATGAGATCGCTTTTTGTGGAAGGCCTTGAAGAGATCGGTCTTCCGTTTACCAAACCGGAAGGCGCCTATTATGTGATGGTGGATATCAGTGAGTTTGGCTATGAAAGCGATCTGTGCTTCTGCGAAGAGCTGGCACGTAAGGTTGGAGTCGGCGCCGTGCCGGGTTCAAGCTTTTTCAGAGAGCCGGAGAACCGTTATATCAGATTTCATTTCGCAAAACAGGATGCTACACTGTATAAAGCGCTGGATCGTCTGATGGATATCCGCAGAAAGATGAAATAATTATAGGAAAGTATAAAATATTTTATTAAAAGATAAATTAAAAGGTTGAAGCCGGACATGATTTCTGCTATAGTAAAGACAAAGAACTACATTGCAGAATGAAACAGAGGGGATTCTGTTTCATAATGGAAAGCATAAAGAAAAAGGAGAAGGATGATGATGAAAAAGAAGGCATTGCTTGCCTGTGTACTGAGTGCATCCATGATGTTCGGGGTTACAGCCTGCGGTTCTCCGGAAACCGGAACGCAGAGCGCGGACAGCACAGATACGGCACAGACACAGGAAGAGGCTGCTTCAGGGGAAGCGGAAGAAAATCAGACGGAAGGGGATGCACCGGCTGATCTGGATTATACGGTCAGCTATGACGGTATTGTCACAGCGAAGATCGAGGCGGGGGCCAGCGTACACGATCCTTCCATTATTAAGGCGGATGGCAAGTACTATATTTTCGGTTCTCATATGTCTACGGCAGTTTCGGAGGATCTGCGGACGTGGACCTCTATTGGCGACGGTTATAAGGTAAAGGATCCGATTTATTATGAACTGATGGGGAATGACGAAGCGTTTGCCTATGCGGGCAGTAAGAAGAGCGTGATTCCCACGGATGACAGAGGCTGGCACGTGTGGGCGCCGGATGTGATCTATAATGAAGCGACAGGGCTGTATTATCTGTACTTCTGTACCTCTTCCACATGGAACGCATCTAATCTGTGTTATGCCACCAGTGAGAATATCGATGGCCCTTATGAATGGAAGGGAGCGTTGATCTATTCCGGTTTTACAGCGGAGACGCTGGACAGTACCGATGTGACGGAATACGTGGATAAGGAGACGGCGAAGGATACTTATATTAAGAAGAGCAACGAGTATAATTATGATAAATATCCGAATGCAATTGATCCTACCGTGTTATATGACGAGGACGGCAGACTGTGGATGGTATATGGTTCCTGGTCAGGCGGTATGTATCTGTTAGAGCTGGATCCTGAGACCGGTGAAGTGATTCATCCGGAGGCGGACGAGGCGAACAGGGTAGATACCTATTTCGGCAAACGTCTGATGGGCGGTAATCATACTTCTATGGAAGGGCCCTATATTCTGTACGATGAGCAGAGCGGTTATTATTACCTGTTTGTATCCTACGGTGGACTGGCAAGAGAGGGCGGTTATCAGATCAGAGTATTCCGTTCCGAGACAATCGACGGAGATTATGTGGATATGAACGGAGAATTCCCGTTAGACACCCAGAATATGGAGCAGGCGCCTTACGGACTGAAATTATCCGGCAATTATTATCTGCCGAGTCTGGAAATGGCTTATATGGCTACCGGGCATAACTCCGCATTTATTGATGACGACGGCAGAAAATATATAGTTAATCACACCAGATTTGACAATAAGACAGAAGATCATGAACCTCGTGTACATCAGTTTATCGTCAATGAAGAAGGATGGCCTTGTATGCTGCCTTACGCGACGGATGGTGAGACAGTCAGCCAGAGCGGATATGAGATGGCCGATATGGCAGGCAGGTATTATGTAATCAACCAAGGGACGTCGATCGATGCCAATATCGCGGAGCCGTTTATCCTGTATTTGCAGGAGGATGGCAATGTATACGGCGACGGCGTGACAGGAACCTGGGAAGCGAAAGAGAACACATGTTATATGAACATCACGTATGGAGATGTAAGCTACAGCGGTGTATTTTGTCAGATGAACGACGAGGCAGGTACGCAGGTTATGACCTTCAGCGCTGTTGGGAACAACGAGAGTGTATGGGGCGTGAAGTATTAATAACATGAGATCTTTAATACAGCGGGGTGTGAAAACCGTCTGAAAGATAATAAAGAGGGTGCTGCAAATCATGAAATCAGATTTGCAGCACCCTTTTCGTCTGTTATGTCAGCCCTGCGCCGGCATATCTTCCATGGGCGCGTAATGGATGTTTACTTTGATATCCTGTCCGTAGTTGCCGAAAGTCTTACCGAAAATCGTAAGCCCGCCGACATGCTCCGCGTCGTCGTCAACTGCCATGCGGAAACGGATATTGCTTCGGTAATCCAGCCGGAAATCCTCAATGGTAACATCTGATATTTTCAGACCGTCAATATATGTGCCTTTTTTATTGATCACAAGTAATTTCAGAAGACCATACTGATTCCAGTTGGGATACCACCAATCCGGTGTAAATAATCCGCGGGAATCGCCGAAATCTCCGGGAGAGAGCCAACTGCCTATACATACATCGTTCAGATAGAAATTGATGTCGGACGGCCATACGTTATTGACGCCCGGAGCTTCCGAGCTTAACTCCGCAGAGATGGTAAGCTGCGTGATTTTCTGGTAGCTTGGAATGAAATTGGGAATGTTATATTCCACAAAGCCTTTGGTAAACCAGAGAATGTCAGCATTATAGCGGTCGGGATGATCAAAATACCGGGAATCGTCGACTTCGCCGATAATGGCCTTATCAGAGGCAAGACCGCAGGTGGGACAGATACGGTAGTTGGAGTAGTGACCGACCTTTATATCCGTACTGTACAGATTCTGGCAGTCTTCCGGTTTCTCCAGATCGATCAGGATTTTATCCAGATGCACGGAACAAATCTTTTGATTGCCATGTCCTACGGATTCACTGGATGTTGTGATAAGCCCGCAGCTTTCCAGCTTCTTGATATGGCTTGTGAGGGCGCCGTTCGTAATGTTCAG
>JAGAIZ010000032.1 GCA_017626325.1 Lachnospiraceae bacterium | reverse complement strand
CCTTCAGATTCCCCTCGCGTTAATCATAATCTGCGTTATGAATAGGACACCCTTGGTCTTGGCTGTATCCTTCCCACTACTAGGGCGGATTGGGGACTTTCACCCGTTAGCGACGTGCGCCGCAAGGCGCACCTAAAAAAGGGACAAGCTGCCTTGTCCCCTTACTTTATCCTTTATACTATTTCACACTCCGAAGATTCGCCGTCCTCAGCCTGCTTTGTTTCTTTACAGTCTCTTCAACAGTTCCTCTCTCTGTGCCTCATAACCCGGCTTGCCGAGAAGAGCGAACATATTCTTCTTGTAGCTCTCCACACCCGGCTGATTGAACGGATTAACGCCCAGCAGATAACCGCTGACGCCGCACGCGAATTCGAAGAAGTAGAATAATTCTCCTAAATAAAACTCATTCACTTCCGGTACATTTACCATAAAGTTCGGAACCTGTCCATCCGTGTGTGCAAGAATCGTGCCGTTCATCGCGCTCTTATTCACGAAATCCACACTCTTGCCCGCCAGATAATTCAGACCGTCCAGATCTATCGGCTCCTCACCGATGATGATCTCTTCTCTGCTCGTCTCAATGTTGATTACCGTCTCAAACATATTTCTCGCGCCGTCCTGAATAAACTGACCCATAGAATGCAAATCTGTAGTCAGATCAACGCTTGCCGGGAAGATACCCTTCTGGTCCTTGCCCTCGGACTCGCCGTAGAGCTGCTTCCACCATTCGGATACATAATGTACGCTGGGCTCATAGTTAGCAAGAATCTCGATTGCTTTGCCTTTTCTTAATAAGATGTTGCGCAGCGCAGCGTATTTTAACGCGTCGTTCTCCTCGAAGGGAGCTTCCATCGCCATCTTTCTGCCTTCTGCCGCGCCTTCCATCAGTTTATCGATATCCGCGCCGGATACCGCGATAGGAAGCAGACCAACCGCTGTCAGTACGGAGAAACGTCCGCCTACATCGTCCGGTACTACGAATGTCTCGTAGCCTTCCTCTGTAGCAAGATTCTTCAGGGAACCCTTCACCTTATCAGTCGTTGCGTAGATTCTCTTAGCCGCGCCCTCTTTGCCGTATTTCTTCTCAGCCATCTCCTTGAATACACGGAATGCGATAGCAGGCTCGGTAGTCGTGCCGGACTTGGAAATCATGTTGATGGAGAAATCCCTGTCGCCGATGACGTCAATCAGATGTTTAATATAGGTAGAGCTGATAGAGTTACCTACGAAATAAATCTCCGGCGTCTTTCTGACGGATTTATCCACTACATTGTAGAAGCTGTGGCGCAGGAATTCAATTGCCGCTCTTGCTCCCAGATAAGAACCGCCGATTCCGATTACCAGCAGCACTTCTGAATCGCTCTGAATCTGTGCTGCCGCTTTCTTGATTCTCGCGAACTCTTCCTTATCATAATCAACCGGTAAATTAATCCAGCCCAGGAAATCGTTGCCTGCTCCGGTCTTTGTAACCAACACTTCTTTTGCATCCAAAGCGAGCTTCTTCATCATTTCCACTTCGCTGTCTTTCACGAAAGGAGCCGCTTTAGAATAGTCAAATGTAACTTTGCTCATTATTTTATCTCCTTCTTATTCATGTATCCGCCGGTCCGAATACTATACATATTCTGTAACCGGTGATACGGATTTGTGCGCAAGCCATACCGTCGGCTTTTGCCACGCCCTCTGTTGTTGTTCTGTATAAGTGTAGCATCGAAAGGCAGGTTTTTCAAGGAAATCCTTTACATTCTATGCGAAGGACGTCCGCATTGTTATTGTTCACGCCGTTTACAATAACTACGCATCCCGTCGTTTCAACGCTACTGGCTCGTCGCGTTCCGGTACTCCTCAGACTCCGCGCCGCCCCATGTAGTCTTATGCGCCGCATAAACCTGTCCTTCTTCCAGATTCACAGCATAGAATTCCAGCAGAGACGTATTATCCAACTGACTGCCAGCCTCGTCGTAATGCTCTTCCTCTGCCACGAACAACTGGCATTTGCCATTCTCCGACACGCCATTATAGACTAACAGCACGCGGGAATCGTTTTGCCCTGCGACCTCCGCATAGAAGTTGCCCTTCGCATTATAAGCAAAACAGGGGGCTTCCCTTTCGCTGTCAGGACTGTCCAGATAATACTCCTCATAGATCAGCCATACCGCGTCTGCCAGGGGATAGTCTCCCTCATAGACATTGAGATAATGCGCGTTTTCTTTTTTGGCCTCATATTCATCCATAAAAGTCTGCTTCCTGTCAGGGTGCCGTATCCTCTCAATCTCATCAGCTTCTGTCCTGCCGGATGTTTCAGCTTCTGTCCGATCGGATATGTCCGCTTCCCTTTCTGCGGATGTTACCGGTTCTTCCGTTTCCGCCCTGTCAGGCCCGGCTTCTTCATTCCCGGACCATCCGTTCTCCTGTTCCGCGCCGGACTCGTCCGTCTCAAACTGCCAGTCCAGCTTCTTTCGGAAAATAAACGCTTTCGGTACATAATACTCATATGCTCCGCCGTAAAGCGCGTCTCCCTTTTCCACCCGCAGGATGCCGCTGTCCAGTCGTTTCTCAGCATCCACCATAAAGATCATAAGCACGAAGAGGAAAAAAGAGACAAGTATCATCACAATGCCATATACGGACAAAACAAGTCCTGATATTCCTTTCGCCGTCCGCTGCAGCCATTCAAACAGAAGATATCCGATTCCAACTACAGGAAAAAGCCACAGGTACATAAGGGAAAGAACCTGAAACCAGGTCCGGTACTCCATTTCAGCCAGCCCCAGAACCACGTCCAGGGCACAATAAACAGCCAGATATATAATATAGACACCTATTAAAATTTTTCTAAGACAAAATGAATTTTCTTTTTTCAAAATACCCTGCACTCTTACTTCTTCTCTCTTACCGCATCCTCTATCAATCCTATGATCGTGCCGATCGCATCCCGCTGCTTGCTCTTGCTCATAGCGTCAATATAAGTCTGTCTGTTGAAGTAAAGCTCCTGTATCTTCTCTAACAGAACTTTGCTGGTCAGATCGTCCTCATCGATCACGATACTGAAGCATTGCGACTCGAAAGATCTGGCGTTCAGAATCTGGTCCCCGCGGCTGCTTGCCGAAGGAAGCGGAATGAGGATATTGGGCTTGCGCAGCGCCAGAAGCTCACTGATGGCATTGGCTCCCGCTCTGGAAATGACGATATCCGCCATGGCGAAAATATCCTTCATCTCAGACTTAATATATTCGAACTGCTTATATCCCGGCGTAGTAAGAAGCAGATTATCTATCTTCTCCTTACCGCACAGGTGCACCACCTGGAAATCCTTCAACAGTTCCGGAAGCACATCTCTGACTGCCTGATTGACTGCCGCGGAACCAAGACTGCCTCCCACAACCATAATCACAGGCTTGGATGCGTCAAAACCGCACAGCTTATACCCTGCTTCTTTGCTGCCGCATGTCAGTTCCTGTCGAATCGGGGATCCGGTCAGCACCGCCTTATTGGCCGGCAGCAGGCTGAACGTCTCGGGGAAATTACAACACACCTTCTTCGCCACCGGAATGCACAGCTTATTGGCAAGTCCCGGCGTCATATCCGATTCGTGGATGATACACGGAATCCCCAGCGAATACGCCGCGCGCACCACCGGAACACTGACAAACCCGCCCTTGGAGAACAGGACGTCGGGCTTAATCTCTTTCAAATATTTCCTGGCCTCCGCCATTCCCTTAATCACACGAAAAGGGTCTGAGAAATTCTTCGGATCGAAATATCTTCTGAATTTGCCTGTGGCAATTCCATAATAAGGAATATCGAAATCTTCCATCAGTTTCTTCTCGATCCCATCATAAGACCCCATATAGATAATTTCATAATCTAATTCCCGCAGTTTGGGAATCAGCGCCATATTAGGGGTTACATGTCCGGCAGTCCCTCCGCCGGTAAGTACGATCTTCTTACTCATCAGAAAAAGACCTCCTAATTATCTAAGATTTCCTGTAATGCACATGCCAACTGATCGGGGCAGGACGTATTCTTGAATCCGCATTTGATTCCCTTTAACTTCGCAATGGCATCCTCTGCTTTCATACCCTGAACCAGACTCGCGATTCCCTGCAGATTACCGTTACAGCCCCCTGTAAATTCCACGGACTTGATAACCCCGTCCTCCACTTCTACATCGATCGCGTTAGAACACACACCCTTTGGACGATATATCATAGTTATTCCCTCCAAACTTAAAATCTATAGAATTCCCGGATAAATTTTCCTTTTACTCAATATTTTTACTATATCACATATTTTTATCCGTTTCCAGTGTTCCGCCATATCTCAGCCGCGCATAAACAACAGTTCAGCCCCTCTGCGTTCATAAAAGCGTGTGCTTTGCGCATAATTTGTAGACGCCTTACAGCTTTTCTCATGTGTGATTTCTTTTATAATATAAGTGACATAAATTCGTACCATTTACATATAGAAAGGATTTATATGCTCGCTTTATTTTTTCAACACAGAAATTTTATGATCGGTATTCTATCCTTACTCTCTCTAAGTATCATATGCCAGATCATCATGGGAGTGATTTACCACAAGCTGATTCGGGAAACAGAGAATATGTCCACAACCAGGCACAAATCCCTGCTGCAGCTTAAACTTAAATTCTCCAGCCGCAGCAAAATAAACGACGGCATACCCAATATCTCCATTTTCGTAGATAAATTCATGAATCAGATCAAAGTAGGCTGGGTGCCTTTGTCTTTTCTGAAACATATATCAGGACAGCTTATGCTTCTCGCTGTTCTCGTAGCGGGAATCGGCGCCTGCCTGGGAATCATTCATGGCGAAAATTTCTTTAGCATCGCTCCATTCTATGCCGTAAGCTTCCTGGGTCTGTACTGCTATTTCGCCGTATCGTCTCTGGTAGATATTCCCGGCAAAGCCAGGATTCTCCGCACAAATCTGGTAGATTATCTGGAAAATCATCTGGCAAACCGTCTGGAACAGACCAGGTCGGATATGCAGATCATCAATATGGACAAGCCCGAAAATGAGAATACCGCAGCTTATCAGGATTCGGATGCAGGCACAAATATACCGACGTCTGGTAATACGACCGCAGACACAAACGATCCTTCCGCCCGAAACGAAAATTCCCCAGCCTTCTCGAAATCCGAGGCTGAGGAACTTGAATCATTATTAAAGGAATTTCTGACATAACCTGTACAAAAAGGCAGTCTATTTCTTATCGCCTAAGAAAATAATGCCTACCGCGCCCGGCCCGGAGTGTGCCCCGATGCTGGGACCGACGGGACGTATCACGATATCCGTATAACCGAAACGGTCTGTAATCGTATTGGCGACATATTTCGCATCCGCCTCGCAGTCGCCATGGACAATCCCGATAAACACCTGCTTATCCCTGAACTCCCCAAGCCTTGCTTCCATATTGTCCACCAAAGCAGTTAGCGCGTTCTTGCGCCCGCGTACCTTATCCAGCGCGACCAGCTTCCCCTCTTTATCGAAATAAAGAATGGGCTTAATATTAATCACCGTACCGAAAATAGCAGATGACTTGGAAAGACGTCCGCCGCGATAAAGAAAATTCAGATCATCCACCGTAAACTGTATATTCAAATGAGGACAATGCTCCCGAATCCATTCCGCCGTCTCCTCTAAAGACCTGCCCTCCTTCTTCATCTCGACAGCCTTGCGTATCATGATCCCTTCCCCTAAAGACGCAGACAGCGTATCTATCACAACAATCTTCATCTCCGGGTGCTTTCCCATAACCACATTAGCGCCGTCAACGACATGACTGTAACCGGGACTGAGTGCAGAAGAAAAACTGATATGCAGAATATCCTTACCCTGCTGCGCGTAAGCCTCGAATTTCTCCAGAATCACCGCCGGATCGCTCGGCATGGTAGCAGCCCTCCTGCCCGCGCGCATAGCGTCGTAAAACTCCCTGTTCGTAAGCTCCCTGCCATCTCCGTACACTTCTTCTTCCACGGAATAATAATGAGGGATTACACCCACCTCATTTTCTTCCAAATATACCGGATCCATATCCGAATTACTCTCTGTTGTAACCACAAACTCCCGCATCGTACTTACTTTCCTCACTCCGCTGTCATCAATCTGCCAAATAACATATCTTTATTCTATCACAAAAAAATATATCCGAAAAGCTGTTACCTGGCAGCATTTTTACCATATATAGTAATACTGGGCCCTATATAATATTCTGTCGGACTGTATTTCATAAAATCCAGATATCCGACTCTGTACTTCCACTCTCCGCCGTAAGATATCCCTTCATACCGCTGCAGGACGCTGTATCCGGTATTCAGCTTAGCCGCCCAGGCCTGCTTCAGATCAGGGTACATATCCCCGCCCTGTCTTATCAGATAATCCTTCTTCTGCGTGAAATAAGCGGTGGCATACTGCACATCTATAAAATATTCTCCTTCGCCAAGCTGATCGGGCAGTTGTGTAATATCCTCCCCGATATCAATCACTTCATAACATCCCCCGTCGACTGCGGGTGCAAATGAAGTGCAGTAGATTGTGGCTCCTTCCGGTATCTGTTCTGTTATATATGCTTCTGCCCGGGTATAGGTCAGATCGTAACGGTAATGATTGCAGACAGCAATGACATTCGCAAGAATCATAAACACAACGACTATATCTATAACTGTCCCCGCCGTAAATATCCTTCCGCAGCCCGCCTGTCTCTTTTTATGCTTATCGAAACAGCAGCGCTTTAACAATGTCTCTGCTTCCATCAGCCCATACGCCATGAAAAGATACGCATACGGCAGCACAAGCGACACATTTCTGCCAAGCACAATCTGATATTTGGACAGGAATAGAATAAGGAACACCGGCATCAGCAAAAAGACCGCCGCCTGCTGCCAGTCCTTCTTCCGAATCAGATACACAAGCCCCAGAATAAGAAGCGCCGCACCAACTGCGCCATAGCCTGTAAAAGCATACGCTTCCACATACCCAAGAAGCGGCAGATTATGTTCAATGCCCGGATGCCCCCAGGCATAATGATTCAGGTTATACAGATTATCCCCGATAAAAGTCTTGAAGTGGAAAAAGAGAGAATAATTGCAGACGCAAAACACCAGCGCCAGCACAATACAATTCAGGAAAAAAAGAAAATTATCCCGATAGCTTCGCCAATATTTCTTGCGGATATGTAAGGCAAGCCAGAAGATCCCAAACAGTATGCCGTGATACTTCGCCGCCATCGCAAGCCCGATACACACCGCCAGCAGCGGATACCACAAATAGACGACTCTGTCCTCCCGCACGTCCTTGTATATCAGGCATCCCAGCAGCAAGATCACGTTGGCCACCGCATAGATCATCGTATCCGGTCCTGTATAATACAGATACGAATATCCATACAGGGAAAACACCGCCAAAAGGAAGCTTGCAAATCCCCATCTGCGGCTGCCCGTCATAATCCTGACCGCAAAATAAACGCATACATCAGACACAAGCGCCGTGCCGCATATCAGATACCTGAGCAGAATCGTCGTATCCACACCGGAGAGCAGCCTGCCAAGAACCCTGACTCCGGCCACCGCGTAATAGAATGTCAGATGCGGATAGCGGAAGAAATCCAATACATAAATATCTCCCGCATAGAGATGCTGGTTCATAAGATCATAAATACAGCCCAGAGAAAGCTGCTCATCCACATTAGGATAGCCCGGCAGTTCAAACTGCCAGTGCTTATAGAAAAGCAAAATTCCTGCCGCCAGCACCATAACAATGGCTGCCGCTGTAATAATTGATTGTTTCCGTCTCTTTAATGTCATCTGTAATTTCAGCATTATCTGCAATCCTTTTTATAAACCATATCAATCTTACCTATTGTTTCTTCCAGTCATCAATATGATAACGCTTCGTGCATACCGCGTCGAACACAATGCCCTGCTGCCTGATATATTCCCTGTATTCCGGCAGCTTCTCTTCCTGCGCTTCTAACTCCGGCGATACGAAACATAGCTTATATCCCAATTCCTTCAATTCCCGGTAACTGTCCCTGTCCAGAGGAATCCTCGTAAAGCAGTCCACCCAGACCCAGTCCGCCTTGCCCGCCATGTTTCGGATGGTATCCAGACCTTCCAGCTCGCTGAACCGCAGCGCGATGTCCTTGACACCCATATCTGTCAGAAGCTTGATCATCGGAAAAGAAGAATCCAGGAAAAAGTATTTCTCAATGTGGTACTGCTTCATATATTCCAGCACCTTATGCTCGATCCGTTCACTCTTGATATTTAATATCATAGTACCATGACGATACTCTCTGCAATAGTCTTCGAAATCTTCTCCCGGCTCAAAAGGATTGTGAGAAATATAGATTCTGCCGTTCAAATCATCCCTTAAGTCCAGTTCCACGCCATATTCCTGCGGCAACTGCTTAAGCTCCGCGACTGTATTAATTCTGTGCGCTATGTATTCCATGTCTGATTACCTCTTCATATGATTCATATTATAATTGTTCTATTATAACTCTTTCTTTAATTTCACACTGAAATCTATCGTCCGCTTAATGAATTTCCACTTGGATTTAAGCCCCGTGTTCCACTTCGACTCTCCGTAGATTCTCTCCGGGAAAAGCACCGGGAAGCGAATCACCCTCAGCTTCTTCTGCCGCGCCATATACAGCGCATATAAATCTAATGAAAAATCATAAGGCGGATTCTCCCAGCTCTCATAGAATATCTTCGGAAAAATATTTGGCTGGGCGTTGATATCATACAGTTTTTCATGCAGATAGCAGCTCTCAAACAGACTCATTCCCATAGTGAAAAATGTATCAAATAACGGTCTTTTCCTGCGGTTACCCTTGACAAAGACAAGACCCCTTTCCTGCTCTATCATATCCAGCGCCTTCAGAATATCGGCGGGGTCGGTCTGCATATCCGCATGAGTCCAGCCGATATATTCTCCCTTACATTCCCGCAGCCCCTGCAGGATACCGTACCCATAGCCCTGATTCACTTCTACATGTACCGTCCTTGCAAAAGAATACCTCGGCAGCAGATCAGAAAGCACCTGCGCGCTGCCGTCGGTAGAACCGTTATTGACGAGTATCACCTCTATGTCGTCTCTTTGAATCACTTCCCCGAACCGTTCCAGAATCAGGGGAATGTTCTTTTCTTCATTGTAACATGGAACCACGATCGATAATTTCATAGGAATCCTCATTTCTAATGTATTGTCAGAGTAATTTATGTTCCATCAATTCAGCATACTGCCGTCCTGCATCCTGTTCGGGATGAAACCACACCGTCTGCATTCCCGCAGACGCCGCGCCTTCTATATCCTTCCTGTAATTATCTCCGATATAACAGACCTCCCCTGCCGTCATCCCAAGCTTTCTCAGGCATAAATCAAAGATCTCCGGGGCAGGCTTCTCCTTCCCGGCCTCTTCGCTGGTAATCAGATACGAAATATCATCGCATAACCCCAGCGCTTCCAGCTTACGGTGCTGGATATGCGCTGTCAAATCAGTGCATACCGCAATGACAATCCCCTTCTCATGAAGCCTGTCTATCAACTGGCGGACGCCCGGATAAAGACGCATATTCTCCAGAAAAGTTCCCCAATAAATCTCATATAACCGTAAGGACAGAGGCATCGGCTTTACGCCTAAATACTCCAATGTCTTCTGAAAATACAACAGTCTGTTGTGAGAGGCTCCCACATCTCCAAGCTGCCTCTTCGTCTCTGTCCGCCCGAACCGGTAAGCCTCCTGATACTTATCCGCCGTAATCCCAAGCTTCCCGCAGGCAAATTCCTCTGCCCTTCTCCCGGCTTCTATATTCAAAGCCTCATATGCATATAATGTATCATCCAAATCAAATATAACTGCTTTTATCATTCTAATCTCAATTCTTTCTCAACCCTCGAATTTGGGCGTAATCACTAATCCCTTTTCATGATCTCCCCAATCACAACTAACAACATCAACTGCACCGCTCCATTGATACCGCTTTCCCATACAATATTGCCGCCCGTCAAATCTTCTATCTGCGGAATCGCCGCGCAGGCAATGTCCTGCCATATACCCGCATCCGCCTTCAGATCATTACCTTCCAGTATGATTCTCTGATGCAGAAGATCGTCATAGAACAGGCTGCTGTGCACGCCGTGCTCCTGCAGAAGCGCAAGCACAGGCTCTGCATTGATGCTTACATCCAGCACAAATTCCACACTGAGGACGGCTTCATAAGTATGGTCAAGCATATCCGGATGCTTCTCAAGATAAGCGTCATAATACCGGATAATCAGATCCGCATACTGCTTCTGCGGATGAATATATTTCTCCGCATCTTCCCGGCGTTTGGCAATCTGCTCCATAACCGCGTTCTTATTATGTCCCCGGTCTCCCTGATCTCTGTTCAGCTTCCAATAACATCTGAGCGTTTCGTCGGTATCCAGATAAATCTTCATATCCAATACCTGACGCATCTGCGGCAGATACAGAGAATGCAGTCCGCACATCACAATATAGGGCTTGGGAATAACCTTTTTCTTACTGGTAAAAGTGCCTGTACGGTGATCGTAATCGGCGCGCTTAACCGTATTATTACCCCGAAGCACCCGCAAATCCTCCGCCTGTCTGTACAGATAATTGGCGCGGGGATTTAAGTGCGTCATCTCATTCCAGTTGGCGTCTCCTCTTTCCCATTTATGGTCTCCGTCGCCTTCTATATTCAGGATATGCTCTTTTGACAGAAGCTCGCCCAGCATCATCAGCAGCCTGCTCTTACCTGCGCCGCTGTCCCCCGCAATGCCGATGGTAAAGGGACGGTTTCTCCTGCGGTAATAGGAATTGCTGTTGACCCCATACAAATACATAGATATGACCAGAATAAAAAATACCCCAGTCATCAGAGTAAACACAATATCCTCCATCTCGGAATTGGCATATTTAATACAGTCAAGGGGTCTGCCAAGCAGCGACAGGTCTGTAAACCGCGTCCTGTGGAAGAAAACATAATAAATAAGATACAGCAGATGAAACGCCGCATATATCATCACCATTTTGCTTCTGTTGTCCTTAAGGCCCGCCAGATACAGCATAAAAAACGGTACAATCCAGATAAACCAGCCCGGCATCGCCGGAACGAAAATCAGAAAAACAGAAAAAAGCAGTCCCGTCATACTAATCAGCAGATCTCTGTTCATCTGGTTAATGCGGAACGCCTGAAAATAAATAAACAAAAGTGCCAGCACAGATAACAGCAAATGCGTCTCTCCATAAGAAAGGTATACAAAACCGACAGCATTCTGCTCTTTATTGAAAAGCACCATATTGGCAAAACCGCTTCCCCAAAAAGGCATTACCATTGCTGCCGTCAGAAGAATCGGCAGTCCCGTCATAATAACCGCTTTCTTTCGTCCCTTCTTCTTATAAATGAATAGAAAAAATAATGGGAAAACCGCCGCAATATGGAATTTGGACGCCAATGCCAGCGTGAGAAATGCCACAAACTTCCAGTCATTTGCCGTAATTCGTCCTGCCGCCGCGCCCGGTCTGGTCAGATAATAGACCGCGCCCACCAGAAATACCGTAGGAATCAAATCTAACTGACCATGCATATAAGACGCATACAGCACGATCGGAGAAAGAAAATACAATACGATAATATATTTCCGCTTAGACTCGGAAATCCGCAGAAGATAATATAATCCAAGCAAGTCCGCAAGAAGAATCGGCAGCTTAAAAAGCAGATTCTGCACAAAAACAGGAATCCCTTCCATTGCATTTACCCAAACGCCGCCTATACATTCCACAAACAGCATCACCGGCGGATAGGGAAAAGAAGGAAGAAGTTCATTATCATAATAAAACTGATAGGGATTTGCTCCGTTCAGGAAGCATTTCACAAAGGGAATAAACATCAAATCCTGATAATCAGAAGAAAACAGCCCCATTAAGAGCAGCTTAAAGACAACTGTCCCAGCGACAGCTATCTTTAAGTATCTGTAATAATTCTTCTCAAAATCAAGAGAATCCATTTTCCGCAACATGTATCCTTATGCCTTTCTCTGCCAATCTCCGGAGATAAAATGCTCCTTCTCCAAAAATTGCCTGAAATAAATATACGTTTTCTGATAGCCTTCGTAATCGGCAGGCGTGCCCCAGCCTACATAACGGTCAATATCGAATATTTTGGCCTTATATCCTAAGTCAAGCACATGCTTCACCGTCTGGTCGACATAGAATTCTCCGTTAATCCTGTCGTCCTCCGCTATCATTTTCTTCGCCGCTTCCAGGAAAATGCCGGCTTTCCGAAACCAAAACGTAGCGACCACTGCCGGGTCTTCCATGGGCGTATCCGATATCGCTTTCTTAATCGACGTGCCCGTAATATTCCCTTCTTCATCCGTAATCATCCAGCCATAGGCATTGGGATTTATAAGCACCGACTCATTGTGCCGGTAAGTAAACACGATACAATCACAATCCTCAGTCAGCTTCATATAAGCTTCCTTATCAATATCCATACCGTTATCACACCCGGCAATCAGAAGCGCATCCTCCGGGTCAAGATATTCTTCCGCAAGCATACAGGTGCAAGCCTGGCCTTCCGTCAGGTGGTCAATTGTAATAAACCGTGCTCCCGGATAATATTCTCTGATGATATCTTCCACGCCGTCCTCTTTGTGAAACGTCCTGTCCACATAGATTACATTACTGCCGTCCTCTGACACACCCGGCAAATCCTTAGTAGCACAGACCACCATGGGCTTTTCTTTCCCTGTAAATCGGTCTATCGTCATAATCGCAGGTTTATGTACTGTATAACCGGCGTCCGCAAACCTTTGTCCCGCTCCCGCCATAGGAATGAGGATCTGAGGTAAGCTGTCTGCAGCATGGCGAATCCTGTCCGTCCAATATACGAACTCCCGCATATCCTCCGGCGTGCCCCACTGACAGAAATACTCCACATTCGTAGGAACCCATACTTTCAACCCGTCCTGCACCATAAAATGATAGGGAAGACTCGCATAGAACTCTCCGTTAATCGCATATTCCTCATGCTCTGTCAAGATCTGACAATACTTCTCCATGATATCGCCGTTTTTAAAATAATACACGCCCGGAGAATGCTTCGCCTTCATCTTATCCTGTTCAAAGGAATATTTTTCCTTAATTTCAATGAGATTATCCTCCGCATCTGTCAGACAGGAAGCGTAATAATTCTTCTCAGGTATAAGATTAGGATGAAAACCCGTATAGCAGGGCACGCTGCCGTCGCAGTCCCGCGCCGCCGCTTCCTCTGCGAACGCCTCATAGTCCCATGTCATATAGAAATCACAGTAGTTAATAATATAGGGTTCAGAACTGTCAATATCATTCGATTGTTTCAGCCTGCGGTAAGCCCTGAGAACATCATAGACAGGGCCCTTTTTCACCCAGTCGTCAATGGCTTCAATCGTACAGTCCGGCGCGAGCGCAAGGAGCTTCTTTCTCATGGAAGGATCTTGATCAAGATGCTCTTTCCTGCATACGAAGATAAAATGTACGTCCGCCGGATACATCCTTGTTACGATCCATTCGATAACAGGAATCTCCATAACCGGAATAAAGGGTTTCAATTCCTGATACCCCGCCGCAACAAAACGGGATCCATAACCTGTCATGGGAATAATAATATTCATGATACTGTCCATACCTTTCCTGATTCTTACTCTGCGCCTACACCTTCAGCATTCTCCGGTACTTCTCTGAATCCCAGTTCAGCAATTCATCCATCTGCGTATCGCTCAGATAATTCATGCCGTATCCTGTATTCTCCATCTGCACTTTGGCGCTAAAGCTCATCACATTCTCGATTTCCTGCGCTTTCTTTACGCTCTCCGCTATAATATACAGATTCTTATTATAGCAGATCAGCGTTGGCACACCATATTGTTCCATAAATGCGATGATATCGCTGCGTCCGAAATCATCGCCAAGATACAGCAGCTTCTTACCGGCATAGACCACGCAATCCGGGCAAAAGGCATGTTTCCATGCTTTCTTCTTAAGCAGTTTCTCTCCGATATAATCCCACGCAAGATATTTATTTTCTGACAAATAGACGATCTTATCCTCCAGCTCCGAAACCCTTGTCAGCATATTCCAGATCTTCGTAGAAGCCTCATACGGCTTATTATTTATATTCAGATATTTCGCAATGCTATGTAACGCTTCCTCAGTCTGTGCAATCACCCTGTCCGCGCTGCTGCCGCTGACTACCAGCCCATGATTTTCCAGAAAAATGATTTCACTGTTCTTACCGGTCTCCGCGTGCTTTCTATAGATCCGATAATAAGTTTCCGCCAGCGCCGCGCCCGGTTTCCTGTAAGGTACGTATACCGCATCCGGAAATAATTCTTTAAGCACTTCCATGCCTCCCTGCCTTGCCGTCAGGATGTTTACAAGCGTCGGATGAGAATGCAGCGTATATCTGCCTGTCACGGCATGCAGAAAAGTTTCGATGGAAGCGCGGCCGCCTTCTATCTGCGCCTGCTGAAGCAGCTCTTTTCCTTTTTCCTCTGATAATACGCTCTCCGAATCTTCTGTTATATTTTCCTCAAAATAAGCGACGATCCGTTTATAATCCACTTTGGAACAGCCTGTTTCTTCACCTACGTCCGCAAGCTGATATCCGGAGCTTTTTACTAACATGATCTTATCGTCCAGCTTTACGGAAGTATTGCCTCCGCCCGCCTGCGCCAGATCATTGCGCATTCCTGCATATTTTGATATTTTGATAAAATCCTGCATCCTGTTCTCCTCTTTTAATAGAAAGTTTTGAATTTTGTCCGCAAATATTACCTTAGTCTGTTTCTGTAAAAAGCTATAATATCCATGTTATTTTATCATAATTTATATACAAATGTATATGCCAAATAATGAATGAATCCGTCTTATGACTGCTTTCACTCAAGAATCGCCTTCTCCAATACATAAATAGCTCTTTCATTCTCTTCCAGACAATAGCTGACCACCGCTTCCTGCCCCTGATCGGCTACCACAGTAGTATCCGCCCCCAACTGTACGAAGCAGACGTAATCGTTGATCGTCTCCATGCGGGACGCCTCTGCCTTCCCAAGATTTTGCGGATATTCCTGATTCTCTTCTATAATACGATTACGATATTCTTCCAGCGCCTGCTCTATGGCTCCTATATAATCTTCCCTGGCATGAATAATAATCATCGTGTCAATATGGGAATCAAGAACCTGCTTCTGCGCCAGAAAATCCACATACATATCCTCTGTAATACCTGTCATTGCCGCCAGCTCCTCTTCTGATATATTCACTTCCGGCCAGTAATTATCTCCCAGCAGGTTTCTGACTTCCGTCTCCAGTTCCCTCAATGTGGGGAATTCTTCATCTCCTTCATATAATCTGCTGACAAAAGGAAAATTACTGGCCTGCAGATCTTCTCCGACCTGCTGCATCTCAAACGCCTGCCCGTTATTCACCAGATCATCTTCGGGCAGGCTGTCGCCGCATCCGCCCAGCATCAGTAAAGCTGACATTGCTACCATTACCGTTAATTTACGCATCATTTCCTCCATTTCCAAATCGCTCTGCGAAGCTCTTTTTGTTTTCCTGATCTTAAGAATTTGTGTATATATTTGGAAAACAGGGTATTATTTTATTTGTAAGCTCAGTATGAATTTGCTATACTGTGTTCATGAGTAGAGCTTTCACTTTGTTTCACAATGTGTAGTTTTTACCTTTATATGAAAAATATGTATGCAGGAAGGAATTCCGGTCTTTTATGTTATTCAATTCCTATATTTTTATTTTTGTAT
>JAGAIZ010000031.1 GCA_017626325.1 Lachnospiraceae bacterium | reverse complement strand
TAAGCAAGCCCCTTGGAAGACGCCGGTACTTGGCGAGGTTTTTTCGAGCCTAGTATCCGCTGCGTCTGGAACGGAGCGAAAGCGCGGCTGTGTTGGTTATACAATTTGTGCAATTTCAATAACGATGAAGGAGTTTCGCAAATACCTATGCACGAATATAAATGAAAAGGAGATTCTCATGCCTATTACAGCAGACTACCATCTTCACTCTTCGTTCTCCGGGGACTCGGACACGCCCATGGAAGACATGATACAGAAAGGAATCGCTCTGGGCCTTACGCAGATGTGCTTCACCGAGCACAACGACTTCGATTATCCGGTTACAGAACAGGACTCGGAGGGCATCTTCGAACTGAATCCCGACTCGTATCTGTACGACTTTGTAAAATACAAGGATAAATATGCCGGCAGGCTGAATCTCTGCTTTGGCACAGAACTGGGCTTACAGCCTCATCTTGCCAGAAGAAATGCCGCTTTCGCCAAAGCCCATGAATATGATTTCATTATCGCCTCTTCCCATATCTGTAATGGCAAAGACCCTTATTATCCTGCTTTCTACGAAGACAGAACGCAGGAGGAGGCCTACCGTGAATATTTCGAATCCATCCTGGAAAATCTCAGGCTGTTCAGCAATTTCGACGTCTATGGCCATCTGGATTATGTCGTCCGCTATGGTCCAAGGAAAGACGAAGGCTATTCCTACGAAATGTACCGGGAACTCTTCGACCGGATCCTGACCAGACTTCTGGAGATGGAGAAAGGCATCGAAATCAACACCTCGGCACTGGCCAGAGGTATGCGGGAGCCCAATCCCTGCGCCGGTATCCTGAAACGCTACCGGGCGCTCGGCGGCGAAATTATCACCGTCGGCTCAGACGCCCATAACACCGCGCAGATCGCCTTCGCCTTCGACCGGGCGGCAGATATCCTGAAGGACTGCGGTTTCAAATACTATACTACTTTCGAGAAACGCAGTCCCTCATTCCATAAGCTTTGATACCAATGCGAAGCGTGCCGTAATATAATACGCAGACCATAAAGCGGCACGTTTCTCACCCGCATTCTCTACTGTATCTGGGCGATCAGTTCCCGAAAGGAGAACTGGCCGCCCTCACTCTTTGGGGGCTCGTCTAAGAATCTTATTCTGTCATGATAATCCGGCACCACCCGCATAATTGCGCTTTTGGCAAGCTTCTCCTGATTCTTGTTCACACAGATAATATATCTGCCCTCCTTCTGTTCCGTATAAGAAGCCGCCGCCTCCGTCCCGTCGGCATCCGCCAGCTTCACGGCGGCAAATCCTGCCATGCCGAACTTCTTCCTGAACTTGATGAAGAAGGAAATGCCTTCCCTGAAAAATACTTTCTTGATTCTCTCCTTCGTCGCGCCGTCATATACTTCGCAAAGCTCTATCTCATTATTTACTTTTACCTTCGTTAATTTCGATTCTACCATCACAACCTCTTTTCCGCCGCATCCCGAAGATACCGCTATCCAATCAGACACATGGTCACATTGACATACTTATGTATATGCCTGTTCCATACTATGTACAGCAGACATATTTTACTTACGAGTACCTATCCTACCACACATCCTGTGAAAATGTCGTGAAGTATTTTTGTAGAATTTCTTAAGATTTCCTTTAGACTCCCCGCACGGCTCATACGCCGGGCGGACAGACGCCTGTAATGCTGCCGCCTCCGAGCACGCAGCCATCCTCATAGAACACCACGGCCTGCCCCGGCGTAATCGCCCGCACCGGTTTCTCAAAGGTACACCGGATCACGTCCTCCGCCACCTTCTCAATCAGGCACTGTTCCCCTGCGTGAGCATAGCGTATCTTGGCCAGCACCTTTCTTGGCTGCGTCAGCTCAGCCATTCCCATAAAATTAATATGGTCACAGTACAGGATATCTCCGAATACGTCTTCCGCTTCCCCGATGACCACTTCATCCGTATCAGGGCGGAGCTGCGTAACGAACACCGGATGGCCCATTGCCAGATTCAGCCCCTTGCGCTGCCCTACCGTATAATGGGTAATCCCCAGATGCCGTCCAAGCACCTGCCCGTCCGACGTTACGAAATTGCCCTGTCCAGGCACTCTCTCCCCCGCTTCCCTGTCAATGAAAGCAGCGTAATCATGATCGGGAATAAAGCAGATTTCCTGACTGTCCGGCTTGTGTGCCACCGGCAGTCCCGCCTCGTCCGCAAGCTGTCTGATCTCCTCCTTCGTATATTCCCCCACCGGCATCAGCGTACGCGCAAGCTGTTCCTGCGTGAGATTATACAGGGCGTAGGTCTGGTCCTTCTTCGCCGTCACGGAATTGCGGACTGCGTATCTTCCGTTTCGCAGTCTGGCGATTCTTGCATAATGTCCGGTGGCAATATAGTCCGCGCCGATTTCCATGCTCCGCCTCAGCATGGACTCCCATTTCACATAGCGGTTGCAGGCAATGCAGGGATTGGGCGTTCTGCCCGCCAGATATTCCTCCACGAAATAATCCATGACATTTTCCTTAAATTCCTGCCTGAAATTCATCACGTAATAAGGGATATCCAGCTTCTGCGCCACCCGGCGCGCGTCGTCCACCGCGCTTAAGCCGCAGCAGCCGCCGTTCTCCTCCCGTACTTCCCGCTCTTCATCCTGCCAGATCTGCATGGTGACGCCGATTACGTCATATCCCTGTTCTTTTAACAAATAAGCCGCCACGGAGGAATCCACGCCGCCTGACATGCCTACCACTACTTTCTTCGCCATCTGTTTACTCCTCTTCCTTTCCCCTTACCCTGTTCTTCACACGCTGTCTGCCGCATACACTGTTACCATACCGAATCCTGGATGGTGCCTTTATGAAATGGAAAAACCCACTTATCAGCGGAACGCTGATTTTGACGCTGACCGGACTGTTAAGCCGCTTTATTGGCTTTTTCTACCGGATTTTCCTCTCCAATGTATTCGGCGCAGAGGGAATGGGAATCTATCAGTTGATTTCTCCCGTTCTCGCGCTGTCCTTCTCCCTGACCGTGTCCGGTATCCAGACCGCGATTTCCAAATATGTCGCCAGTGAAACAAGCACCCATGACTACAAGCGCTCCTTCCGTACTCTGTGGGCGGGTTTTCTCATGGCGATGCTTCTCTCCATTCTGTGCGCCTGCGCCGTGTATCTGTGGGCGGACCAGATTGCCGTCACCTTCCTGCTGGAAGCGCGCACGGCGCCGCTTCTGCGCATCATTGCGCTATCCATTCCGATGGCCACAGTACACTCCTGCATCAACGGCTATTTCTACGGCATACGCAAAACCGCCATTCCCGCCGTATCCCAGCTTGCAGAGCAGATTTGCCGCGTTGGTTCCGTCTATCTGATCTACGCGGCATGTCAGAGACGCCATATGGAGCCTGCCATCAGCTTCGCCGTCGTAGGGCTTGTCATCGGAGAAAGCGCTTCCATGCTTGTCTCTCTCCTTGCCATCCTGTCCCGCGCCCATAAGCTTTTCCCAAAGAAGGGCTGCCTTGCCTGCCCTGATAAAAGGGGGACTGCCGCCCATAAAGAACACCTTGCCCTCCAGTACCGCCGCATCATGGGACAGCTCCTGCGGCTGGCGGTACCGCTGTCTGCAAACCGGCTGGTCATCAACCTGCTGCAGAGCATCGAAGCGGTCTGTATTCCCAACCGCCTGATGGCATATGGACTAAACAATGCGGACGCACTCGGCGTATACGGCGTGCTGACCGGTATGAGCCTCCCGCTCATCCTGTTTCCCTCCGCCCTGACCAATTCCATCTCCGTGCTGCTGCTCCCCATCGTGTCAGAAGCGGACGAGAACGGCAATCACCACGCCGTCCGGCAGGCTATTATGACCTCCATCCGCTACTGTCTTATGCTGGGCTTTGGCTGCACCGCCATTTTCCTTCTCCTGGGCAGAGCGGCCGGCCGTATCCTGTTTCACTCTGAACTGGCGGGAAGCTTTATCCTGACCCTCAGCTTCATCTGTCCGCTCATGTATATCGCAAGCACTCTTGGCAGCATCTTAAACGGCCTTGGCAAGACCGCGCAGACCTTCTGCTTCAGCGTAGCAAGCCTGCTGCTTCGCCTGCTGTTCGTATTCTTCGCCATTCCGGTCTACGGTATTCAGGGCTATCTGTGGGGAATGCTGGCAAGCCAGATGCTGCAGACCCTGTTATGCACCCTGTCGGCGCTCCGCATTTCCCGTATGTCACCATAGCGCATCTTCCAGATAGCGTTGCAGTTCACACCGGATAATCTGCATAATATGCTGAAACTGATATTCGGCGTGAGACTTGCGATTCTGAAATCAATATACTATAATATAACTGTTTTTTCCACACCCATTCTGAAAGTATGCGGAGCGGTCTGAACGATAAATATACACTAAGAGGAGTAACCAAAATGTCTTTTCACTTTGTAACCAAGCTTCCCACACCGGAAGAAATACGGGAACAATTTCCGGTTCCGGCGCGCCTTGCTGAAATTAAGAAGCAGCGCGATGCCGAGATTAAAGATGTTATTACCGGTAAAAGCAATAAATTTCTGGTTATTATCGGCCCCTGTTCCGCCGATAATGAGGACGCCGTATGCGATTATGTAAGCCGTCTTGCCAGAGTCAATGAAGAGGTAAAGGATAAATTAATCCTGATCCCCAGAATCTATACCAACAAGCCCCGTACAACAGGCGAAGGCTATAAGGGAATCGTCAGCCAGCCCGACCCGGAGAAAAAGCCCGACTTTACCGCCGGACTCATTGCCATGCGTAAAATGCACATCCATGCCATAGAAGAATCGGAGCTGACCGCAGCCGACGAGATGCTCTACCCCGACAACTGGGGCTATGTGGAGGATATCTTATCCTACGTGGCAATCGGCGCCCGGTCCGTGGAAGACCAACAGCATCGTATGACTGTCAGCGGCTTCGATGTTCCCGCCGGTATGAAAAATCCCACCAGCGGTACGCTCTCCGTCATGCTCAATTCTATCTACGCGGCGCAGCACAGGCACTCTTTTATCTACAGAGGATGCGAGGTGGAAACAAACGGCAATCCACTGGCTCACGCGGTACTGCGCGGTTCCGTCAACAAGCATGGACGCAGCCTGCCCAACTATCATTATGAGGATTTATCGACCTTATGTGACTTATACGGGGAATACGACCTGCAGAATCCTGCATGCATCATCGATTCCAACCATAACAATTCCAACAAACAGTTTGCGCAGCAGATCCGTATCGTAAAAGAGGTTATGCACAGCCGCAAGCTAAACAAGGACATCCACAATATGGTCAAGGGCGTAATGGTAGAAAGCTATATCGAGGAAGGCAGTCAGAAGATCGGCGAGGGCATCTATGGCAAGTCCATTACAGACCCCTGTCTTGGCTGGGAAGCCTCCAGGCAGCTTATTTACGACATTGCAGAGTACGATTAAACATGCGGCATATGTCTGTATGAAACGCAAAAGTCAGGTCCCGGCGGCCTGACTTTTATATTGCTCTCTCATTTACTTTACGTACTTTTCTATCCTGTTTTGCAAAATATACGGTCTTTTATCCGGCTGTCTGCTTACCACGGCCGCTATCCTCTCGGATGGGCCTTGGCATATACCTCACGGATATGGTTATGGTTCAGATTCGCATAAATCTGCGTGGTGGAAATATCGGAATGCCCCAGCATCTCCTGCACGCTTCTCAAATCCGCGCCGTTCTCTACCAGATGCGCCGCAAAAGAGTGTCTTAACGTATGCGGCGTAATATCCGCCTTAATGTCCGCTTTCTTCGCATAATATTTAATCAGCTTCCAAAATCCCTGCCTGCTCATAGGCTGTCCAGAACAATTGGCAAAAAGGACGTCCGAAGCTTTATTCTCAAGCATCCCCTCTCTCGTTCCATCCAGATATCTGATCAAAGCATTCTTAGCCGCTGTGCCGAAGGGAATGATTCTTTCTTTATTGCGGTCTCTGCACAGGATAAACCCCATCGCCAGATTGACGTCGGACACTTTCAGCGTAATTAATTCCGTTACCCTGATTCCCGTCGCATACAATAGTTCAAGCATCGCTTTATCACGGATTTCTTTCGGGCTGTCCCCGGAAGGCTGCTCCAAAAGCCTCACCACTTCATCGGGAGACATAATCGCCGGTATTTTCTTCTCTATCTTAGGCGCTTTCAGTCCCTCGGAAATATCCGCCGTCACAAATCCTTCCTGTACCATAAAATGATAAAAAGCTTTGATAGACGCGATATTGCGTGATACCGTCGCCGCCGCGAAATGATTGTCCTCCAGATATTTCACATAATCGCCTAAATCCTGCTCAGACACACTTTCAGCCTCAGTAATGCCGCGGGAAGCCAGAAAATGCTCCACCTTCTCCAAATCTCTCTTATAAGAAAGCTCTGTATTATTGGATGTGTTTTTTACATTATGTAAATATGTGATGAATGCATTAATTTCTTTTTCCATGTAGGCGGAAATCCTTCCCTGCAGATGATTTTTATGTAAATCAAATGACTGTCTGCCTATCATTATAATCAGAATTTTACAGAAAAGCAAATAGAATTTTTCCCGATTTTATGGGCATTTCAGCAGTTTTGGAAAGAAAGCACAACATATCGCCAACACTATAATTTATGTCTACTATATGTTGGTAAAAATGATATAAAAGATTTTTTCAAAAAATATTCAGCGCCAAATGCAATATTCCAGGATTAACATAACTCTCCAACAGACATCCCATTATGACAACTATTATGATACACAGAATCTGCATCCCTTTTTTCAGATAGAATTGTCTGCTGTACCTCTCAAGACTATCCGTATAAGTACCTTTGGCATATAAAACTCTGTTGATGCCTGCCGCCCACAGAAACAGCGCCGCATATCCCGGAATCAGTAAAATTCCCTGCGGAAAGATTCCTGCTATCATGAAAATCAGTCCCCGTATTCCATAGCGTACAACCGCCACGGACAAAAGGCATCCCGCCGCGATCCCCATATAACATATATAACAGCACATTACCGCGATCCCAAACATTGTGGTAGCCAGAAGGCTCAGCATACACAGCGTAGACAATCTGTGTTTGAGAATATATCTGAACAGACTTCCTCCCTCCAGCGTACTGTTCTCCAGTTTTTCCAGCATTTCCGTTCCCAGAAACATGCCGTTTTCAATCCAGGCATCATATCCCACATTCACCACCAGAATCCCAATAAACAGACCGAGCATAAATAAATACAGCATATAATAGCAGTTTTTTGTAAAAGACAGATTACGGTTACGCACAATTATCCTCCCCTTTTGACTCCGTCCCGCATCGTAACGCTTCGTGCCGGATTATTCTCTATCCGGCGCAAACCTTTCACGAATACACCTTGTCTGCATAATATATGCCTCATTCTGACAGGTCATGCCTGCTTCCACAGGAAAACTCCCATATCCCCAAACTTTCAAAAAAATACAGAAAGAAAATTCTCAAAAAATTCTCAGAAAAAATCCCAGACGTTCTTATAAACGCCTGGGAATGATCTTACTTACAATATTTATTTTTGTATGCAAGGATAGATGAAACCGTCTTACCGTCCTGAATCTTACAATCGTAGATCATCTGGATCAGTTCGTCGACATCGTAGCTTTCCACATCCAGGAATTCGTCTTCATCCAGATGTTGTCTGGCCGGCTGCAGATCCGTAGCCACATAAACGTCAATCTTCTCATTACAAAACGCCACCGTAGTGCGCAGCGAGAGCAGCAGTTCCAATTTGCCCGCTTTATAACCGGTCTCTTCTTCCAGCTCCCTCATCGCCGCAAGATCTGTCGGTTCATCGGCTCCATTGAGTCCGCCCGCCGGAATCTCTAACGTCTCTCTGTCCAAGGCATTGCGGTATTGTCTGACCATTAACAGCTTGCCATCCTCTTTCACAGCAACAACAGCCGCTGCTCCTTTGTGCTGTATGAAATCCCATTTCGCCACATTTCCATTCGGAATCTTAATCGTATCCTGATAATAGTCTATAATAGCGCCCTTATGTATCAGTTCTCTTCCTATCCGTTCATATTTGTCCATTGTAATCCCCTGTCCCTGCTTAGTCTGAATGCCTGCTCCGCTCTTATGCCGCCAGCAGTTTCTCTACGCTGACCAGCTTAACGCATAATACGAACAAGTCCGTTGCCGCCGCCATTTCCTCCGATGTCGGGTAAGAAGGCGCAATACGAATATTCCTGTCCTGGGGATCTATACCGTAAGGATATGTAGCGCCTGCGCCAGTCAGCACAACGCCCGCCTCCTTGCACTTAGCCACGATCGCCTTCGCACAGCCCTCCATAGCGTCAAAGGAAATGAAATAACCGCCGCGCGGTCTGGTCCATGAACCGATTTCCAGCCCGCCTAATTCCTTATCCAACACTTCTAATACCGCCTCAAATTTCGGTCTCATAATATCGGCATGTTTCTTCATATGCGCCAGCATACCGTCCAAATCCTTAAAATACCTCACATGACGCAGTTGATTGACCTTATCATGACCAATCGTCTGGATCGTCATCACCTTCTTAGCCTCTTCCAAATTCGCTTTGGACGACGCAAACGCAGATATTCCCGCGCCCGAAAAGCTTACCTTAGAGGTAGAACAGAATTCATATACCATATCCGGATGGCCGGCTTTCTCACACTCGCTCAAAATATCCAGAATCTCATCCTGCTCGTCGAAATATAAGTGATGAATCGCATAAGCATTGTCCCAATAAATACGGAAATCCTCCGCAGCAGGCTGCAGTGCAGCAAATCTTCTTACCGTCTCATCAGAATAAGAAATCCCCTGTGGATTCGAATATTTCGGCACACACCAGATTCCTTTGACAGCCGGATCTTTCGATACATACTCCTCTACCAGATCCATATCCGGTCCGTCACAGGTCATAGGAATCGTAATCATCTCGATGCCGAAAGACTCCGTAATCTTAAAGTGTCTGTCATATCCCGGCGCGGGACACAGAAATTTCACTTTATCTAATTTACACCATGGCGTACTTCCCAGCACACCGTGCAGCATGGCGCGCGCCACAGTGTCATACATTATAGTCAGGCTTGCATTACCATATACAATCACATTCTCTGCCGGAACACCCATCATATCGCCCATCAGCTTCTTTGCTTCCGGAATGCCGTCCATCAAACCATAGTTCCTGGTATCCATTCCCGACTCTGTCTTCATATCGGATTCGGAATTGAGAACATCCATAATTCCCATAGTCATATCAAGCTGTGCCGGTGTAGGTTTTCCTCTGGACATATCCAGTTTAAGACCTTTTCCTTTTGCATCCTCAAACTGCTTCTCCAATTCTTCCTTCAGCGATGTAAGCTCTTCCTTACTCATCTCTTTGTATGGTTTCATTTTGTCATCCTCCATGCATTGAATAATTGTATACAATCATACACCGCTAACTATTCTACTACAGTTTCTGGGTTTCTACAAGTATGAAGATACGATAATTTTCACATAAAATACTTTCCATTTATGGTAAATCTACACAATAAGAGAACAATAAGAGAGTTTATAGCTGCGAAACTCATCACTGCAATGAGGCTCACTGCTATTAGGGCAAAAAAAACTCTGCAGATTTCTCTGCAGAGTTTTCATACTATTTAGCGTAGTCAATGACACGGCTCTCACGGATCACATTTACTTTGATCTGTCCGGGATACTCCAATTCAGCCTCAATCTGCTTGGAAATATCTCTTGCGAGTAATACCATGTCAGAATCGTTAATCTGTTCTGGAACTACCATCACACGAATCTCTCTACCAGCCTGAATAGCAAAAGATTTGTCAACACCTTTGAAATTGTTTGTAATGTCTTCTAATTGTTTCAATCTTGTTGTATATGTTTCTAATGTCTCTCTTCTAGCACCGGGTCTTGCCGCAGAAATCGTATCAGCAGCCTGTACAAGGCATGCAATCAAGCTCTGAGGCTCAACATCTCCATGATGTGACTCAACTGCGTTGATAACGATCGGACCTTCCTTATACTTTCTGCAAAGCTCAACACCCAGTTGTATATGAGAACCTTCCATCTCATGGTCAACGGCTTTACCTATATCATGTAATAAACCTGCACGCTTCGCCATTCTGACATCCAGTCCCATCTCCGCTGCAAGCAGACCGGACAACTGGGCAACCTCAATCGAATGCTTCAATGCGTTCTGACCATAACTGGTTCTGAATTTCATCTTGCCGAGTAATCTTACGAGTTCCGGATGAATACCGTGCACGCCTACTTCCAGCGTAGCGGCTTCACCTTCCTCTTTGATCATCACTTCTACTTCCTTCTGCGCCTTCTCAACCATTTCTTCGATTCGCGCAGGATGAATTCTTCCATCCACAATAAGCTTCTCCAGCGCAATTCTGGCAACTTCCCTACGAATTGGATCGAAGCCTGATAAGATGACTGCTTCGGGCGTATCATCAATAATCAAATCCACGCCTGTCATTGTCTCAAGAGTCCTGATATTACGTCCCTCTCTGCCAATGATTCTGCCCTTCATCTCATCGTTAGGAAGCTGTACAACAGATATGGTGGTCTCGGACACATGGTCTGCAGCGCACTTCTGAATCGCCGTTACGACATATTCCTTGGCCTTCTTATCTGCTTCTTCCTTTGCTCTGCTCTCCATCTCTTTGATCATGACAGCAGTTTCATGTTTCACTTCATCTTCAACAATTTTCAACAAATAATCTTTTGCTTGTTCGGAGGTTAATCCTGAGATTCGTTCTAGTTCCTGTAATCTTTGCTCATTCAGTTTGGAGATTTCTTCACGCTGT
>JAGAIZ010000030.1 GCA_017626325.1 Lachnospiraceae bacterium | reverse complement strand
TCCATCAAGGCAAGCAGAACCGGCATCCCCACAAGCAAAATATAAAGCTTCCCCATCATTTCCACCTGCCCCGCAATGCCTCCGTACCCTGCATCCTTGCAAATACCCGCGCAGAATTCACAGGCATAAGTAGCTCCTACCGCTTTCAGCAGCACGGCAAGATACCGGTAATTATCATCCAGATATCCTCTCAGTTGTTCCATCCTCTCAAGAATTTGTGTAAAATAACGGGCGGTATACCCCATAATAATCAGGCAGACCGCTATCCCGATATAAACGCCATACTCTGCTTTATAATTCTTAAATCCCGCCGCAAACAGCACGCCCACGATGCCGATCAGACCGATTTTAACCATTTCCATACAAAACTCTCCTCCCCGCCTGTCAACGCTACAGCGTAAATAACTCCTGCACCATAACGAACAAATCATATATATAGGGAATGATCCAGGTTAAAACAAGAATTAATCCCGCCAGACTGATTAAAAAAGCATGTTCTTCCCGGCCGCTGTGCTTCAGAACCTGGTTCAGTATCGTGACCAGAATCCCTACGGCCGCTATCTTAAAAATAAGGCTTACGCTCATCTTATATTTATAATCCTTTCTCTGTAACTCAAATCAGAATAATTGTCAGAAGAAATCCTGTCAGAATGCTCACGCTGCGTATTACTCTGGATTTATTCTGATATGTTTCCTCCGCCTGTCTGCATTTCCTGATAAGCATATCCATTGACAGCCCGATATTCTCTGCCTGCAGCGTTTCTTCCTGTATTCCCATATTTTCCGGCAGTCTTATGAGTACGTCCTTCTCTTCCTCCTGTAGCGGCACTCCCTGAAAGCAAAATGCCATCTGCCTTAGCCATACCGCATTCAGGCCTGTACCATTCCTGCGGTCAAGCTGCTCATAAATCTTCCGAAAATGCGGCCGGTACCATGGATCGCTGTATTCAGAAAGAATCAGACATATCTCCGGCAGCGTACGCTTTCCGTATCGAATCTCCTCCTGTATCCGCCTGATGATACGGATTAATTCTCTCAGATGCCGCACTCTGTCCTTCTCCTCCCTGATCTTTCCTTCTCCCCAGCCCACACATCCGGCCATGATACATAAGGCTCCTGCTAATTTAAGCATTGCTTCCCTTCTCCGTCATAGATTTCTCTCACCATGCAGCGTCCATGATACTTTCCCAGCACCACATAGCGGTCAAACAGTCTGTTATTCATTACATAACGCATATAATTTTTATTTCTGATCTCTTCCAGGGAATTACCGTGCATCGTGGCTATAATTCTGCAGCCGCATCCGCTTACCGTAAACAATGCCTGCGCATCGCTCTCTCCTCCCAATTCATCCACCGCCAGAACCTGCGGCGCCATCGAACGGATGAGGAGCATCATTCCCTCCACCTTCGGACAGCCGTCCAGCACATCCGTCCGAACACCTACGTCATTCTGTGCCACCCCCAGATAGCTGCCCGCGATCTCCGAGCGTTCATCTACCACACTGACATTGACGCCTCTTCCGTATACCGTCCCATTCGATACTTGTCTGACAATGTCTCTCAGCATCGTAGTCTTGCCGCATCCCGGCGGAGAGATCAATAAGGTGTTCAATACCTGTCCTTTTTCGTACAGATAAGCGATCAGAGAATCCGCAGCGCCCTTCACCTCATGCGCAATACGAATATTTAAATAACGGATGTATTTCATATTCCGTATTTCATTTTTCCCCTCTAAAATCACCTGTCCGGCGAGTCCCACACGATGTCCGCCCTGAATCGTCAGAAATCCCTGCCTTATTTCATCCGCAAACGCATAGAGAGAATATTGACACAGATGCGCCAGGATCTCTTCCAGTTCCTGCGGGCTGCTCTCCGCTCCGACAGGCTGCCTGTCCGTCAGCTTCCCTGCCCTGTCCACAAACCACTCTCTGTTATGAAGCAGCACCATTGCCGGAGCCTGCGCCCGCAGTCTGATTTCCTGCAGCCCCTCAGCCTGTCCGGCCGCCTGACGCCACCTGGCGCGCATGGACTCCGGAAACATATGTAATACTTCTTCCTGCAGCATAGGCATTCCCCCTTAACTCAATATATGAACCTTTGTCCAGGTTATGACTTTTATTTTTCATAAGCCTGCTGATGCACGCAAAAAAGCCGGCCTTGCGGCCGGCTTATCAATAACATATATTATTATATTTCCTATTTGGATAACAGAATCCTGTCATTATCAAGCTGCTTGCCTGCCTGTGTCTGGAACTGCTTTAACAGATCCTCCACCGTCAGCGCCGCCCGCTCTTCTCCGCTTATATCCAGCACGATACGTCCAGCGTCCATCATCAGCGTCCGGTTGCCCAGTTCCAGCGCCTGATGCATATTGTGAGTTACCATCAGACAGGTAATCCTGCGCTCCGCCACAATCCGTTTGGTCAGTTCCAGCACCTTCTGTGCCGTCGCCGGATCAAGGGCTGCGGTGTGCTCATCCAGAAGAAGAATCTTCGGCGTTACCATCGTCGCCATCAGAAGGGTAAGCGCCTGTCTCTGTCCGCCGGACAATAAGCCCACCGGCTGCTTCATCCTGTCTTCCAGTCCCATATCCAGCAGCGCAAGCTGTTCTCTGAACATCTGCTTCTCCTTATTGCTGATACGGCTGAAAAAGGCGTGAGAAGAGGTAGAAGCCCTCAGATACGCCAATGCCATATTTTCCTCGATGGTCATATGGGGCGCTGTTCCTTTCAGCGGGTCCTGAAACAGATGCCCGATTACTTTGCTTCTGATATATTCTCTGCGGTAGGTAATATTCTCGCCGCCCAGGATAATCTGTCCCTCATCCACATAGAACGCGCCTGTTATGGCATTGAACAGGGTGGATTTTCCGGCGCCGTTGCTGCCCACGATCGTGGCAAAATCACCGTCCGCAAGTTCCAGGCTCACCCGGTCAAGCGCTTTCTTCTCATTAACCGTACCCGGATTAAAGGTTTTGGAAATCTGCCGTAAGCTTAACATTCGCTTCCACCGTCCTTTCTGTCTGCCCGTTCCAAGGCTCTTCTCGTCTTTAAGAAGGACGCCTGCCCTTTCAGATACGGGAATGCGATAGCGATCGCCACAATCAGGGCTGACACCAGCTTCAGACATTCCGCCGGAACGCTCATGCGCAGCGCCACCGCCACGATGAAGCGGTACAGGCAGCTTCCCAGAATAACGCCTATTACCTTTTTGAACATGCCGCCTTTGCCGATGATCGTCTCCCCGATGATCAGACTTGCCAGCGCTATCGTCACCATACCGGTTCCCAGATTAATATCGCATGATTTCTGGTACTGCGCCAGAATCGCGCCGGATAAAGCGGTCAGAGAGTTCGCCAGGCATAAGCCCACCGTAATCGTAAATACCGGATTAATGCTGGAAGCCCGTACCATATGTTCATTATCGCCCGTGGCGCGGATGGACAGCCCCAGTCTCGTATTGAGGAACCATGCCAGAATGATGCCCACCACAAGCACGATAGCCACAACCAGAATGATCTTATACCAACTGTTATACCATTCTGCCGGGATCTTATCCTTCGCCAGACTGAAAATCGTATCGCAGGCAAACAGATTCACATTGGAGGAAAAACCCATTACCGCGATATTCACCGTATACAGTCCGGTATTGACAATGATGCCTGCCAGAATCGACGGCACGCCCATTCTGGTCTGCAGGAAAGCCGTCACGAAGCCGGAAACGGCCCCGGCCGCCATCGCGGCCGGAAAAGCCAGCAGCGGATGCCCTGCTATCGTTACCATGGCCCCCACCGCACAGCCAAAGGTAAAACAGCCGTCGGTTGACAGATCCGCAATATTCAAGATACTAAATGATATAAACAGCGCCAATGCCACCAGGGAATAGATGCATCCCAATTCCAGCGCGCTCTGCAAAATCGATAAGGTAAATATGGAACTCATGATATCCTCGCTTCATCTATGCATTATTTATTCAAATTCTTCCGCTGTAACTGTCTCTTTGACCTCTGCGCACATTCCCTCGAAGACACTGTAGTCTAAGCCGATTGCTTCCGCAGTCTCGGTGTTCACTGTAGCGATACCGTTATCCAGCGTAACCACCGGGGTACTTGCCGGATCCGCGCCGTTTACCAGAATCTCCGCTACCATGTCAGCCGTAGCCGTACCCAGATCCACATAATTGACGCCGAAGCCTAAGAACGCACCGTTTAATGCAAAGGAATCCGCACCGGTGTAGTGGGGCACGCCCGCGTCAATAAATTTCTCATAGATAGCAAGTTCCGCTGTCATAACCGTGTTGTCCGTGGGTGTGAAAACCGCCTCCGCACCGGCTGCAATCAAAGCGTCAGCCGCCAGCGAAATCTCATCATTGGTGGTTCCCGTCTTCTCGATGACCTCTACGCCCTTCTCCTCACAGTAGGCTTTGGCAGCCTCGATGGGCGCTTTGGAGGAATCCTCGCTCTTATTATACAGAAGGCCTACCTTCTGAATGTCCGGATCCGCCGCAAACATCAAATCCATAACCGCCTCTGTATTTAAAGCGTCGGACGTACCGGTAATATTCGATCCGGGCGCCTCCAGACTTGCCACCAGTCCCGCGCCCACCGGGTCGGATACTGCGGAAAATACCACCGGTATCTGATTATCTGCCGTAGCGTTCTGCATGATCATCGCCGCCGGTGTCGCAATCGGAACAATCACGTCCACTTCCGACGCCACCAGCTCTGTGGCAATCTGGTTCAGGACTGTGGAGTCCGCCTGCCCGTTGTAAGTATAATCGCTGTAATCAAAGGTCACGCCAAGCTCGGCTGCCTTAGCGTCCAGTTCCGCCTCAATTGCCGCTTCAATCTGATTTAAGGAAGCATCGTCCACAAACTGTACGATACCTACCTTGTAGGAAGCGCCTGCCCCGGCATTATCTGCGCTGCCGTTATCCGCAGCTTCGGAGCCGTCTGCCGTATCAGCACTCTCTTCCGCTCCTTCCTCCGCCGTGTCTTCTGCGGTCTCAACTGTCTCCTCCGCCGCGTCGCCGGAACCGCTCTCCGCTGTTCCATTACCGCCGCATCCACCCAGCAGGGAAGCCGTCAATGCTGCTGTCATCAATAATGCTGCTGTTTTCTTTTTCATAATAAAATCCTCCTTTAATTCTGCCTGTTACGCTGTCCGTTTTGAAACGCCAGTTGCCGAACAGACTTTTTAATAATAAAAAAACCGTCTCAAGCCCATGCCTGAGACGGTAATACACTAAGTATTATCGCGGTACCACTCAAATTGACGGATGAAACATCACGCCCACCTCATTCATATACAAAAATATATGCCGCTTGGATAACGGGTGCGGTTCCCGCCGACTCCTACTGTCATCTTATGATTTCAGGTCAGCCTCGAAAGTCCATTCACAACAGTCTCTGTACCGCTTCCCACCCTTCGCGGCTCTCTGCAACAGTCTTCCTGTTCCTACTACTCTTCCTCACAGGTTTCTATCTGATACTTTTCTTAAATTTCTTATACTTTAATCCATCTATCGGTAATTGTCAATACTTAAATTATGCAAAAAAATGGGAAAGGTGAGAAATCTATAGCTTTTTATCCGAAAAAAGGGTAGAATAAACTTGATTAAAAGATTCATACTTCGATACTGCCGGAGCAATATCCGGACTGAATACAGGAAAAAGAGGTGCTCAATGAAGCTGGACATGCACTGTCATACGAAGGAAGGCTCTCCGGATGGCAAACTGGAGCTGCTGGAAAATATTGAAATTCTAAAAGAAAAGGGTTACCACGGTATGCTGATTACCGACCACGACTCCTACAAAGCTTACCGTTACTATAAGAAGCTCTCCCCCAAACCGGAAAACTTCCTGGTGCTTAAGGGAATCGAATACGATACCATAGACGCGGGACATATGATTATCATCATGCCTACCGGCGTCAAGCTGCCGATTCTGGAGCTGCGCGGACTGCCCGTAACGCTGTTAATCGAAATCGTACACCATTACGGCGGCATCTTAGGCCCCGCTCATCCCTGCGGTGAGAAATTCCTGAGCATCGGCAACACACTCCGCGGGAAGCTGTCAGAGAGCATTTATCAGCGGTTCGATTTCATCGAGGGCTATAACGCCTGCGAAGATGCCGATTCCAATATGCGCGCCATGGCGATTGCCGAGAAATTTTCTCTGCCCTGCTTCGGCGGAAGCGACTCCCACAAGGCCGACTGCGCCGGACTTGGCTATACGATCCTGCAGGAAACCATTGACTCGGAAACCGATCTGATCAACTACATTCTCGCCGGCAAACCGACCATGGTAGGCGGCAGGCACTACACCCACACCACCAAGGCAAAGCTTGGCAAAATCAACAATGTCCTCGTCTATTCCTTCTGGGTTTACAATAAAACGCTGGCTTTAGTCCGGCGTAAGGCAAGGAATCTGGAACTGGTAGAGAATCATATCATCGATTCCATACGCGCTAACCGCCGTGTGAAATCCCGCTACACAACGCTAAAGGATTCCCAATAGCTTATGATTGGGAATCCCTTTTGTTATTCATGACATTCTTTAATTCCTCGAGAGCGTCCTTGAATTTACGGGACTGCATCGGATTATTGCGAATCATATCTCTCTTGTAAAAACCAAGCATGTCTCTGTAATGGTTTCTGTTCTCCATATACAAATTGTATTTGGCGCGAAGCTCCGCGATTTCCTCTCTTGCGCCCTCGCCGTAAGCTAACCGCTGAGCGCTCTCCCTGAAGCTGGCAAAACGCTGTTCCAGCCCTGCCGTCAGTTCGCCAAAGCGCTCTTCCCGCTCCTGCCGCTTCTGTTCCTTCTCTTCATTGTTAAACGCTATGATAACATCCAGACGCTTCTGGATACGCACCATCTCTTCTCTGACTTTCTCTATGCGTACCAGAATATCCCGCAGTTCCAGCGCAGCCTTGAAGGATAATGTGAAATCCACCACCATGTACAGAGTGATAATAGCCGTTATATATTTCAAAGGCTGAGGCGGAAGAGACATCACAAACCGCTCAATCGGTTTATGGATAACATGTGTCATCAATATTGTCAGAAATCCCCAGGCAATAGAAGATCCCAGGCAGATATGTCCTTGAAAATTAAAGGGCTGGGAAGAGTAATCCCAATATCTGACCTTGAACAAAGTTTCCATCAATACACCCGTTATATATTCCAGTACGGTAGCGCCGATAACGCCCGCGATATAGGTCAGCACCAGATTATCCTGAAAAGGTTTTGATACAATATACATCATCAGCGCGCCGCTGCCGTACAGCGGAAGAAAGGGACCTCTCATGAATCCGCGGTTTACCAGTTTCTTTGATTTGATCGATACGTAGACAGATTCAAAGCACCAGCCCAAAAAGCAATATACATAAAAGAAAAACATCCACTGAACTATTGTATACTGAAACATAAAATCTCTCCTGTTTTCCTGACCGCCGTTATTGATACGCCTCTACGCCGATACGGGTTTTCCCTTTTCTGGTATCTCCCTGCTCCCCTGTGTAGATAAATTTGCCTAAGCCTCTCACTGTTACGGTATCCTGCGCTTTCAGCGCATAACTGTTATTCTCCGTCAGCCTGCCGTTGACGAACACTCTTCCCGCCCGGAACAGTTCCAGACTCTGGCTGCGGGCTATATGGTACAGCTTGGACACCACCCCGTCGATTCTTGCCGACGCTACTGACAGTGTAATACTTTCCAGCTTAGGGGAACGAAGCTCCTGCGTCAGCTCTGTCAGCGCACATTTTACCCGGGTATGCTTCACCTGCTCCAGATTCCCAATCAGATACGGCGCGATGGATTCCTGACAGAAAACATACGCTTCCTTCTCCTGCACGAAAATATCTCCCACCGTATCCCGCTCAATGCCAAGATTCATTATCGCACCCAAAAAATCCCGATGGGTCAGGACCTGGGCAAATTTCGGGGTAAGAGGCTCTATTTTCAAACAGACAATCGGAAAATCCGCCTGATAGCCTAAGTTCTCCTCTGTCCCGAAGCGAATCATCTTCCGCTCGCACAGCGGACTGCCGCCCTCCATAGAACAACCTGCATAAGCGAGTTCTCTCTGGATTTCATAGAAAGCCTGCTGCTCCGACAATCCAAAAAAAGGCGTAAAGGTATATACGCTATGGCTGTAAGAACGGTCTGCCAGTTCCTGTAATCGATTCTTTAATTGCTGTAATTCTTTGTCTTGTGCCATACGATTCCTTTATATCAGATCATGCTTTTACGTAAAGCTGATAACCTCTTCCTTCGGCGCTTTGGTCTGTTCTACGCTGACCGCATGCAGTACGGGACCTTCCCCGTCGTAATCCGCGAAATATTCCTTCGCCACCTTAGCTGTTACCTTCACCCACTGCTTGTCAGTCAGGCTGTCCGCCTTGTCATACTCGCAGGCAAACCCAAGGAACGCCATGTCCTCAGCACAGCATGTCATAGCCATACGCCCCGGCACGAAATAGCCCCCGGGGAACTGCTTCGGCTTCAGTACCATAGCCGTAAACTGAATGGTCTTGCCCTCATACCGCTCCAAATGGTCCAGAGAATCCAGATACCAGATTCCGTAACCTTCGTTATCCAGCTCAATAATCGGTGCTTTCAGATCATATGGCAAATCGTCCTCCATGATCTCATTGATTTCACCGTTAGAATCCTCGAATACAATCTCTGCCTTCGGATTGATGGCCTTGATATTGCGCTTATAGGTACTCAGATCCTCCACACCGTCGCACCGGTTGAAGATGATCAGCTCCGACTTGCGAATCTGCTCCGCCAGCAGAGATTTCATATTTGTGTAATACATCGGGAACGTGGATGCGTCAATGGTCGTAATCTGCTGCTCAATCTTCCAATGCCAGGGCAGCTTCATTTCCTTATAGTTCCACATACCGTTGTACTCGATGATGATACGCTCGGGCTTGTACTTCTTCTCAAGCTCTATCAGCTTAGCCGGTGTGAAATCCGATTCTTCTTCAATCAGTTCAAGTTCCGTGCGGCTTGCCTTAAGAAGCTTCGGGTCATACTCGTTCTCGCCCTCCTCACAGAGAATCAGGAGGGTCTTGCCCCGCACCTGAAAATAAGGCTGCTCCAGTGTATACGTAATAAATTCTGTCTTGCCGCTCTCTAAAAATCCGTTAATCATATAGACCGGTTTCATCAGCATATCCACATCCTTCCTTAAATTTCTGTTTGCTTAAAGCGGAGTCTTCTATTTTGCAAAAAGCTCCGCCAGCTTCTCTTCCTTCAGCTTGGAACCAATCACGCAGAACTTACCGGTTACGTCAGGCTTGCCGCCTCTTATATTGCTCTCCTCCGGCACGTAATCAAAATATATCCAGCCGCCGTCCGTGGAGGGAACCATACCCTTGGCACGCAGTACCATACCGTATATCTCGTCCTTATCCAACTGCGTCAAAATGTGCTCGATCTCTTCTTTGCTGTATACAGCAGGAGTCTCAAGTCCCCAGCTTGTAAAGATTTCATCAGCATGATGGTGATGTCCTTCATGCTCATGATGATGCTTGTGGTCATGGTCGTGACAGCCGCAGGTGCAATCCGGGCCATGGTCGTGATGATGCTCATGGCCATGATCTTCTTCGTGCTCATGATGATGCCCGTGTTCATGCTCCTCCTCATGCTCATGATGATGCCCGTGCTCATGCTCCTCCTCATGCTCATGATGATGCCCATGCTCATGATCCTCTTCATGGTCATGGTGATGCTCATGGTCATGACAGCCGCAGGTACAGTCCGGGCCATGGTCGTGATGATGCCCGTGCTCATGCTGCTCCAGAACTTCCCGCATCAGTTCCGCTTCCAAATCCTTCGCGCCCTCGATGGTCTCCAGAATGTCTTTGCCTTCCAATGCATCCCAGGGGGTGGTAATAATAGTCGCTTTGGCGTTGTGCTCACGAATCATGGACACACATACCGCCAGCTTCTCTTCGCTGAGCTTATCCGTTCTGCTCAGAATAATGGTTCCGGCATGTTCGATCTGGTTAATAAAGAACTCTCCGAAATTCTTAATATACATCTTGCATTTGCAGGCATCTACCACCGCCACTGCACTGTTAAGCTCCACATCTCTGTCCGTCATGGCATCCTGCACGGCTTTCATAACATCGGAGAGCTTGCCGACACCCGAAGGCTCGATCAGGATACGCTCCGGTTCGTAGGTATCCAGCACTTCTTTTAAGGAGGTACCGAAATCCCCTACCAGAGAGCAGCAGATACAGCCGGAATTCATCTCCTTGATTTCAATACCTGCTTCCTTTAAGAACCCGCCGTCGATGCCGATTTCCCCAAATTCGTTCTCTATTAACACTACTTTCGTGTCTGCCAGTGCTTCCTTTAGAAGCTTCTTAATTAAAGTTGTCTTTCCGGCTCCCAAAAATCCGGAAACAATATCAATTTTTGTCATGGTAATCCTCTTTTCTGCGCGTTTCTTCCTTTCTTTCCTGTTTGTCTCCGACGCGCGCGGACACAAACATAGGGTAAAAAACCGATACGCTCCACACATACAGATTTTTCACCCTATTATTTTCTTCCATTTTCAGAATTCTGTCAATAGTCAGACCCTTATGTGCCGCTCTTTTTGTACTGCACACGCTTCACCGACAGGCTTCTTTCCCAATCTCTGCCAGCTTTCCGTCTGCCTTTGCCCTCATCTCTCCATCGTTACTCGTATCGCAGCGCCTCAATCGGATCCATCTTCGCCGCCTTGTTGGCAGGATAATAGCCGAAGAAAACGCCGATTGCCATAGAAAAGGTCAGCGATAAGATAATGCTGCTCACCGACGGGCTTGCCGCAGTGCCTAACATATTCGCCAGCGCCGCACCAAGCGCTACGCCTAAGATGATGCCTATGATACCGCCTATCAGGCAGATGACAATGGACTCCACGATAAACTGCGTCCTGATGGAACTGTTAGGCGCACCCAGCGCCTTGCGGGTACCGATCTCTCTGGTTCTTTCGGTAATCGACACCAGCATGATATTCATAACGCCGATACCGCCCACAAGAAGGGCAATGCCCGCAATGACGGAAATCGCCATGGTTATGGTACCGAGCATGGATGTCATCTCTTCTACCATAGAAGACATACTGAACGCGGACGGCTCGAAATCCCGGTTATTGCGGTAATAGGTAGCGAAAAAATCCTCTGTCGTCTCCGCGAATTCTTCCGAATCCACGCCGCTTGCCGTCACTACGGTGAACTGCAGATAATTGTCGGTATGCGTCAGTTCCTTAGCTGCTTTTAAAGGGATGTACATACTCGTGGTGGTGTCCTTTGTGGAAGTGGAAGAAAAGCCGGAAGCCGACTGGTCATACTCATAGACACCGATAACCGTAAAATTATAGTATTTATCGTCCACATTGACCTGAATCTGACTGCCTACCGCCGCCTCGTCATCTCCGTCAAAGAGATTATCCGCCGCCAGATCTGAGATCAGCGCCACCATAACGCCGTCGTCAAACTCTCTTTCCTGAAAAAACTGCCCCGCCGCCAGATCGATACTGTTGGCGATAAAATATCCGAGGCTTGCTCCCGTGACATTGACATTCGCGTACAGACTGCCGTCCACGATCTGCCCGCTTCCTACGCTTTCACTGGCTGAAATAGCCATAATGTAGTCTCCGTAGGTATCACAGTAATTTTCCAGCATTTCATAAGTAAAGCCGTCGTCGTCCTGAGCGGTCTTCATTCTGCCGGGGCCGCCGAACTGCAGACCCTCTTCCGTGCTCTCCTCTTCATCCTCTTTCTGCTGCAGGCCTACCGTAATATTATTGGCGCCCATAGATTCCATGGACTCCGATACGCTCGTCGTCATGGAATTGCCCACCGTCATAATGGCTATGACGGAGGAAATACCGATAATAATACCCAGCATGGTCAGAAGCGCCCGCATTTTATTTGCTTTCAGACTAAAGAGCGCAAGTCTGATATTCTCATACAGAATCATTGTCCCCCTCTGCCGCTCCTTTCTCCGGTGATGTTGCCGTCCTTAATCGTAATCAGACGATCCGTCTCTTCCGCCAGTTCCGGCGAATGGGTGATAAGCACGATCGTTTTGCCCTGCTCTTTATGGAGCTTGTGAAACAGATCCATGACCTTACGGCCGGTGGCGGAATCCAATGCTCCGGTCGGCTCATCCGCCAGAATGATGGCCGGATCATTGGCCATCGCCCTGGCAATCGCCACACGCTGCTTCTGTCCGCCGGAAAGCTCCTCCGGCAGATGGTGCATACGCTCATCCATCTCCACCATCGTCAGCAGCTCCTTCGCCCGCTCCACTCTTTTTCTGCCGGAGACACCCGCGTACAGCATGGGCATCTCCACATTCTTCAGGGCATTGGTCTTAGAAATCAGATTGTAGGTCTGGAAGACGAAGCCGATCTTACGGTTGCGTATTTTCGACAGTTCTCCGTCCCTGGCGGCGATCATATCCACACCGTCCAGATGATACTGTCCTTCCGTGGGGCGGTCAAGCGCGCCGATAATATTCATCAGTGTGGACTTGCCTGACCCTGACTGTCCCACGACAGCCACAAATTCGCCTTCCTCCACGGTCAGATTGATGCCGTTTAACACCTGCAGTTCATTGGGCGTTCCAATATAAAATCTCTTATAGATATCAGTCAGTTGAATCACGGGTTTTCGTTCCATGTTAATCCTATCTCCCTTCTATGATCAGAAACCGCCCATCGGTCCCTGCATGCCCGCCATGCCTCTGAAATCCATGCCGCTTTCTTCCGAAGCAGGCACGATCACTTCCATGCCTTCCGTAATTTCATCACTGACAATCTCGATATAATAATCGCTTTCGATTCCCTTCTCTATGGTAACCCGCCTGCCGGATGCGGCCGCCGCGTCAGACATGTTTCCGCCTTTGTCTGACGGCATCTGTCCTGCTGTGCCTTGCGGCATATCGCCATTTTCGCCTGGCGTATCGGCATTCTGCGGCATATCGTCCGTCTTCTGTCCTTCTTCCGCATCCGTCTCTCCATTGCCGGCCGCTGATGCTTCTCCATCCGGGCCTGCCGCCTCACCCCGGCTTGCGGACACCTCATCAGCAGAACCGGTCTGACCAACTGCCGCTTCATCCTGGGTGGCGGAATCGCTCACCACTTCTACATAATATGTACCGTCATCAGCCTCCTGCACCGCATCATAGGGTACGGTCAGCACATCTTCCTTGCTCTCAATGATGATACTCAATTTCGCCGTCATATCCATGCGCAGGTCATCGCAGGCGGTGTCGATGGATACAGTCACTTTGTAGGACGCGTCGGAAGAGCTGCTGCCGGCAGCAGTGCTGGTGCCTGCCGTCGTCGCCCTGGGCGCAACCGCCGTCACCGTACCGTCTAATTCCATATCTCCGGTGCCGTTGGTCTTCACAACGACCTGCTGACCTACTTCTATCAGGCTAATATCATATTCGTCAATTTCCGCTTCCACTTCATAACTGTCAATATTCTCTATCACGGCAATAGCACTGTTATCTGTCCCGCTGTAGGTATCCCCCGCTTCCACATTCAAAGAGGTAATCACGCCGTTTATGGGCGCTTTCACGGTGCAGTCCTCTATCTGCTCTTCAAGCTGCCTGATCTGCTGTTTATCCGACAGCCCTGAGGTACTCGCATTTAACTGGGAATTCGTCAGGCTCTCCTCCTTGCCGCTGACACTACTGTCATTATTTCGTATCGTATCCTCTGTGCTTCTCACCTTCTGCTCATAAGCGTCATATTTCGATTCCGAATTGCTGATTGCCTGATCGTAGGCATTCTCGTAACTGGTCTCGCTGTTTTTGGCGGAATTATATTTGGATTCCCACGAAGAAGCCTCGGACTGGGCCTCCTGATAAGCCGTCTGGGCCTCCTGGTAGGCGGCACTGGCTGCTTCATAGGCCGCCTGGTCTTTCTGAGCGGCGTTATAAGAGTCCTGCAGCCCCTTCAGCGTACCGAGATATTCCTCGACCTGGCTCACCACATTGCTGTCCGCATCAAGTCTGGACGAATCCACGAAATCAGCCGCCGTATAAGAACTCAGGTCCGCATTCTCTATGTATAAGAAGCTCTTGACATCCTTCACCACCGCATCCGCCGGAATGATGGAAGCTAATTCTCCAACTGCATTGGAGAACTCCGACGCATAGCCGCTTGCCTTACCGGCCGCCGAAGCAAGCTTCTCCATTTCCTCTTTGGCATCGTCCATATCGTCCTCGGCGTCTTCGAGCTTCTCCTTCGCCGCCTCCCATTCTCCATTCTTACTAATCGTAGCTTCCTGCGCTTCCCGCCAGTCGTTCTCCGCCTCTTCCTCATCAGTCAGAGATTTCAGATAATCCTCATAGGCTGCATCTTCATCCTCGTAAGCCCGGGCAGTCTCGATATCTCTTGAGGTCTGCGCCTCGCTTAAGCCTCTTTCCGCGCTTGCTACGTCCACAGCCGTCTTACCGGCAGTCGCGTTTAACGTAGTCTGCGCATCCGCCAGATCTTCTTCCAGATCTGTGGAATCCAGTACACAGATGACATCTCCTGCTTCCACGCTGTCTCCTACCTCCACGTTGACCTCCAACACCTCAACCCCGGATAAGGAAACGCTGACGCTCTTGCTCTGGGCACTGACCACCGTACCGGTAGCCGATACCGTCTCCATCAGGGAACGCCGCTCCACCTGAGCTGTTTCCTGCACTGGAGCCATGGCAAGCATTTCCTTCGCTTTTCTGGCTCTTGTGACAAAAGAGCCCGCTGCAGCCAGAACCACCGCCAATATTACGGAGGCAATGCATAATTTCTTGTGTTTTTTCAGGAATTCTTTCACTTTCTTCATCGTTTTACCCTCTGTCTCCTATTCTAAACGGAGTGCCCGACTGCCGCGCCCGCAACCTTTTGCTTCGCAAAAAAGAAACAGTCCGTTCGCCATACAATATAGCAACGGACTGTGAACATTCTGTGTATAAAGATTGATAAAACTGCGAAACAATTCCTGTTCCTGTCATACGCTCCTCTTCGCTCTCCTTAAAGCCTGCCGCGGCAGACGTCCGGCTTCTAATCCAGATTCAGCTTCTTTTCCATCATATACCACGTGATCAGATAGAAAACCACGCTGTAGAGAATGCCGGAAATCAGCGTCTCCTCCCAGGAATTATCGAAATAGGAAAAACGATCGATATCCATCAGGTTATTGACCATCTCAATTAATGCAAAGTAAAATACCGATAAAATCTTCTGTGCAAAATAAATCCCATAATAAAACGCGAAAGCCGTAAGCAGCTTATGATTCGGCGACAACTGTCCAATCGAAATGCACGCCGTCACCTTAAGCACCCTGGCAAAAACACTGAAAACTACCGACACAAGCGTCATCAGGAACACAAAGCCAGACATGCCCGCGCCGCCCCAGTATTCTATCATGCCTCCGAAGGTATCGATAAAATCCGCCAGAAACTCCCCTCTTTCCGTAAAAAGGAAAATCACGGAAGCATACATAAGCGCCATGCCGGCCAGAATCCATCCCGTACTGACCAGTACCTTGGCAACAATGATATGATGCTTATCCACCGGCAGCGTATGCAGCAAATACCCCTGGTCACCATAGACAGAGGTATAGAAACGATAAATCAGAAATATGGCCGTCCCGATACACACCACGAACATACTGCCGATATAAGTCAGCAGAATCATCATAGCGCCAAACACCATCATATCGTTGTCTGAATCAAAAATATCCGCCCGCACCGTGATGCAGGCAAGAAACGTCATCACGATAATCAGCATGTTCATAGGAAGCAGAAGTTTCCATGTAGCCTTCCATTCATATTTCATCAGCCTGCCTAACATGCGAACACCTCCCTGAAAAAGCGGTCCACGGACTTATGCTCGTTGCGCCGTATCTGTTCTGCACCCGCCTGCAAAATAATATTGCCGTACCTGATAAAAACCACCTCGTCCAAAATGTTCTCCACATCGGAAATCAGGTGCGTGGAAAGAAGAATCGTCGCATTCCTGTTATAATTGCTGACGATGGTATGTAAAATATAGTCTCTGGAAGCCGGGTCAACGCCCGCAATCGGCTCATCCAGAATATATAAATCCGCGTCTCTGCTCATCACCAGAATAAGCTGTACCTTCTCCCTGGTTCCTTTGGAAAGATTCTTTAACCGCTCAGCAGGCGGAATCTGCAGCCGGTTCAGCATATCATAGGCCCTGTCCAGACGGAAATCCGGGTAGAAATCCTGAAAATACTGTACCATCTCGATCACCTTCATTCCCGGATGCAGATACGTACGCTCCGGCAGATAAGAAACGCGGTATTTCGTCTCTATACCTGGTTTCTGTCCGTTGATATAGACAGCCCCCGCCGTTGGGCCGAGCAGTCCGTTCATAATCTTAATCAGCGTCGTCTTGCCGCTGCCGTTGGGGCCTAACAGGCCTATGATCCTGCCCCGTTCCAGACTCAGGTTAATCTGGTTCAGCGCCACCTTGCCGCCGTAGGTTTTGGTCAGACCCATACACTGTACAATCGGTGCCATAGTTTCCTCCTACTCCGTAATCGTAATTCTGTAATCCGCCCGGAAGGTCTCTCCTCCTTCCAGGACCTGAATCCATTCCCGCTCCTTCCAACTGCCCGCAAAATCTGCCCGGTCGCATCTGCCATACCAGGGTTCAATGCAGATAAACGGTGCGTTCTTATGCGGCGGCGACCAGATCCCAAACAGCGGCGCGTCGAAATCCACCGTCAGATACGCCGTCCCATCCGGCTTCACGAGCGATACGCTGTGGGCCTGATGGTTTTCGATCACCAGCGCATCCCCATCAAAGAGCTGCTCCGTCACAGGCAGGATGCCTTCCCGCAGAGGATAACGCTTCTTCTGTTCACACAACAGACCCTCTTCCAGACAGGATACCGTCACCTCGTCTTTCGCATCAAACCGAAGCTTATACTCGCTCTGCTTCGTGCCCTCGTTGATCGGACACAGAAAAGCCGGGTGACCCCCAATCGAAAAGTACATCTGTCCGGCAGCCGGATTCTTCACCCGCCATTTCACGATTACCGTCCGCCCTGTCAGCTCGTAGCCAATCTCCAGAACAAACGGATAAGGGTATTTCTCCAGCGTCTCTTCACCGGACTGCAGCGTAAACCACAGTTCAGACGCTTCCTGACTCTTTAACTGAAATTCCATATCCCTGGCAAAGCCGTGCTGCCCCATCGCATACTCCCTGCCGTCCAGACGGTATGTTCCATCCTTTAAGCCGCCCACCAGCGGGAAAAGCACCGGTGAAGTCCTTTTCCAGTAGTGTGGATCGGCATTCCACAGATACTCCCTGCCGGTAGATGCATCCTGCAGGGACTTAAGCTCTGCCCCCAGGCTGTCCGCCTGAATCGTAATCTTATCATTTCCAATTTGAAATAATGCCATAGGAATCCCCCATTCTTTTATTCAGCGTTTACTCAGTTTCTGTAACAATCAGCTCATCAGAGTGATTTTTCAATCTAATCTCAGTATACCATATCCCGCCCCGATGCGAAATTGTCAGTTCAAATATTTTCCTTCAGATGTTTTCTCTACGTAGCGTCTCCGGAAAGCTCAGGACACGGGACAGTCTCCGCCGACTGATGCAAAGAAAGCCCGGCTCCGCGCTTCAATTCATGCTGCAGAAGCTCCGGCTCCGTATGATATCTGCGCTTAGGAAGCGTCCTGGCAAGCAGTGCCAGATGCGTCTGCATCCATCCCAGCAGCACGTCCTCATCCATCTTCCGTATGCGCAGTCTCTCGCCTACCTGATAGGAATAACCTCTGGTGATGTACGGAAACAACATGCAGACCGCTTCCTGCTTCCTGTCCATCACATACGCGTCCTCTTTCTTAAGATAAGCTTCCACCAGACAGATATAATCCTCCGGCAGACGCTCCAACCGGGCAGGCAGGGAACTCGTCCGGTTCCAGATACCGCCCTGACCCTGCAGGTCCGCCGCCGCATACTCTCCGAATCCAAACTCCCAATGGGCCCCCGGCAGCTTGCTGCTCTTCTCCCATTCCTGCAGAATCGCCTGCATGCGGTCATAGAATTTTGCCGCGCAGCCGGATATCTCCTCTTCGCATACGGCAGTCTCCCGCAGCACCGCCTCCAGCGACGAAGCCTGCTCATGTACAGAACTCCTGCGCTCAGGCTTCCATTCTACCCGCACCCGATTATCCAGCACATATTGCAGAAATTCGCCGCATCCATTCATGTCAATTGAAAGTTTACATAACTTCTTTCCCAAAAGATCGTACACGAAAAGTCCCGGCTGGCTGCCTCCCCATTTCAGCTTACAGTATCCAATGTCATCCAGTGTAAAAGAAGTCCTTCTTCCCCGCCAGTTCCTATATTCTATCTGCATCTCCTCCACGGTCAGCCCATGGAAAAGCCCTTGCATACAGCAGGCCGCACCGACCGCAGACAGAACCGCCAACGGACAGAAGAACAGAAGCCGGCTTCGCTGCGGGGACGGATGCTCCAACCCCATCACCAAAATAAACAGCATAAAGAGCACCGTAAATATCCCGATGACCAGTACGATCCTGTGCTCTCTGACCCGGAAGCTGACTTTCTCCCTGACCGATTCCTTTTCCGCCTTCTGCATTTTCATTTCCTTTTCCGTGTTTGATTACCTTCCTTCATTCCTTGGCCGTTCCTATTCGTATATTCAGCTCCCTGTTACCTCGTTATAGACCGCTATCAGCGAGGGAAGCGGTACGCTGGCCGTCTCATTCTGGCTGGTACCGCCGGAGAGCATCCCGATCAGATGCCCGCAGCCGTCGAACACGCCCCCGCCGGACATGCCCGCCTTCGCAAAGCCGTAGCAATAAAGCATATCGTTCTCAAATTCCGCAATGTAGCGCCATGTCTCCTGCACTGTTCCCTCATAGCACTCCACCGCACCGACAGCAGGGCCAGCGCCTACGCAGAACATGGAATCACCCTGCCGCAGACTGTCATAAACCGCCTCATCGGCGCACACATGCCGCAGCGACTCCAGTTCTTCATATCTGAAATTCTCATTTCCCACACGCAGAAATCCCACGTCATATTGTTCTGATATCCCCATGATCTCAGCATCCGTATAATACCCTTGCGGAAAATGCACGAAGCTTATGCTGTCCTGCCAGTATTCCAGAACATGCGCATTAGTGACAATGATCACCGCTTCCGGCGTCAAATCCCAGATCAGTCCGCTTCCATAAGCATTCCCCATATTCAGTCTGACCACACATGTCCACACATTTTCATATGCCTGCCCGATATCCGGCTCTTCCAGAATCGGACATTCCAGCATACCAAGCGACGCCATCCCCTCATAGACATCCTGCTCCGTAACCGACTGAATCAGATGCGGCGGCAGGTATGCGGACTGCTCCCGTGCCTCTGCCGGAATGACGTTTAAGCACTGGCACAAAAGTATGCCTATCGAGCACATAAGTATAAAGACATATGTTATTTTATTTTTCCCATATTTCATTTCCATATCCTTCGGCAAGCATGACACTTTTCTTAACTATACTCTATTTGCATGAGGGCTTCAAGAAGTACTTTGCCGGTTGTTCAAAAGCCTGATCCGAAAGCAAGTACTTTCTTATTCCCAATTGTGCACCGAAATAATGCCAAAAAACAGGAGCCAGATCATGGCTCCTGTCAACCCTTTGCGGGTAATATTTATGTAAACTAAGCAGAACGATAAGCCGGGTTATGTCTTGAATGATCATCTATCTGGAATTATCGTTGCCGATAATCTCTAGCGACCTACCTGAAAGCAGCTCGGGCAAAGCTGTCGCTTTCTGCTTGGTCTTGCTTCGGATGGGGTTTACACAGCCTGTTCTGTTACCAGCCCAGCGGTAGTCTCTTACACTGCCATTCCACCCTTACCAGACAGATTCCGCTGTCGCGGAATCCGTCCAGAACACGCCTTCGCGTCTTCTGCCTGCGGACGGAAGCTCCGCCTGCAGGGGCGGTATTATTTCTGTTGCACTGGCCTTGGAGTCGCCTCCACCGGACGTTATCCGGCATCCTGCCCTGTGAAGCCCGGACTTTCCTCACCTGCACCCTTTCGTCTGTGCAGCCGCGATCATTTATTCTACTTAGCAAACATCT
>JAGAIZ010000029.1 GCA_017626325.1 Lachnospiraceae bacterium | reverse complement strand
ATAGCCAAGCTAGGATATACATCCATGCTTGACCATTATCTAATGGTTTGTGAAAACTAAGGAACCGCCGTGTACGGAACCGTACGCACGGTGGTGTGAGAGGACGGCTAATCAACTAATGGTTAGCCTCCTACTCGATTAATGCGCCTTATGGTGTACGCTTGTAAGGAATGATAATTTAATATTATTCTGTACAGGATTATACACTCTCATGGAACGTACGGCTGATGACATCCGCCTGCTGCTCCGGGGTCAGCTTGATGAAGTTTACTGCGTAGCCGGATACGCGGATGGTCAACTGCGGATAATTCTCGGGATGCTTCTGCGCGTCTAAGAGTGTATCCCTGTTTAATACATTGACATTTAAGTGATGGCCGCCCTTGGATGCGTAACCATCCAAAAGATTAACGAGATTGTCTACCTGTGCGTTCTGTTTCATAGTAAATACCTCCTGTTTTTTCATATTTTATACTTGATAATAGTAATTATTACTGTTATAATTATCATATCATCTTTCAGGAAAAAGTCCAGACTTTTATAAAGGAAAATTGTATTTTTTTTGAAACATTGCTTTTATTTAGCACATTGACGATGAATAGAGATGTGGAGTATAATATTTTATATGGTTTTACAGTATTGGGGGACATCAGGATGCCGAAGGAAAGCGAAAGCGTATTGATAAATACAGAAGAGATTTTTCGGAAAGAAAGAAAACGGTGCATCGAACTGGGATTGGATGCCGCAGCGTTAGACGCGGCACAATATGATGTCTACCAGTTAGAACAGATTCGTAAAGGTCTGGAAGATAAGATCGATGTGAAAGCATATATGGATCCCTCTCTTTCCTGGGTTCAGATGGAGGAAATCCGGCTTGAGTTAAGCGAAGGACTGGATCTGTCCAAATACCGGAAAGCAGGTTTCGACTGGATGCAGCTCGAGGAAATCCGTCAGGGGCTGGCAGACAGGGTGGATGTTTCCGTATTTGCGAAGAAGGAATATCTGGCGGCGCAGATGAAGGAAATCCGGCGGGGCCTTCTGTCCGGCGTACCTGTTATGCTGTATTCAGATCCTGCCTATGACTGGTTCCAGATGGAAGAGATCCGTCTCGGGCTGGAGCATCAGATCGATGTGTCATTGTATGCGAATAAGGAGATTACAAGCCATGAGATGCGTGAGATCCGTAAAGGCCTGGAGGCTGGCATAGATCTGACGCCTTATCTGGGCTTAGAATGCGATGCATGGGCGCTGCACCAACTCAGGAAAGCGCAGAAGAGCGGCGTGGATATATCCGCTTATGTCAGAGCAGGCTATGAAGCGGAGGTCTTAAAAGAGATTCGTATCGCTCTGGAGCATGGCGTGGACATGTCTGAATATCTGAATGCGGAATTCAGAGGCGAGGCGGTGCGGGAAATCCGCATTGGCATGGAAGAGCAGTTGGATGTGGCGCTGTATGCTAAGGTAGAGTTCAATTACAGGCAGATGCATGAGATACGGCTGGGCTTGGAACGCCGCATCAAGGCGGAGATATACGCGAAACCCTTGTATCTGTGGGAACAGATGCGCGAGATTCGTCTCGGACTGGAGAAAGGGCTTGATGTGGAGCCTTATTCCAGTATGATGTATTCGCCAAGCGACATGAAGCGTATGCGTCATCAGCTTGAGAAGGAGAATAAGGAAAGCATAGAGGATTATGTGGAGCTGGAGAGACAGGTAGAGATCAGTTCCCATATGATTGTAAGTATCAGCAATAACAGAATGGAAGCCTATCTGACGTTAGATTCCGGCTGTAACCATAAAGTAGAAGAAATTGTGCATGTTCTGGAATTGCAGGGCATTAAGAAGGGGATAGACCAGGAAATTATCCGCAAGATGATTTCCAATCTGGTATATGATAAACCGATCGTGGTGGCAAGAGGCAGGAAGCCGGGAGAAGGCATTGACGGTTATTTTGAATTCCGGGTAAGGGGCAACATGCCGCGAATCCCCAAGGAACTGCCTGACGGCTCTGTGGATTATCAGAATATTGAGTATTTCGAGCAGGTGGAAGCAGGACAGACGTTGGCCATCTATCATGAAGCGGAGTACGGCGAGGAAGGGTATGACGTACTTGGCAATGTGATTCCGGCGAGGAAGGGGATTGATAAGCCGGTTCTGACCGGAAAGGGATTCCTTCTGCTGGAGGATAAAAGAACTTATGTGGCGGCTTTTCAGGGTAAAGTCGAGATCAGCGGCAATGAAATGAGAGTTTCCCGTCTGTGCGTACTGGAGGACGTCACACTGTCTACCGGAAATGTGAAGTTCCCGGGCAGTATTTTGGTGCGCGGCTATGTGGGAAGCGGCGTTGTGCTGGAAGCGGACGAGGATATCGCGGTGGAAGGCAACGTAGAGGGCGCTACCATTAAGGCGAAGGGCAATATCATGCTAAAGAGCGGTATGATGGGCAATGAGAGGGGCTATCTGGAGGCTGCGGGTAAGGTTTCCGGGAAGTTTTTTGAGGCGGTAACCATCAGGACGCAGTCGTCTGTCTTTGCCAATTATGTGATGAACTGCAATATCGACGCCGGCGCGCGGGTGGTTGTCTCCGGCAATAAGGGCGCGATTATCGGCGGGTTCACCCAGAGCGTGCAGGGCGTCAACGCTTATCAGCTCGGGAATGTTGCGGAGGTCAGAACGGCTGTCAAGCTCGGCCTGACGGGACAGATGATGCAGGAGTGGTATGAAATCGGCAAGAATATCAGCAAAGTACAGGGGGAATTGAAGATATTCTACGACGGCAGAGATAAGCTGCTGAACAAGCATCCTTTAGAGAAGCTCAGAGGAATGGACATTTTTATTAAGATCTTTCAGGCAATCGAGATGAAGGAGCAGGAGCTTGCCGCAGAGCAGGCTAAATTGCTGGCATTGCAGCAGAAGATCGGCGATAGCGGAGAGTGTAAAGCAGTCATACGCGGCGGCGTATATCCGGGTACCGCAGTAGAGATCGGCGGGGATATATGGTACTGCAAATCCATGGTTAAGGGTGTAACGATTAAAAAGAAAGGTGAAAGGATTGCATTGTTTGCCAAGTAGGCGGCTGTGTAAAGTAAGAGAAATTATGAAGAAACCAACCATATTGATTGTTGATGACGTCGATATTAACAGAGAGATTTTGTGCGAAATGTTCAAAGAGTGCAATACGCTTCAGGCGGAGAATGGCAGGCAGGCGATCGAAATCATCGCTTCGAAGCCGGAAGACATATCTGTAGTGCTCTTAGACGTGGTTATGCCGGTTATGGACGGCATGGCTGTGCTGGAGGAGATGAAGAAGCGCAAGTGGATCAATAATATTCCGGTGCTGCTTATTACCGGAGAGGCGACTACGCAGATTGAACGTAAGGCGTATCAGATGGGAGTAAGCGATATTATCCGCAAGCCCTTCGACGCTTACATAGTCAAGCAGCGTACCAAGAATGTGATCGAGCTGTATTACAATAAGCGGCATCTCGAGGAAATGGTGGAACTGCAGACCAATGTACTGCGCAAACAGGCGAAAGAGCTGCAGAATATGAACGACCGTATTATTGACACCATGAGTAACGTGGTGGAGTTCCGTAATCTGGAGTCCGGCGATCATGTAAAGCGTGTGAAGACTTTTACCAATATACTGGCGAAGCAGGTGGCGAAGCTTTATCCCGAGTATAAGCTGGATGATCAGGCCATCAACATGATTACATCCGCTTCGGCGCTTCATGATGTGGGCAAAATAGCCATATCAGACGCGATTTTACTGAAGCCCGGCCGTTTGACCAAAGAAGAGTTCGAGACTATGAAATCCCATACCACCAGAGGATGTGAGATCATCAATATGATGGCTGACATCCAGAAAGGGGATTATGGCAAGGTAAGTTATGAAATCTGCCGCCATCATCATGAGCGGTACGATGGACGGGGTTATCCTGACGGCTTAAAGGGCGAGGAAATTCCCATTTCCGCACAGATTGTGTCAGTGGCAGACGTATATGACGCTCTTGTCAGCGAAAGATGTTATAAGGCGGCTTATACGACGGACGAGGCTTATCATATGATTATGAGAGGGGAATGCGGCGTGTTTTCTCCGAAGCTGATGGAATGTCTGACGCGTGTGAGGGCGGAATTTGAAGCGGTGGCCAAAGCAAATCAGCAGGCCGCGCAGGAGAGTAAAACAGCCCAGGATGACAAAGCGGTATAGGATCAGTTAAGGGCTGTAAGAAGCAGGAGATAGGAAGTATCAGGAAATAGAAAGAAATATAGCGCCGGGAGAGCGGACGAGAGAAATGCCGGCATGTAAAAGGAGCAGAATACATCTGCTCCTTTGGTCGTATATATGTCTATCGATGCATTTGCGTGTATAAACCTGTCGATACATCTTTGGGTAATGCTCTTACGAAAACCTAGAATTTCCAGGCGGCAGCGGAACGGCTTGCCTTCTCTTCACAGTACTTGCAGCGGTAGATTTCTTTGGATTCATCCGCCAGCACGAAGATGTGGGGGAGCTCCTGCTCGATGGAAGTAATACAGCGGGGATTCCTGCATTTGATGACATTGCGGATTTCCTTCGGCAGTACCAGTTCCTTCTTGTCTACGATTTCTCCGTCCTTGATGACATTGACGGTGATATTATGATCGATAAAGGCGAGAATGTCCAGATCCAGCGTATTGATGTCACATTCCACCTTCAGGATATCCTTCTTACCCATTTTGTTGCTGCGGGCATTCTTGATGATTGCAACGGTACAGTCCAGCTTGTCCAACTGGAGGTGATGATAGATCGAGAGACTCTTGCCTGCTTCGATATGATCCAGTACGAAGCCTTCTTCGATTTTTCCTACGTTTAACATAGTTTTCGTCCTTTCTGTCAGTATGGGAAGTACGTAAGTCCGGTTTCTGTTACAGTCTGATGTTAAGAAGCGTCAGGATAAGCGCCATTCTTACATAGACGCCGTACTGTGCCTGCTTGAAATATACGGCTCTTGGGTCGTCGTCCACCTCCACGGAGATTTCGTTGACGCGGGGCAGCGGATGCAGGATCAGCATATCAGGCTTGGCGGCGCATAACTTTTCCTTATTTAAAATATAGAAATCTTTCAGACGTACGTAATCCTCTTCGTTGAAGAAACGTTCCTTCTGTACTCTCGTCATGTAGAGCAGATCAAGCGAAGGCATACAGTCCTCCAGACTGATTACCTCTTCGAAGGGGACGCCCTGTTCGGTCAGCATGTCCGTAATATAATCGGGAACCTTAAGCTCCGGCGGAGAAATAAAGACAAAACGGATGTCAGGATAGCGGATGAGCGCGTTGATCAGGGAATGAACCGTCCTGCCGAACTTCAAATCGCCGCAAAGTCCGATGGTAAAGCCTCCCAGGCGTCCTTTCAGGGAACGGATGGTCAAAAGGTCGGTTAAAGTCTGCGTGGGATGCTGGTGACCGCCGTCGCCCGCATTGATGACCGGAATACCGGAACGACTGGCGGCAACCATGGGCGCGCCTTCCTTGGGATGGCGCATAGCGCAAATATCCGCATAGCAGGAGATAATACGGATTGTATCTGATACGCTCTCCCCCTTGGCTGCGGAGGAAGAGGCAGCGTCCGAGAAGCCAAGCACCTGTCCGCCAAGATTCAGCATGGCGGCCTCGAAGCTGAGTCTGGTGCGGGTGCTGGGTTCATAGAAACATGTCGCCAGTTTCCTGCCCTCACATGCATGGGCGTACTTGTCCCGGTGAGCTTCGATATCATTGGCAAGATCAAAAAGCTGATCCAGCTCCTCTACTGTAAAATCAAGAGGATTCATTAAATGTCGCATAATTTACAGGCTCCTTTCTCAAAAAAATAGAAGAGATGGTATCTCTTCTATTTCTATTCTCATGATTGATAGGATATTAAATCCGTAACAGGCTTCCTTCTGGGAGCAACCGGCGCTTCATCGGGATAACCAACGGGAATCAGCGCTGCAAGCTCTCTGTCTTCAGGAAGCTGCAGCATGTCCTCGATCTTGTCCTGATCGAAAAGGCCAAGAATGACAGTGCCAAGACCCTGCTCGTAAGCTGCCAGACAGAAGGTCTGGGAAGCAACGCCCGCGTCATACATCTGCCAGCGGTCGCCCTTAGGGGTGCTGAAAGAGCCGTCACGTTCGAAACCGCTGCGGTTCTTGATGAAGGTAACTGCTACCAGTGCGGGTGCATTTGCAATAATATTACCGTTGCCGGGATAAACAGAGGTAGCTTCTCTGGCGATCCTGTCTTTTAACTCACCCTCGATTACTATGTAGCGCGTAATCTGTGTGTGCTTCCAACTGGGAGCGTAGGATGCGGTCTCCACAATCTGCTCTAATAGTTCATGTGAAACAGGCTCTGCCTTAAATTTACGGATGCTTCTGCGTCCTACAATACATTCTTGTGCTGTCATGAAAATACCTCCTTATTCTGTATGTGATGTACGTTCCCCAACTATATTTTGTATATTCTACCATAAAGGAAAGTGGGTTTCAAGACAGCAGGAGAGAATTTTCGGAGGTTGCGGATGGTTTTTGAGTCTGTGGATTGTGGAAAAGAGAGGGGTGTGTTATAGTGGATAGAAGACAGGACGCATGCAGATTTAGAAGCAGAAACGCGGCATAGAACATAGGATCCGGGTGCAGGCGGATCGAAATGGAGGAAAATATGGCAGAAGAAATGAAAGAGCAGAAGCAGGGAAAGGAAAATAAAGAGGAAGAGAAAGCGGAAAACAACCGGACGGGAGCGGAAAAGACAGAAAATAAAAAGGAAACGTCAGGGCAGGAAGAAACGAAGAAAGAGTATGTAGAACGGAAACGGTGGCTGTTTTTCGGCCTGCCTTTTACTTTTACGAAGTATACGGTGAATGAGGAAGTGATCACCATCGATGCAGGATTGCTGAGCACGCTGGAAAACGACTGTTATTTATACAAGGTGCAGGATGTGGAGTTAAAGACCAGCCTGGTCGAGCGTATATTCGGCCTTGGAACTGTGGCATGTTATACAGGCGACAATACGCATCCGCAGCTCTATTTAGAGCATATTAAGCATGCGAAGGAAATCAAGAATTATATTTTAAGAACATCAGAAGAGGCGCGCAGGAAACGCCGCACGCTCAACACGTTGAATATTAACGCGGATGATCTGGATGACATATAGGCCGGGCATCAGGGAAGCGGACGTTTCGTCAAGGCGGCTGCCGAACGGTTCAGCGGTCTGGGCGGAGGGGTTCGTCGTTTTCCTTTAACAGCCGTTCGAACAGAAGTCCTGACAGGAACCAGCAGGGAGCATAGTCCAGCCGGATTACTTTTTGAAGATTCCATTTGGAATGCTCATAGTTCCAGGGACAAAGCTCACGCCTGCCAAGCCATCTCCCGGTGACATATTCGCCGGCGAATATGATGACGGTATAGACCAGACCGCGGAATATGAAGTTACAGTTGCGTATCATACGGCTGACAGGGGCAAGGAAGGCGGCAAGTCCGTATATCGGAAACATCCAGATCGAGGTAGCGCCGGGGAGACGGTAATCCCGCTTGCGAAACGCATGGAACGCCGTAAAGGTAATCTCCAGAAACCATCCCAGCAGCCCGCAGTGTATGAAATTGTGGATTAGTTTTTTCATACGATTAGGATGGACAAAACAGGCGTTTTTTATACCATTCGGCAATAAAAACAGAAGAGACAGTAAATAAACTGAGACCAGCAAGTAAACGGAGGTCAGTAAGTAAACGGAGGCCAGCAAGTAAACGGAGGTCAGTAAGTAAACGAAGGCCGGAGAGAAGGGAGTGCGCGCATGAATTACAGAGAAGCGATGGAATATGTAGAGGAACTGCAGCAGTACGGCAGCGTTCTGGGACTTGATACGATGCGCGAACTGTGCGCGCGCCTTGGCAATCCGCAGAATCAGCTAAAGTTTGTCCATATTGCGGGAACCAACGGTAAAGGCTCGACGCTTGCATATATCTCCACAGTACTGCAGACGGCAGGCTACAGAGTGGGGCGGTATATCTCACCGACGATTCGGGATTACAGAGAGCGTTTTCAGGTGAATGGCAGGATGATTACCCAGGTGGCATTCTGTAAATATCTGGAAGTGGTAAAAGAGGCGTCGGAAGCCATGGTGTCGGAAGGGTTCCCGCATCCAACACCCTTCGAGACGGATACTGCGGCGGCATTTTTATTCTTTGTGGATAAGAAGTGCGACGTTGTCGTATTGGAGACCGGACTGGGCGGTTCTCTGGATGCGACGAATGTGATATCCACTACAGTGGCGGCTGTTTTCACCTCGATCAGTATGGATCATATGGCGGTTCTGGGAGATTCGCTTGAGCAGATCGCGCTGGCGAAAGCGGGCATTATTAAAGACAAGTGTTATGTAATATCGGTAAAGCAGCAGCCGGAGGTGACGAAGGTTCTGCGGCAGGCAGCGCTTCTTCGCAAGGCGAAGTTTTTTACCGCGGATATTACCAGGGTAAAGCATGTAAAATATGGCTTGACGAAGCAGCATTTCAGTTATGATAAATACAAGAATCTGGAGATCACGATGCCGGGGCAGTTCCAGATCGAAAATGCTGTGGCGGCCGTAGAAGCGCTGACGGCGCTTGCCAGATGCGGCTATCCGGTTCCTGAGGATAAACTGCGCAAAGGGCTTGCGGAGACGAAATGGCAGGGCAGATTCGATGTGATCGGAAAGAAGCCGCTCTTTATTGCGGATGGGGCGCACAACGAGGATGCGTCCATGAAATTGGCGCAGAGCATAAGGTTTTATTTTACAAATAAACGAATCATATATATAATGGGAGTGTTGAAGGATAAGGAGTATGACAAGGTGATCCGCAATACTTATGAACTGGCGGAGCATATTATCACAGTGACGCCTCCTGTCAGGGATCGTGCGCTGCATGCTTACGATCTGGCGCAGGCGGTGAGAGAGTACCACGACAGCGTGACAGTGGCGGATAGTATACAGGAAGCGGTAGAGATCGCATACCTGTTAGCCGGACTGGATAAGGATACGGTGATCATCGCGTTTGGCTCGCTCTCATATCTGGGCGAACTGATGGATGTGGTAGAACATAGAGATACGATCAGGAGAGATTCTCATGGTAGATTTGAAGAAGGTTGAACAGGCGGTAAGGCTGCTGCTGGAAGGCATTGGCGAGGATGTAAACAGAGAGGGACTGATAGACACTCCTAACAGGGTTGCCCGGATGTATCAGGAGATCTATAAGGGGATGGATGAAGATGCGGCCGGACATCTGTCTAAAACCTTTACGGTAGACAGTAATGAAATCGTAGTTGTGAAGGATATTACGTTTTATTCTATCTGTGAGCATCATTTAATGCCGTTCTACGGAAAGGTTCATATCGCTTATCTGCCGGATGGACGGGTGGCAGGCTTGAGCAAGCTGGCGCGGACGGTAGAGGTCTACGCGAGGAGACCGCAGATACAGGAGCAGATGACCGCGCAGATTGCGGACGCGGTTATGGAGCATTTAAATCCGCAGGGCGTAATGGTTATGGCGGAGGCGGAGCATATGTGTATGACGATGCGCGGAGTGGAGAAGCCGGGCAGCAAGACGGTGACTATGGCAGCCAGAGGATGTTTCCGGGAGAATCCACAGCTTCAGCAGTACTTTTTTGAAATGATCAGAAGGTAAGCAGGTTGAAAAAATGTTCTGATATGGAAGGATAGGTCGAAAAATCACTCTGACATGAGGACTAGGTTGAAAAATCACTCTGACGTGGAAGGATTAGCGTGATGGAACGGGTTAATAAAATATTAAATCATGATTTATACAAAGAATATCTGGAACGAAACGAACAGGCAGAAGCGGAGCGGCGCTTCTGCCGTCATAACGTAGGACACTTGCTGGATGTGGCAAGAATAGGGATGTTATTTAATTTGACAGAAGCGTACGGGCTGCCGGAAGAGCTTGTGTATGCCGCCGCGCTTCTGCATGATATCGGGCGGTTCAGGCAGTATGAAGACGGAACGCCTCATGAAAGAGCCAGTGCGCAGTTGGCGCCGCAGATCCTCAGAGAATGCGGGTTTGATGATAACGAGACGGATGTTATTACAGAAGCGATCGGAAATCACAGGAATGCCGCCGTTCTGGAGGAGCGCAATTTAAACGGACTGCTGTATCGCGCCGATAAGGCAAGCAGGGCTTGCTACATATGCGCTGCGGCGCAGGAATGTAATTGGAGCGGCAGGAAGAAAAATCAGGATTTAATATGGTAGAATCTGCAGTTTGCGCGTGACGCAATGGAGACGCAGCATATATATTTTTTGCAGGCTGAGTAAGAACAGGAAATGAATTGCTCTGATATGGAGGATTAATATATGAGAATCGGAAACAGAGAATTTGCAGTTGAGGGACACACTTACGTTATGGGAATTTTAAACGTAACACCTGATTCCTTTTCGGATGGCGGGAGATTTGATAAGCTGGACAAGGCGTTGTATCACGTGGAAGAAATGATAACAGAAGGTATGGATATTGTGGACGTCGGCGGAGAATCTACCAGACCGGGATATACGCTGTTGTCTGAGGAGGAAGAAATCAGCCGCGTTATTCCTATAATTGAGAATATTAAATCCAGATTTGACATACCGATTTCTCTGGATACTTATAAAGGAAAAGTGGCGCAGGCAGGTGTGGAAGCCGGGGCGGACCTGATTAATGATATCTGGGGACTGAAATATGACGAAACGATGGGGAATGTGATAGCCGGAGCCGGATTGCCCTGTTGTCTGATGCATAACCGCAGGGAGGCAGTCTATCAGAATTACATGGAAGAGGTGTTGGAGGACTTAAAAGAAACACTTGTTATTGCGGAAAAAGCAGGGATTGAAAAGGATAAGATTCTGTTGGATCCCGGCATAGGCTTCGGTAAAACCTACGGTAATAATCTGGAAATGATTAACAGGATGGAGATGCTGCATGTTCTGGGATGTCCGCTTCTGTTGGGATGCAGCCGCAAATCCGTGATCGGACTGACATTGGCTCTTCCGGCGCAGCAGAGAGTGGAAGGAACTTTAGTCACTACTGTGTATGCGGTGCTGAAGAGGGCGATGTTTGTCAGAGTGCATGATGTGAAAGAGAATGTGCGGGCGATTAAGATGGCGGAAGCCATCCGGGACGGAGAGTAGTGAATGAGCCGCCCGGAAATGAGGAGCAATTATCATGGATCAGATAAAAATAGAAAATCTGCGGATATATGCCCACCACGGCGTATATGCCGAGGAAAACGAAAAGGGACAGAATTTCTATATCAACGCGGTATTGGAGACGGACGTAAGAAAAGCAGGTGTTATGGATGATCTCGGATTATCCACCAATTACGGAGAAGTATGTCTGTTTATGGAACGCTTCCTGACAGAGCATACCTATCAGTTGATTGAGACGGCGGCACAGAGAACTGCGGAAGAAGCGCTTCTGGCATTTCCGCTTGTGCGGCGCATTACGTTGGAGATACGTAAGCCGGAGGCGCCGATTCCCCTGCCCTTTGAGTCTGTATCCGTACAGGTGACGAGAGGATGGAAAAAGGCATATCTGGCCTGCGGTTCCAATATGGGGGAACGGGAAGCTTATCTGAATGCCGCCGTGACCGCGCTGCGGCAGGATCCAAGATGCCGGGTGCTTCGCGTCTCGGACTGGATGTCTACTACGCCTTACGGGACAGTGGAGCAGGATGATTTCTTAAACGGCGCGATTGCCATAGAGACGCTTTATACGCCACAGGAGCTGTTGGAGCGCATTCATGAGATTGAAAGTGAGAATGGCAGGGAACGCAAGATTCATTGGGGACCCAGAACACTGGATCTGGATATTCTTCTGTATGAGGACTGTGTTCTGTATACGGAAGACCTGAAGATTCCGCATGCGGATATGCAGAATCGTGATTTCGTACTGGCTCCGCTTGCACAGATCGCACCTTATGAGATACATCCGGTATTGCATCAATCCGTGATGCGGTTGTATCAGGAGGTGATGCGGCATGGGGAGGCGCACGTGCTGTGAAGGAGGATGAAGATGCGGCTACAGGCAGGGAAACTGACGCTGGCACAGGCGAAGGAAATTTATGAGCGTTATATGACGGTGGATTTTCCGAGGGACGAGTTGAAGCCCTTCTATATGATTGAAGATATGTGGGAGAGGGGACATTATTTCGCGTTTGGTTTTTATGAGGCGATGGAGGCAGAAGAGGAATGCAGTGATGCCGGCGATGTGCTGCGCGCTTATGCATTCTTTGTATCGGATCATGAAGAACAAATGTTATTATTGGATTATTTCGCCGCCTGCGCGGACACGCGGGGGCAGGGCTACGGTTCTGCGGCATTGCAGCAGCTTAGGAAGGAATGCAGCGGCTTTCGGGGAATCGTAATTGAAGTGGAGGACAATGAACTGGAACTGGAAGAGCATGTAAGAGAGACCAGGAACAGGAGAATCGATTTCTATACCCGCAACGGCTGCCGGATGACAGACACCCGAAGCCGGGTATTCGGAGTAGATTACCGTATCATGATACTGCCTGTTGCTGATAAGAAGGCGGGCGAAGACATGGCGCGGAAGGTGACGGGAATCTATCGGTGTATGCACAGCGAGAAGCTGCTGCAGAACAATTTCAAAATAACGGCGGAGTAAGGGAAGGTATTACTCCATATATTCTAAAGCGGCCTGCATACCGGCATCGAAGGCGGTTACATTGACGGGGCCGAAGGTGCTTGTTTTGTAGACGGGTACTGTCTCGCCGAAAGCGTTGAAGTACACGTACTGGGAGGTAATATTAATGTTCTGGTAAACGCCCTCGCGTACCAGTTCCTGCGAACTGCCGTCGATCAGCATCCTCTTCAGTGCAGGAGCATCCTGGGAGCTGACCTGGTAGTAAATATAATTGCCGTAGACGTTAAACATATCGATCCTGTCATTGGTTAAGATCTCGACAACGTCGTCGTCTGTGGAGTAACGGCATAATCTGTAGTTGTTTGCCACGTCCATATAATATACATAGCCGTCCTGATAAACAGGATCCCAGACGTCGCCCTGCCAGATCACGTTCGTGGTATCGGATGAGGTATCCAGTACGTGAAGATAATGATCCTTTTCGGTACCCGGATAATAGATCAGACCGTTTACGAAGCAGTTGGGATTGATCCTTTCTGCTGCAAGCGTCTGTTTTTCTTTCTTGTCTATCCTGATCTTGTCTAAGGAAACCGCGTCCGTATTGTCGTATTTCTCATAATACAGATAATTGCCGCACAACTGCATGGTGACGATATGGCATCTGTCCAGACAGACAACGCCGCGGCCGTTTAATTTGCTGCGGTATATGCCGGAAGTCCTGCGGATGAAACCGAGTCCCGAACCGTTGGAGCTGCTGGACATGGCGTAATACAGATAGTCTCCGCCCGCATTGATGTAAGAGACGGAGTTGTCGTTTAGCCGTGTAAGATCTGTTTCATCCGGATTCATGGAATACAGGGCATAATTGTCATAGGCGTTGGCGAAGTAGACTTTGCCGTCTGTTTCACAGAAATAACCGCCGTTGTTCAAATTGCCGGGAGTGTTGCCCGCGGCAGTATCATCGTTTAAAGGAATGCGTCCGCTGAAAATCACAAGAATCAGCAGTAAAATTAATACAACACCTGTTATTGACAGGATTACTATATTCTTCTGTTTCGTAGTCATTGTTCCCCCTCATTCTGCCATATGGCAGGCTTTCCGGATTGTTTTATCTACCTTATTATATCTACAATCCGGCTTGCTATCAAGGGGAATTTGGGGTAAGATGTTAGTGATTATGTTAGGCTCCGACATCATGCAGCAAGTGCATGATGCGGCCTGAACAGTAATGTGATTATTACACAGAAACGCAGGAAGAAAGGGTTACCGGACTATGGATTTACTGGATTTACGAAATCAACTGGACAGAATAGACGAACAGATCGTGAAGCTCTACGAGGAGAGGATGGACGTCTGTTCCCAGGTGGCTGATTATAAGATAGAAACAGGCAGGAAAGTATTCGATAAAACGAGAGAAGAAGAGAAACTGCGCAGGGTTAAGGCGTTGACGCACAATGAGTTCAATGCCCATGGAGTACAGGAACTGTTTGAGCAGATTATGTCCATGAGCCGCAAGCTGCAGTATAATAAGCTGGCGCAAGCGGGCAGTATCGGCAGACTGCCTTTCATCAGTGTGGACAGGCTGGAGGTGGAGCAGGCGCGCGTGGTTTTTCAGGGAGCGGAGGGAGCTTATTCCCAGATGGCAATGCTGAAATATTTCGGAGATAAGGTGAACTGTTTCCATGTAGATACATTCCGGGACGCTATGTGCGCTATAGAAGAGGGGAGCGCCGATTACGCGGTGCTGCCGATCGAGAACTCCACGGCGGGGATTGTGAATGAGATCTATGATCTGTTGGTTGAATTCGAGAATTATATTGTGGGAGAGCAGATTATTAAGATCGAGCATTGTCTGATGGGGCTGCCGGGCACGGAGCCTGAGCAGATCAGGACGGTCTATTCCCATCCGCAGTCCCTGATGCAGAGCGCGCGTTATCTGAGTGAGCATGACAACTGGCGGCAGATCAGTATGCAGAACAATGCCTTTGCGGCGCGCAAGGTCAGCGAGGACGGGGATAAGAGCCAGGCGGCGATTGCCAGCGAGCAGGCGGCGAAAATATACGGGCTGGATATTCTGGAGCGGGGCGTCAATCAGTCGGAGACGAATTCGACCCGGTTCATCATTGTCACGAATCAGAAGATCTTCTTAAAGGACGCCGGAAAAGTAAGCATCTGCCTGGAGGTGTCTCACGAGAGCGGCTCGTTATATCACATGTTATCTCATTTTATCTATAATAATCTGAACATGACGAAGATCGAGAGCCGGCCGATCGAGGAGCGCAACTGGGAATACCGTTTCTTCATCGACTTCGAAGGCAATCTCGCGGACAGCGCGGTGAAGAACGCCCTGCGGGGACTGCGTGAGGAAGCGCGCAGTATGAAGATTCTGGGCAATTATTAAGCAACAGGAGTACAGGATATCATGAGAGAAGAAGAATTAATCATTTATAAGGATTTTGAAGACGGAGAGATCTTAAAGGATATGGTCTGGCTGATGGAGCATTACCGTCTGGGAGACGGCAAGGCGAGGCCGCTTCTGTATGAGTGTATGCACAGACTGCTGGAGATGGCGGCGGATCATGGATTCTATGGGAATCTCTGGCACTGTTACCTGACGAATCTGCTGGTGAACAATGAGAACAGCTACAGCATGGCATGTGAGATTCGCGGGGAAGTGGAGGGCAGCATCAACGAGCTGGTGCTGCATGATATTACGATTTTTAAGGAGTTCTATGACTATGATTTCACAGAAATGATGGAAATTCTTAAGGCGCCGGAGTTTGGTATCGTTCTGGCTTATGAGAGCCCTTCTCAGGACAGTAAGGTCTATAATAAGCGTATCAGAGACCGGATCTGTCATCTGGCGGAGCAGTTTGTGGAGAACCGGAACGCGCAGGCCATGAAGGGAACGCTGACTGAATTTTACCGGGAATACGGCGTGGGAAAATTCGGTTTACATAAAGCGTTTCGTGTGGTGCATGAGGAGACGGGGGCAAGAATCGTGCCGATCCTGAATATTGCCCATGTGCGGTTAGATGATCTGGTGGGGTACGAAATCCCCAAGCGGAAGCTGATCGACAATACGGAGGCCTTCGTATCAGGCAGGAAGGCGAATAACTGCCTGCTTTTCGGAGACGCGGGCACCGGTAAATCTTCCAGCATTAAGGCAATCGCCAACGAATATTATGACAGGGGGCTGCGTATTATCGAGATCTATAAGCATCAGTTCAAAGATCTGATCGACGTCATTTCACAGGTGAAGAACAGAAATTACAGATTTATCATCTATATGGATGACCTGAGCTTCGAGGATTTCGAGATAGAATATAAATATTTGAAGGCAGTCATCGAGGGCGGCCTGGAGAAGAAACCGGAGAATGTGCTGATCTATGCGACGTCCAACAGACGGCATCTGATCCGGGAGAATTACAGTGACAAGGAGGACCGGCGGACGGAGGATATGCATGCGGGAGATACGGTGCAGGAGAAGCTGTCTCTGGTGTATCGTTTCGGCGTCTCTATCTTCTTCTGCGCGCCGGATAAGAAGCAGTTTCAGCAGATCGTGAAGACGCTGGCGGATCGTTACGGGATTGCCATGCCGGAGGAGGAGCTGTATTTGGAGGCGAATAAATGGGAGCTTTCCCATGGCGGGCTGTCCGGCAGAACGGCACAGCAGTTTATTGATTACCTTCTCGGAAAGGGAGGAGCGGAATGAAGACATTTGCGGCGATAGATGTGGGTTCTTATGAACTGGCGATGAAAATATTCGAGATTTCTGCCAAGAACGGCATTAAAGAGATTGATCATATCAGACAGCGTATCGATCTGGGTACGGATACCTTTACCACAGGTAAGATCAGCTACGGCAGGGTAGACGAGTTATGCAGCGTGCTCAGGGATTACGGGGAGATCATGAAAAGCTATAGGGTGGACGACTATAAGGCCTATGGTACGAGTGCGATCAGAGAGACGGAGAATACGATGATTGTCTTAGATCAGATCGCCCAGCGCACCGGTATCCAGATCGAAGTGCTCAGCAATTCCGAACAGCGCTTTCTGGATTATAAGTCGATTGCGTCCAGGGGCGATGCTTTTAACAGAATTATTGAGAAGGGCGCCGCGATTGTGGATATAGGAGGCGGCAGTATTCAGTTGTCGCTTTTTGACAAAGACACGCTGGTCACTACGCAGAACATGAAGCTGGGCGTGCTACGCCTGCAGGATCAGATCGGCAGGCTGAATATCCGTTCCGGCCAGTACGAGACGATTCTGGATGAACTGATCAGTTCCCAGCTCGCGGTATTCAAGAAACTGTATCTGAAGGATAGGGAGATCGAGAATATCATAGTGGTGGACGATTATATTTCCGCTGTCGTAGGTAAGAATATCGCAGGACTTGAGCAGGAAAGCATTGAAGCGTCCGCTATGGGAGGCTTTCTGGAGCGGGTTCGTGAGAAGCCTTTGCCGGAAGCGGCGAAGAGACTGGGAATGCCGGAGGAGAAGATTCCGCTTCTGTGCATTTCAGGCATATTGATCAACCGGATTGCGCAGATGATGGACGCGAAGCTGATCTGGGCGCCGGGCGTAAGTCTATGCGACGGCATGGCATATGAATATGGCGAGAAGAATAAAATGATCAGGGAAGATCACGACTTCGAGCAGGATATCATAGCTTGTGCACGGAATATCAGTAAGCGTTATATGGGCAGCAGGCGGAGAAGCGAGACCCTGGAGAAGATAGCGCTGACGATCTATGACAGCATGAAAAAGGTACATGGCCTTTCCAAAAGAGAACGGCTGTTATTGCGAATCGCGACGCTGCTGCATGACTGCGGCAAGTATATCAGCCTGGTGAACCTGGGCGAATGTTCCTATAATATTATCATGTCCACCGAGATTATCGGGCTGTCTCACACGGAGCGGGAGATCGTGGCCAATGTGGTGAAGTATAACCATATGGATTTTGATTATTATGATGTGATGAGGCAGAACAGTTCTATTGACAGAGAAGCATATCTGACTGCGGCCAAGCTGACGGCTATCCTGAAGATTGCCAATGGACTGGACAGGAGCCACAAGCAGAAATTCAAGGATGTGAAGACTACGCTGAAGGGCGAGCAGTTAATTATTACGGTGGATTCTTCTGTAGATATTACGCTGGAGAAGGGATTGTTTACGAAGCGGGCGGAGTTCTTCGAGGAAGTATACAGCGTAAAGCCTGTGATCAGGCAGCGCAGACAGTAAAGCGGCGCGGGCAGGCAGAGAAGATAGTAAAGCGGCGCGGGCAGGCAGAGCAAACAGTAAAGCGGCGCGGACATGTGCGCGGAGCCGGGGCGCATGAAGCCGGCGGTAAGGGATAACATAGAAGGAGAATGCATGGAATATGGCAAATACGGTGGATTTTTCAAAGAATGAATATTATACCAACAGAGAACTCAGTTGGCTGCTGTTCAATAAGAGGGTTTTAAGCGAGGCGAAGGATAAACAGATTCCATTGTTTGAGCGATTGAAATTCTTAAGCATTACGGCGTCTAATCTGGATGAGTTCTTCATGGTGCGGGTGGCTTCTCTGAAGGATATGGTAAACGCGGGGTATAAGAAGAAGGATATTGCGGGGATGACTGCGGAGGAGCAGTTGTCTGCGGTGAATGAAGAGACACACAGGCTGGTAGAGCAGCAGTATACCACATACAACCGTTCCCTGACGCCGCTGCTTCTGGAGCAGGGACTGCATATTATCCGGCACCACGAGGATCTGGATAAGGAGGATGCCGCTTATGTGGACCGTTATTTTGCGGATAATGTATATCCTGTATTAACGCCGATGGCGGTAGATTCTTCCAGACCTTTTCCGCTGATACGGAACAAATCCCTGAATCTGGGAGCGCTTGTGACGAAGAAGAACGGGGACGGGGAATTGGAATTCGCTACGGTTCAGGTACCCAGCGTGTTGTCCCGTATCGTGCTGATTCCCGATGAAAAGGAGACGAAGATCATTCTCTTAGAGGAAGTGATCGAGCGGAATATTCATAAGCTGTTCTTAAACTATGATATCGTCTGTACTTATCCGTTCCGGATCATGCGCAATGCGGATTTGTCGATCGAGGAAGAAGAAGCGGAAGATCTGCTGCAGGAAATCGAGAAACAGCTTAAGAAACGTCAGTGGGGGCAGGTTATCCGTCTGGAGGTGGAAGAAGGCATTGACAGCAGGCTCCTTAGGCTGATCAGGGACGAGCTGGCCATTCAGAAGGAAGATATCTACCCTATCAACGGACCGCTGGATCTGACCTTCCTTATGAAAATGTATGGTTTGGAGGGTCTTGATACGCTGAAGGAGCACAGCTACCTAAAGCCGCAGCCGGTGCCGGAACTGCCGGAGGACGCGGATGTGTTTGAGAAAATCCGGGAAGGCGATATCTTAATGCACCATCCTTATCAGACCTTCGAGCCGGTGGTGCGATTTATCAGACAGGCGGCGAAGGATCCGGACGTGCTGGCGATCAAGCAGACCCTGTACCGGGTCAGCGGCAATTCGCCGATCATAGCAGCTCTGGAGCAGGCGGCGGAAAACGGTAAGCAGGTCTCCGTGCTGGTGGAGCTGAAAGCGCGTTTCGACGAGGAAAACAATATCGTGTGGGCGAAGAAGCTGGAGAAAGCCGGGTGTCACGTTATATACGGACTGGTGGGCTTAAAGACGCACAGTAAGATTACGCTGGTTGTCAGGAAGGAAGAAAACGGCATTCGCCGGTATGTGCATCTGGGAACCGGCAACTATAATGATTCCACGGCGAAGCTTTATACGGATGTGGGGCTCTTTACCTGCTCTGAGATGATCGGAGAGGACGCTACGGCGGTATTTAATATGCTGTCCGGTTATTCGGAACCAAGAAGCTGGAACCGGCTATCTCTGGCGCCGCTTTGGTTAAAAGACAGGTTCTTAAGCCTGATTGGCAGAGAGAAGGAACATGCGCTGCAGGGCAGGCCGGCGCGCATCATTGCCAAGATGAATTCTCTTTGCGACAAGAATATTATCATGGCGCTGTATGAGGCGAGCGCGGCGGGGGTAAAGATCGATCTGATCATCCGTGGAATCTGCTGCCTGAAGGTAGGGATACCGGGTGTCAGCGAGAACATTACGGTGCGTTCTATCGTTGGCAATTATCTGGAGCATGCCAGGATCTTCTATTTCGAGAACGATGGCAAACCGGAGTATTACTGCGCAAGCGCGGACTGGATGCCGCGTAACCTGGAGCGCCGCGTGGAGATCTTATTCCCGGTGGAGAAGCCGGCGCTGCAGGAGAAATTATGGCACATTCTGGAATGCCAGCTTAAGGATACGGTGAAAGCCTCCATCTTACAGCCAGACGGCAGTTATGAGAAGATAGATAAACGGGGCAAGGAAATCTTCAATGCGCAGCTTACGTTCTGCGTGGAAGCAAAGGCAGCCGCAAAGGCGGAGGCGGACATAGGCAGTAAGAGAGTCTTTATTCCGAAAACGCATCACACGTAGTGTGAAAAGTTTCGCACGGATGAGTGGCGTAAGCAGGCATTATTCTCACAGCAGTGGCGGAAAGATATTGGAAAGATATTAAAAAGAAGAAGGATAAAAATATGAAGATATATTTGGCGTCGGCGTCTCCCAGAAGGAAGGAACTGCTCAAGCAGGTGGGGCTTTCCTTTAAGACGATGCCGAGTCTGGTGGAAGAGCAGATTACGAAGACGGATCCCGGCGAAGCAGTGGAAGAACTGTCTTACCAGAAAGCGGTTGATGTGTGCGGGAGGCTGACGAAGGAAGGAAAAGAAGATTTCGTGGTGATCGGCGCGGATACCGTCGTGTCCTGCTGGGGCGAGATATTAGGCAAACCGGAGAACAAAGAGGACGTGGCGTGAATGCTGCATGGGCTGCAGGGCGGCAGCCATCAGGTGTATACGGGCGTGACGCTTGCCTGGAAGCATAAAGATATGTCCGCTATGTATGCGACGTTCAGTGAATGTACCGATGTAACGATGTATTCTATGACGGAGGAAGAGATCAAGCGCTACGTGGACAGCGGCGAGCCTATGGATAAGGCGGGCGCATATGCTATTCAGGGGTTGTGCGCCGCCTATATACAGGGAATCTGCGGCGACTATAATAATGTAGTTGGTCTGCCTGTGGGAAGAGTATATCAGGAGTTAAAGAAACGGGGACTGATTTAGAGACGATTTTAGCAAAACAGGAGAATAACATTCATTATGATAAAATTGATAGCGACAGACATAGATGGTACTCTGGTGAAGGAATCGACTTCGGAGATATACCCGGAGATGCTTGAACTGATCCGTGAGTGGACAGACAGAGGCAATTACTTCTGTGTGGCAAGCGGGCGGAAGTACTACAGTATAAGGCATATGTTTGAGAAGGTTTCTGACAGAATCATTTATCTGGCGGAGAACGGAGCCCATGTGCGGTATGGGGAGCAGGATATTCTGGTGCGTAAGATGAGGAGAGACTATGTGGAGCAGATTATGGCGCAGCTTCGTACGTATTACGACGACTGCGACGTGGTGGTATCTTCCGCGGAAGGAAGTCTGCTGGAGACGGACAATCAGAGATTTCTGGAATTTTTTGCGCAGGGATATCATAATAAATACCGTATCGTAAAGGATGTTCTGATGGAAGGAACGGATATTATGAAGATAGCCATCTACCGCGAGGGAAGTATCCGCGATCTGGGCGAGAATATTCTCATTCCTCAGTGGCAGGATAAAGTAAAGATCTGCATGGCGGGTGAAGAATGGGTGGATTTCATGGATTCTTCTGTGGATAAGGGAAACGCGCTGAAGGTAATCCAGAAGTATATCGGCGTAGGAGCGGAAGAGACGATGGCGTTTGGCGATAATGACAACGACATTGGGCTGTTAATGGCGGCAGGCGAAAGCTACGCGGTGGAAAATGCCAGAGACAGCGTAAAAGCACAGGCGAAGCATGTCTGTCCGTCCTATCAGGACAAGGGTGTGTATCATGTGATACGGCAAATGATAAGTCAACAGAAAATGGAACAGGAGGTATGAGAGATGTTTGATACTATCGTATTACAGTGTTTTCTGGATAAACAATTGCAGTTATATCCTGAGCCGGTGGCGGAAACGCTGAAGGAAGCGGAGAATTTCCTGGAAGAATGCATGGCGGTGGTTGTAAATTCCGTCAGAGAAGTGTGGGAGTTCTTTGAGGAAGAGGGCGTTGATATGGAAGGAGCCGACGAAGCGGGCATATTGGAAGCGGACGAGGTATTTGAGATCGGAGATGGAAGGTATCTGATCGTGGAAGCGTAAAAGGTTCTTGATTTATGTAAACCAAGAACCTCCTGAAAGAAACATCTGTTATTCATAAAAGCGGAACCTCTGCAAAAGGCATCTGCTTTGCATAAAAGAGAATCCTATGTGAGAGACATCTGCTTTGCATAAAAGAGGAATATTAAAAGCCTGCGGTGAGCAGCTTACGCATCATATCGGCGAGTCCGTCCCTGTCATTGTCCAGATCGGTGATGACATCGGCGGACTTCTTTACTTTGTCTGTGGCGTTAGCCATGGCGATGCCTGTTCCGGCTGCTTCCAGCATGGAGATATCGTTGTCAGCGTCTCCTGCCGCATAGGAATCTGTCAGGGGCACGCCGAAGTAGTCGCAGACGAAACGTACGGCGTTTCCTTTGCCGGCGTTCCAGTCAAAAAGCTCCAGATAGATATCATTGGAATAGATGCTCTGAATCTTGTGCTCCGCCCAGTCGGAGATGCCCTTGCGGAAAGCCTCCAGCTTATCAAAATCATGTAAGCTGATGGCAAGCATCTTAAAGGGAGGTTTATCAAGGGCGTCCGCCAAGTCGGGAGAGATGATGAGAGGCAGGTGAATGCGCCTGCGGTAGAAACGGATCTCTTCATCGTCCGCGGGGGAAATGACCGCGTCGTCACGGTAAGTCTGAATGTGCAGATCATATTTCCGGGCCTGCTCCTGTAAATAGGGGATGTATTTAAGAGGCAGCCTTTTCTCCAGAATGGGGCGGCGGCTGTCACAGTCATAGACCAATGTGCCGTTGCTGCAAATCAGGAGAATGCCGGGGTGGTTTAGTCCGGCGTCATTCTTTACTTCCAGCACGCTTCCAAGGGGACGGCCGGAGTTGAGGATGAGCTTGTTGCCTGCGGCTAAGAACTCGTCCAGAAAATCCTTGGTGCCGGAGGAAACCCGGCTGTCATTATTCAAGAGTGTTCCGTCTAAATCAGTGAATAGTAATTTCATCGTCTTAAACTCCCTTTGGTTTTTGGTCGGCGCAGGCTGTCCGCGCCGCTTTGATCTGCTCCAACAGTTCTTCCGGTACGAATAATCTGCCGTATCCGACGGCCAGATCCAGACCAGGCTTATTGTTTCCGTGGAAATCAGAGCCTCCGCTTAACAGAAGCCCGTATTGATCGGCCAGGCGGCGCATGTCCCGTTCGTCCTGATTCGTATAGGTGCTGTAGAAGGCCTCAATTCCCATTAAACCGGCTTCTTTTAAGAGAGCGGTTAATGTGTTAAGTCTTTCTTTGCCCATATGATAGAGCGGCGGATGCGCCAGAATCGGAATGCCGCCGGCTTCTAAGATAAGCTGTATTGCCTGTGTGGGGGTTACTTTCTCTCTGGGAATAAAATATCGGGTGTGATCGCCCAGATACCGGTCAAACGCCTCCTGTCTGCTCTTCACATAACCATGTGTCTCAAGATAGGCGGCGTAATGCGCTCTGGTAATGACGGCGTCAGGATTGGCCGCCTGCAGTTTATCGAAGGTAATATCGATGCCTGCTTCCCGCAGTCTGGCGCACATCTTGATATTGCGGTTGATGCGGGAAGCTACGAACGCCTTGAGCTGTGCCTGAAAGGCGGGCGCGTTGTAAGAGATATACAGACCGACGATATGCACATCCTTACCCTCGTATTCGGTAGAAAATTCGATGCCGGGAATAACTTCTACGGAAGGCTTGTTCTGCTTCAGCAGACTGGCGGCGTAAGAGAGCGCTTCCTCTAAGCCCTCCGTGGTGTCGTGATCGGTGATGGCGACGGCTGCAAGTCCTTTTGCGACGGCATAATCCACCAGTTCAGTGGGGGTGAAGCTGCCGTCCGATTTGTTTGTATGGGTGTGCAGGTCAACTGCTCTCATAATGCTTGCCTTCCCTTCCGGTTCCCAATGCTTTAATCCTCGTCCTCTTCTTTGGCGGTGCTTGTGTAGACAGTACGTTTTCTTGCCATTTCATCGCTTGCAAGATACTCGTCATAGGTGGTAATCTTATCGATCAGGCTGCCGTTTGGCAGAATCTCCATGATACGGTTGGCAGTTGTCTGTACGACCTGATGATCGTGGCAGGAGAACAGTTCCACACCTTTGAACTTCTTCATGCCCTCGTTGAGCGCCGTGATAGATTCCATGTCCAGGTGGTTGGTCGGTTCGTCGAAAAGCAGACAGTTGGCGCCGCTGATCATCATTTTGGAAAGAAGGCATCTTACCTTCTCGCCGCCGGACAATACCTTTACTTTCTTCACGCCGTCTTCTCCGGCGAAAAGCATACGTCCGAGGAAGCCGCGCACATAGGTGACGTCCTTGACAGGAGAGTAGCCCATCAGCCATTCGGTAATCGTGTAATCGTTGTCAAATTCCGCGGTATTGTCCTTGGGGAAGTAGGCCTGGGAGGTGGTAACGCCCCATTTATAAGTGCCTTCATCCGGTTCCAGTTCGCCGGTCAGAATCTTGAACAGTGTCGTTTTGGCAAGTTCGTTGCCGCCGACGAAAGCGATCTTATCATCATGTCCTACAATAAAGGAAATATTATCCAATACTTTCACGCCGCCTATGGTCTTACTGATACCTTCCACCGTCAGCACTTCATTACCGATCTCGCGCTCCGGGCGGAAGTCGATGTAGGGATATTTACGGCTGGAAGGACGGATGTCGTCCAACTCGATTTTCTCAAGGGCGCGCTTCCTGGAAGTGGCCTGCTTGGATTTGCTTGCATTGGCGGAGAAACGGGAGATGAACTCCTGCAGCTCCTTGATCTGTTCCTCTTTCTTCTTGTTGGCTTCCTTGCGCTGCTTGATAATCAACTGACTGGATTCGTACCAGAAGTCGTAGTTGCCGGCAAAAAGCTGAATCTTACCGTAGTCGATATCCGCAATGTGAGTGCATACTTTATTTAAGAAATAGCGGTCATGAGATACCACGATGACCGTGTTTTCAAAATCAATGAGAAAATCCTCAAGCCATGCGATGGCGTCCAGATCCAGATGGTTGGTAGGCTCGTCCAGAAGCAGAATATCCGGGTTGCCGAACAGCGCTTTGGCAAGCAGTACCTTCACCTTCTCATTACCATTCAGATCGCCCATCATCGTGTAATGAAGCTCCGTGTCGACGCCCAGACCGTTTAAGAGCATGGCGGCGTTGGATTCAGCGTCCCAGCCGTCCATCTCTGCAAATTCCGCTTCCAGTTCGCTGGCGCGGATACCGTCTTCATCGGTGAAATCTTCCTTTGCATAGATGGCGTCCTTCTCCTTCATAATCTGATAGAGACGCTCGTTTCCCATGATTACGGTGTCCATCACAGGATAGGCATCGTATTTGAAGTGATCCTGTTCCAGGACGGAAAGACGCTGACCGGGCGTGATGGTAACGTCGCCGTTTGTGGTTTCCAATGCGCCTGAAAGTATTTTTAAGAAAGTGGATTTTCCGGCGCCGTTTGCGCCGATCAAGCCATAGCAGTTTCCTTCCGTGAATTTGATATTAACATCTTCGAACAGCGCCTTTTTTCCTACGCGTAATGTTACATTATTTGCCTGAATCATGTTATTCCTCCATTTCAGAAAACCGGCATATCGATGGATTTTCTGATTCGCTTTGTTTTCCTAATTAAATGTGTATTTACAATTACTGTTACTATTATACACAAAGCCGGTCTTTTTTCAATGAAAAATCTAAGCGGGGCGGGAAAGGAGTGGAGAACAGGGCTCGGAATGCGAATGCCGGGCGCAAATGCCGGGCGGAAAAAACACTTGCAGTTTCAGGCTGTCGTACTATAATGCATAAGTAGGAAAGCGGATTACAAAAGGATGAGGATCAAGATGGTATCAGGTACAGTATTGTATGGAATCATTATCACAATAGTTGTTGTCATGAGCTTGGCGGCGCTGTATATGCTGGCGATCATGCCGCGTGTGATCGGCTGCCCGGATACGGGACTGTTTCGTCAGGTGTATTTTGCCCACAGAGGCCTGCATGATAACGCGTCAGAGGCGCCGGAGAATTCCATGGCGGCCTTTCTTAAGGCGGTGGAGGCAGGCTTTGGCATGGAACTGGATGTGCATGTGTCGAAGGACGGCATACCGGTGATTTTCCATGACTTTAAGCTGGAACGTATCTGCGGCGTACCCGGGTGCGTTGAGGATTATACTTATGAAGAATTGCAGCAGTTTACCCTTTGCGATTCCGGGGAGCGGATACCCAGCTTCGCGGAGCTGCTTGCTATGGTAAGGGGCAGAGTGCCGCTTATTGTGGAGATCAAATCGGAATCGGTGAAGGTTGCGCCTTCCTGTGAGAAGATCGACGCGCTTCTGCGTGCCTACCGGGGCGCATACTGCATCGAGTCCTTCAATCCTCTGGTGCTCTGGTGGTTCCGTTTCCATCACGGCAGCGTGGTGAGGGGGCAGTTATCCTCTAATTTCCGCAAGGACGGGGGATATACCCATGTAATGTATTTCTTTATGACGCATTTACTGCTCAATTTCCTGACCAAACCGGATTTTATTGCCTATAATCATAAATTCTATAAAGAGCCCGGAAGAAGAATCTGTAAGAAACTCTACAGGTGTCCGGCAGCGGCCTGGACCATCCAGAGTCAGAAGGATCTGGAGGCCATGCGGGGGGATTTCGACGTCTTTATTTTCGATAGTTTCCGCCCTGTCAATGAAAAGTGATGAATTATGGCTAAAAAAAGATGAAATCAAATAAATTTTTTAGTAATTTTTCTGAAAAAATCAGTGCTAAATTCCCGAACTTATGATAAAATGTTAAAAAGGCACACAGTAATGTGCATGTAAAATGCCATAAAGTACCAGTTATGGCGTTTTATAGTACTGCTTACGAGCAAGGTCCGGCAACGGATGAAAGTAGAAAGGAAGGAAAAAGGGAAACTATGTCAAAATGGGTGTACTTATTTGAAGAAGGCAATGCCGACATGAGGAATCTCCTTGGTGGAAAGGGAGCAAATCTGGCGGAGATGACGAATCTTGGACTGCCGATTCCACAGGGCTTTACCGTGACTACGGAGGCCTGTACCGATTATTACAACAATGGCAGACAGATTTCGGAGGAAATTCAGGGACAGATTTTTGATGCGCTGGCTAATCTGGAAGAGAAGCAGGGTAAGAAATTCGGTGATACGAAGAATCCGCTTCTGGTGTCGGTTCGTTCCGGCGCGAGAGCTTCTATGCCCGGTATGATGGATACCATCTTAAATCTGGGTCTGACAGACGTGGCGGTAGAGGGATTTGCTGAGAAGACAGGTAATCCGAGATTTGCTTATGATTCTTACCGCAGATTTATCCAGATGTTCTCCGACGTTGTTATGGAAATTCCCAAATCCTATTTTGAGAGGATATTGGATGAGATCAAAGAGGGCAAAGGCGTTAAATTCGATACAGACTTAACCGCAGAAGACCTGAAAGAAATCATTGTCAGATTTAAGAATATTTATAAGGAAAATAAGGGAGAAGAATTCCCGCAGGATCCCAGGGTACAGTTGATGGAGGCTGTCAAAGCCGTATTCCGTTCCTGGGATAACGAGAGAGCTATCGTATACCGCCGTATGAACGACATCCCCGGAGACTGGGGTACCGCCGTTAATGTACAGGCGATGGTATTTGGTAATATGGGAGAAACCTCCGGCACGGGCGTTGCGTTCACCAGAAATCCTTCTACCGGCGCAAAGGGCATCTATGGCGAGTACCTGATTAATGCACAGGGCGAGGACGTGGTAGCAGGCATCAGAACACCTCAGCCGATCACCAAGCTGGAAGAGGATCTTCCGGAGTGCTATAAGCAGTTCATGGAGATCGCCAATAAGTTAGAGAATCACTATCGTGATATGCAGGATATGGAGTTTACGATTGAGGAAGGCAAGCTGTTCTTCTTACAGACCCGTAATGGTAAGAGAACTGCTCCGGCGGCTCTGCAGATCGCCTGCGATCTGGTAGATGAAGGCAAGATTACACCCGAAGAGGCTGTACTTCGTATCGAGGCGAAGTCCCTGGATCAGCTTCTGCATCCTACTTTTGATGCCGACGCTCTGAAAGCAGGCCAGGTGATCGGACAGGCGCTTCCTGCATCTCCCGGTGCGGCGGCAGGTAAGGTATACTTTACCGCTGAGGAAGCAAAGGCCGCTCATGAGAAGGGCGAGAGAGTCGTACTGGTACGTCTCGAGACGTCGCCGGAGGATATCGAAGGTATGCATGCGGCAGAAGGTATTCTGACAGTCCGCGGCGGTATGACCTCCCATGCGGCAGTAGTAGCCCGTGGTATGGGTACGGCATGTGTATCCGGCTGCGGTGAGATCGCGATCAATGAGGAAGATAAAGTATTCGAGTTAGGCGGCGAAGTATTCCACGAGGGAGATTATATTTCCTTAGACGGCTCCACCGGTAAGATTTATAAAGGTGACATTAAGACGGTAGAGGCTACCGTAAGCGGCAACTTCGGACGTATCATGGCATGGGCAGACCAGTACCGTACTTTACAGGTGCGCACCAATGCGGATACGCCGGCAGATGCGGCGAACGCTGTTAAATACGGCGCAGAGGGAATCGGCCTTTGCCGTACCGAGCATATGTTCTTCGATCCTGACAGAATTCCGAAGATTCGTCAGATGATCCTGGCGAGAACCTTAGAGCAGAGAGAGAAAGCGTTAAATGCGTTGATTCCGTTCCAGAAGGGCGACTTCAAGGCACTCTATGAAGTAATGGAGGGAAGACCGGTTACAATCCGTTTCTTAGACCCGCCGCTTCACGAGTTCGTACCTACTGAGAAGGATGATATCGATGATCTGGCTGTAGAGATGATGATGACGGCTGAGGAAGTACAGGAAATCTGCGATTCCCTGCATGAGTTCAACCCGATGATGGGACACAGAGGATGTCGTCTCGCGGTTACATACCCTGAAATCGCCAAGATGCAGACAAGAGCTGTTATGGAAGCAGCTATCGAAGTGAAGAATGAGAAAGGCTACGATATCGTACCTGAGATTATGATTCCGCTCGTAGGCGAGAAGAAAGAGCTGAAATTTGTCAAAGATGTGGTAGTGGAAGTAGCGGAACAGGTGAAGAAAGAGAAAAATTCCGATATTCAGTATCATATCGGAACCATGATTGAGATTCCGAGAGCCGCACTGCTTGCTAATGAGATCGCAGAAGAGGCTGAGTTCTTCTCCTTCGGTACGAACGATCTGACCCAGATGACCTTCGGCTTCTCCCGTGACGATGCGGGCAAGTTCTTAGGCGACTACTACAAGAATAAGATTTACGAGTCTGATCCGTTCGCAAGACTCGATCAGAAGGGGGTAGGACAGCTTGTTCAGATGGCGGCAGAAAAAGGACGTTCAACCAGACCGAACATCAAGCTTGGTATCTGCGGCGAGCACGGCGGAGATCCGTCTTCCGTTGAGTTCTGCCACAAGGTAGGTCTTACCTATGTTTCCTGCTCACCGTTTAGAGTACCGATTGCGAGATTGGCGGCGGCACAGGCGGCAATTCAGAATAAATGAGATAAGCAGATTGAGTAAACATTAATAAGGAGTCCGGCTTATGCTTGCATGAAGCCGGGCTTCTTTTAATGTTTATGAAAGTGCAACGCATGTGGATTGGCGCGTAGCGGCAAGACACTGTATTGCACGACTCAATCTGCGTATGTAGGCGAAGCCTGTGACCGACACGGAGCGGAGCGCAGTGGAGGCTGCATGGCAGTCTTAGCAAAAGTTTGTAAAAATGGCTTAAAAAAGCTGAAAGCAGGGCTTTCAGCTAAGGATTTTGAGTATAAAGGGGTTCACCGGATTGACTGGTGGGCCTCTTTTATTGTGGTTTGGGGATAGGGCTGACAGCATTGCGATTGGGGATAAAAGCACACTATTTGGCAAAAGTCAGGGGTTTTGCTGAAAGGTATAGTTTTGCTGAAATGTATAGGGTTTCGCCAAATGATATATGAGTAAAGTAATAAAAAGAATATGGGAAAATGATAAGGAGCTGTGCAGGCTCTTTTTGGTCGTTTTATGCTTTTCATTCCTAGAAAATAGCCGTTTCGTGCCATCCGATAAATACAAGAAATTTTCTGTGGTACAATCAATGGGGATTTTTACTTTAGCAGGAACAGATTTCTGTAGAAGTAATAGGAAACAACAGAGAGAATGGAAAGGAGATGTATGATGTGGTAGTGGTCGGTGCTGGGCTTGCAGGATGTACGGCATCTAAGGTCTTAGTGGAAAAGGGCTATAAGGTTCTTCTGGTGGAGAAATTCAAAATGCCAAGGTATAAGTCCTGTTCGGGCGTTCTGATAAAGAAATCAATGAAACTTGTAAAGACTTATTTCGGGGAGGATGTGCCGGAGTCTGCCATGTGTACTCCGACAGAGAACAGGGGAATGATCTTCACAAATGACGTGGGGAAAGAATACCGTTTTGAGCAAGAGGGGCTGAATGTATGGCGCAGCCATTTTGACGGGTGGCTTGCTAAAAAGGCAAAGGTGAGTGGCGCAGAGGTCAGGGATGGTGTGGCGGCACTTTCCTTCACGGAAAAGGATGGTTTTGTGGAAATCAGCCTGCATGGGGAAAGTAATTATACGGAAAGCGCAAGGTATCCCCGACTTCTCCTAGTGGTGCTGTATCTTATTTTTGAATCATAAAGCCGTCAAATAAAAAATATTCTATAAAGATGTTTGTATATTCTTTCTGATTTGATTCGTATATTTTTTCAATCGTTTTGTGGTTCGGGTTTTATGATCCATTTAAATTCAAAAATATAATAGTATGATGAGATCAATTCTTCTCTTTCTAATTATCCGGATTTAAATTCTTATGAGAAATAATCTTTATTCCTTATCCTGTTTTGGTATCTTTACTCCATCCTCGTCAATCTCATAAGTGGATTGTTGCTTGGCTTTCCCTGGGCATAGATGCGTTATAAGTGTCAGCTCAATCTCAGGTATTTCTTCATCGTACCACATGGAATGGATACAGTTCACGTTCTTGTTAGATGCAGTTCGGATGGCATTTTCTATATCCTTAGCATCCCGATTAGTGATCTTTCCAGCCATAAGAAAGGCAACATCAGATACTTCTGACAGATTAAGCCTTGAGATGAATTTAACCACGCCTTTCGCAGGACCAGCGAGTTTCAGACATTCTATGCTTCCATTTGTAACTTTATTATTAATGATGCTAATGCTCATACAATCCATAAACTCCTCAACTGTGAATTCATCTATTGGATTACCTTTTACCATAGGTGTCAGAAAGCAAAGGAGTTTGGGAAAGTCATAGGGCATATTGAGATCTTGCTGACTTGAGACAACGGTCGAGCCAAAGAAATCCCTACTTCGGAGATCTTCTATATCTGTATTTTGAGGAGTATACTCGGAAATCCAGTTGTGGTTGTATTTATCCTCGAACTTTTGTGTGAATAGAGGGTATCTGGTAGGATTGCTTATGGTTGCTTCTGCTTCAATATCTGGTGTGGGTTTGTTATTCATCGGCTCTGCGGAGGATTCCACATTGGCAAATTCTGCAAGGTGATTGATATCGCTATTGGTCAGTTGCACAATTTCTTTGCAATCAGCAGCAGCCCGAACAGTGCTTTTAATGAACTCTATTTGTCCAGAATTTTGGTAGGTATCAATCAAACGTTTGCGTTGACTAGAGGGAATTCTAGCGCATTCCACAAGACGTCGGAGAGCCACGCACATTCTATCGTATTCTAAGATGCCAATATAGGTAAGGCGTTCAGTAAGTTCCTCATCTGAGAGGGCGGCAAGAGTGCTACGATAGTCATCGGGAACAACGCGCTTTCCAGTCGTGTAATTGGAACTAGCGGCATCTGAGATGTTTTCTGCCCCTGGTTCAATTAACAAAGCATTCACGGCTTCTCTTTGGTTTTTAGATTTGAGCGGTTTGATGGAGCATTGGAACAGAGTCGCAAAATTTAGCATGAAATTTTGAGTATTTTGCTGCAATGCAACCACCACCTTTCAAAACAAAATCTATTATTAAAAATTGAATACATATATACATCTATTCATCATTTACTATACACTATTAAAATACAAATGTAAATAATTTGTTGAAATCAACAGAATATTCTGTTGATAAAATAAAGTATTCAAGATGTTCACGGAACGTGGTGATTAAAAGGAGAGAAGATGTTGAATATTGCTATAACAGATTGGATATTATCAGAACAAATTGGATATTGTCAGAATAAATTGGATAGCATGATGAAAACCTCGTTGACTTTTTTTGTGGTAGAGTATTAGTAGATTGAGAAATGTAGATTAAGAGGAAATGTAAAATGATTATAAACGTTTACATTTGTGTAAGCATAGGGAATAGAAAATACGAAAGAAAGGAGAGAGAAAGCGGATGGATAGTTTTGCAAACGATTACAGCGAAAAGTATAGAGCAATCGGAAGCAATATTCGCATGGCTAGGAATGCGACAGGTATTTCACAGACAGAATTGGCTAATCGTGTTGGAAGCGGCAAATCCGCAATCTCCCGTTACGAAAATGGAGCACAAAAGCCATCGCTGGAGACATTGATGCGGGTGGCAGATGCTTTGGATGTTGATTTAGTAGATCTTTTGAAAGATAAGGTGGGACCGTCGCTTGGTAAAGTGGTCAGCGAACCTGAACTGGATTGGATGCAGGCGTTGAATATTAATCTCACCAAATTGAGTCCGACGGCAAGGCAGAGTTTTGCCAGAAGTGTAATAGCGATGTATAGGGGCTATCAGGAAGAACTCTCTGAGATAATATAGACCATCATGACTGCTTATGGTAGCATGGTGGTTTTTTATATTTAATTTTCAGAATTTCAAATACTTTATTATCTGCAAAAGCAGTATTTATAAGACTTGTACAGAGGTGCTTAATGAAGCAACTCTAAATTTCGAATGTTGATTCAAATAGTAACGACTCAAGTAGAGAGTCTTGATACAATAATACCATCATGAGGATACAATTCATCATGATAAGCAATACAGCAAAAATAATAAAGAGAAGTGGGGATACGAGAATGAAAATGTTTTTATTTATGGAACAGCGGATATTGTTTGTAGTGGAAAGAGGTATAGTTGAAGTTGTGCTTGGAGGGTGGGATGGTTTATTGTCTGCTTTGCTTTTATTTATGGTAGTGGAGTATATGACTCAAATACTGATTTCAATTTTGAATAAAAAAATATCCAATGAGATTGGTTTCTGTGGGATAGCAAAGAAAGTATCTATCTTTTTCTTAGTGGCAGTGGGGAATGTGATTGATGCACTGATTATTCAGAATGGAAATATGGTTCGTACAGTAGTCATTCTCTTTTATCTTTCTAATGAAGGGATTATAATTATGGAAAATGTAGCAACACTGGGTTTGCCAATACCACAGAAATTAAAGGATATACTGGAGCAACTTAAAGACGGAAAGCAGTAGTATGAAGTTGTTTGACATAAATTGGGAATAATAATTCTAGCATACAAAGGTGTCTTAGCTTCTGGTGGATAAGGTTGCGGAAACCCCACAAAGCCCGTAAATACGGCATTCTTGGCACTACATAGGTCTAAAAGTTACATTATTTTTGTGTGCTTTTAAGTGGTTTTTTACATTTGGGAGTGGGTGAACTTCTGTTCTGGGGCTCTTTTGCCTGATAGTTTATACTCGTAGGCAAAAGTCGGATATTATCACAGAAACTCGGATACAAACACGGAAAACTGCCGATAAGTTTTCGTGATAATATAATGGTTTCCGTGATTGTATAAGCAGTTTTCGTGATAGTGTACAGAAAAATGATAAACACAGAATGAAATAATGGAAAAGGGCTGCTTGCGTAGTCCTTTTGTGCTTTGCATTCCCGAAAAATAGTCATTTTGTGCCATCGGACAAAAAAGAAAAATTTCTATGGTATAATGTTCCTAATATCATTTTATGTGAAATATGGAGGAAAAATATGAAAATAAAAATGAAAATCGCCCTTATGCTTATCTGTATTCTTTTTTTGTCAGCTTGCTCTAGTCAAAAGGTTATTGAGTGGAATGGAGAAATGGAATGTTATCACCTCACGATGGTATATGACGAAACAAATATGTATGAGACGGTGGGGCAAGTAGATTATATTTTTATTGGAACTGTTGATGAAGTTCTTGACAATGCAGTGGATTACAACACCTCGAACAACATGGATACTTATAGCCGATATGCAATTACAGTTGAAGAAAATTTGAAAGGTGAATTAACTAAGAATATAGAATGTTATCGGCATGGAGGGTATTTAAGTAATGGTACATTATTATACCCTCGCTCAGACCGTATTGAGAATACAAGAGATATCCCACAGGAGGGAAAGACATATATATTTATGGCTTTTGGACAGTCTGATGGGGAGTTGATTTTAGAGGAGTTTTTTGGTGATATAGAATATAGAGATGAAAGTCAGAAAGAAATGTATATGGATTATATTGAAAATGAAATCCCAAAAGAGCAAGAAGGATTTATTTCAAAATATGATGTAAATTATGATAATTAAGTATAGATAGTATTACCACATAAGCTGTTTTGATTTGGAGCCAATTTTTTCTTAAGGGTGGTACATTCAAAGCGGGTATTGTGCCGCCTGTGCGATTATGGAACATTTTGATAATCCCCAAATAGCTTGTGAAGCATATCAGCAAAGCATGGAAAATCTGAAATCCTATATGCAGCGCCAGTGGAGCCTTGTGGGAGGAATGGATGGCACGTTTAAGGAGATGGAATGATGATTTAGTATCTGCTTTCTGTCTAAAACGGAATCAAGGCGTAAAATCAGGGAATGACACGCTAAATTGACAGGATGGCACGCTAAGGTGGTGGCATTTAGACAGCTTTGATTTTATAATCCAAACAGAAAAACAGAAAGAGAGGTTGTTAAAAATGACTTTTGGAGAGAAATTGAAGGCTATCCGCAAAGAGAAAGGATATTCTCAGGAGGAGATGGCAGGACTGCTGGATGTGTCACGTCAGGCTGTAAGCAAATGGGAAAGCGACAGGGGAATACCGGAGATTGATAAATTATTGCAAATCAGCAATATGTTTGGTGTGACATTGGATTATCTGCTGAAAAGTGAAAGTCCGGATGAGAATAACCAAAGCGGTGGCTATTATGTAAGCCGGGAGATGATTGATGGGTTTCTTTCCTATAAGCGGCATCGTGCAAAGAACATTGCTATTGGGGTGGGGCTGATTATTAGTTCTGATATTTTTGGCAGTTTTTCCGATTACAGGCAGCTTCTGCTCCCACTATATTGGGGAACTATGGCAATAGGTATAGCCATATTGGTATGGACTTTTTTTCAGCCGAAGAATTATCAGGAAATCTGCTCAAATTCATTGCTGTTTGATGAGGCAATCATAAAGTCTTTTCGTGAGGAGAGCGGCCGGAACCGGAAAAGATATGCAGGTATGATTGTATTAAGCGTTTTGCTGTTCTTCTTTGGATCAGAATTTATATTTATGGCAAAAGATATCGTGGGAAGTGAAGTATGCAATGCCTTGGATTGGCTGACAGATGCTGCGGCAGTTATGCTATTGATCATGGCGAGTATGTCAATCCATGCGGAAAATATCATTGCACAGAATACAGAGTATATTCATAAGAAAAATTCACACGGTAAGTTTGCATGGGTTTATGTAGCTTTGCCTGTAACAGTTCTGGCAGTGGTGATAGGGCTTGTCACAAATGCGTGGAGCCCGGTTTTTCCAATCATATTCCTGTTTTGTGTATTACTGGTAACTATCTGTAAACTTCTGATAGAAAAGAGGGAATCTAAATGAAGAATATAATTTTATTTATACTGATGGGTATTCTGACCGCCATGGGCTTGGCTGGCTGTGGTGTAGACCAGAGTGACAGAGGAAAAGATTTACAGGGGCTTTCACAGATAGAAATATATTCAAGTGATGGGCATTTGATAGATACTATTTTGGATGAGAAAATTCTCAGCCAGTTTAATGATTTAAATTATACGGACATTCCGTCTGATACAGATGCGGAGATGGACGCGCTGGAGAGTAAAATGGAAGATCTTAACGTATTATGCACAATTGTTTTATACAAGACATCAGTGGCGGCCTATAATGATGGAAGTTTAGAAAAATTGATGGAACTGACGGTATATGAAGATTCAAATATCATAAAAGAACAGATTGCCCCGGAAACAATAAAGGAGGGATATGTTCCCGAAGAGTTTTTGACATTTTATGTTACTGTATCAGATGAAGATATAAATTTCATTTTGTCGTTGGCTGAGTTTGATGAGTAATGGGTACAAGATGTAAAAATGGAGCCTGTGATTTGGAATTGTTTATTAAATCAGGATAGGAAACTATGCAAGACCGCCGCACTATGGCTCACTACCATATGCGGCGGTCTGTCAGCATAAGGCGAAGACGTTGCCTTTCTGCCAGGCAGGCCGGGCGGCATGATAACGGAAATTACTTGGAAAGTTGGGAACTTAGAGGTAATATGCAAGTGGCGGGATAGGCAGACTATATTATCAAAAATAGTAAAATCTGCGATTCACGTAGCCAGATTAACCATTCACGAAGTAGACGTTAGAAATCGTCCTTCTTTTTCCGATAAGTTAGTTGAAGACTGGAGGTGGCAGATACGGTAAAAGTTGCGGTGTGTGATGATGAAAAAAACATAAGGTCTTATCTTGTATCACTTATTAAAAAGCAGGGCAGGGAATGCAGTATTACGGAATATGCCTCTACTGATGCGTACTTATCAGATGGTAAAGAGCATGACCTAATATTTCTGGATATAGAGATGGGCGGCTCCGGCACAGGCATGGACGGCATGGGGCTGGCAAGGCATATCCGGGGCATGGAGGCGCAGAAACAGCCCATCATCATTTTTGTTACAGGATATGAAAAATACGTTTATGATGCCTTTGACGTAGGGGCGTTCCAGTATCTGGTAAAGCCCGTGGACGAACAGAAATTTGCAGAGGTGTTTTGCCGGGCGGTGGGGCAGATCGTATCGGAGGCAGAGCAGCGGAAGAAAAAACTTGTGGTCCAGTATGGCGGCGAGGGAAAGGCCATACCGCTCAATGACATTTATTACATTGAAAGCCGGAATCACAATATCGTCCTGTACCTGAAAAGCGGAAATATAGAATATTATGCGAAGATCGGGGACTTGGAGGAGGAACTGGCAGGACAGTTTTACCGCATCCACCGGGGATATCTTATCAACCTTTTCCATGTGGAGGGGTATGACAGGACGGAGGTAAGGATGGCGAATGGAGATAAGCTGCTGCTTTCAAGGTATAAGTATGACGGCTTTGTGCAGGCATACATGGATTACATTTCGGAGGAAAGCCTATGAGCCAGTCAGCGTTTGAAATAGTGAATAGCATCTTGGATATATGGAAGATCATCATACAAGCCATAATGTTCCTTGTTTTATGGACATCAGTTTTCAGCGTGAAAAAAGGAAAAAAGGATGGCATTGCCGCAGTTCTGTTTATTCTTGTAAATGTAGGGATAGGGTTTCTGCCATGTACTGCTTGGGTAAGGTATGCTATATCGGCTTTTGCTGTATTGGGATATAGCGTAGCACATTATAAAAAAAATATTGGCAAAGCGGTTTTTGTAATGCTTGCATTTTATAATCTCCATAGCCTGAGTTTTTTGATTGCAAACAGTATCTATGTGGAAGTAACAAATGTGATGATGAAAGAACTTGATGCATTACAGGAAAACTATATGCAGCAGGTGTACCACTGTATGGCAGTTGGGCAGACTGTATTCGCTTTCTTTTATACCGCATTATTTGTGACAATGACCGTTATTTTTCACAGGCTCATAAAAGGGGAAGCCGTAATGGCATGGCAGGACATTATTCTGCTTTCTGTACTTAATTTTGTGGGGAGTATGACTACAAAAATTATCATTGAGCTGAGTACTGTAAAGATAGATGACAGTTTTTTCATTCTGTTTGATGAGAAACCAGATTTGTTATGGAAGATGCCGCTGATTGCAGTTCTTATATTTATGGGAGAAGCCGCGCTGATTTATTTTTGGCAGAGGTACCGCGTCCTGCTTTCCGAAAGGCAGAAACATTTCGTGGAGGAACAGCAGGTCAAGGCCATGAAAAAGCGACTGGAGGAAGCGGAGAATTTTTATGGAAGCATCCGCAAAGTGCGCCATGAGATGAAGAACCATATGGCGAACATCAAAGGGCTGGCAGGAGCCGGGGAATATGGGGAGATAGAGGACTATGTACGGCGGATGGATGAGACCATGCAGGAGCTGGAATATAAGTATGTGACAGGTAATGCGGTCACGGATGTCATCATCAACGATAAATGCCGCAGGGCGGAGAAAGCGGGAATCCGGTTTGATTCAGATTTTCAGTATGGAGGGGAAATCCCTGTGTTTGATATGGGAATCATACTGAACAACCTTCTGGACAATGCCATAGAAGCCTGTGAAAAACTGGAAGTGGGGAAAGGCTTTATTCGTCTTTCTTTAAAGCGGAAGAAGCAGTTCCTGTTGCTTGACGTGGAAAACAGCTTTGATGGGGTTGTTCCTGTGAAGAAGAACGGTTCACTCCCGATTACAACAAAACAGAGTATTCTGCCGGATATCGTCACGGAACATGGGATTGGCCTTGAAAATGTACGGGACATAGCTGAGAGGTATTTTGGAAGGGTGAATATAAAGGTGAAAGGGGAGGTTTTCCATGTGACAGTCATGTTACAGCAGGGGGAAGTGAAAACTAAATAAATTGAGTTTGCGCTATCAGCGAAATAAAAAATCTATCAAAATGGAGGATATTGAGAAATGAGCATTAGTGGAGTAGGTCAGAATTATTATCACAACAATGTGGCAACAACGAAAAATACCAAAAATGTGAACAGCACGGAAAAAACAGACGGCTTTGCTGGCAAGGTCACAGAGAAAAGTTCAGTGTCCCTGGAAGATATGACTTTGGAGGAATACAAGGAGTATTTTAATGAAAAGATGAGTGGCTTGTATACCCACCCTTCACAGAGAGGCATGAATTGGACAATTGATATAACAGAATCAGCATATAAGAGGATGCAGTCAGACCCGGAATACGAGAAGAAGATTCTGGATGCGCTGGCGAAGAACAAGGCTGTTGATTTCGGGGGAAATATCCCGGTGGTTGCGTATACCCATATAGATGACACATATGAGAAATGTTACGGCTATACGCAGGGAATGAAGGAGAATGACGGTTATTCCGGGAGTTCCTCCGCAAAGGGAACTGATGCCGGACGGCAGAAAAAGGCAAGGCAGAAGGAACTGCTGGAAGAATATTTGGAAAAGCGGGCGCAGATGAAGGAATTTCAGCAGGAGGCGTTGGAAGAAAAGATTGCAAAGCAGGAATTGGAGAGGAGCAGGCTGATAAAGGCATGGAGCAGTAAGAGGCAGATGGCGATGGCCTCCAATGCTTATGACGCAAATGTTATGACGGAAACCGCGACAGGCAGTGAGGTATAGTGTAATGAATGGTGTATCATTATCAAACCAAGTAATCCATTGGAATCCGAAGAAATTTGCCGTGAAGCAGAATTTCAATAAAGTTATCAAGGAAAATGAAAAAGTTTCCAATGACTATTACTGAAAGAGTAATAAAGCTGAAGGCGTGGACAGCTTTGGGAGGGCGCTTGACCTGACTTCGCTTATCAACAAGCCGGACGGATATCTGCAGGGGAGATTGTCGGATGTGGACGATGCGGACTATTATCAGTTCAACATAGCAGAGTACAGGATTTTAGGGACAGTGGACTGTCTAAAATGGCAGGATTAGTAAATGGTCAATCATACAAGGAGGTATGAGATATGTCTAAAATTACAGATTATGGTTTTTTATTTCAGAGTATGTTTGGAACGCCAAAGACGAATCCGACTGGCAGTTTCCGGCTGTCACAGTTAAACAGCAGTTCTATACAGTCGCAGTTAAAGGCAGCGGGTATTGATACAAACAGCGCCCAATATAAGGCTGCAATAAAGCAGATGATGTCAAATGCAAATGGGGCGATGTACACAAATATCCAGAGTATTAAAAATTTGATGAAAAGTTACGACAAAGATGGAGATTACATTGATCCAACGACAGGATTAGCAGGTCTTTTGCTGACAGATGAAAATGCAAGTAGTCAAAAACGTATTATTTCCATTCCAGAAAGCAGCAAAGATGAAATGTTTGAACAAACGAAAAAGGAATTTCTGTAGGAAAATGGCGTCCTAAATGGAGATACGACAAAACGCTCAGATGTATATACAAATATGTATCGCAAGGTACAGAAAAAAGAACGATTAGCAGCGGGATATACTATGCAGCAGTATGAACGTGCATATAGGCAGGCATTTTTGGATGCTGCAAGGAAAGCTGATCCCAAGTGGGAAATCGGAAAGCCCATTAAATCCGGAGCATTGGACGGTATTACGAGGAAATCAGTGGAATCGACCTTGAAGAAATCGGGCGGTTCATTGGATATACAAATATAATCTTTACATCTTATTCCACAGAGACGTATAAATCTTTGCATCTGCGGAATAGGGTGCAGGGGGCTCTGAATGGGAGAGGGACTAAGTATTAGGACGGATAGTATAGATGGCATTTTACCATTTGGGCGGATATTTTAAATAGGAGAAAAATGTATGTCAATTAGTATTTCAGATTATCGTGTTCATTTACAGGATGATTTTAAACTTAATAGAGAGTATTTGAAATCTCAGGGAAGTCAAAATGAAGACCAGAAAGTATTTGATAGAGATTCATTAGAAGTTTCCCAATTATCGAAAAACAGGGAAATCTTAATGGATAAAATTAAGCATACGGTGGTGCAGTCGGTGGCATCACTCAGCGATATGAGAGCTGGAATATTAAAGGAAGTCAGGGAAGAGAAAGGACAGTATGGTTATTCGGATGTTGTGAATGCCTGTGGGCTGAGTTATGCAAGGCTGTATTCTGAAATTGAACAGCGCCATGAAAATGAACAGTATTATAAGGTAGATGGGACGCCGCTGACAAAAGAAGATGAGATAGAGTGGCTGGATATGCAATATGAGCAGGAAGTGGCATGGCAGAAGTCCTGTGCCAGGATAGCAGCACAAGGGCAGGTATTTCAGGGGAATATTCCTGAAATACCAACAAAAGACATGGAAGAATTGGAGGACAGCTTTTATCAGGCGAAGGATGCCTATATGAAACTGTACCGGGAAAACAGACAGGCGGAGAAACCGCTTGTCTTGCAAAGTTATATGTTTGGCAATAGCCAGATATATCAAATATTAAACATATTAGGAAATTTACAGGAGAGGGTGGAATAATGCAGGTTAATTCGTCCAATGGTTCATTACACCAAAGGTTCTTTTCTGGAACAGGCAGTATAGGCGGCATCCATCTGCCGGACTTCAATGACAAATATGTTTTCTCTAAAAAGAAAAGCGGTGTCAGTGATGAAGAATACCGGAAGCAGATCAGGGAACAGGCTTATGAGGATTTTGCAAAAGGGCAGTTCCAAAACAAATCCGAAGGATTTAACAGATTGATGAAAAGCTACACATCGGAAGTGTCCCCGGACAGAAAAGGGATTATTACTTCCAATGTACCTCGTTCCTTTGTATGACTTGCTCAATAAGGTTTATACGGATGCGGCCATCCAGCCCATGCGAAAAAGAAATGAGTTTGCTGCATTATACGAACTCATTGACAGACACACTCCTTGCAGTGGAACAACACCCATATTCATTGCCGACAGAGGATTCCATGCGTACAATGTTTTTGCGCATGCCATTGAGAATGATGCCTTTTTTGTTATTCGGGCAGCTGACATGAAGATGAAGCGGCTTCTTGGCAGCGACCTCCCCAAAGAGGAAATATTTGACATCCAGGTAGTAAGGTATCTTACAAGAAGTCATTCAAAAAAGAAATACTTGTATCCGGAATCGGCAGATCAGTATCGTTATATCTGCCCAGAGGTTGCTTTTGACTATTTCCCGGCTGAAGGATACGGGGAATACGAAATATCCCTGCGTGTCATCCGTTTCCCCCTCGGGAATGGCACATATGAAAACATCATAACAAACCTCCCTGAAAATGAATTTTCTGCGGCAGAAATCAAGGAAATATACCGTCTCAGATGGGGCATTGAGACTTCATTCTGCACACTGAAACACGCAATCGCTGCAGTGAATTTCCACTCAAAAAGTAGGCAGATGATAACTCATGAGATATGGGCGAGACTCATACTTTTTAATTTCTGTTCTTACATAACAGGTCAGGTCACATTTGAGGAGCAGAAACGGAAGCATATCCATCAGGTTGATTTTTCGATTGCTTTCAAAACCTGTCGTCACTTTCTACGGCTGCATTCAGGAGAAGAACCACCTGACGTGGAAGACCTGATCAGAAAGCACACGCTTCCCGTCAGACCTTCCAGGAACTTTGCCCGCCAGCAAAGATTCCAAGTACCAGTCAGCTTTACATATCGATTTTAACTGACAGAATCATTGTACCACATAGCAGGCATTTTTCATACCTGCTTATTTGCCATGCAATAAAACAAAAACTTTCTGGGTAAATGGTATCATACACACCATTTGTTTCAAGATTCATTCTTGAATGACACTTTATTCAATTTTCAAAGTTCTTAACTAACTGACATTGGGTGTGAAAAGTAACCATGGAGTGCAGGAACATTATCTTGTCGCGATGGTTTTCTTGAGTCATAGAGGATTTTGTGGTAATATACTTATTAAGAGGGAATATTATGGAGTACAGCAGAGAATTACAGATAAACAAAGAAGATTTACAGATACTGGAAGGTTTCCGGCTCTTAGATGATGATTTTATGACGATGGTGTTCCAAGAGAATAAAGAGGCAACAGAACTTCTGCTCAATATTCTCCTGAAGCGGGGAGATATAGAGGTTATGGAAGTCATCACACAAAAAGAAGAGAAAAATCCCATCATCGGCGGACGGTCAATAGTCCTTGATATATTCGCAAAGGACTCTGAGGGTAAAAACTACGATGTTGAGGTCCAAAGACAGGATGAAGGGGCAGATGTACACCGGGCCAGATACCATAGCAGCACTCTGAACACCAGAATGCTGAAAGAAAAACAGAAATTCAAGGAACTTCACGATTCCTATGTCATTTTTATTACAGAAAATGATACAATGGGAATGGGACTGCCAATGTACCATATTGAGCGGACGATAAGGGAGTCGGGTGGACTGTTTAATGATGGCTCCCATATAATATATGTCAATGGAGCCTATCATAATGACGAAGATCCGGTTGGCCGGCTGATGCATGATTTCAGGAGTACAAGGGCAGCCGATATGTTCTATTCCGAACTGGCAAGGCAGATCAGATATTTTAAGGAAACGGAAGGAGGTCAGCAGAAAATGTGTAAAGCGATTGAAGATATGAGGAAAAAAGAGAGAGCCGATACCATGTTCAACAATGTCAAGGCATTGATGGAATCCATGAAATGGACAGCAGAGCAGGCGATGAATGCGATGAAGATTTCGGAGGATGACAGGCAACTCCTTTTAAAAAGATTTTAAGAAAAGTTCAACATAGACCTTGCGGAATGAATCTGCGAGGTCTTTTCTTTAGAGCAGCCATAGACCATTTTAATGGTTTATAATGCACTTATTTCTTTTTCCGCATTCTTGGAATATAGCGGTATATGTCAGACCATACAATATCAAAAGAGAAGTGTGAAAAATAATAGAAGTATATATTGAATTATGGATTTAATATGGATATAATAAGAACACAGGAATAAAGGATAATTCCCGATTATTGATGGTTGATTAGTAGTAGCAAAAAGGTATTTAACAATTTACCGGATAATTTGGAATGATCCGGTAGATAATTCTTGATTATTAAATTTTATTAAAACATGATTGCTTTTATATGT
>JAGAIZ010000028.1 GCA_017626325.1 Lachnospiraceae bacterium | reverse complement strand
GCAAACGCAATCATCAAGCGCGCTACCAAGCATTATACCGTAGTAATTAATGTAAAAGAACGCTGAAATTAGTAGCCGTTCATTAACGCCGGGCGGCCGTTGGGAAACGCATCAGTGACCGCCGACCGGCGCAAATTGCAATTTTGTTAAAAATAAAGATGAACGAAATTCGCTGAGACGTTTTAAAAGAGGCTGTTTTGGTAACAGCAGCAAAAAGAGGTTCTTTGGAAGAACTGGCAGAATACAAAGAAATTATTGAAGATATGAGAGAAAGTATGTTTTTAAAGCGGATATGGGAGAAGTATCAGGAAGATAATACATATAGTGAAGGCATAATGTTTGCTGATACGTTGAATATTGTATTGCAGATAGGTGAGAAACTTGAAAAGTATTGATGATATCATGACATGAATTTTATTAAATAAATATGAGAAACTGTGAAAGAACTTGAAGCCGAGGTTATGCAGTCAGTATAATCAACAAAATATTTTTTTGCATCAAAGGAGGACTATGAGTGGCAATATCAAACAGCGCTCGCAGAGCAGATAACGCTCTGTGGGTGCTGTTTGATAAGACAAGGTATTATTTATACACCGCCCAGTCTCATCCGGGTTACATTTTGTGATATCCGCCCCCTGTTAGTATTCTTTCCGGCTAAAGATCAGAATGCTTATCGGACAGGAGAGCAAGAAGCATATTACAGCGAATAGAAGGAGGCTTATACCGCTTATGACGAGCTGCAGCGAGGTAAGCGGAGCGTCAAACAGGTAATTAATCAGGCTGACGATTGCCATGACGATGATGATAGCGCCTAAGACGCTTAAGAAGGAGATAACACCGTATTTTTCGCTGCCGCATGAATAGATGAGCGGGTAAAACAGCATCGCCATGAAGAGGCTGACGCTGATACCTACGATGAACAGCATCAGCACGTCCGTCGGCTTGTCAAAGGGAAAGCCGTGCAGCCCAACAGACAGACTTACACAGACAGCGGCGTATAAGACACCGATAGAGACCCATAGCAGGTGGGTTATATAGTAGCTTTTGACGACGTCACTTCGCCTGACCGGAGCGGTCAGTTTGTATTTGATCCACTTGGATGCATTTTCTTCATGCATACAGGAAACACCGTTTACGGAAAACCCTACCATGCTAATGAGCATATAGTTGATGAGCAGGGACGGAACTTTATTGTCCATAGCGACCACGAACAGTCCCAAAGCCAGCATGACAGCAGCATAGGTTTTGGTATTGGAAGCCGATGCGTACAGATTGTTTCTCAGTAATCCTTTCATAAGCGTTCTCCTTTCACTAACAGCAGCATGATCTCATCTATGGAGACGTGATCCGCCACGATGTCTCTGTATTTGCGGGCTGCAGCTTTGCCGTCTGCGACCAGTACGTCGGTCTGGAAATCTTTTTTGCAAAAGGTAATGATGTCTGCCTTGTCAATGGCGCTAAACTGGTTCTGAGTACAGCGAAGAACAGAATAGTTATAGATCAGTTCATCTTTGGGAGCGGTCAGAAGGATACTGCCGTTATGGATGAAGGTGATGTAATCGGCTACTTTTTCCAGATCGCTTGTGATATGGGAAGAGAGCAGGATAGCGTGCTCTTCGTCCTGTACGAAATCCAGGAAAACATCCAAAATCTCATCTCTCATAACAGGGTCTAAACCGCTGGTAGCCTCATCGAGAATCAAGAGCTTCGGATGATGAGCCAGTGCGGCACAGACAGCCAGCTTCATAGTCATGCCCCGGGAATAGCGTTTGATTTTCTGAGCGGGCGGCAGGGCGAAACGTTTTAAGTAATCCTGATACAGCGCATTGTCCCAGCGGGCGTACAACCCGGACATGATATTGGCAAGCTGTGTGGCATTTAAGTAGCCGGGGAAGTTATCACCGTCGTAGACAACGCCGATGTCTTCGCGAATGGCGGCGTCACTGTCGCTTGCTTCCATGGATTTTGATTCCTGTCCGAAGAGCATGACGGAGCCTGCGTCTTTGCGGATCGTGTTCAGAATGCAGCCGATAGTTGTCGTTTTGCCTGCGCCGTTTTCGCCTACGAAGCCCATAATTGTTCCGTAGGGCAGAGCAAAGGATACGTGATCCAGGCAGAAGTCTGATTGGGGATAAGCTTTGCAGACATCCCGCAATTCCAGAATATTGTCCATAATAATCCTCCATATCGTGATTTTTTAACCTAATCCTTCATGTCAGAGCACTTTGTTGCGATGACACGCGTCGGAAATGTCAGATTTCCGACTGCGATCAAGGCAATTTGAGGCCCTGACTCAAATTGTCAACTGAGTTTACTCAGTTTTTGAAACAATCAGCTCATCAGAGTGATTTTTCAACCTAATCTTCCATGTCAGAGCGTTTTTACGCTCCTTAAGTTTTTGAGATAAGGTTAGTAAGGTTCAAGCCGATGATCAGGGCTCTTCTTCATAGAATAGCGCCAGCAGTTCTGTCAGTTTGGCAAGAGAGATATTGCTTACTCTGGCTATTTCCACGGCAGCCTGCAGGTGCTCTTCCGCCTGACGCTGTTGTTCTTCCTGAAACAGTTCTCTGTTCTGTGCGGCAACGAAGCTGCCTCTGCCGACAGTGGTTTCGATGAACCCGTCCCGCTGCAGGTCCTCATATGCTTTCTGGACGGTGATCACGCTGACGTGCAGGGATTTAGCAAGCGCCCGCATGGAAGGAATAGAATCTCCTGCCTGCAGTTCTCCATTCATAATCATGGCTTTGAACTGTGAAGTAATCTGTTCGTAGATTGGTTTATTTGCATTGTTGCTGATAATGATATCCATGGTATCTCCGTTTCGCTTTTTGGGCATGAATAAGGAATGCAGGTACATACCTTTTTAATAATATGCGCAATTATTAAGTGTACTTATTGTACAAGTACACTATACACATGATAAGAGGGAATGTCAAGAGGAGAAATAAATGATTTACTTTCTTTACAGCAGGAAGCGGAACGGTCTGTCTAACAGCCGGATGAAAAAGCGCTGGAGTTTCTGCGGCATGGAAACGCCCTCTCCATACAATTCTTCCGATATCTTTCCGGTCAGTTTTGCTTCGGAAGCATCTTTCTGATAGCTTTCCAGGTTAGCGCTGAGCTGTGCGGTAAGCTCTTTGCTGTTTATGACGAGCATCATTTCCGTATCCTGATAGACGCTCTTCATATCCATATTAAAAGAACCAATGACGGCAATATTGTCGTCGATAACGACGCTTTTTCCGTGATAAGACACGCCGCCTTCATATTCCAGAATATGCAGACCCGTATCCAGCAGTTCTTCTTTATGCAGCGCATAATCCACAGCCCCGAAGGCATTACCATTATTTGTGACCGAGTTGGTCATCAGAGTAATCGGGATTCCACGCTGGTGAAGCTGGTGAAAAGTATCGTACATCATGCCATTGCACATAATATACGGCGTGTGAATCAATACGCTCTTTTCGGCATTTCCCATCAGCTTGGACAGACCGTAGAAGACCTGAGGTTCTTTACAATAGAGTCCGGTCGGGTTGGAAAGCAGCATGATACTGTTGACCGGAAGAGTCACAGGTTCATAATCTGTATTCACAAACCAGTCTTTATGCTCCATGTGCATGGCGGTATAGATCTCATATAGATCCTGAGTCGTTTCATTGACTGCATGAGTATCTGTAAGCCATTTGCCGGGTTTCCAGCGTTTACATTCCTTCTGGTTCCAGATGCCTTCAAAATAACGCCGGATCTGACAGACAGAAGACTCTGTGCCGCCTGTATTATAGACAAGTACGTCTCTGTCATAGTTTTTGTACCCTTCCTGAGAGCCGAGAAAGTAATTAAAGGTATTGCGCCCGCCTAACAGGTATAAGCTGTCGTCCGCAATCACATATTTGTCATGCATTCGGCTCATGATCTTCCTGGGTGTCAGGATATTAACCGGATTATATACCTTTACAGTCACATTGTCTCTGGCGGTCAATGCATAGAAGTAAGGGTTCCCCCGCATCTGCATCAGGAAATTAAAGCCGTCTACCAGAATCTCTATTGAAACGTTACGGTCCGAGGCGGCCAGCAAGGCGGCAATCACCTGTTTTCCGGCTGTGTCAGACCGGAAATCGAAGGTGGACAAAATGATGTGCTCCTGCGCCTGTTCGATCAGCCGGATTCGTTCTGCAAGCGCTTCTTCGTTATCTTCCACTACGAGCGCACGGTCGCAGGAACCCTTGCCGGCATAGAATTGTTCCATTTCATCCTGCAGTTGTTCCTGAAATGCTGCGCTTACTTCCGGTTCCTTCCGGTACGGTACAATAGCGCCCAGAATAATGTACAGAAGAAACAGAATGCAGAAAAGCATGAAATATTTCCCCTTTCTTTTGTGAGAAGAAGCTTTTTCTCTGATGATTCCGGTATGAAACCGGATATATTTAAGCCAGGTGACTAAGAGGCATATGGTCATGACGATGATGATTATATTGGCAGCCTGATAGGGGATCCCTGGAAACAGGAGGATAAAAACGCCGGCGTCTATCATGGTTGTGCAGACCTTCCCATACCACTGTGCGCCGTTGCATACATTTCTGTGTTTCAGCAGAAAGAGCCCCATCAGAACCATATACAGTTCCCTGCATAGAAAGAGAACCAGAAACAATTTCATAAACGGATAGCGCAGAGTGACTGCGAAGGCGAGCGTTCCCTGTGTCAGCTTGTCCGCCAATGGATCGAGTATTTTGCCGAAATCTGTAACCATATTGAACCGGCGCGCAACCTTACCGTCCAGCAGATCTGTCAGGAAAGAAACAGCCAGAATCAGAAAAGCCGCCGCATATTCTGACGGTGTACTGGCATTGTAATATACAAATAGAAAAACAGGTAATAGAATGATACGGAAATATCCCATTAAATTAGGAAGATTAAAATACTCTTTTTTCATCGACAATGACCATGCCTTTCTTTCATAGGTTAAAAACGTTAAAAGTGTTTCCGGTGTTATGTTTGACATCCTTTTTTATGGATGATATATTTGTTTTGACATTATATGTGTATTGGTGATACAAGTGTATCATCACAGGAGCGAATGGTCAATCGAATCCTTTCGGAGTGGGCAGATTGAAAAATCACTCTGATGAGCTGATTTTTCAAAAACTGAGTAAACTCAGTTGACAATTTGAGTCAGAGTCTCAAATCAGTTATTATGACAGAAAGAGGAGATGTTATGTCTGGTCAGGAGACAGAATTAAGAAAAAGAGCGGTTCTGCGGCTGTCAAACACAGAATCAAACCAGCTTACAAGAGAGTGCATCGGTACTGCGCTGATCTATCTGATGAACGAATATCCTTTTGACAAAATAACCGTTACGGCTATTATCAGGCGATCCGGTGTGTCAAGGGCAGCTTTTTACAGAAATTATTCTTCTAAGGAAGAGGTGCTGCGGGAAATCGGCAATACTATTTGCGAGCGAATCGCGGCATTGCTGACGGAAGAGAAATACCGGGAAGATCCCCGACAGTGGTATGAAGATTGTTTTGCGGGGATTAGAGACAATGCCGAAATATTCCGGCTGTTCATGCAGGCCAAACTGCCGCCGGATTTCATCTTTCATACTGACAGGAAGAAGGAATCGGAGGCTGATCGTCACGGAGTGCCTGCTGAGGAATGGTACCGGACGATTGCGTTACAGAGCGCTGTCAAAGAGATTGTTATTAACTGGTTTGAAAACGGCATGAAAGAAACTCCCGATCAGATGGCAAAGATCTGTCTGGAGCTTTTTCAATCGTGTTCCTTTATGGAATAAGATCAGCACAGCACCACAATTTTCCTTGGCGTGGTCTGGGGCGGAATGCTTCTGGTGGTTGTGGAGTAATAGACAAGCAGTGTCTGTCCGCGCAGATCACAATTGACAGGCTGATTGTTTATTGTCACCGTTTCTGTATTACGGGCGATATTTAATTGCAATGAACGGTCTGCGGCAAGGAAATTATTGTCGAAGGTACTCAGCATCACCTGTTCTCCGCGGGCAAGCACGGTGATCATCTTCGCATGGTACTGGGGCGGATAAATCAGCGGGACAGGAAGAGATCGGTCATAGAATGCAGTAACGCGAAGCCCGGGCAGGAGCTGCCTGCAATCGATTACCCTGCTCTCAGTATCTATCACAAAATGAATCATGCCGTCTTCTGTCTGCAGAGCCAACATTTGACTGCAACAGTCATTTCCACTTGTAAGACTTAATATAAGACCCGTTACGGGTACATAATCAGAATATGCCATAAATTCTGCCTTTAGGAATCTTTATCTATAGAATATGCTGTCAGCAGGATAAAGTGCTCAGGTAAAGCTTTTGGCCCTTGACAAAAAGGCGTAATTTACTATAATCCCGTTTTCAACACTTTAGTCAATTATAAGAGCCGGAAACCCTTTAAATATAAGGATTTCCGGCTCAAATCGATAGACATAGATGTTGTATGTGAATACTACTTTAAAAATTTTTTTATCATACTATTCAATTC
>JAGAIZ010000027.1 GCA_017626325.1 Lachnospiraceae bacterium | reverse complement strand
CTTTTAATTTCATAACCCAATCTGTTATAATTAATCATGCAAAAACACTCCTTTGTTTGGTTATTTTGTGGTGATTTAATTATAACAAGGGTTCCGTGTTTTTGCATTTTTAATTATCTGAAAAAATGGGGAAACTCAAACTGATTCCTCTATTGTCAGACAATTAACGATGTGGTATGGTAATAGCATCCTGTATCATGCAAAAGACAGCGATATGGCTGAACAGGAATTTGGAAGACCTGACAGGATTTGAGAGATCTGTCAGGAATTTGAGAGATTTGACAGGATTTTGGGAGACCGGGCAGGAATGGAGGATTCATATGAAACTGGAATGGAGGACTTGTTTTCGGATTGGCGTCAGCGTATTTGTCTTATATCTGTGTATCTGCTACTGGCAGAGCGCGGTAGGTCTTATGACGGCTTTTCTGGAGGCGGCCGCGCCCCTGCTTGTGGGGTGCGTGGTAGCTTATCTGATTAATATTCTGATGGACTTCTATGAGCGGCATTATCTGCCCGGGTCCGGCAGAAAGATGGCGGTCAGGAGCCGCAGGCCCGTCTGCATGGCGGCGGCTTTTATCACGCTGCTTGCGATCGCTGCGCTGGTAATCTGTCTGGTGGTTCCACAGCTTTCCTCCTGTGTGCAGGTAATTCTGGCGGCTCTGCCGGGCGCTATGCAGGAGCTTACCCTGCTTCTGGAGCAGTCCGCGTTTTTGCCGGATAATATAGCGGAGGCGTTAAATACGATCGACTGGCAGTCGGCAAGTGTCTCTCTGCTGAAGCTTTTTACGTCAGGGCTTGGCAGCGTGATGGATGTGGTGGTCAATACGATTTCTGTGGTATTTTCCGGAATTGTGACCGCTTTTCTGGCAGTGATTTTCTCCGTCTATCTGCTGGCAGATAAGGAGAAGCTGAAACGTCAGTGCAACCGCGTCATGACCCGCTATATTAAGCAGACATGGTATGACAGAATTCGGCATGTGCTTTCTGTTATAAATGAATGTTTCCATCAATACATTGTAGGACAGTGTACCGAGGCTGTTATTCTGGGGCTTCTGTGCATGCTTGGCATGTTGATTCTGCGGCTTCCCTACGCGACTATGATTGGCGCGCTGATAGCGTTTACTGCGCTGATTCCTATCGCGGGAGCGTACATCGGGGCGGGTGTCGGGGCCTTCATGATCATGACGGTATCGCCGGTCAAGGCGGTGATTTTCCTGATTTTTATTGTGGTGCTGCAGCAGGTGGAGGGGAATCTGATCTATCCCCGTGTGGTGGGTTCTTCCATCGGACTGCCCGCTATCTGGGTGCTGGCTGCCGTTACGGTTGGCGGCGGCATAATGGGTATTCCGGGAATGCTGCTGGGAGTTCCGCTGGCGGCGGCCGCGTACCGGCTGCTGCGGGAGGATGTCAACAAGCCGGCCCGGTCGGGCGCAGAGGGTGCGGCGGCAAAGAAGCAGAGCAAAGAGCGTTAAAGGTGCGGCGGACAGGAAGCAGAGCAAAGAGCAATAAAGACGCGGCGGCAAAGAATCGCAGAGAAAGATAGCTTGCACAGCAGGAAGTGAAAGGGAATGTTATTGGCAGTAAAACACGGTAAGGGCGTAATAAAACAGAAATCGGCAGGAAGGAAACGGTGTGAAATCGCGGGAATGCTCGGTGCGTTTTCTCTGCTTGCGGGCTGTGCGTCCGGCACGGAGCTCTCAGATGCAGAGTCATCGGAGAATCAGATGTCAGATGCAGAGTCGTCGGAGAATCAGATGTCGGATGCAGAGACGGCTAAAGTGCGGACTGCTGACACGGAGCCGTCTGCGGCGCAGGCACAACGGGAAGACGGAAATCTTACCGTGACTGTCCTGAATACCGGGAAGTCGGACTGCATCGTGATAGAGCTTGCGGATATGGTAATTATGAATGATACAGCCGATGCGGATGACTATGAATATATTTGTGCTTTCTTAGAGGAAAAGCAGATTACGGACATCGATTATATGATACTGAGCCATTTCGACAAGGACCATATCGGCAGCGCGGCGGCATTGATTGAGACATACGGGGCAGGCTGTGTGCTGATGCCGGATTATGAAGAGACCTCCGAGCATTATGAGGCGCTTATGGAAGCGCTCGATACCAGTGAGACGGAGCTGCTGCGGCTGCAGGAGGATTACAGCTTCGAAGCGGCAGGGGCGGAAATCTATGTAAGCGCACCCGGGGAAGAGGAATATAAGGATGATAACAATTATTCTCTGATTACGGCGGTGACTTATGGGGAAAACCGTTTCCTGCTGATGGGAGACGCCGGAAAGAAACGTACCGGAGAGTTTCTCGAAACCGCTCAGGGAGAAGAACATTATGATCTGATTAAGATGCCCCATCACGGCGATTATAATAAGAAGCTGGAAGAACTGTTTGCCTGTGCAAGACCAGCCTGGGCTGTGCTTACCGTGGGAGAGCAGAGGGAACGGCTGGAGGAAAAGACTGTGCGGGTAATGGAGAAGTATGGCTGTGAAGTGTATGACACCTTGTATGGAGACGTCGTTGCGGTAGCGGACGGCAGAGAGATTACGGCAGGCTACCGGAATTGAATGCGGCGGAAACGGCAGGCTTACACCTGCCGCAGTCCCGTTATATCCGAATCGATGGTCATAGAATAATTGGTATAGTAAACTACGAAGCCGGGCTTTGCACCGGCTGGTTTTTTGACATGCTTTTTCTGGATATAGTCGATTTCTACCTTGTCCTGTTCACGGCCTTTGGAATAGTAGGCGGCGAGGCGCGCTGCTTCCTCGAAGGTGCGGTCGGGCAGCTCCTGGCCTTCGGTCTTCACCACGACATGGGAGCCTGCGATTTTCTTGGCGTGGAACCACCAGTCGCCGCCGGAAGCGAATTTGAAGGTCAGTTCATCGTTCTGATAATTATTCTTCCCTACATACATATGGAATCCGTCGCTGCTGATATAGTGGAAGGGTCTGCTTGTGATTTTGGCTTTTCTGCCGCCGCCTTTTCTGCGGATATAGCCGCTTTCGATGAGCTCTTCCTTAATCTGTACGAGGTCTTCCTCCTGTATGGCGATATCCAGTGCGGCGGAAATGGATTCCAGATGATCGATTTCTTCTTTGACCTGTACGGTCAATTCTGAAAGGGCTTCATAGGTTCGTTTTAATTTTCCATATTTATCAAAATATTTCCTGGCGTTTTCCTGGGGCGTAAGGGTAGGATCCAGCGGAATGGTAATTGTCTCGTTGGTGTAGTAGTTGAGCGCTTCCATGGATTTGGCCCCCGGTTCTACGTTGTAGCCGTAGGTGTTCAGCAGTTCGCCGTATACCTTGTATTTATCCCGTTTCTGCGTGTCTTTCATCTGGCGCATCTGCAAGTCGTATTTCTTGACGTTGCGCTCTAAGGCGGTCTGTACAATCCTGCGGAGGTCTGCGGATTTCTGGCGGATGCGGGTGACGGTGTTGCGCTCCGCATAGTAATGCTCCAGAACCGTACTGATCGAGGAGTATTCCTGTATCGACTGATCTGAATAGAGGGTCAGCGGCAGGGCGCAGAATTCTATCGGCTCCTTCCTGTCATAGACAATCACCGGGGCAAAGGCGCCTGCCAGGACATCTTCCATCATGGCGGTCAGCGTGCAGTATACGCGATAGAGCGGCGATGCGGAATCCCCACAATTCTCATCCGCTGCCAGCACGTTTGCGGGCATATCCGCATCCACACCGGCACGGCAGCAGATTTCCTGAGCGATAATCGGGGAAAGTCCCGTGTAGGACGTATAGAGCGCCTTATAGAGGGGCATGGGTCTGGTCAGCATCTGTGTCCGGAAATCCGTAAAGGAAACAGGCGTATTGTCTGCTTCTGTCTTATGGAAACAGGGCAGGTCAGCGTCAGGCGCGGTGTAACGCATGGAGAGACGCAGCGGATTTAGCTTGTCCTGGGTCTGCGGGATGAAGTAATCCCTGCCCGGCAGCACCTCCCGGACGGAACTGATCATGCCGGAAATGTGCTTGATACTGTCGATTATTTTATCTTTGTCGTCACAGAAAATAATATTGCTGTGCTTGCCCATGATTTCGATAATTAGCTTTTTGCGGCACACGTCGCCCAGTTCGTTTAAATGTTCCACGTTAAGATGAATAATACGCTCTAAGCCAGGCTGGGTGATGCTTATGATGCGGGCGTTTTGCAGATGCTTGCGCAGAAGCATACAGAAGCCCGGCGCGGTGATGGGACTGGGCTTATTATTTTCCGTCAGATAGACTAAAGGCAGGGAGGCGTCCGCGGACAGCAGAAGCCGGTACTGGGAGCTGTTGTTCTTAATCGTCAATAACAGTTCGTCGCTTTCCGGCTGGGCAATCTTGTAGATGCGTCCGCCCAGCAGCTCTGTATTCAATTCTTTTACGATATTTGCAATGGTAATACCGTCAAATGCCATGATAATCCTCCGTTTCTGCTGTACCTGCGATGATTGGCATGCTGTGAAATTGCGGGATACAGACTTGGCAATGCTAATTTTACAATATCATAGCCGGGTTTGCAATGTTTACGGCATTTTTCCGGGAGCGGGCTGTTACCATAAGGCTGTTACCATAAAAATACATTTCTTGACTACTTCCTGTGATTATTTTATAATATATCTTGTATGCGTGGGTCTATACACGTACATTTACAATAGAAGAAAGAAGACTACAATTATGATCAAAAGCATGACCGGTTTCGGCAGATGTGAAGTGACAGAGGGAGAGCGTAAGATTACTGTGGAGATGAAATCAGTCAATCACAGATATCTGGATGTCAATATCAAGATGCCGAAGAAACTGAACTTTTTTGAGGCGGCGATCCGCAGTGAACTGAAGAACTATATTCAGCGCGGCAAGGTGGATCTTTTCATCAGCTATGAAGATCTGACAGAGTCCAACGTATGCGTGAAGTATAACAGGGAACTGGCGGCGGAGTACATGAAGTATCTGTCACAGATGGCGGAGGAATTCTCGCTGGATAACGATATCCGTGTGTCTGCGCTTTCCAGATATCCGGAGATTTTCACCATGGAAGAGCAGACTATCGACGAAGAGGAACTGTGGCAGCTTCTGGACAGAGCGATCAAGGGAGCGGCAGAAGGGTTCGTGGAGACCAGAATCAAAGAAGGCGAAAACCTGAAAAACGATCTGGTCGCGAAGTTAGACGGTATGCTGGAGCATGTGGATTATATTACGGAGCGTTCTCCGCAGATTATAGCGGAATATAAGCAGAGGCTGGAAGATAAGGTCAGAGAATTGCTGGAGGATACCAAGGTAGATGAGAACAGGCTTCTGATGGAGGTCACGATTTTTGCCGACCGGGTATGCGTGGACGAAGAGCTGGTACGCTTAAGGAGTCATATTGAGACGACCAGAGAGAATCTGATCCAGGGCGGCAGCATCGGGCGCAAGCTTGATTTTATTGCCCAGGAGATGAACCGTGAGGCGAATACGATTCTGTCCAAGGCCAATGATCTCGAAATCTCCAACCGCGCCATCGAACTGAAGACGGAGATTGAGAAGGTGCGCGAGCAGATTCAGAACATCGAGTAAGAGACGGCAGAATGCGCACGGCATGTACGAAATTTACGGACGGGTAAGAATGAGGTTGAGATGGGAAGACTGATTCATATAGGCTTTGGCAATGTGGTGAATACGGGCAAGATTATTGCGATCGTCAGTCCGGATTCCGCACCCATAAAGCGTTTGGTACAGAAGGCGAAGGAGTCGGGAACGGCGATAGACGCCACACAGGGGCGTAAGACAAAAGCGGTTTTGGTGATGGAGAACAGCCAGCTTGTTTTATCGGCGCTGCTTCCTGAGACCATAGCGGGCAGAGCACAGACAGAAGGCGGGGATATGGAAGATGCGTAAGGGTATTTTGATTGTGGTTTCCGGTTTTTCGGGAGCGGGTAAAGGTACTTTGATGAAGAAACTGGTGGGAGAGTATGACAATTACGCGTTGTCGATTTCGGCTACCACCAGAGAGCCCAGACCTGGAGAAGTAAACGGCAGGGAATATTTTTTCCTGAAGAAAGAAGAATTTAAGGAAAAAATTGCTTCAAACGGATTGATCGAATATGCGCGTTATTGCGATAACTATTACGGAACACCGCGGGAATATGTGGAGCGGCAGCTTGCCGATGGTAAAGACGTAATTCTGGAAATCGAGATTCAGGGCGCGATGAAAATCAAGAAACAGTACCCTGACGCGCTTTTGTTATTCGTAATGCCGCCGAGCGCTGAAGAGCTTCGCCGCAGGTTAGAGGGCAGGGGCACGGAAACAAAAGAGGTCATCGACAAACGGATGTGCCGCGCCAGAGAAGAGGCGGAGGGCATAGAGGAATACGAGTACATTGTCGTGAACGATAATCTGGATACCTGCGTCAGAGAACTTCACGCGATTATTACGGCAGCGCATAACACGCCGTTAAGAAATAGAGAATTGATAGAGAAAATGAGAAAAGAATTGGAAGGAGAAAAATAATGTTACATCCATCTTATGCAGAATTAATTAATGTAGTAAACAGTGAGGTTGAAGAGGGTGAAGATCCGGTAGTAAACAGCAGATACTCCATCGTGATGGCTACTGCGAAGAGAGCGAGGCAGATTATCGCAGGAGACGAGGAACTGGTGGACGGCAGAGGCAAGAAAGCTTTGTCTGTGGCTGTGGAAGAACTGAATCAGGGTAAGATTAAGATATTAAGTGATGAGAATGCGGAAGAAGAGAATTCCGGCGAACTTATGGAGTAGCCGGGCAGAGATCTGTTTTGGGGAACGGATAGAACTTGTATAGAACGGAGAGAAAAATGAAGAGTGCAATTAAAAAAGTAAGCGAGGGCAAGAACCTGTCAATAGAAGAAGCGGCAGACGTTATGAATCTTATGCTGAGCGGAGAGGCAACACAGGCGCAGATCGCAGCGTATCTGACGGCGCTTCGTATGAAAGGCGAAACCATTGATGAGATTATCGGAAGCGCCAGCGTATTAAAAGAAAAGGCGGCGCATATTCATCCGAATATTCCTGTGTATGCTGATTTTGTAGGCACCGGCGGCGATTGTACCTATACCTTTAATATTTCCACTACGGCGGCATTTGTGGCGGCGGCAGCAGGATTGCCGATTGCGAAGCATGGTAATCGCGCGATCTCTTCCAAATCCGGCGCGGGAGATGTGCTTGAGGCTCTGGGAGTCAATATTACGCCGGATATTGAAGTGGTGGAAAAATGTGTGGAAGAAGTCGGAATCGGCTTTATGTTTGCGCCTGCTTTCAACAAGTCCATGAGATTTGTAGGCCAGGTGAGAAGTGAAATCGGTATTCGGTCTATTTTTAATATATTAGGCCCCATGGCGAATCCTTCCGGTGCGAAGTGTATGATAATCGGCGTGTATGACCAGAAATTGTGCGAGCCGATTGCCAACGCGCTGATGCATCTGGGCGTGGAAACAGGTATGGTAGTGTCCGGGGAAAACGGCATGGATGAGATTTCTACCGTATGTGAGACGACCATTGCGGAGATTAAGGACAATGTAGTAACGGTCTATCAGGTAACGCCGGAGCAGTTTGGCTTCAAGCGGGCTTCGGAAGCTGATATTACAGGCGGAGACGGAGAGGTCAACGCTCAGATTACGAGAGATATCTTGAGCGGTAAGGACAGAGGCCCGAAGAGGGATATCGTTCTTTTGAACGCAGGAATGGCGCTGTATGCAGGCAAAATTGCCGCAAGCCCGGAGGAAGGCATCAGGCTGGCGGCAGAGACAATCGACTCCGGCAAGGCGGCGGAAGTCCTTGATAAGCTGGTGGAATATTCCAACCGGTAAAGCGCGCCGGGGAATGTCCGGTGAAGCATGGTAATTTAGAAAATATTATATCAGAATAGAGAAGAAAGTACTGAAATATTTTATGAAGAAAAAAGTAATGTTCGTATCCCTGGGATGCGACAAGAATCTGGTGGACTCTGAGATGATGCTCGGTCTGCTCGCGAAGAGAGGGTATGAATTCACCGATGACGAGACAGAAGCGGACGTGGTAGTGGTCAATACCTGCTGCTTCATTAACGACGCTAAGGAAGAGAGCATTAATACGATTCTGGAGATGGCGGAGCTAAAGAAAAGCGGACAGATTGAAGCGCTGATTGTGGCGGGGTGCCTGGCCCAGCGTTATCGGGAAGAAATCCAGACGGAGATTGAGGAAGTGGATGCCATTGTCGGCACTATGGCGATTGATGAGATGGCGGATACGATCGAAGAGGTACTAAAGGGCGAGAAGAAGAATCATTACAGGAGTCTGGAGACGCAGCCCTTTACCAGTGCAGAACGTGTCGTTACCACAGGCGGGCATTATGCCTATCTGAAAATTGCGGAAGGCTGCAATAAGCATTGTACCTATTGTATTATTCCCAGGGTACGCGGCAATTACCGCAGCGTGCCAATGGAAAGTCTGGTTGAAGAGGCGGGAAGACTTGCGCAGCAGGGTGTAAAAGAGCTGATTCTTGTGGCACAGGAGACTACCCTTTACGGCATGGATCTTTATGGAAAGAAAATGCTGCCCGAGCTGCTTCATGAATTATGCCGGATCAGCGGTATATACTGGATTCGTATTTTGTACTGTTATCCGGAAGAAATTGACGATGAACTGATTCGCACCATGAAGGAAGAGAAGAAGATCTGTCATTATCTGGATTTGCCGGTTCAGCATGCGTCTGATAAAATCTTAAGAAGAATGGGCAGGAAAACAGACAAAGAACAATTGACTAATATAGTCAAGAAGCTTCGGGCTGAAATACCTGATATCTGTCTGCGGACTACGCTTATTACCGGATTCCCGGGAGAAACGCAGGAAGATCACGAAGAGCTGATGACGTTTGTGGATGAGATGGAGTTCGACCGGCTTGGCGTATTTACCTATTCTCAGGAAGAAGACACACCGGCGGCGGATATGCCGGATCAGATACCGGATGAAACGAAGGAAGACAGACAGGCAGAACTGATGGAACTGCAGCAGGAGATTGCTTTCGAGGCGGCGGAGAACATGAAGGGCAGGATCGTGACAGCCATGATTGAGGGTAAGGTGGCTGACGAGAACGCATATGTGGCAAGGACCTACAAAGACGCTCCGAATGTAGACGGTTTTTTGTTTATCAATACAGGCAGAGAGCTGATGACCGGCGATTTCGTCAAAGTGAAGATAACCGGCTCTTATGAATATGATCTGATAGGAGAATTAGAAGATGAATCTACCGAATAAACTGACGATGTTTCGTGTAATACTGATCCCGTTCTTTGTAGTATTTATGCTTGTGGAGATCACCGCATTTGATAAGTGGATCGCGCTTGCGATATTTATTATCGCCAGCCTGACGGATTTGTTAGACGGCAAAATCGCCAGAAAATATAATCTGGTGACGAATTTCGGTAAATTTATGGATCCGTTGGCTGACAAACTGCTTGTCTGTTCCGCACTCATCTGTCTGGTGGCGCTTAACAGGATTCCGGCATGGATTGTGATTGTCATTATTGCAAGGGAATTTATTATCAGCGGCTTCAGACTGATTGCTTCGGATAATGGCGTAGTGATCGCGGCGAGCTATTGGGGGAAGTTCAAGACAACATTCCAGATGATCATGATCTGCCTGATGATAGCGGATATTGCGGCGCTTAATCCGGTCACGGCGGTTGTTATGTGGGCAGCGCTGATACTCACAGTAGTATCGCTGATAGATTATCTGGTGAAGAATAAAGATGTCATGAAGGACACGAAGTAGATCATAAATTGATTGGAAATGGATGGTGCATATGGTCGTAGAGATAATTTCGGTTGGAACGGAAATATTATTGGGCAACATTGTCAATACCAATGCCGCCTATTTATCCGAAAAATGTGCCGGATTGGGTTTGTCCTGCTACTATCAGGATGTGGTGGGGGATAATGAAGAACGGCTTTCGGAGACAATTCGCATGGCTCTGTCCAGAGCGGATATTCTTCTGTTGTCAGGGGGACTTGGCCCCACACAGGATGACATGACGAAGGAAGTTGTGGCCAAAGTGCTTGGCAGACCTTTGTATCTGCATGAGGAGAGCAAGGCGGCTATCCGGAATTACTTTGAGAGAAGAGGCCTGGAAATTACGGATAATAACTGGAAACAGGCGATGGTGCCGGAGGGATGCATCGTACTTGATAACCCGAACGGAACGGCGCCGGGCATTATCGTGACGGATCAGGGTAAGCATGTGGTGCTGATGCCCGGACCTCCGGGAGAGATGATCCCCATGTTTGAGTCTTCTGTAATGCCCTATTTGAGCACGCTGCAGTCATGCGTGATCTATTCCAGAACTGTGAAAATGTGCGGCGTGGGTGAGAGCAAGGTTGAGACGATGGTGGAAGACCTGATAGAGAAGCAGACGAATCCTACGATAGCGACCTATGCCAAGACCGGAGAAGTGCATTTGCGTGTAACAGCCAGAGCGGAGGATGAGAAGGCGGCTAAAAAATTAGTGAAGCCTGTCGTTCAGGAATTAAAGAGCCGGTTAGGCGATTATATTTATACGACGGAAGAGGGAGTAACGTTAGAGAAGGCGGTAGTCGATCTGCTGGCGGCATATGGGATGACGGCAAGTACGGTGGAGTCCTGTACAGGCGGTATGCTGGCGGCAAGACTGATCAATGTGCCGGGCGTATCCGAAGTGTTTAAATCCGGATATGTTACTTACTCCAATAAGTCAAAGCGTAAATTATTGGGAATCAGGAAAAATACTTTACTCAAGCATGGCGCGGTCAGCGAAGAAATCGCGAGAGAAATGGTGAAGTCGGCGGCTTTTCTTGCGAAAACAGACGTATGCGTGTCTACGACCGGCATTGCGGGGCCGGACGGCGGAACGGATAAGAAGCCGGTAGGACTCGTCTATATCGCCTGCAGCGTGTGCGGCCAGACGACTGTGAAGGAGTATCATTTCAGCGGCAATCGTGCGAAAATCCGTGATAATACGGTTTCCGCAGCGCTGGCGCTGATGAGAAAATGCATCCTGCAGTATCACAGCAATGTTTCTGCAGAAGGTAAAGAAAAGTAATATACCGGCGGAAACTGTGCAGAAGCAGGATAAAGGAGAAAACGGATGAGTGATTTAAACGATTGGGATAATGGAAACAAGGAAAAGGAAG
>JAGAIZ010000026.1 GCA_017626325.1 Lachnospiraceae bacterium | reverse complement strand
TGTTATAATTAATCATGCAAAAACACTCCTTTGTTTGGTTATTTTGTGGTGATTTAATTATAACAAGGGTTCCGTGTTTTTGCATTTTTAATTATCTGAAAAAATGGGGAAACTCAAAAAGCTTTTGGCCCTTGACAAAAAGGCGTAATTTACTATAATTAATCATAGATTTGGATTGTAAGACGCAAAGGTAATGACAAAGAGGAGTACATGATGACCGCCGCCAGAGAGAGCAGCCGCAAGCTGGAAGGGTGCTTCGGAGAGGAATGATGGAAGGTAGCTTTGGAACCGGGAGGCTGAAGAGTCGCGGAAGCAGGCAGAAGGAAGGAAGGATGCCGTGCCGGACGATAGACAGTAGGCCGCCACGCCCTATCCCCGTTAGCGGATAAGATTCTGACAGGAATCTGCGAGTGACAAACGAAGGTGGTACCGCGTATATGCGCCCTTTGCCGTAAGAAACGGCAAGGGCGCTTTTTTGCGCGCATAAGCAGAGTCAGAAGTCTTGCGCTATGTGCGTTATGCTCGCATATAAGCGCATAGCACAAGGCTTATGACGAGCAACGCGAACTTGAAACGCGAAGCGTTTCGAGTCTGCTTATGCCCCGGAGAGTCAGAAGACCTGCCCGGTGTGCGTTATGCTCGCATAAAAGCACATAGCGCAAGGCTTATGACGAGCAAATAAGGATATAAATAAAGGAGGAAACCATGAGCAAAGAATTAGCGAAAACCTATGATCCCAAAGGCATAGAGGACAGATTGTATCAGAAATGGCTGGACAAGAAATACTTCCATGCCGAGGTGGATAAAACAAAGACCCCTTTTACCATTGTGATTCCGCCCCCGAATATCACAGGACAGCTCCATATGGGACATGCCCTTGACAATACCATGCAGGATATTTTAATCCGCTATAAGAGAATGCAGGGCTACAACGCCCTCTGGCAGCCGGGCACAGACCATGCTTCTATCGCTACCGAAGTTAAGATTATCGAGAAGCTGAAGGAAGAGGGCATTGACAAGGAAGAGCTGGGGCGCGAGGGATTCCTGGAGCGTGCCTGGGAGTGGAAGAAGGAGTACGGCGGCCGTATCATCAGCCAGCTTAAGAAGCTGGGTTCCTCCTGTGATTGGGACAGAGAGCGTTTCACCATGGACGAGGGCTGCAACAAGGCGGTTACGGAAGTATTCTGCAAGATGCATGAGAAGGGCTGGATTTATAAGGGCAGCAGGATTATCAACTGGTGTCCGGTCTGCAATACCTCCATCTCCGATGCGGAAGTAGAGTATGAGGAGCAGGCGGGCCATTTCTGGCATATCAAATATCCTCTGGTAGATGAGAACGGTCAGCCCAGCAAAACGGAATTTCTGGAGTTTGCAACCACCCGTCCCGAGACCATGCTGGGCGATACGGCGGTGGCGGTGAACCCCCATGACGAGCGGTATACTTATTTAAGAGGCAGACAGGTGTGGCTTCCCATCGTCAACAAGCCCATTCCGGTTGTGGAAGACGAGTATGTGGATATGGAATTTGGTACCGGTGTGGTTAAGATCACGCCCGCCCATGACCCTAACGACTTCGAGGTTGGTAAGCGTCACAATCTGCCGGAAATCAATATCTTAAATGACGATGCGACCATCAACGAGAATGGAGGCAAGTACGAGGGCCTAGACCGCTATGAGGCGAGAAAACAGATTGTAGCGGAGTTAGAGCAGGAAGGACTGCTGGTGCGTATCGAGGATTATTCCCATAATGTAGGCACACACGACCGCTGTAAGACTACCATCGAGCCGATGATTAAGAAGCAGTGGTTTGTCAAGATGGACGAGCTGATCAAGCCTGCGGCAGAAGCGGTAAGAAACGGCGACATCAAGCTGATACCGGAGCGCATGGAAAAGACCTATTTCAACTGGACCGACAACATCCGCGACTGGTGTATCAGCCGTCAGCTCTGGTGGGGACACAGGATTCCGGCATATTACTGCGATGACTGCGGCGAGACGATCGTAGCCAAAGAGGCTCCTTCGGTGTGTCCTAAATGCGGCGGCAGGCATTTTACACAGGATCCGGATACGCTGGATACCTGGTTTTCCTCTGCGCTGTGGCCGTTCTCTACGTTAGGCTGGCCGGACAAGACGGAGGATTTGGAGTACTTTTATCCTACGGACGTGCTGGTAACCGGCTATGATATTATTTTCTTCTGGGTAATCCGTATGATTTTCTCCGGCTATGAGCAGATGGGAGAGAAGCCGTTTAAGACCGTATTGTTCCACGGCCTGGTAAGGGATTCCCAGGGACGGAAGATGAGCAAGTCTCTGGGCAATGGTATCGATCCGCTGGAAATCATTGACCAGTACGGTGCGGACGCTCTGCGTCTTACGCTGATTACCGGTAATGCGCCGGGCAACGATATGCGTTTCTATTATGAGAGAGTGGAAGCCAGCCGCAACTTCGCTAATAAAGTATGGAACGCGTCCCGTTTCATCATGATGAATATTGCAAACGCCATGGAAGGTGTGCAGGGGCAGACAGGTTCCTTTGGCTGGGAAGCCGCATATGATACGATTAAGGCAGATCTGGAGCCGGTGGATAAGTGGATTATTTCCAGGTTAAATACGTTGGTGCAGGAAGCCACAGACAATATGGACCATTTCGAACTTGGTATCGCGGTACAGAAGGTATATGACTTTATCTGGGATGAGTTCTGCGACTGGTATATCGAGATGGTGAAGCCCAGACTTTATAATAAGGAAGAGGCGGGGGAGAAGAGCAGGAACGCTGCGCTCTGGACGCTGAAAAATGTGCTCATCGACGCGCTGAAGCTTCTGCATCCTTATATGCCTTTTATCACAGAGGAAATCTTCTGCACCATCCAGTCTGAGGAAGAGTCCATTATGATTTCCAGGTGGCCGGAGTACACGGAGGAGAAGTGCTTTGCTGCGGAGGAGACGGCCATCGAACTGATGAAGGACGCGGTTCGCGGTATCCGTAACGTGCGTACGGAGATGAATGTAGCGCCCGGCAGGAAAGCAGCGGTGTTCGTTGTCAGCGAGAAAGAAACGATCAGAAATATTTTCGCAGAAGGCAGGCTGTTCTTTGCTTCTCTGGCAGGAGCCTCCGGCGTAACCGTGCAGGCGGATAAGGCAGGGATTGCGGATGATGCGGTGTCTGTAGTGATTCAGGGCGCGACCATCTATATTCCTTTTGCGGAGCTGGTGGATATCAAGCAGGAGATCGAGCGTCTGCAGAAAGAGCAGAAGCGTCTGGAGGGCGAGCTTGCCCGCGTCAACGGTATGCTTTCCAACGAGAAGTTCATGTCCAAAGCGCCGGAAGCAAAGGTGGCTGAGGAACGTGCCAAGTTGGAGAAGTACACGCAGATGAAGGCGCAGGTAGAAGAAAGACTGATGCAGTTGTCATAGCGGCGCTCTGTTCATGAAATAATCAGAAAGTTCAGATTTGGTTAAGAATGCACTGGAAATACGGAACATTTTAGTGTAAAGTTATAGTTAGAAGCGATAGTAAGAAGCTTCACGGCGATATGGTGGTTGTAATCCGGCGGTGAAGCTTCCTTTGAAAAGCATGTCATATAAGGAAAGCGGGGTGAGTCACGTGAGTGAAGTCAATCTGACGTCGGAGCAGCTTGATAAACTGAAAATTGCTATGGCGAAAGCGTTGGAGCCTGCCGCGCCCAGAAAGGCGAGAGATGCCAATCTGGAAGCGCTGCATCCGCAAGAGCAGGCGGCGGAAGAACCGGAATGGGATTCCAAGGGGACGACGCTTGCCAAAGGCACCTATCTGCGCATCGACGACGACCAGATGGCAGCGTGGCTCTACCTGGCCCCGCCGGATAAGGGACAGGTCTATGAGAAGCGTGAACTGGAAACCTTCTTAGAGCGAAACGGCGTGGTGAAGGGGTATCACAGTTCTAATCTGTCCGCGATGATTAAGAAGAAGGTGTATGACAGGGAGATTCTCGTAGCCAAAGGCGCCGAGGTCAAAGAAGGCAAGGACGGCTGGTTCGAATATCTCTTTACACCGGAAGAATACGGCGTACCCAAGATCAGAAAAGACGGCACGGTGGATTACTCTCATATGAGCGCCCTCCAGAATGTGCACAAGGGCGAGAAGGTAGCGATCTATCACTATGCGGTAAACGGAGAAGACGGGTATACGGTAACGGGCGGCGAGATGAAAGCGAAGCCGGCAAGAGATCTGCCGCCGATGCGCGGTAAGGGAATTCTGCGTGAGAATGAGATCTATTACGCACAGTGCGACGGCAAGATCGAAGTCAAGGACGGCAAGATCGACATCCAGAATGTCCATGAGATCAGCGGCGATGTGGATATGATTATTGGCAAGGTGGAGTTCTTCGGCGACGTGATTATCTATGGCAATGTGGAGAGCGGCGTCGTGATCCGCGCGGGACGTAACATCGAGATCCATGGGACTACCGGAGCCGCTACGTTATTTGCGGGAGGCGATGTCATATTATCCAGAGGAATCCAGGGCGGCGGCAAAATTTCGGCCAGGGGCAATGTGTTTGCGGATTTTATAGAGAATACTACGGTAGACTCCGGAGGCACGGTGCAGTCCAACACAATTCTCAATGCCAGAATCTCAGCCAAAGATAAGGTCATAACCACAGGTAAGAAGGGCGCTATTATCGGCGGTTATACGCACGCTCTCAAAGGAATTGAAGTGATGACGGCAGGCAATGACGTGGAGGTCAAGACAATTCTGCATTGTGGGTATGAGCCGGAGGAATTCGATAAGCTGATTGAAACGAAGCATAAGGAAGCGGAGATGAAGGCAAAGCTGTCAGAGCTGGTGGAGACGATGACGGAGGCTCTTCGTGAGAAGCGCCTGCGCGGCTCGGCGACATCGGGGGCTACGGAAGCGAAGCTTGTACAGTGGAATAAATTAAAGGATGAATATTTCGCGAGGCTGGACATGATTGAGGACGAACGCGAAAGGCTGGAAAAGATCATAGATGAGAGCAAAGGAGCCTGTATTAAGATCGACGGCAACCTGTACCGTAATGTGATCATCTGCCTGAACGCGGAGCAGATGTTTGTGGAGCGGAATACCTGTTTCATGAAATATACGGCGCAGAGGGGCATTATTGAGGGCTCGGTTATTGTTCATAATTAGCGGTTCCTGTAATGGAACATCTGAGGGATGTGTAGTACACTGAATGGGAGCATACACATGATAAGTGAGATTCATACTTACAGGGAGGCGGAGGAATATATCAATACGATTCCGAAGTTCACCAGTAAGAACAGCATGGAACATACCCGAATTTTCCTGAAGCATTTGGGAAATCCGGGACAGAACAGCAAGATCATCCACATAGCAGGCACAAACGGAAAAGGTTCCGTTTGTGCTTATTTGTGTTCGGTTCTGAAGGAAGCCGGCATATCCGCGGGTATGTTTATATCTCCGCATTTGGTTACGATGCGGGAGCGGTTTGTTGTCGACGGGGAGATCGTATCGGAGCGTGTGTTTCTGGAGGCGTTTCGGACGGTGGCGTCTTATCTGGAAGAACTGCCGGAGGAACTGCGCCGGATCTCGTATCATCCTACTTTTTTTGAATTTCTTTTTTTTATGGCAATGGTGATATTCGAAAGGAGCGGCGTGGAGTATGCTGTGCTGGAGACAGGGCTTGGCGGCAGGCTGGACGCCACCAATTCTGTGGAGTCTAAAACGCTGTGTATTCTCACATCGATCGGCTATGACCATATGGAGTATCTGGGAGATACGCTTGCTAAGATCGCGTCTGAGAAGGCAGGCATCCTTCGCGCGAATACGCCGGTCGTCTATCCTGTGCAGTGTGAAGAGGTAACGCACGCCATCGAAGAATGCGCATTGAGAGCCGGGGCGCCGACTTTTCCGGTGGAAAAGCATGCGATAAAAGAAATGAAGATTCGGCATAAAACAATTGATTTTTCTCTTCATTTACTCTATTATGATTATATTAGTTTTACTGTGTCTACCTCCGCAGTCTATCAGACAGAGAATGCTTCTGTGGCGGTCAGGGCGCTGGAGCTTCTTAAGGATGAGAGGATTACGGTTCCTGTGATGCAGGCAGGAATCTTCAGGACATGCTGGGAAGGCAGGATGGAAGAGATTATGCCTGCCGTTTATCTGGACGGCGCTCATAATATCGATGGCATCCGGGCTTTTGTAGAGACGGTCAAAACCCAGCCCTGTAAGGGAAAACGGAAATTGCTTTATTCCGTTGTGAAGGATAAACAATATCAGAGGGTAATCGGCGCGCTGGCGTCGTCAGGATTATTCGATGTGGCGGGCGTAGTGGCGCTTTCGGATGCGCGCGCATTGCCGCTTGCAGTATTAGAAGATTATTTCAGGCAATATACGGAATGGGAATGCAGGACATATGAGACGCTTGATACGGCGGTAGAAGAGCTGGTATTTGGCAAGGATGACGAGGATAAAGTGTATATTGTCGGTTCATTATATTTGGTGGGCGAAGTAAAAGCCCTTTTAAGGAGGCCTCGGCATGATTAATTTCGAAGAAGAGTTAAAGAAGTTTCACCCCAGCTTGGAAGTTGAGGACGCGGAAGAAGCGATTTACAACCAGGATCTGACTGATATGGCGGATCTGATGGTGAAGGTTGTCAAAGAAGCTAAGAAAGCAGAACAGGAATAGGGGATTGGCATAGATGATTTGTTATCAGTGTGGATGTAATCTGTCGGAGCATGATTTCTGCACGAACTGTGGTGCCGATGTAGCCCTTTACAAAAAGATTATATATATATCCAACCGGTTTTATAATGAGGGGTTGGAAAGGGCAAACGTCAGAGATCTGACGGGAGCGATCACAAGTCTGCGGCAGAGTTTGAAGTTTAATAAGAATAATGTGGAAGCGCGCAACCTGCTTGGCTTGGTATATTTCGAGACCGGCGAGGTGGTAGCGGCGCTCAGTGAATGGGTTATCAGCAAGAATCTGCGCCCGAAGAAGAATATCGCGGATGATTATATTGATATGATTCAGACGAATCAGAACCGTCTGGACATCATCAATCAGACAATCAAGAAATATAATCAGGCGCTTACTTATTGTAATCAGGACAGTCTGGATCTGGCGGTGATCCAGCTTAAGAAGGTTTTATCGTTAAATCCGAAGTTTATCAGGGCGCATCAGTTGCTTGCGCTTCTGTATATCAATAATGAAGAGTGGGAGAAAGCCAAGAGAGAACTGACGAAGTGTCTGGAAATTGATACGAATAACATAGCGACGCTCAGATATCTCAAAGAAGTAGACGAGATGCTCATGCCGGAGGAAGGCGTGAAGAATGCTTCTAGGAAACAGAAAAAGACGGAGGAGATCATCAAGTACCAGAGCGGCAATGAAACGATTATTCAGTCGGTCAATGTGAAGGAAGGCAAAGGTGTTACTTCGCTGTTAAATCTGGGGATCGGCCTTGTTATCGGCATAGCGATTGCTTTCTTTCTGATCCTGCCGGCGAGAATCCAGAACGCCAGGGCGACGATAGACGACGAACTGCGTAAGGTAAGCGAGCAGTCGGATGCCAAGACGGCTACTATAGATGAGATGCAGCAGCAGTTGGATGAACTGATGGAGAAGAACAGTAGCCTGGAGCAGGATCTGGCGGCTTATATGGGAACGGACGGCACTCTGCAGTCAGTGGACAGTCTGATGAAAGCGGCGGGCGCCTATCTGACGAATCCGGAAGAGGTAACTGTGGTGGCGGATTATCTGGAGGAGATCCAGATGGGAGAGTCAGAGGAAGAAAATGACACTTCTGAGGCTTTTGATAATCTGTATCATACGTTGTTGGCGTTAGTCGGGCCGGATGTCGCCGAGTCTTATTACAATGACGGTTATGAAGCTTACAGGCAGGAGAATTATGAGGACGCCATACCGAATCTGGAGAAGGCGTTCAAGTATGACGCTACCAACGGAGAGGCTTTGTACAATCTTGCCAATGCCTATTACCGGATTGGGGAGGAAGAGAAGGCCAGAGCCGCCTATCTGCAGATCATAGAGCTGTTCCCCGGAACCGAGAAGGCCAGCAAGTCAGAGACTTTTCTTGAAGAGATGGGAAATGCGGAATAGAGGCTGATAAGAGAATCATAAAATACGAAAGAGGACGTGATAATATTACGCCCTCTTTTTTTGCGCGTATCAGCAGAGTCAGAAAGCCGCTCAGGCAGCCGCCATGAATGAGCGGATGAATGAGCGGATTTATGACGAGCAACGCGAACTCAGGACACAGGGTGTCCTGAGTCTGCTGATACATGTTGAGGGAGTCGGAAATCAGCCATGCGTGCATGGAGTCAGAAAGCCGTCCAGGCAGCCGCCATGCGTGCATGAGCGGATGAATGAGCGCCAAAAACCGATCAAAACGGAAAGGAGTTTACATAATATGGATGAAGAGTTTAAAGTGATTGACAACTATCTAATGATAAGACTACCGGATGAGATTGATCATCATAAATCGGTGGATATCAGTGCGAAAGCTGACAGGTATATTGTTTCAAAGAAAGTGGGAAATGTAGTCTTTGATTTCGAGCGGACAACCTTTATGGACAGTTCGGGAATCGGCATTATACTGGGGAGGTACAAGAAGATATCCTGTTTTGGCGGCAGGGTGTACGCGGTCAATGTAGACAGCAGGATACGGCGGATTCTGCTGTTGTCGGGCTTACAGAATATTGTGGAGATCATGGAATGATTCAGAAATCGGAAAGGCGGAGAGGTTGAGCATATGATTGAAATCATAGAAAAGAAAGATGTGAAGACGGTAAGTAATGAAATGAGGCTGGAATTTGCGGCGATATCGGACAACGAGGCCTTTGCAAGAATGGTTGTGGCGGCCTTCATCGCACCCTTAAATCCCACGTTGGAGGAGCTTGCCGATGTGAAGACGGCGGTATCGGAAGCTGTGACCAACGCTGTTATCCACGGCTATGAGAACCGCTGCAGCAGGGAAGACAAGGTAAGTATGTACTGCGCGATCAGAAAAGATGTGCTGGAGGTGGTTATCGCCGATCAGGGAATTGGAATCGAGAATGTGAAGCGGGCGATGGAGCCGTTGTATACCACCAGACCGGAATTGGACAGATCCGGCATGGGATTTGCCTTTATGGAGGCCTTCATGGACGAACTGCAGGTGCATTCGGAACCGGGAGACGGAACGGTTGTCAGAATGTATAAGAAGATAGGGCTTAGTTCCTGGATTGACAGCGAGGAATAGCCGATGGAAGAAACTGCCGTATTAATTGAACGATCACAGGCAGGAGATAAAGAGGCAAGAGAGAAACTGATAGAGGAAAATCTGGGATTGGTGCGGCATATTGTCAAACGCTTCGTGGGGCGGGGATATGATATGGAGGATTTGTTTCAGATAGGGTGCATTGGACTAATGAAAGCGATTGATAAATTTGACCTGCATTTTGAAGTGCGGTTTTCTACCTATGCCGTTCCGATGATTCGGGGAGAGATCAAGAGATTTCTCCGGGATGACGGTATGGTTAAGGTGAGCAGGACGCTGAAAGAGAACGGATGGAAGGTAAAGCAGGCAGTGGAGCGTCTGTCGCAGAAATACGGGCGGGATGCCACGCTGCAGGAGGTTTCCCTGGAAACAGGGTTAGAGATTGAGGATGTGGTGATGGCGCTGGACGCTAATGTCGAGGTAGAGTCCATCTATAAATCTGTCTATCAGTCGGATGGGAATGAAATATATCTGGTAGACCAGGTGGTAGGAGGCAGCAGCGGGGTGGGCTGTTCCGCGGCAGGACAGGCGGGTCTTAACGGAAGCGGTATCTGTGAGGATGCGGAGAAAGAGAAAATACTGAACCATATGCTGTTGGAGCAGCTTCTGGGGCAGCTTGAGGAGACGGAGAGAAAACTGATCGATATGCGGTATTTTCAGGACAAAACGCAGGTGGAGGTGGCGAAAAATCTGGGAATCAGTCAGGTTCAGGTCAGCCGTATGGAGAAGAGGATTCTGCTGCGCCTCAGGAAAGAAGTCTGCAGCGGTTCTTAAAAGCGCGTTCTTGGAAAACTTAAAAACCGATTCTTAAAAACGCCGGGAGTGGTTGCAATATGCTGTCTTTTCATGTAAAATAGAGACAGTTTAACAGGGAGATATTAAGGGAGGATTAGCATGGGATTCATAGTATTGGCAGGCGGATTGTTGGTGGTTATTATTGCAGTCATCGTGGCTGTGGTTTCTTCGGTATCGGCTGCCGTGGCCGCTGATCAGGATGTAGAAGATTAGGACATACCGGGAGGAACGACGGATGAACACATTTCAATACGAGGTAGTGAGTATCGATGGAGATTACGCCAATCTGAAACGTATTGATACCGCAAGCGACGAGCTGAAATTGGTGGCGCGGGCGCTGCTGCCGCCCGAAATTACGGAAGGAACGAAGCTTCTGTATGAAATGATGCAGTATGAGATTATGGAATAAGAGATTATGAAATAAAAAATTATGGAAAAAGAGTCGGCTGTGTGCCGGCTCTTTTTGCGATTTGTCAGAGAAATTCAAGAATAGAAATACCTGTTTTCGCCATACTAAGAGGGAAAGCAAGAAAAATTTTGAAATGGAGAAAGTTATGTCAACTAATGCAACCATTTATCTGAAAGCGGAGCAGAATGTGGAACTGCAGTCGGAGGATGTGTACGTCAAAGATATCGGAACGCTGACCTGCAGCGAAGAACATATACTGGCGAAAGCGAAGGCGGTCAAACTGCATCATTTTAAAGCAGGGGAAGAGAAAAGGCAGGTAATCAGCATTCTGAAGGTAATCGAGGAAATCCAAAAGGCGTGCCCCGGCGCTGTCATAGAGAATATCGGTGAGACAGATGTGCTGGTGGAATGGATCGATGTCAATAAACACAAAGGCCTCCTGCAGTGGTTAAAGCTCCTATTCGTGGCATTAATCAGTTTCTTCGGCACTGCGTTTACGATTATGGCTTTTCATAACGATATCGGGATCAACGATGTGTTTTCCAAGATCTATGAGATGGTGATGGGACGGCCGGGAGACGGTTACGGCATTCTGGAACTGGCATATTCCATTGGTCTGGCGGTAGGCATCATCGTATTCTTCAATCATATCGGCGGCAGAAGAATCACCAAAGATCCAACGCCGATTGAAGTGGAAATGCGGGTTTATGAGCGGGATGTGAATACGGCGCTGATAGAAACTGCGGAAAGAGAAGGGAAGGTCAAAGATGTTTCTTAAACAGGTATTGCTGGCAGTAATCGGCGCAAGCGGCGGGCTGATCGTTTCGGCGGGTGTGTTTACGGTATTGATTTCCGTGGGATTGATTCCCCGGTTCGCGGGTAAAATGCATGTGGCGCGCAAGATTTTCGCGTTGGAAGAAATGGTAGTGTTTGGAACGCTGGCAGGAGGGATAGCCAGTATTTTCAGCGACTGGGGGATGATCGGACAGTATGTAAGAGAGCGCCAGGTGTTCGGGGAGAGCGCCACAGACGGCATATGGAGTGCGTTTGCGATGCTGTTTATGATCGTTTTTGGTCTGTTTGCGGGCATTTTCGTGGGATGTCTGGCGCTGGCAATTGCGGAAATGCTCAATACGATTCCGATCTTTTCCAGGAGAATAGGCTTTCGGCATGGATTAGGAGTTGCCATTTTAGCGGTTGCGCTGGGCAAACTGACAGGGAGCCTGATTTATTTTACACAGCAGGTGTATCTGTATGGCGGGAAGTAGAACAGTAAAAGAAGGGAGAATATATCATGGCACAAAATCAGAAACCACAGACGATGCAGGAGAAGAAGGAACAGGCATATCAGCAGCATGTGGAGCAGGTGACGCCTAAATACAGTCTGTCGTGGCGGATGTGCAAGGCGTTTGTTACGGGAGGGATTATTTGCCTGATCGGACAGTTGATTTTGAATTACGCGACGAATACAGTGGGACTTGACAAGGAGACCGCAGGTTCCTGGTGTTCTATGCTTCTTGTTCTGACCAGTGTGATACTGACAGGATTTAATCTGTATCCCAGACTGGTGGAATGGGGCGGCGCGGGCGCGCTCGTGCCGATTACCGGATTTGCCAATTCCATTGTTTCTGCGGCGATTGAATATCAGAAGGAGGGACAGGTATTCGGAATCGGCTGCAAAATCTTCACCATTGCCGGACCGGTCATCCTGTACGGAATCTTTACAAGCTGGGTTTTGGGCATTGTTTACTGGGTGATGACACTTTTGGGCGTGGTTTAGTCAACTTTTTGTACAAAAAATCAATATTTATTCTGAAAAACACTGGAATATTGCATAAAAGCGGCGTATAATATATGTAAATTTTAAGCAAAAGGACGGAAAACGTATATGAGCAATATGGGAAGAAATATGCGATCAGTGTTGATAACGGCGGTTACGGTGTGCGGCGTTCTAACGGGATGCGGACAGGGGGAAGACATCCGGCAGACAGCCGCTGGGGCGGATACGCCGGAAGAGACTGCTGTGTCGGCGGATTTGGCCCAAGACGGCAGAGCGTCGGAGGTATCGGGAGAAGCGGCTGACGGACAGGGAGAATTGGAGTCCGGTGATATTACGCTGTCGATCTGGGCGGGGGAGGAGGATAAGGATCTGATTGCCGCGATTGCCGATCAGTTTGTGGCAGAGCATGCGGATGAGGCAAACATTACGATAGAATGGTCCCCTATGGTAGAGGGAGAGTGCCGTTCTCATTTATTGGGGGATATTCTGAACGCTCCCGATGTATATACGACCACGGACGGCGATCTGCGTACCATTGTTGCCGGCGGCGCCGCTTCTCCGGTGGTGAATCCGGATGAGATTAAGGCCGGGAATCTGGAAGCGGCGGTAGAAGCGCTGACAATCAATGATACGATCTATGGGTATCCGATTACCGCGGATAACGGATATTTCCTGTTCTACAACGCGGCGTATCTTACGGAAGAGGATGTGCAGAGTTTGGACAGGATTCTTGAGGTTGCAGCGGAGAATGGCAAGACTTTTGATATGGACTGGACGTCCGGATGGTATCTGTATTCGTTTTTCGGGCAGACAGGCCTCAAGGTGGGGCTGAATGATGACGGCGTGACGAACTTCTGTGACTGGAATTCGACGGAAAATGCCATTAAGGGCGTAGACGTGGCGGAAGCGCTTCTTGCTATCGGCGCTAATCCGGGATTTAAGAACACATCGGACTGGCTGACAGATGCGCAGGAGGATACCTGTATTGCGTTTGTAAGCGGTGTGTGGGATGCATCTGCGATTAAGCAGATATGGGGAAGCAACTGCGCGGCGGCGAAGCTTCCTGTATATAGCTGTGCCGGGCAGCAGGTGCAGATGGCATGTTATTTCGGCTATAAAATGGTCGGCGTAAATCCCTACTCGGAGCATGTGGCGTGGGCGCATGAACTTGCCAAATACATATCTAATGAAGAGAATCAGAAGCTTCGGTTTGAGATGCGCGGACAGGGACCTTCCAATATCAATGCGGGCCAATCCGATGCGGTGAAGCAGGACATGGTAATACAGGCGGTGCTTACCCAGTCGGCTTATTCAGAACCGCAGAGACTGGGCGGCAATTTCTGGACACCGACGACGAATCTGGGCAATGCCTGCGCGTCAGGTGAGATCGGAGATCTTACCCTGCAGGAATTGTTGGACGAGACGGTAGCGGGTATTACGGCTTCTTCCGTACAATAGCAGGGAAGGAACGCAAACCGCGGGAATTACGGATTAAGGAGATTAGATTCAAGGAGATTAGGTTCAATGAATAAAAAGAAATCCAGCATCAGGTGGTGGCTTTTTATCCCGGTAGCGGTAATGGGGATTATGCTTATTGTGTCCAGTCTTATTTCGGTCACCAGCCTTAAGAATGTCAATAGAGAAGCGAGAGAGATATCGGATGTGTACCTGGAAGGAATCAGTCAGTTGGGAGATATCCGAAGCATTGTGAAGGATTTGCATACTACCGCATTGTCACATATTGTAGCGACGGATTCGAATACCATGATCTCGCTGGTGGAAACCGTGCGTGAGATGGAGAATAGTCTGGTAGAAGAATTAGAAGCGTATAAGCCTTATTTACAGGAGGGTGATGAAGCGGTTTATGATGAGATCCTTGCGCAGTATGAGATTTCCAAAGATGCGATTGCAGCTATGATGGCGCTGAGCGCGGATACGCAGAATGCGGCGGCTTTTGAGATTGCCAACACTACCTTAAAGGACAGCACGGATGTGATGAATGAACAGATCAATACGCTGGTGGAGCACGCCAGACAGTCGTCTGACGACGCGAGAGAGAATCTGTCCGGCGTTTATGCCAGTGCTTTTTCAACGAGTATGGTGATCGCCATAACCGGTATAGCGCTGCTGGTGCTGGCGTTTCTGGTGATACAGTGGAGAATCCTGTCTCCGATTGCCAGAACGGAGAAATCCCTCGCGGATATCATGAATGATATCGATAACCGTCAGGGCGATCTGACAAAGCGTGTGAAGCTTTACAGGCGTGATGAGATCGGATCTCTTGGCGGCGGTATCAACGCTTTCATCGAGAAATTACAGAGTATTCTGAAAATGGTGACGGAAAGCACTGTGCAGATGAATGGGATTGCGGAAGAGGTATCTTCCAGTCTGGAGAAATCAAACGGCAGCGTCACGGAGCTTTCCGCTGTGACAGAAGAATTGGCGGCTACCATGACCGAGGTGGGAAGAAATGCCGGTATTATTAACGAGAACGCGGTTTTAGTCAGCAGCGACGTGAGCGCGATTGCCGGAAAGACGAGTGAGATCAGCGATTACTCCAAGAAGATGAAGAAGCATGCGGATCAGATCGAGACGTCCGCCAGAGAGACGATGGTTAGTACCGGAGATAAGGTGCGCGAGATTATGGCGGTTCTAAGCAAGGCGATCGAGGAAAGCGAGAGCGTTAATCAGGTCAACACGCTGACGCAGGATATCTTAAGTATTGCCAGGCAGACGAATCTGCTTGCTCTGAATGCTTCTATCGAGGCGGCAAGAGCCGGGGAGGCAGGCAAAGGCTTCGCGGTGGTGGCCGGAGAGATCAGCAGGCTGGCGGAAGACAGTCAGAATACGGCAGGACGTATTCAGCAGATCAATAATATTGTAGTGACGGCGGTACATAATCTTTCGGAGCATGCCAATGGGCTGACAGCTTACTTAAACGACGCGATTCTCCCGGAATTCGAGGGCTTCGTGACGGCAGGGGAAGAATACAGGAAGAATGCATCCTATATAGAGAGCGTTATGGATGAATTCGTGAATAAGACGGATAAGCTCAACGAGTCCGTTACAGAAATCGCGGAATCCATTGAATCTATCAGCCGCGCCATCGATGAGGGCGTCAATGGCGTCGCGAGCACGGCAGACAGTATGCAGACGTTAGCAATGGAAGTGGATGAAGTATCCAGGAAAATGGATGAAAATCAGGAAATTGCCGGTTCCCTGAAGAAAGAGACGGAAATTTTCGTAAATCTGTAGGCTGCTGTGAACGGAGTGAACAGTAATATCTGTATACCAACCGTCATACGGCGGCACAAGGAAAATGCCGGCAGCAGCGGCATGAAATAGGATAGAATAGATAAAAGCGGCAGAGGATTGTACTTTTGCCGCTTTTGTGCTGTAAAAGGATTGAGCTGTAAAAGGCTTTATGCTGCGAATATGTGCTGCAAATGGCATAAAAAAGATGATTTCAGACGATGGAGGTGATATACTTATCTCAGCTTTGTCTGTGCATCATATACGCGGCGATTTGCATGTGCATAGCATACAAGGGTACAGGAAAGGCGGGAATACGCATGGACCATTTTATCTACAAAGACCAGAAAAAGCTCAGATTAGGCTATACCACGGGAACTTGTGCGGCGGCGGCGACGAAAGCGGCGGCGCGGATGCTTCTTGGAGGAGAGCGGCTTTATGAGGTAGAATTGATTACGCCTAAGGGCATACCGCTGCGGTTGAAGGTGGAACAGATTGTCATGGAAGAAAATAAGGTATCCTGCGCGATCCGCAAGGACGCCGGAGACGATTATGATGTGACCAATGGCGCGTATGTCTATGCCAGTGTAGAGAAGATAAAGCAGGGCTATGAGATAGATGGCGGCGAGGGGATCGGCCGGGTGACGAAGCCGGGTCTGGATCAGTCCGTGGGAAGCGCGGCCATCAATACAGTACCCCGGCAGATGATGGCGGAGGTCATGAGGGAAGCGGCGGACGAATATGCCTATGAAGGCGGTCTGCGCACCGTTATCTCTGTGCCTGAGGGCGTGGATATGGCGAAGAAGACGCTGAACGAGAAAATGGGTATTGTGGGCGGCATCTCGATTCTGGGCACTTCCGGCATCGTAGAGCCGATGAGCGAAGCGGCGCTGACTGACACCATCCGCGCTGAACTTAGCATGTACAGCGCTCAGGGACAGAAGGATATCATCATCACGCCAGGTAATTACGGAGAGACTTTCCTGACGGAAAAGTTGGGGCTTGATTTAAGTCATACGGTAAAATGCAGCAATTTCATTGGCGAAACGATAGATATGGCGTATGAATTCCGACTTACCAGCATTCTTCTGATTGGTCATCTGGGAAAACTGGTAAAGCTGGGAAGCGGGATTATGAATACCCATTCCAAATACGCGGACGGCAGGATGGAAACTTTGTCAAGCTGTGTGCTGCTTGCGGGGGGAAGCGCGGAGCTTGCCAGGCGGATACTGGACTGCAACACGACCGATGAAGCGGTGGAGGTGTTGTGGATGGCGGCGTTTCTGCAGCCGGTCATGGAGCAGTTGATGAGAAAAATAAAGAGTGCGCTTCTGCAGCGTGCCTATGAAGGCCTGGAGATTGAGGCGGTGGTATTCTCCAACCGGTTTGGGGTACTGGGCAAGACTGAGGGAGCGGAGAAGCTTATGCTGCTGCATAGAGAATGAGATGTCAGGTATTTCTTATGCTTAGGGTGGTTAGAACCCGATTTATCATATAGAAGAGGGAGATAGGTTATGGTAGATTTCGTGGGCGCGGGACCGGGCGCGGAGGATTTGATTACGGTGCGGGGCATGAGACTGCTGCAGGAGGCGGACTGCATCATCTACGCGGGTTCGCTGGTGAATCCGGGACTGCTCTCCTATGCAGGAGAGGATTGTCAGATCTACAACAGTGCGAAGATGCATCTGGAAGAGGTATTAGCGGTCATGGAGAGGATGGAAGCCGGGGGAAAGCATACGGTCAGGCTCCACACCGGAGATCCTTCCCTGTACGGCGCAATCAGAGAACAGATGGACGCTTTGAAGAAAAGGGGGATTCCTTACCGGATTTGCCCCGGCGTCAGCAGCTTCTGCGGCGCGGCGGCGGCGCTGGAAGCGGAGTATACGCTGCCGTCGGTGAGTCAGAGCGTGATTATCACCAGAATGGAGGGCAGAACGCCGGTGCCGGAGCGGGAGAAGCTGCATCTGCTGGCGCAGCACGGCGCCACCATGGTGCTTTTCCTAAGCAGCGGCATGACGCGGCAGGTGCAGGAGGCGCTTTTGCAGGGCGCGTACACGCAGGAAACGCCCTGTGCCATTGTGTATAAGGCCACATGGCCGGAGGAAAGAGTAGTGCGCGGCACAGTTGGAAAGTTATGTAAACTTGCTGAAGAAAACGATATTGCCAGGACGGCGCTTATTGTAGTGGGAGACGTGCTTGGGGAGGACTACGAGCTGTCCAAGCTGTATGACAGGCATTTTACCACCGGATTTCGGCAGGGGGTTGAGGAGCCTTCTGTGTCAGCGCGATAAATCCCACTCCGACGCGTGTCATCGCAGTAAATCGCGCTGACATGGAAGATGAAATTGAAAAGGACGCTGATATGGAGGCGCGTATGAAAGAGGAAATTACAATTCGGGCTGTCACGGAGCAAGACGCGGAAGCGCTTCTGGCGATCTATGCGCCTTATGTGGAGCAGACGGCGATTACCTATGAATATGAGACGCCGACCCTGGAGGAATTCCGGGGAAGAATCCGGTGCACGTTGGAGAAGTATCCCTATCTGGCGGCTGTAAGGGGAGAGGAAATCGTGGGCTACGCTTATGCGGGACCCTTACACGAGCGGGCGGCTTATCAGTGGTCCGCAGAGCTGACGGTCTACGTGAAGATGGAAGAGCGGGGACGGGGAATCGGCAGAATGCTGTATGAGCGCCTGGAAGCCTGTCTTAAGAAAATGGGCGTTGTGCTGGCGGCGGCCTGCATCGCCTGGCCGGAGAAAGAGGACGAATATCTGACGTTTGCAAGCGTACGCTTCCACGAGAAGATGGGATATGCGAGGACAGCACGTTTTCACGACTGCGCGTACAAATTCAAACGCTGGTACGGCATGGCGTGGATGGAGAAGCAGATCGGGGAGAGGACAGAGGATCAGAAGCCGGTGAGGCCTTTTCGGGAGATATGGGAGAAGGAAGAGCCGGGGCAGCAGGAAGAAATGTCAGCAGGAAGTAATGGAAGAAACGGCAGCAGGGATAAGAGCCGGAACTTCTGATGACAGAAGACGGCAGAGAGCAGATAAAAGAGCATAAGAGGGCAAACTATGCGCAGAATAGTCGTTATATCCTACACGGAGACGGGCAGGCAGCTTAACCGGAGGCTGACAGATTATTTTATACAAAAAAAAGACGTGGCATTTTCCGTACACTGCGGAAAAGACAGGCAGGCTATGCCCGTGAAAGAAGGCATGGAGACTCGGGTTCAGGATTGCAGAGACGTACTGTGCAGGGAATGGCAGAGAACGACTGCTTTTGTTTTCATCGGAGCGATGGGAATTGCCGTGCGGTATATCGCGCCTTTGCTGGAAAGCAAGCTGCGCGACCCGGCGGTGTTAGTCCTGGATGAAAAGGGGCAGTTTGTGATTCCCATACTGTCGGGGCATATCGGCGGCGGTGTGGCGATTGCCCGGGAACTGGCAGGGCTGCTTGGCGCGCAGGCGGTAATCACTACGGCGACAGATGTGGAGGCGCAGTTTGCTGTGGATGTGTTTGCGCAGAACAATCACCTGTGGATTGAGAATCCGGCTTGTATCAGGAATATTTCCGCAGCGCTTTTGCGGGGCATGCCGGTGGAACTGCAGACCGGCATGCCGATTGAGCGGGCTGTGGAAGAAGTGCCGGATGAAGCGGCGAAACAGCAGGAAGAGCGGTTTGTGCAGACGCAGGGGCAGTACGGAATCCGGGGAAAGCGGCGTATCGTGTTGGAAGGGCAGTCTCCGTCAGAATGTGCGGCGGCAATCGCCGTAGAATTGCCGCAGGAAGAACTGGCGGGGCTGAAACAGCGCTGCGGCGCGGCGCAGGTCTGCGTTTTGAGGGCGAGACAGTATATTCTGGGCGTTGGCTGTAAGAAGGGCAAGACTGCGGAAGAATTGGAAGACTTCCTGCGGCAGCTCTGCAGGCGGCTGCATATAGAGATCTGGGAGATTGCGGCGATCGCTTCTATCGATGTGAAAAGAGAAGAGGACGGCATCTGGGAACTCTCCCGCAGGCTGGGAGCGTCTTACGAGGTATTTTCCGCAGAGGAATTGGAGCAGGTGCAGGCACCTGTGAGCGCCTCTTCTTTTGTCAAGGAGACTGTGGGCGTGGATAATGTATGCGAGCGGAGCGCATATTGCCTCGCGGAACGCTGGGCGTGGGAATACAGGCTGGTATCGGGCAAGCAGGCGCAGAACGGTATGACTATGGCGATCGTGCAGGTTAAGCCGCGGCTTGTCTGGTAAAGCGGGAGAAGAAGCGCTGCGCTTGCAGGGAGGAGGTAAAGGAGATATGTTGACTATAGTTGGGATAGGACCGGGCAAAAAAGAAGGAATGACGCTGGAGGCGTATCAGGCATTGGAGCAAAGCGACTGTATCGTCGGCTATACGGTATATGTGGAACTGGTGCGGGAGCTTTTCCCGGATAAGGAATATTATACGACCCCCATGACGAAGGAAGTGGAGCGATGTCAGTGGGCGATCGCACAGGCGCGGGCCGGACTGAATATCGCAATGGTATGCAGCGGTGACAGCGGGGTGTACGGTATGGCAGGACTGATCTGTGAACTGGCGGGGGATGCCATGGCAAAAGATATGCCGGAGCTTGCAATCCTGCCGGGAGTAACGGCGGCATGCAGCGGCGCGGCGATACTGGGCGCTCCGCTGACCCATGATTTCGCTGTCATCAGCTTAAGCGACAGGCTGACGCCCTGGGAAACGATCAAACGACGTTTACAGGCGGCGGTTATGGGAGATTTCGTGATCTGTCTGTACAATCCGGCCAGCAAGGGGCGTCCTGATTATTTGCAGAAAGCCTGTGATATCCTTTTGGAAGCGGGAATGGCGGATGACAGAGTCTGCGGTGTGGCGCGTCATATCGGCAGAGAGGGGCAGAGCCGGGAAGTCATGACGCTCAGGCAGCTTCACGACTTCCCGGCGGATATGTTTACCACGGTGTACATCGGCAATTCCATGACCAGACGGTACGGCGACCGGATGGTAACGCCGAGAGGGTATCAGAAAGACGTTAAAATTTAATTGTTACGTTGCATGGGTCTCCTTACGTCTGTTACGTCCTCCGGCATATAGCCGCTGGAATCTGTTCTGCGCATACGGTTCGTGCCAACATGTGTTGTAGTTTGGGTATGCTTATACTATAATTTAAGGAGCTTATGAAAAGTACGGCGTTTGAAAAGATAACAGTCAAAAAATTATGCGAAAAAGCGGAGGTGAACCGTTCCACTTTTTATGCTCATTTTACCGATATCTATGATATGTTGGATAAGATGGAAAAGGAGCGGACAGGAAATGACTGATAAGAGACGGTATGTGAACCGGAAATGCATTATATTTGCGGGAACAAGTGAAGGAAGACAGTTGTATGAATTTTGTGCGGCGCATCGGATAGCGTCTGTTTTTTGTGTGGCGACGGATTATGGCAGGGAGCTTCTGCGGGAAACCGGAGCGTCTGCGGAGATTTTGGCGGGCCGGATGGACGCAGAGGAGATGTTAAGCTTTTTTCGAAAAGAAAACCCTTCTCTTATCATTGATGCGACCCATCCTTATGCGGTGGAGGTGACCGCTAATATCAGGAAGGCGGCTGAGCGCTATTGCAGAGAAGAAGGAATTGCGGACAGGGTATATTACCGGGTGCTTCGGGAACTGACAGAAGCGGCAGAACGGAGGACAGGGGAAGCGGCGGACAGCGATTCAGAGCGGCGGACAGGGGAAGCGGCGGACAGCGATTCAGAGCGGAGGACAGGGGAAGCGGCGGACAGCAATTCAGAGCGGCGGACAGGTGAAGCGGCAGACAGCAATTCAGAGCAGCGGGAAGCCCGGGCGGCAGTCAGTTATCACCGCGATATCGGGCAGGCAGTCTCCTATCTGCAGACAACTGAAGGAAATATTCTGGCTACGACGGGCAGTAAACAGGCAGAAGAGTTATGTAAACTTGACGGCTTCCGGAAAAGAGTATATCTGAGAATACTTCCCAGCGGGGAAATGCGGGAGAAGTGCCTGGCGCTTGGATTTTTGCCGGAGCATATCATCTGTGAGCAGGGCCCCTTTTCCATAGAAAGGAATGAGGAAATACTGCGTGCATGCGATATCCGCTATCTGTTGACCAAGCAGTCCGGAAAGCGGGGCGGTTATCCGGAGAAGGAGGAGGCAGCGCGCAACTGCGGCGCAGAACTGGTGGTGCTTGTGCCGCCGCAGGAGACGGAAGGGGTCAGTGTGGAGCAGATGTGCAAAATCATAGGGAAAAGTTCCGGGGCTGATTATCATAATAGCGATAAAATATAAGTGAGTGAGCATAAATAATCGCGCGGCATGTGAGGGCATGAAGTTGAGTAGAAAAGAACACGTAATCAAAGAAGTATATGCGGATTCCATCGCGGAGGAAATGGGAATTGAGCCGGGAGATGCGCTTCTTCGTATCAACGATAAGGAAATCGGGGACGTCTTCGATTACCGGTATTTCATCAAGGATGAATATGTGGAGGTGCTGATTCGCAAGGCGGACGGCGAGGAATGGCTTCTGGAGGTTGATAAGGAGTATGACGATGATCTGGGGGTGTCCTTTGAAAACGAGCTGATGAGCGATTACCGCTCCTGCAGCAACAAATGCATATTCTGTTTTATTGATCAGATGCCGCCGGGAATGCGTGACAACCTGTATTTCAAGGATGACGACTCCAGACTTTCCTTTTTGCAGGGGAACTATATTACGATGACCAATATGTCCGACGAGGATGTGGAACGCATTGTCAGGATGCAGCTTGCGCCTATTAACATTTCCGTGCAGACCACGAATCCGGCTCTGCGCTGTCAGATGCTGCATAACCGCTTCGCGGGAGAGAAGCTGAAATATCTGGACAGGCTTTATGAAGGGCATGTGGAGATGAACGGGCAGATTGTGTGCTGTAAGGGCGTCAACGACGGGGAAGAACTGCGGCGCAGCATCACGGATTTGATGAAATATCTGCCTTTTATGCGGAGTGTGTCGGTGGTGCCTGCGGGGATTACCAGATACCGGGACGGGTTGTATCCCATACCGCTTTTTACAAAAGAAGAGGCAGGCGGCGTCATTGATCTGATTGAAAGCTTTCAGCCGGAGTGCTTTGCACGGTTCGGGCTTCATTTTATTCATGCCAGCGATGAGTTCTATATTCTGGCGGAGCGGGATTTCCCGGAGGAAGAGCGCTACGACGGCTATATCCAGTTGGAAAACGGCGTGGGGATGATGCGGTTATTCCGGGAAGAATTCGCGGAGGCTTTTGCGACCGCCGCTCATGGAGTGAAATACCATGTGCAGAAGCATAGGGTGAAGAGGACGGTGACTGTAGCGACCGGAAAGCTTGCCTTTTCCACGCTGCAGGAGTTTGCAAAGCAGATGATGGAGGCGTACCCCGGGCTGACGATTCGGGTATTTGCCATCCGAAACGATTTCTTCGGCGAGACGATTACGGTAACGGGGCTGATTACGGGACAGGATCTGATCGCGCAGTTGAAGGAATCGCAGGAAAGAGGCGCCGCTCTGGGGGAGGCGCTGCTGATTTCTGCGGTCATGCTCAGGAGCGGAGAGCAGGTTTTCCTGGATGATGTGACGATTCCGCAGGTGGAAGAGGCGCTGGGGCTTCGGGTTGTCGTCGTGGAATCATCGGGACAGGATTTCGTGGACGCTGTTCTTGACAGGGAATACCGCATGGACAGGGCGAATGAGCAGGTGGTATATGTGAAAGCGTTTGAGCGGGAACGGTAGCTGGTCTGAACGGGGATGACAGAGAGGACAGAGAGAAAGGGCAGAAAGAAAGGACAGAGAGGCGGCGTTGTATGACAGAACGAAACAAAATCTCCGGTGTATCACTATATATTATCGGCATCGGTATGGGAAATCCGGGGTGTCTGACGGTGGAAGCAGCGCAGGCGATAGAGGCGGCGAAGCTGCTTGTTGGCGCGAAGCGTATGCTTGCGCCTTATGAAAAGGAGAAAAGCTGCGCAGTTTCTTATCGGACGGAAGAGATTGTGGAGATTATAGAAGAATATATGCGTACGGGAGCAGGCAATATTGCGGTGCTTTTGTCCGGCGACAGCGGCTTCTACAGCGGGGCGAAGGCGCTCCTTGCCGCGCTTCGTGAAGCCTGGGGAGAGGAAACGGTGCAAAGGCGTGTGATTGTGCTGCCCGGTATCTCTTCACTGTCTTATTTCTGTGCCAAAATCGGTAAATCCTGGGAAGATGCAGAGCTTGTGAATCTGCACGGAGCGGAGGAAAATCTGTGGCAGGCGGTGCTGACCCATGAGAAAGTCTTTGCGGTCACCGGGGGAAACGCGCAGAAGTACCTGGAAGAACTGGCGGCCCACGGACTGGGCGGGGCGTTTGGTTATGTGGGGGAGAATCTGTCTTACGCTGCACCGCAGCCGTTACAGGAGCGAATATCATCCGGGACAGTCCGCGAACTGGCGCGGCAGGAGTACGCGCCCCTTTCGGTCTTGTATCTGGAAAATCCGGAGGCAGTCGGCGCCAACCTGTGGGGATTGCCGGACGAAAGCTTCACGCGGGGAGAAGTGCCGATGACCAAAGCGGAGGTACGCGCGGTGGTGATGAGCAAGCTGCGTATCAGGGAGAAGGATATCGTCTACGACATTGGCGCCGGCACAGGCTCTGTCTCTGTGGAAATGGCGCTTACGGCGCGCAGAGGCAAGGTGTATGCAATCGAGACAAATCCAAAAGCTGTTGCGTTATGTAAACTAAACAAAGATAAGTTTTGTTTACATAACATGGAGATTGTGGAAGGAATGGCTCCGGCAGCATTAGAGCAGCTCCCCGCACCGGATGCAGCTTTCATCGGCGGCAGCAAGGGGCAGCTTCGGGAAATCATAGACCTTCTGGTACGGAAGAATCCGGCGCTGCGGGTGGTGATCAATACGATTACGGTAGAAAATACGGCGGCAGCGCTGGAACTCCTGGAGACAGAGAATTTCACGGATCAGGAGATTGTACAGCTTCAGGTCAGCCGGGGCTTAAAAGTCGGTGCAAGTCATATGCTGACGGCTCACAATCCGGTTACGGTTCTGTCTGCGCGAGGCAGAGGATAACAGCCCATGACTGCCTTGGAAATGAGAATCAGAGTGATAAGTTATTTTGACAGGGAAGCTTCGTGGAGGGAAAATGCAACAAACAGATTCAGAGAAAAAAGAACAATCTGACCGTCGCCTGGGCGGCATACTGATTGCGGCGGCAGGCAGCGGCGGCGGTAAAACCACGGTTACCTGCGGGCTTCTGCGCCTGCTTGTGCGGAGTGGATATAACCCCTGCGCTTTTAAATGCGGACCGGATTATATCGACCCATCTTTTCACCAACGGGTGCTGGGGGTGCCCAGTTACAATCTGGATCCCTTTTTTATGGGAAAAGAGGGATTGCGGCACTTGTACGAGACCCATAGCAAAGGTCACGATATCAGCGTGATTGAGGGCGTTATGGGGTATTATGACGGGCTGGGGTTTACCGGGGAAGCAAGCACGTACTCTGTGGCTGCAGCGCTGCGGATTCCTGTGATTCTCGTGGTGGACTGCAAGGGGATGGGACATTCTGTGATGGCGGTGGTGGAAGGCTTTGTGAAGCACAGGCAGCCGAGCATGATTCAGGGCGTGCTTTTTAACCGGATGCCGCTCTCCCTCTATGAGAAAGCGGCAGAGGCGGTACGCTCCATGGGACTTATTCCCTGCGGCTGCCTGCCGGAAAGCGGCGGGCTGCGCCTGGAAAGCAGGCATCTGGGGCTTATGATGGCACAGGAAGTGCGGGATTTTTCCGCAAAGATAGATGACCTTGCAGGAAAACTTGCAGAAACGGTGGATGTGGATGGCATTCTGGGGCTGGCAGAAAGCGCGGGGACAGACAGCGTTGGGTCAGAAAGCGCAGGGACAGACAGCCTTTTCCATATACAGGCAGAAGGAAATTGTCTCCATGACGGTGAGTCAGAGCAGTCCGCCCCGCCGCTTCGCGTCGCGGTGGCGCGGGACGAGGCCTTCTGCTTTCTCTATGAGGACAATCTGAATTTCCTGCGGGAGAAAGGGGCGGAGCCAGTCTTTTTCAGTCCGCTTCATGATGAAGGGGTGCCGGTATCATGCGACGCATTGTATCTAAGCGGCGGTTACCCGGAATTATATGCAGGACAACTGGCAGATAACAGTTCCATGAAACAGGATATCCGGCAGAAGATAGCGGCGGGTATGCCCTGCATTGCGGAATGCGGCGGTTTTCTGTACCTGCATGAACAGTTGGAAGCGCAGGAGGGAAGCGCTCCGCCCCGGTTCTATGAAATGGCGGGGGTAATCCCGGCGCGGGCTGCGAACAGGAGACGGAAAGGACGTTTCGGCTATATAGAAGCGACTTTGCGCGGGGACTGTCTGCTGGGGAAGAAAGGTGATTCCTTCCGCGCCCACGAGTTTCATTATTGGGAGTCTGAAGCAGACTGCGCGGATCTATATGTGCGTAAGCCGGGAAATGGGAGCGTCTGGATGGAAGGGGTCTGTACGGAAACTTTGTATGCGGGATTCCCCCATCTGTACTTCTATGGCAGCCCCGGGACAGGGGAAGCGTTTCTGGCGGCGGCTGCGGTGTATCGCGTAAGGAGAGGTAAGGGAGAAGGGCTGCTGTGTGAAAGAGACGGCAGAACAGATTCCAATCCTTAAGGATTGGAATCTGCATCAAAAGGGATATTATGGGCTTTCAGGAGATTCATCAGATATTCATTCTGGGATGATAGCTGATCAATCACTACCTGATCCTGCGCCCGTACTTGCTGCGCAATTTCCTCAGAGCTTGTACCAAAGAGTCTCAATGCTGTCTCATAGACCATATCGTTTTCTCCTTTCGCATGCGGTGTAGTCTTTATAAACTGGTCCAAATACTGTTTATAAACCGGTTGAGTGTTATGGCTGATACAATTAGCGGCAATCTGGTTTTGGATGGACATATCCGATAGTTTTCCCGTCAGGCCGCGCAGATACATATTTTCTTCTGGGTTCAGTTCGTTCATAACGATAATTTGTGAACAAAATGTTTCTTTATTAATAGTATAAATCCCTGGTGACGATTTTGCAACTGTTAAGTGACGTTCGACGGTTAAATGCTGCAGCAGTTTCCGGGGATGACGCATACACAGGAAGGTGAGCGTAATATCATTAGCCGTAAATTGGTTCAGACTGCCTGTCTGGGAGATAAATAATCCGCCATAGCCGATGGTCTTATAGTAAGCGTCAGTGCTGAGGGAGGAACCGGCGCCTTTGATTTCCAACAGGTTAAAGGTACGGAAAATTTCTGCCAGGTTTTTTGGAATGATCTGGTTTGTCAGCTTCTTGATGATAAGTAAATCAATGCGGTAGCTGTTGCTGCCAAGAACATGTTCTGTTTTGAATTCAAGAAGATGTCTGTAATCTATGAGCTCAATTTCTATGGCAGAGGAAGCGGCTTTGTGCCAGTTGACCGGAAGCTTTTGATAACGTTGTGGTATTTTAATTGTGGATATGGAGGAGCAGACAGGTGTTTTAGCAGTAACTGTTTGTTGATTCATAGACATTACCTCTTGTAAGATAAGAAGGAACAGAAGCGTTCCTGACTCGAAATGCTGTAAGAATTGAAGAAATAACTTGTAGTTCAGATATATCATAGAAATTGATGGCATGCAACTCCTTTTTTGTAATAAAATGTAGAAAAACGAAGAACGAAATGGCAATAACAAGAAAGAGATAACGAAATATTGTGCTGAAGAAAACATATGTATGTAAAATATACTAAATGTTGTGTTGTCTATTTTGTATATTGATATACAACATTTCTCATGATATTTCAAACAGGCGTATAGATTGCAAGACTATAAATTCAGCACATAAGAAAGGCACAAACCATGACAAAAGAACAATTATATAATCTGAAAATCGCTCCTTTACAAGAGTCGGCGCAGCGCAAAGCGCAGGCCAGGCTGGACGCCATCGCGAAGCCGCTTGACGGTCTGGGGCAGTTCGAGAAGCTGATTGTGCAGATCGCGGGCATTACAGGCAGCGATAAAATACAGATTGATAAGAGGGCTATTCTCGCCATGTGTGCGGACAACGGCGTGGTGGCGGAGGGGGTGACCCAGACGTCCAGCGAGGTGACGGCGATCGTGGCGGTCAATATGGCGACAGGACGTTCCAGCGTCAACCGCATGGCGGCGGTGGGCGGCACGGAAGTCTTTGCCGCAGATATCGGCATCTGCACGGAGGTAGACTGCAACAGCCTCAGACAATGCAAGGTACGCTGCGGTACGGCGGATTTCCTGACAGAGCCTGCCATGAGCGAGGCGGAAGCGCTGCAGGCAGTGGAAGAAGGTATCCGGTGGGTGAAAGAATGCAAAGAACAGGGATACCAGATTCTCGGCACGGGCGAAATGGGAATCGGTAATACCACTACCTCTACGGCGGTGGGATGTGCGCTGCTGGGCTTATCTGCGGAAGAAGTGACGGGTCGCGGAGCCGGGCTTGATGATGCCGGGCTTGCCCGCAAGAAGATGGTAATAGCCAGGGCCATTGAGCGGTACGATTTGTATGGAAAAGATGCGCTTACGATTCTGCATACCGTGGGCGGGCTGGATATCGCCGGGCTTGTGGGAATCTTTATCGGCGGCGCGCTTTACCATATACCCGTGGTATTGGACGGCATGATTACGGCGGTGGCGGCACTTGCGGCACAACGGCTTGTGCCTGGGGTGCGCGATTATCTGATCGCTTCCCATCTGAGCAAGGAGCCGATCACCAGGAGAATGATGGAAGAACTGGCGCTTTGCCCGGTGATTCAGGCCAGTCTCGCTCTGGGAGAAGGAACCGGTGCGGCGATGCTTTTTCCGCTGTTAGATATGGCGCTGACCGTGTACCGTGAGAATGATTCCTTTGATGAGATGCAGATCGACGCGTATGAGAGATTCTGAGTGCAGACGGAACATGAGGTAAAAGGGAAAGGACAGGATCATGCTATATCTTATCACAGGCGTAAGCGGCAGCGGTAAATCAGAATATGCGGAAAATCTGGCGGTCAGATTATCTTCCGGCGCGCCGCTGTACTACGCGGCGACTATGGAGCCTTACGGAGCGGAAGGGCAGGCGCGGATTGCGAGACATCATAAGCTGCGGGCGGGCAAAGGGTTCCGGACCATAGAATGTTACCGGAACATCGCGCGGATTGTGGATGAAATCGGACGGGAACAGTGCTGTGATGCTGTGATTTTACTGGAGTGTATGTCTAATCTGCTGGCGAATGAGATGTTTGCCGCCGAAAGCGCGGCAGCGCGGACGGATATGTCAGGCGCGGCATCGGATATGTCAGGTGCGGCATCTCATGCGGCAAGGCAAAAGGATAACCGGGCGTGGTGTGGGGGGCAGCAGCCGGAGTCGCAGGAAACAGACGGTATTTCCAGCCGCCTGCTGTCAGAGATATGCTGCATCTTGCGGCAATGTAAGCACCTGATCATCGTGACCAACGATATCTTCTCAGACGGCATCGTATATATGCCTGAGACGCAGGCCTATATGCGCGAGCTTGGAAGGCTGAACCGGCAGCTTGCGGATATGGCCGGGGAAGCGGTGGAAGTGGTGTATGGGATTCCGATGAGGATTCCGGCAGGCAATGCTATCTCCCATGAAAAAAATGACGCCATGGAATAAAACGAAAATTCGTCTATATTTTCCTAAAAAAAGAAGTGACAGAACGAAATTACAATGTTATACTGTTCTAAAAGCATCTATTACGTATCTGGTCCGTCAGGACGTCCAGCGAAATCATGCTTTTATTCCAATTTATTTATGTATAGAGCAGAAGGTTTCGCTTTCCATAAGACTTTCTGCTGAAACACAATTTTACAGGGAGGTATTTATGGGGAAAAAGGACATTACACTGAAAAGTTATCTGTCTGATACGAGAAGATACGCAGATTTATGGAATGGCTGTATGTTTCAGGGAAGACAGATCATTGAACCGGCATCGCTGACAGCGGTCAATACGGTTTTTGACAAGGCGGATGAACAGCCAGTGATAGAGCGCATTGCAGATCTCTCGATGAAGCAGGCGGCGGACGGCAGTTTCTATGTGCTGTGGATGGTGGAGAATCAGACCTATGTGGATTACAGTATGCCGGTGCGCGTGATGCTGCAGGAGGCGCTGGCATATGACAGGCAGGTTAAGGAAATCAGGAAGAAGAACAGCGTCAGGACTGATTGCGGCGCGGCGCACTGCACACGGAATTTTCTGTCCGGGATGCGGGCGGAGGATTTGCTGAATCCGGTTGTTACGCTGGTAGTATACTGGGGAGATGAGACCTGGCAGGGCGGCAGGAGTCTGCATGATATTATGAATTTTGGAAAAGATAAAGAGCTTGCCGATGCCCTGAAAGAACTGATTCCCAGATATCCGATTCATTTTGTCAATCTGTCTGAGATGAGAAATTGTGAGCATTTTCAGACAGAGCTTAAGACATTGTTTGAACTTTTTGGCAGGAGACAGGATAAAACCGCTTTCATGGAATATTTACAAAGTCATGAAGAATGCAGGAACATAGACAGGGAAACCAGTCAGGTGTTAAGGATCCTGATTCGTTCAGAAGAATTAGACCATTACGGAAAGCGGGAGACAGGGGAGAAATTAGATATGTGCAGAGCGATTACGGAACTGATAGCAGATGGGAAAGAAGCCGGAAGAGTGGAAGGCAAAGCAGAGGGAAGAATGGAAGGAAAGGCAGAAGGTATAGCAGAAGGACTGCAGGCGCTGACTGTAACCTTAAAAGGAATGCTTCCGGATTTTAACGCAGTTTACCAGGCGGTGATCCGCAATGATATCTATCGGGATGTGCCGCGGGAACAGGTCAGGAAGTACTATGAGGTTCCTTGAATACGTCAAATACAGCACACGTCCAAATATAGCTGGTGATAACTTGCATCTTATGTGGTACAATTTATTGCAGAAGAGTTATATTCAGAGCAGAAGCAGGTTGAAAAATCACTCTGATGAGCTGATTGTTTCAAAAACTGAGTAAACTCAGTTGACAATTTGAGTCAGAGCCTCAAATTGCCTTGATCGCAGTCGGAAATAAAAGTATTCCTTCGGAAAACTTTGACATTTCCGACGCGTGTCATCGCAATAAATTGCTCTGACATGAAGATTAGATTGAAAAATCACGAGATTAGGTTGGCTTATACAAAAGATAAAGCTGCGCTGAATAGGATTCTTTTTGCCACAGCAGAGACTACATATGGATTGATACAAAGGAGCGCATATGAGATCAGTCGCTTACAGTTTAATGATTGCGATCGCCATGTATTCGAGGATTCCCATGCCGAAGGTGGAATGGAACGAGGAGAATATGAAATATTCTATTTGCTTTTTCCCGTTGGTGGGGGTGGTGATTGGCGCGCTTGTGTATGTCTGGGGCAGAATCTGTCTGGCCTGCGGCTTCGGACAGGTGTGTTTTGCCCTTGTGGGCACGGTGATTCCGGTCGCTGTGACGGGCGGCATTCACGTGGACGGTTTCATGGACACTGCCGACGCGCTGCATTCTTACGCAGAGCGGGAGAAGAAGCTGGAGATTTTAAAAGATCCCCATATCGGAGCCTTTTCGGTCATTGCGGTCATCAGTTATTTTCTGCTGTTTGCGGCGGGGCTGACGCAGGTGTGGACCAAAGAGCACCTGCTGCTTCTGGCCTTTGGCTTTGTGATATCCAGAACCTTAAGCGGTATGTCTTTGGTATGGTTTTCGGCGGCGAAGAAGGACGGCCTGCTGTACCAGTTCTCGTCCACGGCCCACAGGCAGACGGTGCGGGCGGTGCTGGTGGCTGTATTGTCGTGCTGTTTTTTGAGCGTGGTGCTGCTTTCGCCGGTACTGGGAGCGCTCCTGTCTCTCGCAGCCATGTGGGTGTGGACTTATTATTATTATATGTCCAGGAAGCAGTTCGGCGGTGTTACCGGAGATGTGGCGGGTTACTTCCTGTGTCTGTGCGAGTTGTCCACGGTACTGATTGTGGGACTGCTTGGCAGGGTAATGTGACAGAAGAAAGCGGTGTCAGCGATTCACAAGCTGCAGCATACGGGGCAAGCTGTGTTTTTAGTATGTTCACCTATGTCTTCAGGCTTTGTCTCCGGCTATTTTCACTTATCGACGAATCCCCCTTTCTGTGCTATGATAAAAAGGTATTATTATAGCATGGAAAGGGGCATTTTCTATGGGAGATACCTCAGCAAATAAACGTATCTGTCTGGGGCTTCTTGCGCATGTGGACGCAGGCAAGACTACGCTGGCGGAAAGTCTCCTCTATACCAGCGGCGCGCTCCGCAGGCTGGGACGCGTGGACCACAAGGACGCATTTCTGGATACGGACGCACAGGAGCGGGACCGGGGCATTACCATCTTCTCAAAGCAGGCACGTTTTTCATGGAAGAACATGGACGTGACGCTGCTGGATACGCCGGGACATGTGGATTTCTCAGCGGAGATGGAGCGGACCCTGCAGGTGTTGGACTATGCCGTGCTCATTGTAAGCGGAGCGGACGGCGTGCAGGGACACACGTTGACGCTTTGGAAGCTGTTGGAACGTTATCGGGTTCCGGTTTTTCTATTTATCAATAAAATGGACCAGCCGGGGACGGAAGCGGAGAAGCTGCTTGCCCAGTTAAGGGACAGGCTGGACGAGCGGTGCGTGGCGTTTGCGTATAAAAACCAGACGCAGGCGGAATTATACGAGAATATTGCTGTCTGTGATGAGACGCTCTTAGAGTGCTATCTGGAGAAGGAAGAGCGGGATGGAAACGGTGCGGATATCATATGTGCGGACGTTATCGCGGATCTCATCGCGCAGCGGAAGCTCTTTCCCTGCTTCTTCGGTTCCGCCTTGAAAGTAGAGGGTGTGGCAGAGCTTTTGGACGGGTTTTCGGCGTATACGCAAAGCCCGGCATACGGTGCGGAATTTGGCGCGCGGGTCTATAAGATTGCCAGGGACGTGCAGGGAACTCGTCTGACCTATGTGAAAATCACAGGCGGCAGCCTGAAGGTGAAGCAGACCGTAGCGGTGCAGGCGGCAGGCGGGGACGAGGTGACGGAAGAGAAAGTAGACCAGATCCGCTTGTATTCCGGCAGCAGGTATACGCTGGAGCAGGAAGCGGCGGCGGGCTGTGTCTGCGCCCTGACCGGACCGACGAGAACCTTTTGCGGAGAAGGGCTTGGCATAGAGAAAGAGGTCACGCTTCCGGTACTGGAGCCGGTGATGACTTATCGGATTGTTTTGCCGGAGGGCAGCGATGTACATAAAATGTACCGGGAGTTATGTCAACTCGAAGAGGAAGAACCGCAGCTTCATATGGTATGGAAGGAACAGCTTGGCGAGATTCATGTACAGCTTATGGGTGAGGTGCAGATCGAGATATTGCGGAGTCTGATTTATGATCGCTTCGGCGTGGAGGTCGGCTTCGATGAGGGAAGCATCGTCTATAAGGAGACCATTGCGGATGTGACAGAGGGAGTGGGACATTTCGAACCGCTGCGGCACTATGCGGAGGTGCATCTGATTCTGGAGCCGGGCGAGCGGGGCAGCGGCCTGCAGTTTCGGACCCGGTGCAGCGAGGATATGCTGGACAGGAACTGGCAGCGGCTGATTTTGACCCATTTAGAGGAAAAGGAGCATCTGGGTGTGCTGACGGGCTCGCCGATTACGGATATGCAGATTACGCTGGCGGCGGGACGGGCTCATCAGAAACACACTGAGGGCGGCGATTTCAGGCAGGCTACCTATCGGGCCGTCAGACAGGGACTGTGTAAGGCACAGAGCGTCCTGCTGGAGCCGGTCTATGAATTTCGGCTGGAGCTTCCGGCGGCGGTCGTCGGACGGGCTATGACGGACATGCAGACGAAGGGCGGACGTTTCGGCGCACCGGAGACAGTAGGAGAGGTGTCAGTGCTGACAGGAACGGTCCCGGTGGCGCAGATGCACGGCTATCAGGCTGAAATGCTGGCTTATTCCGGCGGCAGAGGCAGGCTTTTTACCAGTTTGAAGGGGTATGAGCCCTGCCACAATTCCGAAGAGGTCATAGAAGCTGTCGGTTATGAGGCAGAGCACGATCTGGATAATCCCTGTGGCTCCGTATTCTGCGCCCATGGCGCAGGTTTCGTGGTGGAATGGAACCAGGTAGAGGAGTATATGCATCTGGAACCTGCGTTGGCAAGGGGATGGCAATTGTCGGACGGCTCTGTTTATGGCGCGCAGGATTGTGATGAGAATGAGAACGGGGCGGATGCTCTGCCAGGGACGGCTGGCGATAGCTTCGCTGACCGCTACGCCAGACGTCAGGCGGCAACAAGGAGCAGCACCTCCGAGGATTTCATAGCCCAGGACGAGATCGAAGAGATCTTCAACCGCACCTTCGGCACGAAGCAGCCCAAGAAGCAGGGCTGGGCAAGAACGATACGTGCTGCTGCGGATTCCGGTGTGAAATATCAAGGAATTTCGCAGCCCCAGGAGGAATATCTTCTGGTGGACGGCTACAATATCATTTTTGCGTGGGATACGCTCAAGGAGCTGGTTCAGACCAACCTGGACGGCGCCCGCGGCAGGCTGATGGAAATTATGAGTAATTTTCAGGCATACCGCAAGATGCACCTGATTCTCGTGTTTGATGCCTATAAGGTCAAGGGAAACCCCGGCAGTACGGTGCGTTATCACAATATTGATGTGGTGTATACAAAGGAAGCGGAGACCGCCGACCAGTATATCGAGAAGGTTTCCCGCACGATGAGTAAGAAGTACCGCGTCCGGGTGGCAACTTCTGACGGTCTGGAACAGCTTATCATCATGGGTGCGGGTGCGGTGCGTGTCTCCGCCAGGGAATTTCAGGAAGAGGTGATGGCGGCAGGAGAGGAACTGCGCCAGACCTTCCTGCAGCAGCCCGGACAGGCTGTGGGCGGCAGGAACTATCTGCTGGACGGGGTGTCTGAGGATGTGGCGGCATATATGGAGAAGCTTAAGGAGCAGGAGTAGGATTATCATGCGGCTTGTAATTGGCGGTGCTTACCAGGGGAAGAAGGAATATATCAAGAGAAAATACGGGATACAGGAATCTGAAATCCGGCAGGGAGAATATCCGGTTTTATCCGGGAAATGGGACAGTACCTGGCGATGCCTGTGCGGTTTACATAATGCAATAAGGGAAATCATGCAAAAGTCCCCTGCTTCTGCTTGCGAGAATGCGGAGAATACGATAGAGTCTTATGTAAACCGCACAATCAACTATCTTTCTGCAATAGCAGAACGTATTCCAGACCTCATCATTCTCTGTGATGAAGTAGGAAATGGCGTCGTTCCCATAGAGAAATCCGAGCGGGATTACAGAGAGTGCGTGGGCAGGGTGCTGTGCATTCTGGCAGAACAGGCAGACAGTGTGGAGCGCGTGTACTGCGGTGTGGGACAGATGATTAAGAACACAGTCGACATAACGTTCATCCGCCACGGCAGCACGCCGGGCAATCGCAGGAAGCAATATATCGGCGTGACCGACGAGTCGCTCTGTGCAGAGGGAAGAGAAGCGCTGCTTTCGCGGCGCATGCAGGGGATTTATCCCCGGGCCGCGCGCGTGATCGCAAGTCCTATGAAGCGGTGTCTGGAAACAGCGCAGATCCTGTATCCGGATATAGCGCCGGAGGTTTATCCTGAATTCCGGGAGACGGATTTCGGGCTGTTCGAGGGGAAATCCTATGAAGCATTGATGGGCAGCGACAGCCTGCGCCCCAGCTATCAGGAATGGCTTGACAGCAACGGCGTTCTGTGCTTCCCGGAGGGGGAATCCATGGAACAGACGCAGAAGCGGTGCGCCGTAGGATTTGAAAGGCTTCTGCCGACGCTTACTTCGGACACGGTCGTCATAGCCCACGGCGGAACGATTATGAGCCTTCTGTATCTATACGCAGAGCCGCAGAAAGGATACTATGATTATCAGTGCGGCAATGGCGCCGGATTTGTGTGCCGCGTGGAACTGACCGGGGACGGTCGGCTGCACCGGATGCGGGTGGACAGGAAGCTTGTTTAGTGTTGTATCAGAACAGAAGGAGCGTTGAATATGCAGTATGAGATTTTGAAGTTGACAGACAGACCGGAGATAAAGGAGAGGGCGGCACAGTGGTTTCATGAGAAATGGGGTATTCCGCTGTCGGCCTATCTGGAAAGCATGGAAGAGGCCCTGAGCGGCGGGGACAGCGTTCCGCAATGGTATGTGGCGGTAGAACAGGACAGAATCATCGGAGGCCTGGGAGTGATTGCAAATGACTTCCACGACAGGAAAGACCTTACGCCGAATGTCTGCGCCGTATACACAGAGGAGGACAGACGTTCCCGGGGGATAGCGGGAGCTTTGCTGCGGTACGTGTGTGAAGATATGAAAGCAAAGGGAATCGATACACTGTATCTTGTCACAGACCATACGTCTTTCTACGAGCGGTATGGCTGGGAGTTTCTCTGTATGGTGCAGGGGGACGGCGAGCTTGATATGACAAGAATGTATATTCACAGAAGTATATGATAAATTCAAATTGAATCAAAGGAGTAAAAATTATGGACAAAAAGGCAATGTACAACTTAACCTACGGTCTCTTCGTGCTGACCGCCAAAGAGGAAGGGAAGGACAACGGCTGTATCGTCAATACCGTATCGCAGGTGACGACCACGCCCAACCGCATTATCGTGGCGGTGAACAAGCAGAATTACACCCACGATATGATTGTGCGGACAGGAGAATTCAATGTCTCGATTCTGACAGAGAACTCGAAGTTTGACACCTATAAACACTGGGGCTTCCAGAGCGGCGCGACGGTGGATAAGACCGAGGGGATTAGCTTCTCGAGGGCGGAAAACGGAATCATCTATCTGGCGGAGGAAACCAACGCTTATCTGTCTGCGAAGGTGGTCTCCATGACAGACCTTGGCACGCATACGCTGTTTCTGGCGGATGTGACGGACGGCGCGGTCATATCGGAGGATGCGTCCGTGACCTACAGCTATTATCAGAAGAACATTAAATCAGCCCCTGCGGCAGCGGAGAAAAAGAAAGGCTTTATCTGCACGGTCTGCGGTTATATCTACGAGGGAGAAACGCTGCCGGAGGATTTCATCTGCCCGTGGTGCAAGCACCCGGCATCGGATTTTAAGCCGATTGCGTAAGCTAAGACAGTGCTGTCGGCAGCTTGACAGGGATTGGTTCGCATGGCTTCGGAAAACGTGTAGAGGCACGGCATTTTCTGAAGCCATTGTTTAACGTCGGGAGGCTCCGGCAGGCGAGACCGCAGCGGGTATAGAAGCCTGCCGGGTATAGAAGCCTGCCGGGTATAGAAGCCTGCCGGGAATGGAACCGGCGGATTGGTCAGAGCGCTGAAGAGGAAAGGAAGGGTGGCGGAGAAAATGACGATATGGTTGAACAGATTAATATGCCTTGCCGCCGGATTCCTGTTAGATATGATACTTGGCGACCCCTACTGCCTGCCGCATCCCGTGCGGTGGATTGGTTCTCTGATTGCCTTTTTGGACGGCTGGCTGCGCAGGGAGTCCGACAGCCCGGCGCGGCAGAGGCGGCGGGGCCTTTTGTTTGTCTTATTGATGCTGCTTATCTGCGGCGGAGGGACTTTTATTGGACTGTATTTGTTGTATCATATTCACAGAGCTTTGGGCGTGATAGCAGAGAGCGTCTTATGTTATCAGATGCTGTCCATGAAATGCCTGAAAACAGAGAGCGTAAAGGTATATCGGGCACTACAGGCAGGGGACACAGAAGGGGCGCGCAGTGCGGTATCCATGATTGTGGGAAGAGATACGGAGAGGCTGGATGAGGCGGGAATCGCCAGAGCGGCGGTAGAGACCGTGGCGGAAAACACATCGGACGGCGTGATTGCGCCGCTGTTTTATTTAGCCCTTGGGGGCGGTGTGCTGGGCGTCCTGTACAAGACAGTCAACACGATGGATTCCATGGTTGGCTATAAGAATGAACGATATCTTAATTTCGGCAGATATGCGGCGAAGCTGGACGATATCGCGAATTATATTCCGAGCAGGATTGCGGGGGTTCTGATGATAGCAGGGACAGGGATATGCAGAGCACTGTACGGCAGGAGAGAGTGCGGGGGGACGGCTTACATGTCATATCTATATAACATGCGGAATGCATATCGTATGTTCCGTCGTGACCGGTACTGCCACGCAAGCCCCAACTCCGCCCAGACGGAAAGCGTCTGCGCCGGTGCGCTGGGAATCCGGCTGGCAGGAGACGCATGGTATTTCGGGAAGAAAACGGAGAAACCCTATATCGGCGACGACCTTCGTCCGGTGGAGCCGGAGGATATCCGCCGTGCCGGCAGGCTGCTGTATGCCGCGTCTTTACTGATGTGGCTGGGCTGCATGGGGGCGCTTGCGGCGGTCTTAGGGCTGAGCTTGTGAAACATCAACAGGAAAATTTGGCCTGGCCAATCAGAAACAGAGGAAAATATGGCAAGAAATATTATGATTCAGGGCACGATGTCCAATGCGGGAAAGAGTCTTTTGACGGCGGGGATCTTAAGGGTGTTAAAGCAGGACGGTTACCGCGCCGCTCCCTTCAAATCCCAGAATATGGCGCTTAATTCCTATATTACGGAGGAGGGCCTCGAAATGGGGCGGGCGCAGGTGATGCAGGCGGAGGCGGCAGGGATTGCTCCCCAGGTGTGCATGAATCCGATTCTGTTAAAGCCCACCAGTGACGTAGGCTCGCAGGTAATTGTAAACGGCGAAGTGAGGGGCAATTACAGTGCCGCGGATTATTTCGGGATGAAGAGAACGCTGATTCCCGATATAATGGCGGCTTACCATAAGCTGGAGGAGCAGGCGGACGTTATTGTGATCGAGGGCGCGGGAAGCCCTGCAGAGATTAATCTGAAGCAGGACGATATTGTGAATATGGGGCTGGCGAAGCTTGTGGACGCCCCTGTGCTTCTGGTGGGAGACATTGACAGGGGCGGCGTATTTGCGCAGCTTCTCGGAACTGTGGTATTATTGGAGGAGGAGGAACGGGCGCGGATCAAAGGCTTTGTCATCAATAAATTTCGCGGCGACGCCAGACTTTTAGAGCCGGGACCTTCTATGCTGTATGAGAAATGCGGCATTGAGACGCTGGGCGTTATGCCCTATTTGCAGATTCAGATTGACGATGAGGACAGTCTCTCTGAACAGTTGGAATATCGGGGAGTCCGGGAGGAGACAGAGCGGGGAATGCATGATCTGCGGGATATCCTGAACATTGCAGTTATCAGACTTCCCCACATCTCCAATTTTACAGATTTCAATCCACTGAACCGTTTCCCTTTCGTATCCGTGCAGTATGTGGACAAGCCGGAGCAGCTTGCCGGGATTGCTGCGGGGATGGGAACCGCAGGTGCGGGAAGAACCGGCGTGGACTTGATTATTCTACCGGGCAGCAAGAATACCATTCAGGATATGAGATGGCTGCGGGAGAGCGGCATGGAGGCGGCGGTTCTGAAGCAGGCTGCGGGAGGCAGCCGGATTATGGGGATCTGCGGCGGGTATCAGATGCTGGGTAGTAAGATCTGTGATCCTGGCGGCGTGGAAGCGGCAGGGATTACAGAGATACGCGGTATGGGACTTCTGCCCGTGATCACAGTGCTTCGGGAGAAGAAACGCAGAAGCCGGATAGCCGGAAGCGTATGCTGTGCGGATCCGGGCGGCAGGACGGACGCTCCATGGCGGCTCCTGCAGGGAGTACCCGTATCCGGCTATGAAATCCATATGGGAGAAACGCAATACGGGAACGATGAAAAGGAGAAGAAAGAAAACATCCGTCCCTTTAGTATACTGGCGGACGGCAGAGAGGACGGCTGTGTGCGGGGCAGCGTGCTGGGAACCTATCTGCATGGAATCTTTGAAGAAGAAGTCTTCACGCAGAAAATGATAGAGGTACTGTGCGAAGACAGAGGCATAAGCTATGAGAGACTGACGGCAGGAGACAAAGGCGAGCCGGAATGCGAAAAGGCAGAACCTGTGTCTGCGGATTTTGAAGCAGCCCGGTGCAAAACCGCGCATTTCCGGTCTTACCGGGAGTTTAAAGAATCGCAGTATGACCTGCTGGCAGATGCGGTGCGGAGAGCGTTTGATATGGATAAGTTATACGAGATTATATTTGGAGCATAAAGGCATACAAACATGAAAGAAGATAAGATAAAAATACCGCCTGTCATTCCTCCGGCAGAGATTGAACGGCAGAGCTTTGAAATCATTGAGCGGGAACTGCCGCATCCCTTAGACCCGGTACAGGCGCCAATTATTAAGCGGGTGATTCATACGACGGCGGATTTTGGTTATGCGGACAGTCTGTGCTTTTCCGAGCATGCCATTGAAAAGGCGAGAGAGGCGATCAGATGCGGCGCAGGCATTATTACCGACACCAATATGGCGAAGGCAGGCATTAACAGGAGCAGGCTGAGAAACTATGGCGGAGAAGTACACTGCTTTATGGCGGATGAGGATGTGGCGGCGGAAGCGAAGGCGAGAGGCGTCACGAGAGCGTCGGTCAGCATGGAGAAGTCTGCCATGATGGGAGAGAATTATATCTATGCGATAGGAAACGCTCCGACCGCGCTGATTCGCCTGTATGAATTGATTGAGGAAGGAAAGCTTCATCCTTATCTGATTATCGGCGTCCCGGTGGGATTCGTACACGTAGTGGAGGCCAAGGAGCTGATCATGAAGGCTCCGGCGCCTTATATCGTGGCCAGAGGACGCAGGGGCGGCAGCAATGTGGCGGCGGCGATCTGCAACGCGCTGATCTATGGGATAGATCAGAAGCCTGCAACAGCACTCTGATGCGCTGATTGTTTCGGTGAAAGAAGAGACAGTGATGAGGCGATACAGTGAAGAGACGATACAGTAAAATGCAGTAAAGAAATGAAAAAGTGAAAAGGCTACAGCGAAAGAAAAGAGACAGAAAATGAGTACCAATTATCATCAAAATACAGGCAGTCATAGAAGAAGATCAGGAACAGGGAGCAGAAGCGGCAGGCGAAGCAGCGACAGAAGGGACGGCTCGAGGTCTGGCCAGTCCCCGGCAACAGCCCGGGAGACCCAGACACAGTTGGCAGAATTTCAGAATGTATCCCAGACAGTGCTGAACGTATATCAGCAGGCTTTTATGGAATTTAAGCCGGAAGAGGAATATAAGAGAGTCAAAAGCTGCGAGCGGCAGATCGGACAGTTAGAGCGCCGTATCGCCCGCAAGAAGCATCAGGAGACGCATCAGGTGCTGGCTGACATGAGGGATCTGCATAAGCGCGCCGCAGCGATCGGTTATACGGTGGCTGTGTATGACGGGCATCTTGAGAAGAAGTACAGGCATGCGCTCAGAATGCTTGCCAGACTGGATGTGACTTTCTTAAAAAGGATGGCGTCCGGGGCAGTGGCGGAGGATGTGGCGGCAATGCCGGGCGCGGCAGGGCTGCTGCGAAGCAAGTCTCTGTATGAGATTTATAAAGAAGAATATATGCAGTATCTGGTAGGACAGCGCATAGAAGAGTTGATGGGGGCGGAGCCGGAGAAGCAGTATCCGGAAGCCCGCGGTATGAAACGTCATTTTATCCTGCACATCGGTCCGACTAACAGCGGCAAGACTTATCAGGCGTTGGAACGGCTCAGGCAGGCATACAGAGGCATCTATCTGGGGCCTCTGCGCCTGCTGGCGCTGGAGGTATATGACAGGATGATGGCGTCCGGGATTCCCTGCAGCATGATTACCGGTGAAGAAGCGATCCGTACGCCGGGCAGCTTTGTACAGGCGTCTACGATAGAAATACTGGATATCAGGGAAGTTTACGATATTGCGGTAATCGATGAAGCCCAGATGATGGCGGATGAGAACAGAGGAAGCTTCTGGACAAGAGCGATACTGGGCGTCCGTGCCGAAGAGATTCATGTGTGCTGTTCCGGCACCGCTGAGGGGCTGTTAGTCAGGATGATCCGAAGATGCGGCGATACGTATGATATCGTGTATCATGAGCGGAATACGAAGCTGGAATTTATTCCGGAACGTTATGATATGAATAAGGATGTTTCGCCGGGAGACGCTTTGATCGCCTTTTCCAAGAAAAATGTACTAGCTATCGCTGCTGCGCTGGAGGGGCGCGGCATCAAGGCGAGCGTTATCTATGGCAATCTGCCGCCGCAGACCAGACAGGAGCAGGTGCGGCTTTTTACAGAGGGCGTTAATCAGGTCGTGGTGGCAACCGACGCTATCGGCATGGGAATTAATCTGCCGATCAGACGGATTGTCTTTATGAATACAGTGAAATTCGACGGCACGGACAAACGCAGGCTGCGTGCGGAGGAGATACGGCAGATTGCGGGCAGGGCCGGCAGATACGGTTATTATGACATCGGCTATGTGCAGTCGGCATTAGATATGGAGTATGTGGGTAAGAAGCTGGAGGAGCCTTTCTATCCGCTGAAAAAGGCGCGTATCGGCTTCCCGGAGGTGCTTCTTGATATTGACATGGAGCTGGACGAGATCATAGAAGCCTGGGAAAAGACGAGGAATCTTCCGATGTACGACAAGATCTCCATGGCGGAGAGCATCAAGAAATACAGGTATCTCAGGAATTACCGCAAGAGACTTCCCTATATGGAAGACCGGAAGTTCGTGCTGTCTCTGATTACCTGTCCTTTCGATGTGAAAGACAGGGAAGTATTGAAGCTCTGGCTCAAATATTGTGAGAACCCGGAGAAACAGCAGGATTGTCCGATGCTGCCCTATGATTTCTCGCTGGAAGGACTGGAATCTTATTATAAACAGTTGGATTTGTATATACAATTCGCGGGTCGGATGAACTGGGTGATTGACAGAGAAGAAGTGGCGGCCAACAGAGAGTGGGCGCAGCATGAGATCGGTGAACTGCTGAAAGAGGATAAGGGACAGTTTGAGAAACGGTGCCGGGAATGCGGCAGAGTCCTGCCTTGGGATTATGCTTATCCGATTTGTGACAGGTGCTTTGGCAGCGGAGCGGGAAGAGGCAGAATCATAGCGCGGTAAGGCAGACAGACTTAAGAAAAGCAGGCAGACTTAAGAAAATCTGCCTGCCAGAAACTGGCTTGCCGCCTCGCCCATAGCCTGATAGGCCGCTTGGGACGGATGCAGATGATCGCCGCTGTCATAGCCCTGGGCAAAAGCCTCGGGATGGTCGCAGTCCCTGACTACGGCATCGAAGTCTATACAGCCGTCGGACAGTGCCGTGTGGCGGAGCCAGTCGTTGAATTCGTTCTTCAATTCTTCCCGGAACGGCGCGTAGGTGCGCCAGCCATATATGGGAAGCAGCGTACCCAGATAGACCTGCAGCCCTTTCCTGCGGCATTCGTTGATATAGAAGACCATACCGGCAATCAGCTCTTCTATGGCAGGCAGATCGCTCATGGGACGGAAGGGATTTACGTCTGTTCCCACCGGATGGATAATATCGTTGATGCCCTGTTGAATCAGAATGGCGTCGGCGCCTGCCGCATTCAGCTCATGGGGGATACGGTTTGCGCCCATAAGTCCGTAGGACTCGTAAGTGATGCATTCGTACTGACGAAGGATCCGGGTACCGCTGGCAGCGCGGCGGATGATGGAGATATTGCGGATTCCTTTGTCGCGCAGGGAGAGCGTCAGATAGTCCGGCCAGTCCTGTGCCGTGATGGAATCGCCATAACAGATCAGTGCACGGTTCCCTTTCTCTGTCAGGACATCGATCGTATTGAGAAAATAGAACCAGTTGGTGCTGCGGGTCGTATTAAGAGGCAGCGTGTCCGCGCTGCAGACGTCTCCTACGGAATAGAAGCCTTTGGACAGCGGTCCGGTCACCAGAGTGGCGGAACGCATCAGCGTATAGTCCCTGAGATAGAAGCTGACGGTCAGGAAAGAACCTGCTTTGACAGCAAAAGGGATCTCGTCGCTTGTAAGCGTCTCTCCGGCAGGCATAAGCCCTGCGGCCTGTCCGCCGAAGGTGACGTCGGTAACCGTGTCAGGCTCGACGTCTCTGTCGCCGGCAGAGACCGCCAGGGATACGCGGTCTATGGTGACGGCTTCCGTACCGCAGTAGTTATCGAAGGTAATGCGGAGCGCGCTGCCGTCAAAGGGTGCGTAAACAGGATAGCGCAGGGTTATATTTTTACTGTAAGTTTCCGCCTTGTGTTCGGCAATGGACATGGCGTTGCCCCACATGGAAACCCATTTGGTATATTCGCTCATGGATAAATCCTTTCTGATACATCGTTATTTATATCGCTTATATATTGTAACACAATGGAAAGTTGGTTGAAAGAGATGATCTACACATATTACCTTAATGTGTCGCAATTTGAAAATGAGAAGTTGTATGATGAGAAAAAAAGTCGTCTGTCGCCTTACCGGCAGCAGAAGCTTGCTCTGTTAAAGCATGAGAAGGACAGGTACAGAAGTCTTGGCGCAGGGATTGTGCTCGATCATGCGCTTCGTGTTTATGGGCTGAAGGAGAGAGAGATGGAATATGAATTCGGGGAATGGGGCAAACCTTTTTTCAAATACCACCCGGAGATTCATTTCTCGCTGTCTCATTCGGGAGACTACGCGATCTGCAGTATCGGGGACAGGCCGGTAGGCAACGATATTGAGCGGATGAAGCAGGGGCGTCTTAAAGTCGCGGACCGCTTTTTCGCCGAAGAGGAATTGAAATGGATGTACGCGGTGCGGGATGAGGAAGAGATTGTCAGGCGCATGTTCCGTATCTGGACGATGAAGGAGAGCTTCCTTAAGGTGACGGGCAGAGGCTTGTCGTTGTCCTTGAAGGATTTCAGCGTTTGTATGGACGATGCGCAGAAGAGGATCCGCGTGAAGCATAAGATAGACGCCAAATATTACCATATGAAAGAATATGAGGATATAGAAGGTTACCGGGTATCGGTCTGCTGCCAGGAGAGCAAGGAAATCGCTTACAGCATGGTGCTGGCGCAGATATGATATTCCTTCACATATGTTATTTTTCATATTTTATGTTATTTTTCATATTTTTGTTTTGGAAGAAATTGCCGGGCTTTAGGGAAATTGAATAAATAATGTGTGATTTATGCATACTGATAGATGTATTGAGGAACAGGCGTATCAAGGAGATAGGTTGAAAAATCACTCTGATGAAGAAAGGGAGATTAGTATGCTGGGAAAACAGAGTATTCAATTTTTAAATAAGCCGTATATTATCAGCAGCGGTTCCATCGTGGGACACAAGGAGGCGGAAGGTCCCATGGGGCAGCTTTTTGATAAGGTGGGCTACGACGATATGTTCGGGGCGCAGAACTGGGAGGATGCGGAGAGCAGTCTGCAGAAGGAAGCGCTGGAAATCGCCCTTAGCAAAGCGGGACTGCAGAAACAGGAACTGCAGATGGTGTTTGCGGGAGACCTGCTGGGGCAGTCTATTGCCAGCAGCTTCGGGCTTGCAGGGTATCAGTCGCCTCATGTGGGGCTGTACGGCGCCTGTTCCACCTGCGGGCTTTCCCTGTCTATGGGCGGTATGGCAGTTGCGGGAGCTTTTGCGGAGAAGGCGGCGTGTATCACCTCCAGTCATTTCGCCAGCGCGGAGAAGGAATTCCGGTTTCCGTTAGCCTATGGCAATCAGAGACCGATGTCCGCCACCTGGACGGTGACAGGAAGCGGTGCGTTCATCCTTTCGGCACAGCCGGGCAGGGAAGTGCGGGCTGTGATGGAAGGCGTCACCATAGGCAAGATCGTGGATTACGGTATCCGGGATTCTATGAATATGGGAGCGTGTATGGCGCCGGCCGCGGCGGATACGATCAGGCAGAGTCTGGAGGATTTCGGCAGAACGCCCGGGGATTATGATAAAATTATTACCGGAGATCTGGGGAAGGTAGGGCAGAAGCTTCTCTTCGATCTGCTTGCGGAGATGGGTATCGATATTGTCAAGCAGCATATGGACTGCGGTATCGAGATCTTTGACAGCGAGAAGCAGGATACGAACGCGGGCGGCTCCGGCTGCGGCTGCAGTGCGGTGATGCTGTCAGCCTATATCTTAAAGAAGCTGGAAGAGGGCGTATGGAAGCGGGTATTATTCGTTCCCACGGGCGCGCTTTTGAGCAAAACAAGCTTCAATGAAGGCCAGACGATACCGGGGATTGCTCACGCGGTAATTCTGGAGCATTACGTGAAACCATAAACCATAAATCCGGCGGCAGCCGGTTGAAATACCGGGATGGTATATGCTATACTGTAAAGTAAGGCAAAACAGAGGAATGATTTTGTCAGGATACGGAAGATGTGGGGAAGATCATGTATATATATGTAGCGTTGGCGTTGCTTTGCGTAGCGTTTTTTGTATTGCGGCAGGGGTTTACAGTCTGGTGGGAGGATTACGGGAATTCGCAGAATTTCCCGTTTTTCTGCATGTCCGCAGCGGCGTTTGTATGGTCGGGATCCCAGGTGGCGCTGATCCTGTGCCCGGAGGAGCACAGTCATATTTTTATCATGGGAAGCGCATTGGGCGCGACGCTGTTTGCGGTATTTACGTTTCTGTTTATTCTGGGATTCAGTCTTAAGAGAAGATATTATAGGCTGGTGTCGGCTGTCCTTGTCCTGCTTGGAATACTGTGCTGTGTGATACGGGATTCCGGCGGCGGCGCAGTGCTGGTACAGACCTCGTGGGGCAAAGGATACCGGAGTGTGGACTGTGCGGCGAACGATATCTATTATGGATTTCTGAGTTTTCTGGGCGTGGTGACGCTTGTTGTGTTGATTCTGTACAAAACGCAGGCGACGATGCGCTGTCAGCAGGTATGTCTGAATTGCTGGATCATACTGGTTCTTGTACTGGGCGGCGGGATGCTTTTTGCAGAGAGTTATTGGATGCGGAAGGGTATTGCGGTCTCCTTGTACGAAGGGCTGGTAGGATGTCTGACAGCTCTTGGATTTTACTATATTTCAGATTATGTGGATATGCTGAGTCTTTCCAATCAGAAAATATGTCAGTATATGACGTCCTATCTGACGACGCCTATTGTCATTGTAGATAATGAGGGCACGATTACATATCATAACAAATACTATAAAGAATTCTTCGGGCTGAGCGGAGAACTGATCGGGACAAAGAATTTCTACCCGAATCTGGTAACCGAGCGTACGCTGGAAGAGGCGATTCAGTATGTCAGGGACAACGATATAAGGCAGGGAAGCTTTAAGGCGACTACGTTGGATGGAAGCAGGATACTGGATATCCGGTATACGCAGTTGTTCGACAGATTTGGCGAGATGCGCAGCATTATTAATATCATTAACGATGTAACGGAAAACGAAGAACTGCTGAAGGATCTGGAGCAGCAGACAGCGTTTGCACAGCAGCAGACAGCGCTGGCGGAGGAGCAGACGGCGCTTGCGGAAGAGCAGTCCGATCTGGCTGAGGAAAACAGACAGGCGGCAGTGCGCGCCAACGAGGCCAAAAGCGAGTTTCTCGCGAATATGAGTCATGAGATCCGTACCCCGCTGAATGCGATCATCGGTATGAACGAGATGGTTATGAGAGAAGATATTTCGCCCCAGGCACAGAAATATTCTCAGGATATCTATAATGCGGGACAGACGCTGCTGGCCATCATCAATGATATTCTGGATTTTTCCAAGATAGAATCGGGTAAGATGGAGATTGTTCCGGTTACTTATGAACTGAGTTCGGTCTTAAACGATGTGATTAATATGGTGACCAAAAAGGTAAATGATAAAGGCCTGCAGTTTATTACCGATGTGTCCAAAGACATACCGTATCAGTTGTTTGGCGATGAAGTGCGCATCAGGCAGGTTATACTCAATATTGTCAATAACGCCGTGAAATACACGCAGACGGGCAGCGTGACATTGCGCGTTGACTGGGAATGGATTGATGAGGTTAAGATTCTTCTGAAGCTTTCGGTGACTGATACCGGAATCGGCATTAAGGAAGACGATCTGCAGAAGCTGTTTAAGGGCTTTCAGAGGGTAGATCTGGCGACGAACCGCAATATTGAGGGAACCGGACTGGGGCTTGCCATTACGAGAAGACTGGTTGAACAGATGGATGGTAAAATAGACGTAGAGAGCGTGTATGAACAGGGCTCTACTTTTACTGTGCTGCTTCCGCAGGTTGTCATGAACGATACTCCTATGGGAGATTTTACCAAAGCATATCAGAAAATGCATAAGACCCGAAACAATGAACCTGAGAAATTCACGGCTCCTGACGCCAGGATGCTGATCGTAGACGATAATAAGGTGAATCTCGTTGTAGCCAAAGGGTTGGTGAAGAAGACGAAGATTCAGATCGATACGGCAGAAAGCGGCATGGAAGCGCTGGAAATGATTAAGACGAATCATTATCATATCGTCCTGCTGGATCATATGATGCCGGAGATGAACGGATTGGAAACGATCAGGCGTATGCGGGCGCAGGAAGAGAATATGAGCAAGGACGCGGCGATTATAGCGCTTACCGCCAATGCAATTTCGGGATCCAGGGAAATGTACATGGCGGCGGGATTTCATGATTATCTCTCGAAGCCGATCGATGTGAATAAATATACGGATATGATACGTAAGTATCTGCCGAGGGAACTGATACAATATCCCGAGCCGGAAGCGCGGACGGAAACGACCGCTCATGAAGCCGGAAGGTCATAAGCGCGTATTCGGAAAGCTTGAAGCATATAGAAGAAAGACATAAGCGTGCAGCCGAAAGCCATAAGGCGGCTGCAGAATGCCTGAAAGGCGCGGCGGGAATGTCCAGAAAGAAGGAAACAGAATGCGGGAAATGGAATTTAAGATGGAACGTCCCGGATTATTAAAGGAAGGGGACAGGATTACCGTAACGGAAGGCGTCCTTCCAAGCAATTACTATTATACGATTGATCCTTCGCTTGCGATGTCCGGCAACTTTCCCTTCCGGGAACGGATGCTGGAGAGAGAGGGCGTTGTGACAGAGATCATCGAGAATGCCAGAGGTTATTATGTGAAAGCGAGATTTGGGGAATAACAGATCAGACTTTTCATGATAAATCAGGATGATAAAAGGCATAACAGGAAGAATGCAGAAAGAATTCGGAAAGAATTCGGAAAGAGGAGGAGTATTATGTTAACTAAAGTATCTACAGACAAAGCGCCGGCAGCAATCGGACCTTATTCTCAGGGAATTATCGCGGGAGATTTCCTGTTTGCATCGGGACAGATTCCTATTGATCCGGCTACGGGAGATATTAAGGGAAGCAATATCGACGAACAGGCAGAGCAGGTTATGAAGAACGTGGGCGCGATTCTTGCACAGGCGGGCACAGATTATGCAAACGTGGTCAAGACTACCTGTTTTCTGGCGGACATGGCGGATTTCGCAGCATTTAACGCGGTCTATGAGAAGTATTTCGCACAGAAGCCTGCCAGAAGCTGTGTGGCGGTAAAGCAGCTTCCCAAAGATGTGTTGTGTGAAGTGGAAGTGACCGCTTATCTGAAATAAATGCGGACGATAAGAAAGGTATGGTTGCGTTTATGAATGGCACCGATAAAAGCGCCGGAAATAATGTTGTCTTAATCGGCATGCCCGGCGCGGGCAAAAGTACGGTCGGAGTCGTGCTTGCCAAACGTCTTGGATTTGGTTTCCTGGACTCTGATCTGGTAATCCAGAACAGGGAAGGGAAGCTTCTTCATGAGATTATCGAAGAGAAAGGCGCCGAAGGCTTCTGGCAGGTAGAAGAGACGGTGAATGCATCCATTGAGGCACGGCGGGCCGTCATTGCTACCGGGGGAAGCGTCATCTATGGCAGCAGGGCGATGGAGCATCTTAGCGAAATCGGCATTGTGGTATATCTGAAGCTTTCGCTGGAGTCGATCGCCGAGCGGTTGGGAGATCTTAATGAGCGCGGTGTAACCCTCAGAAAAGGACAGGATCTGGCGGCATTATATGAAGAGAGAATCCCTATGTATGAGCGCTATGCCGATATTACGATCGACTGCGAAGGTCTGTCCATCCGGGAGATCGTTGCAGAGATTGCGGAGCGGTATCGAATGGAATGTATGAGATAAAATTGAATAATATCAGCAAAATCACAAAGAATAACAGGAAGAAACATGTATCGTTTAAATGCTTCTTCCTGTTTTTATGTATCATAAAAGCAGGCGGAAGGTACATGTATTCTGTGAAGCTGCATGTATTTCGGTGAAGTTACATGCACTCTGGTATGAAATGTTACAGGAAAATATTACAGGAGGTTCAATATGGATTATTTCAACGCATTCTGGGTTGGCGGCGTGATCTGCGCCCTCGTACAGATATTGATGGAGAAGACTAAGCTGCTGCCGGGAAGGATTATGGTGCTTTTAGTATGTACGGGCGCTGTTATCAGTTTCTTTGGCTGGTATGAGCCTTTTGCGGAGTTTGCCGGAGCGGGAGCAAGCGTGCCGCTGCTGGGATATGGCAACGTTCTGATGAAAGGAGTGAAGGAAGCGGTATCGCAGAATGGATTTATCGGCCTTTTTCAGGGCGGATTTAAGACCGGCGCGGTAGGCTGCTGTGCGGCGCTTGTATTCGGATACCTGGCGAGCCTTGTCTTTAAGCCGAAGCCCAAAAAGTAGAAAGGCAAAAAATTAGACAAAAAAGAAATTCATATAAATTTTTTAAAATATGAAGACAAGAGAAAATTCGTTTCGTTATAATAGACAAAGCGGCATGGAAAGGAGGCGGATAGATCGGTATGGAATTGAATCAATCCCGGGAAGAGCAGTTATCAGCGCTGATTGATTCCTATGGAAATCTTGTTTTTTCCATCTGCTATAAGATGACGTCGGACTATTTTGCCTCCGAGGATCTGTCGCAGGAAACATTTCTGTCCGCCTACAAGCATCTGTCGGAATTTGACGGAGAATATGAGAAAGCGTGGATCTGCAGAATTGCCACGAATAAGTGTCTGGATTATCTGCGCGGCGCAGGCAGGCGCATCGTGCCGGTGGAAGATATCTGTGAGGAGAACTGCAGGCCGCCGGATCTGCAGGGCACGCCGGAGCATATATGTCTGGAAGATGAAGTCAGGGAGACGCTTCTTGCAAGGTGCAGATCCCTTAAGCCGCCGTATGATGAGATCGCGAAGGCGTATTATTATGACGAGATGGATGCCGGGGAGATTGCAGTACAAAGGGGAATGAAGCTTAAGACGGTACAGACGCAGATATACCGTGCGAGGTCGATGCTGCGCAAACTGTATGGGAAGGAGAAGGGCGCATGATACATAGCTTTATGGATGAAAAGAACAAATCGCATAGTAAACAGGAAACGCCCTCTTACGGTTTGAGCAATGAAGAACTGCTGGAGCTGATCAAACAGGTGGAGGCGGAAGAAATGGTCCGCGCGCCGGTTCATCTCAAAGCGAATGTGATGGCGCGTATCCGCACACATAGACAGGCTGTGAAGAAGCGGCAGTTGTTTACCTATCGTGCCCAGGTATTGATTGCTATGGCAGCGGCGTTGACAGTGCTGATCTTAATGCCCGGCGGAGGAAATCATATAGAGAAGATCCACCGAAGCTGGCAGAACAGTCAGGAAGTCACGGACTGGCAGGAGGAACCGTTAGTCGAGAAGGCGCAGAAGAGGCGGCAGGAGGTTGACGCCGGGGAGGCGATTTACCGACGGCGGGGGATCGATGATCCAAGAAGGGGAATCCTGGAGAGCATGAATGAGAAATGGGCGGCTTTGGAAGCGTATTTCGAGGAATAAGCTGTAATTGGATATCACTATCGTTATGAAAATGGAGGATGAAATGATGAAGAAAAAGAATAGTAAATTCTGGCTGTTTATATTTTCTTTTATACCGGGAGCCGGAGAAATGTATATGGGTTTTATGAAGATGGGGCTGAGCCTGATGCTTGCCTTTATGCTGAGCATTGCCGTGACCGCCTTTACGAACATTGACGTGCTGTCCGTTATATGCATTACGATATACATATATTGCTTTTTCCACGCGCATAACGTAAGAGGCATGGATGACGACGCGTTTATGGCATTGGAAGACAAGTATCTGTTTGGGTTTGATAATCTGGAGGCTGTCAGGTTCAGACTGGATAGCAGAGGACGGTTAATTGTGGCGGTACTGCTTATTGTCGTCGGCGTTATTATGATGATCAATGTAGGCTTCAGCCTTCTGTTGGAAATCTTTGGCTGGGACAATGAGTATTTAAGAAGCGCTTATTACTTCGTAAAGGATGAAGCGCCCAGATTCCTTATCGGCATTGCTATTATCTGGGGCGGCGTCAGGATGCTGCGCGGCCGGAAGGCAGAGAATGCGGAGAAGTATATTGAGATAAACGTTGATAACAATAATAATGCAGAGCAGCAGGCGGCAGGCAAAGAGGAATAAACTCTGTGCCGGGTAAGACTGATGGATTGATAAGACCGGAAGAGAGGGCAAAGCATGGAACAATATTTACAAACAAATGGTAAAGAAATAGAAGATAATAACAAAGAAAGCGGCAGGAATAAAGTGTACGCGCGGAGAGTGGGGTCTGTGACATTTGGGCTTATGCTGATCTGCTACGGCGTACTGTTTCTGGTACATATTTTTGTGCCTGAGCTTCCGTATCATGTGATATTCCGCTGCTGGCCTGTCTGCTTCATTCTGCTGGGAATAGAGATTCTGGTGGAGAACTACAGGAGCCGGAATGGCGAATACAGGTTCCGGTATGATGTTCCTGCCGTATTCATGCTGGGCGGGATGCTGTTATTCGCTATGGTGATGGCGGCGGCAGATGTGGCGTTCACCTACGGAAATTACAGATATTGGTAGAAAGACAGAGATAGCGGTGAGGGACTAAAGTTCCTCATATGCTATCTCTCTTTTGGTCAGAAACTGCCTGACGGCCTGATCCCATAAGCTGTCGGGCGTTTTATCCGGCAGAAAGGTGTGCAGGGCAGTTCCGGTCACTAAGGTAAGCACAGCGCCGTCGTATTTAATATTGAGAACGAAAGCCCTGATCTGCTGCGGAGATATTGCCGTATCGCCTTTGTGGAGAACAGACGCCGTATACTCCGGCATCAGGTGCAGCACGAATTGGAACGCGGCGGGGGTATGCTTTCCTTTGATAAGCTGGAAGCAGATTGGCCGGATTGTTTTCCATGTAGATAAGTCATAAGGACGGATACTCTGATCCTCCCACTCCTCAGAAGTATAGAAATCTTTATTCTGGTGTCCGTCGATTACAAAAGTATTGTAAGTACGGATCGAAGCTTCTTCTAAAAGAAATGTATCGAAATCATCTCCTGTCAGCAATTTTCCCATAAATTGTTTCACATTCATTATTTTCAAAGCGATCATATAAATCCTCCGATTGCAGAGTAAATGTTGGCGCAAGCCGCCGCAAGACTCATTATATCATATTATAGAAACAATAGTAATAACTTTGGTAAAACATATTTACAACATGTGACAAACTATGTTATCATAAGTGGTAATGAAAACTACATTGAATGGTTGCGGAGGTCTTATGAATTATAAGATAATAGTAGACAGTTGCTGTGAACTGCCTGAGAAATATAAGAATGACAACAGATTCCAGATTATCCCGCTGACATTGCAGGTGGGAGACGATTATGAGAGATTAGACGACGAACACTTTGATCAGAAAGAGTTTCTGTTGAAGGTTGCCGGCTGTCCTGTCTGTCCGAAATCCAGTTGTCCGTCTCCTGAAAGATTCAGAGAGGCTTATTATGATGCGGCGGACGAGGTGTATGTCGTAACTTTGTCTTCTCACTTAAGCGGCAGTTATAACAGCGCAGAACTGGGTAAGAAGCTTTATGAAGAGAAATACGGTGCAAAGAAAATTCATGTAGTGGACTCTGAATCCGCAAGCTGTGGAGAGACCCAGCTTGCCATGAAGATTATGGAGTATAAGGAAGCCGGGCTTAGCTTTGAAGAGACGGTAGACAGTGTGGAGAAGTTCAAACGTCAGATGCGCACTTATTTTGTGCTGGACAATCTGGAGACGCTTCGCAAGAATGGCCGGTTGAGCGGCGTGAAAGCATTCGTAGCGTCCACATTGAATATTAAGCCCGTCATGGTCGGGAATTTGGGCGTGATTGAGCAGAAAGGGCAGGCGATCGGCATCAACAAAGCGCTCGCCAAAATGGCGGACTGTATTGTGGCGGATGTGAAGGAACCGCAGAAGAGAACGCTGATGATCAGCCATTGTAATTGCCCGGAACGCGCGGAATATATGCGCAGGCTGATGGAGAAGAGAGCGGCTTACCGGGACGTGGTTATTATGGACACGGCTGGTATCAGCAGTATGTATGCCAATGACGGAGGCGTGATCGTAACGCTGTAGCGATGCGGTTCCATGCAGCCCGTGGGGGATATTACTTTATGAATATAATGTTTTGAGTCAGAGGGTGCTTTGATATTTTTCAAGCGCCCTTTTTAATGAAGGTACGGTTAAGGGCGATACGGTAAAGCGGCGCCTGTCCTTCATCTCAAGCTTCAGCAAAGAAAGCTTCGTCACATGGGCTATGTTGATGAAAACCTGCTCTGAAACAGGAATAAAGTGTTCGAAGCCCTGCACCTGGGAATAGAGATTCAGAATATTACCCAGAATATCGATCGTACGGTTCTCGGTCAGTACGACATGGGAATAGTTCCCCGCTTTGACCGCGTAGAGGATCTCATCTTCATATACGTACAGAGTATCCTGCTCGCCGCGCAGTTCGATGGTGGGAATCGTTTTGGATTTGATATCAATAGCATAGTTCAATATCTCCTCCAACTCGGCTACCTTGATCTGTTTCTGTAAGAACCGGATCTGTGTTTTCAATTGGCGGCGCAGAATATCGTGGTTGGAGTTCTCGATGCCGTCTGCCGGCACTTCGGCGATCGCCGCTTCAATGATGGCGGGATAATCGATGGTGGAGATGCAAAGGACGATGGGCGCGGTCACGCCGGCGTCGATCAGTTTGCGGGCAAGCTGGAAGCCGTTGACAGGCCCCGTCGTCATATCAATGAAGAAAGCATCGTAGAGCATGGGGGAGCGCATGACGGCCTCCACATTGCCGTAGGAATCGATATAGAAGACGCCCGTCGTATGGATTCTCCGGTCTGAAGCGCGCTGCAGCAGGCGCTCCATCTGTTTTCTGTCCGCTACGTTATCATCACATACTGCGATATGCATTGCGAATACCTCTTTTCTTTATCGTTTATTATAGATATATTGTTCTTGTAAGAATATATGCTGGCATCACATGACCAGAAATTCTATGGGCGACAAGACAAGTGCCAGCGTAATGATAATCTGCACGATCAGGATGGCAGGCATTCCGTAGACGAAGTACCAGTGCCTTGTCTTGTGACGGAAGAGCTGCATGCCCGCGATAGAGCCGATGCTGCCGCCGATAATGGCCAGCACAAACAGCGTGGATTCAGGAATCCGCCAGACATGCTTGACTGCCCTGCGTTTATCAATACCCATAGCCATAAAGCTGATTAAATTTATGATAATAAAATATATAATAAGTAAGTGGATCGCATTCATATCATTATCATAGCACATTAAATTTGAAAAAAAAAGAATGTCCCACGAAATTGCAGGACATTCTTCTACGTTTTTATCGTTTTTATGATAAGCGGGAGCATTCCAAAGGCCGGGCTGTGTAAAGAACTCCGCCTTCGGGCAGAAACGGCGCTTAAATCAGCTTCTCGCCGTTCTCCTGCATTTTCATCGCACGCACCTTGCTGGATAAACCAAAGAGGTTGATGAAGCCCTCTGCGTCGTGGTGGTCGTACAGATCGCCGGTGGTGAAGGAAGCGATGCTCTCATTGTAGAGAGAGTACGGAGAGGTAGTGCCCGCCTTGATGATATTGCCTTTGTAGAGCTTGAATTTTACTTCGCCCGTCACATATTTCTGTGTGGACTCGATGAAGGCCTGTACCGCTTCGCGAAGCGGTGTGAACCATTTGCCTTCGTATACGATCTGAGCGAACTTGTTGCCCATGTCGGCTTTGAGCGCGTAGGTATCGCGGTCGAGGATCAGCTCCTCCAACTGCTGGTGCGCTTCGTAGAGGATCGTGCCGCCGGGAGTCTCATAGACGCCGCGGGACTTCATACCAACCACACGGTTCTCAACGATATCCACGATGCCGATACCGTGCTTGCCGCCTAATTCATTTAAGGCAGCGATGATTTCGGAAACCTTCATCTGCTTGCCGTTTACAGAGGTAGGAACGCCCTTTTCAAAAGTCATGGTTACGTACTCGCCCTCTTCGGGAGCTTTCTCAGGAGTCGTGCCAAGCACTAACAGGTGCTCGTAGTTGGGCTCGTTGGCAGGATCCTCCAACTCTAAGCCCTCGTGGCTGATGTGCCATAAGTTACGGTCACGGCTGTAGCTGTTGTCTGCGGAGAAGGGCAGGTTGATGCCGTGCTGACGGCAGTATTCGATCTCTTCCTCACGGGAATTCAAAGTCCACTTCTCGTTTCGCCATGCAGCGATGATCTTTAAGTCGGGAGCCAGCGCTTTGATGCCCAGCTCGAAACGGATCTGGTCGTTGCCCTTGCCGGTTGCGCCGTGGCAGATGGCGGTTGCGCCTTCCTTGCGGGCGATTTCTACTAATTTCTTGGCGATGACAGGTCTTGCCATGGAAGTGCCAAGGAGATATTTGTTCTCATAAACGGCGTGAGCCTGTACGCAGGGTACGATGAAGTCGTCGCAGAACTCGTCTGTCAGATCTTCGATGTAGAGCTTGGAAGCGCCGCTGGATAAAGCGCGCTCCTCTAAGCCGTCCAGTTCCTCCGCCTGACCGCAGTTACCGCATACGCAGATAACCTCGTAGTCGAAATTTTCTTTTAACCAGGGGATGATAACTGTGGTATCCAGTCCGCCGGAATAGGCAAGAATAACTTTTTCTTTCATGATTGATTCCTCCGTCAATGGTATAAAATATAATAGTATCAGTATGTATGCAGCGTAACCCCATCGGCTCTTCAGACCGGGGTGCAGACGCTGCTTTTTTCGTCCTTAAACAATATACAACAAGACCGAGCAGAATGCAAGTGCAAATTTATGCATATTTCAATGAATATTTACGGAAAATATGCATAAAAACAAAAAGCGGTTGCATATTATGCAGAAATGTCGTATGATTATACGAAATGTGAGATGAATGAGGATATCACAGGCGCGGTAAAGCTGTCAGAGGAAACCGGAAGAGTGTTGGGCGTCCGCCCTATAGAAATGATACTGACAGAATAACATCCGCGTGGTATAGTATGTTTATAGCAGGCGGCAGCCTGCTCTTTAGAAGAAAGGCGGATAAGACAATGATTAAAGCAGGAATTATCGGAGCGACAGGCTATGCGGGCGGGGAGTTGGTTAGACTTCTTACGGCGCATAAAGAGGCAGAGATTAAGTGGTACGGCTCCAGAAGTTATATTGACCAGAAATATGCGCAGGTGTATCAGAACATGTTTGAAATCGTGGATGATAAGTGCCTGGATGATAATATGGAAGAATTGGCCAATCAGGTGGATGTGATTTTTACGGCGACGCCGCAGGGCTTTTGCGCGTCCATGATGAACGACGATATTTTATCTAAGGTAAAGATTGTTGATTTAAGCGCGGATTACAGGATTAAGGACGTGGCGGTCTATGAGAAATGGTACGGCATCGAACATAAGTCGCCCCAGTATATAGAGGAAGCGGTCTACGGACTCTGCGAGATTAACAGAGAAGCGGTGAAGAAGGCGCGTCTTGTGGCGAATCCGGGCTGTTATACCACTTGTTCCATTCTGACGGCGTATCCTCTTGTGAAAGAAGGGCTGATTGACGCAGACACGCTGATTATCGATGCCAAGAGCGGGACATCCGGCGCGGGACGGGGCGCGAAGGTGCCTAACCTGTACTGTGAAGTGAATGAGAATATCAAGGCTTACGGCGTGGCAAGCCACAGGCATACGCCGGAAATCGAGGAACAGTTAGGCTATGCCGCAGGAAAGTCGCTTGTGTTAAACTTTACGCCTCATCTGGTACCCATGAACAGGGGTATTTTGGTGACTGAATACGCGAAATTAAAGCCTGTGCAGAAAGCGGACGGCAGCATGGGACTGCCCTCTTATGAAGAGGTTAAGGCGGTATACGATCAATATTATAAGGAAGAGAAATTCGTCCGTGTACTGGAAAAGGGGGTCTGCCCGGAGACCAAATGGGTAGAGGGCAGCAACTATGTGGATGTGAATTTCGTTATCGACGAAAGGACAGGGCGCATCATTATGATGGGCGCGCTGGATAATCTGGTCAAAGGCGCGGCCGGACAGGCGGTACAGAATATGAATCTGCTCTTTGGTTTCAGGGAGAGCGAGGGACTGGAGCTTGTACCCATGTTCCCGTAAGGAGAGCCTGAGACAGCAGGGCAATCTTGTAAGAAAGGAAATGTATGGATATGGAAAGACGTGACAAGGTCAATTATTATCTGGATCTGGCGAAAATGGTGTCGCAGCGTTCCACCTGCTTAAGACGGCACTACGGGGCTGTGATTGTGAAAAATGACGAGGTGATTTCCACAGGATATGTGGGGGCGCCGAGAGGCAGGAAGAACTGCTCTGATATGGGCGAGTGCATCCGCATCAAGAAAGCCATTCCCAGAGGTGAGCGCTACGAGTTGTGCAGAAGCGTCCATGCGGAAGCCAATGCGATTATCAGCGCTTCCAGGGATAAGATGATTGGCAGCGCCCTGTATCTGGTGGGCGTGGAGGCAGAGACAGGGGAATATGTGAACAATTCCTGCAGTTGCTCCATGTGTAAGCGAATGATCATCAACGCGGGCATCGAGACCGTGTATATCAGGGATACGGAGAATGATTACCGCAGGATTCCGGTGCAGGAATGGATAGACAATGACGAGTCTGTTGACGGAACGATGGGGTACTAGTGTACTGGCAGTCAGGCCGGATGTTTTAACCGAACGCCGGCCTAATTTTCTCTCATCTGATACGCTTTATCCGCATCGATCATTTCCAGCAATATATCCGCGCACATTGGGTCAAACTGTGTTCCTTTTCCTTTTAAAATTTCTGCACGGACCACCTCCTGCGGTAAAACGTCGCGATAGCTTCTCTTTGACGCCATGGCATCATAAGCGTCCGCAATTCCTATGATTCTTGCCTGAAGCGGTATATCCTCCCCCGATACGCCGTCAGGATAGCCGGAACCATCATATTTTTCATGATGGAATTTTGCTCCGACTGAGATATCCGGGATTTCCGATATACATTTTAAAATGTCTTCCCCTATTTCCGGATGCTTCAGTATCATCCGATACTCCTCGTCCGTAAGCTTTTCCGTCTTGTTTATAATAGCGTCCGATATTCCTATTTTTCCGATATCATGCAAAAGTCCCATATAGTAAATCTCGTGCTGTTCGTTCTCAGACAGCCCCATTCTTTTGGCGATTTCCCTCGAATAATTCGCCACTCTCTCGGAATGACCGTTTGTATATGTATCCTTCGCGTCGATCGTCTTTGCAAGTGTCAGTATTACCTGCTGTGATAACCGCTCTACCTTTTCTCTTCTGTCTTCCGCGGCCTTTGTCTGTCTCTTTACTTCGTTTTGCAGATTTCTTTTCAGCTCATGAAGCTCTGCAAGCGTTTTCATAAGCATCTGATAATCCGGCGTCTCCATGGAAAATAAAATAATCAAAGCCGCGATCGAAGGAGTGAATAATCCCAGCAAAACATTCGGAAAGATTAACATCTGAATCAATGGTCCAAGCACGCACATCAAAATATACACACCAATTGAAACCTTCTGCTTTCTTTTGAACAGCTTCCGTTTATTTAACAATACGCCTGCCGCAAAGCAGATAAAATAGATCGGCACAAGATATACAAGTAAATAGATGTTTCCGTGAATGTACCTGCCATTTTCGTCAAAGCGAAAGATAAATCCGGTAAACAGGTTTACCAATAAGAGAGCCATCTGCAACAGTAAAACAGTCCTGTTTACCAGTAAAGTTATCCTGTCAGTTTCTGTCTGATAAACATAGCTTTCAACATACCGCACAAAAATATATCCGAGACAAAATGTTAAGGCAAAATAAACTGTATTTAATGCCATATTTAATACCGGCGGTATGGCATTTCCGAAGCTGATTGTGACAGCGGTCACAATATCCATGATTTCCGTAGCAATTATATATCTTACCAGTACCTTAAATCTTTTATTAACCTCCGATTGATCAGAATAGTATATGCACAAAGCGCCATATAGGACTAAGAGATAGATTACCCCAACCAATTCAAAATCAATATTATAGATCATTCAGGACACGCTCCTTATATGTTTACATGGTATTTAGGCATTTGCGAAACTCTTCACAACATAACTTTAATTGTGCAAATTGCATAACCATAAGCAGCCCCTTGGAAGACGCCGGTACTTGGCGAGGTTTTTTCGAGCCTAGTATCCGCTGCGTCTGGAACGGAGCGAAAGCGCGGCTGTG
>JAGAIZ010000025.1 GCA_017626325.1 Lachnospiraceae bacterium | reverse complement strand
TTTGCGAAACTCTTCACAACATAACTTTAATTGTGCAAATTGCATAACCATAAGCAGCCCCTTGGAAGACGCCGGTACTTGGCGAGGTTTTTTCGAGCCTAGTATCCGCTGCGTCTGGAACGGAGCGAAAGCGCGGCTGTGTTGGTTATACAATTTGTGCAATTTCAACAATGATGAAGGAGTTTCGCAATTACCTATTACATGGTATTGAAAAATCCTTTGACAGGAAACAGTTTACTTTAATATAGTCAAAAGCTCTTAGGCTGTCAATTTAAAATTTCATATTGACATTAAGGCGGAAACGCTCAAACAGCAGAATTTATTTAAGAAAATTACCAAAAAGAAATAAAATATTGTTATTATTCGCACAATGTGGTAAAATCAAAATAACAGAAATATTATTTTGATGTGGGAGGAATGGTAACATGGCAGAAAAATATGTGGTAACAATATCTCGTCAGTTTGGCAGCCTGGGAAGGCCGATTGCCCGTAAACTTTCCGAAATTCTCGGCATTGATTATCTGGACCGCGATATTGTGGAAGAAACTGCAAAACGTATGGATTTACCTGTTTCCAAAATTGACCAGGAAGAAGAAGCCGTTAAGTCAAGATTTTTGGGAATGGTCTATCCATTGGGAATCGGACGTCCGGGTCTGAAAGATGAGATTTTTAATGTACAGAAAAATATTATTCATGATTATGCAAAGAAAGATTCCTGTATTATTGTCGGACGCTGCGCGGAGTATATATTGGCAAATCATCCGAATGTGTTAAAGGTTTACATTTATGCTTCTTACGAAACACGGTTGAAGAATTGTGTGGAGAGTCTTGGACTGGAAGAAAAAGAAGCAAAAGAAATGATGCAGGAAGTTGATTCTGCCCGTGAGAATTATCATAAGCTGTATGTTGCCGGATATAAAACGCCATTTGACTATCACGATTTATGCATTGACAGCGGTAAGTTTGGTGTGGATGGAACGGCGGAATTGATTGCGGATATTGTGAGAAAAAATCTATGCGGTGCAAAATAGAAGCTGACGGGGGAGCTGTGCGAAAACGGCTCCCCTTTCGCGAGGGCGGCGGTTAGCCGCCGTCTTCTATTCGCTTGCAGCAATCTGTGTCGTAATATACTCACGGAATTCCGCAAAAATTTGCTCCATACTCTTCGAGGCCAGATCCATGCCGAGTCCATACATATCCGGCATTTTCAAACCGCGGTCTTTGATTTCCCGTTCCAGTTCCTCCATAAAAATACCTTTTCCATCAATTACTTCGCGATTGAGCGCTTTGGGACGGCCGCCGCCGTTATGATAATGATTGGTAAAATTAACGCCGCACGTGGGAGAGCCATCGCAGCCGAGAATGCTGATAATCTGGTAGTTCATAGCCTGATAATTACTGATATAATCAGCCATAAAAGAAGCCTGCTCACGGCAGAATCTTCGATAGCCCGCGCTGTCATAGACATTTTTGCCGCCCCAGTAACGATTAGGGCCGAAATATAAATGTTCCGGGCAGGGCAGTTGTACGACGCCCACATCATATTCTTCCAGTACGTCCAGAACTTCCTTGTAAATGCCGCCGTAACGGGCGCGTTCTAATACTTTGCTGTTGGAATTTAAAATACAATGACATAAAAATACGATTTTTTTACTCCTGAGGTCTTGAAGCATTTCTTTTGTTTCCGGGAAATCAGATTCTCCCTGCATAATAATATCATGTTCGCTCATAACAGATTCTCCTTTGCTATATTAAAATTGAAATGTTATACCGACAATAGCGGAAACGAAAATATAGATGATCGGGTGTAACGTCTTCCTGTTTTCTTTGCCGGTGATATGTTTCCGAAGTTTTTCTATAGGCTGCCATTTGATACAGGCAAAAATGATAAATGCCAGGATAATTCCTTTAAAGGAAAATAAATCCTGTAATTGTTTACTTCGTTGGTAGCATTCGGTGTCAAAAAGCGCCAGTTTGGCGACGCTGCAGCCGGCATAGGCAATTAACGCGGTCGAGGCGGCGCGCAGTCCTTCAAAAGCATATTGGGTTATTTTGCTGTCTTTAAAGCGTTTCAATATTTTAGAAACAATAATAATGATGACGATGGACGGCGTGACCAGACCAAGCGGGCCAATCAGGCTTCCAATTATTCCGGAGGTGGTATATCCTACATAAGTCGCCATATTAACGCCCATGGGGCCGGGTGTAGATTCGGAAACCGCCACCAGATTGGCAATGTCATTGACAGTAAACCATCCTGTCTTTTCAGACATTTCATATAAGAAGGGGAGTGTGGCAAGCCCTCCGCCGATGGCAAACAGACCGGTTTTAAAAAATTCAAAGAACAGAGAAATCAATAATTTCATGCTTTGGCCTCCCCCATTTTACGAATCGCAACACAAATGATTCCTGAGATAATGATAAGGAATACGGTAGAAATATCGGTAAAAAGAGCCGCTGCAAATACAAAAACAGCAATACTGACAGCCAATGGGTTCGGCTTTTCCTTTCGGAAGAGCGATTTCCTTCCAAGCCGGATTACAGCATTGAAGATCAGGACGGTAACACAGACGCAAATCCCGTTCAGCGCGTGCTGCACAACAGGGAAGGAAGCAAAATTCTGTAAGAAAGCCGCAATGATTGTAATGATAACAAGAGAAGGAGCAATACACCCCAGTGTGGCGATAATACCGCCGATTATGCCCTGATATTTGCAGCCGATAAATGTGGCGGTATTGATTGCTATGATTCCCGGGGTACACTGACCGATGGCATAGTAATCCATTAACTCTTCCTCTGTCGCCCAATGCTTATTTTCCACTATTTCACGCTGCAAAACGGGCAGCATGGCATAGCCGCCGCCGAAGGTGAAACCGCCGATTTTGGCAAAGGTCACAAATAGATTCCATAGTTCTTTCATAGTAGTCCTCCTGTCTTATATTTTATTACTTTGTGGTAAGTATATACAATAAATTATTGAAATGCAAGAAAAATTGGTTATAATAAAAGAAGAAGTAAAAAAGATACAGTCAGATACAGTCCGAAGATGCTGAAATGAGGAGTCGGGAAACCGAAAAAAGAGGAGGAAAATGCATATGGATTTCATGATTATGAATGGAACTGTTTTTTCAGACGGTGAATTTGTGAGCTGTAACCTTGGAATTACTGATGGCAAAATTACTTATATCGGAAAGGAAACAGTGCCGGAAGCAGAGAAAATAATAGATGCAAAAGGAAAATATGTATTACCCGGAAGCATAGACACGCATGTCCATATCAGAGCGCCGGGGAGAAAAGACAGGGAAACCTTTTATACAGGTTCTATGGCGGCCGCTGCCGGAGGAACGACTCTGATTGTGGAACAGCCTATCTGCAATCCGACGCCGTATAATATGAAAAATCTGCTGTTCAGAGATTCCTATGCGGGCAGAGAGTGCGTAGTCGATTATGCTTTTTATGGGGCGGCAGGATACCAGTATCCGGAAGCGATAGAAGAATTGAAGGACTCCGGAATTGTGGCGTATAAAACCTTCCTGACACCTGCCGCAAAAGGAAGAGAACAGGAATTTGTCAATTTATATATGGATGATGATGAAAAATTATATGAAGGAATGAAGCGTGTTGCCGCGACAGGCCTGCCATTGATGTTTCATGCGGAAAATCATAATGTCATTAAAGCATTGGAACGGGAACTGCGAAAGCAGGGAAAGACTACGGGAATCGCACATGTATGGTCCAGACCGGAATTCACGGAAGTAGAAACCATTAGGAAAATCATATCTTTTGCGGAAGTAACAGGAACAAAATTAATCTTTGCGCATGTTTCCACAGCAGCGGCTATGGAGATTATAAGAAAGGCAAAGCTTTCCGGCATGGAGATCGGATGCGAAACATGTGTACATTACCTGACTTTGACAGAAGAAGCGCTGGAAACCTTCGGCCCCTTTGCAAAGTGTAATCCGCCTGTCAGAAATAAAGAAAATCAGGACGGACTCTGGGAATTTGTGAATGACGGCTATACGGTGGATGCGATTGGCAGCGACCATTCTCCTTTTCTTTACCAGGAGAAAAAGAGCTGTGAAGACGATATTTTTAAGGCTCCGGCAGGGCTTGTAGGGATTGATCTTCGGGTGCCGTTGATGCTTGACGCGGCGCTGCGGGGGAAAACAAGTCTGGAAAATATGATAAAAATTTTGAGTGACAAGCCTGCCCGTATGTTGCATCTTGAGAAACAAAAAGGTAGAATTGCTTTAGGACTGGATGCGGATTTGCTTCTTTTTGATCCAAATCAAAAGACAGTGGTAGATAATAAGAAGAGTTATTCTAAGACTGCTGAGAGTCAGGTGGTTTATCAGGGAGTTACCTTGCGGGGGAAAATAGAATCCACGATCGTCAGGGGAAAAGAAATCTATGGAAAGAACAGGATCGAACCGGACACGGCAGGCTATGGAAATTGGATAAAAATGGAAAATTATCATATAATAAAAAAAATATAAAATAATTATTGACAAATAATAAAATTGGATTATAATTACTAGTAACTTGAGACACTACAATAAGGATACAGGAGAGGAACAAAGGAGTTCAATGCAATAAGATTGCGGGACTCCTTTTTTGGTGTTTCAAAATACTTTACGTAGTACATTATGTACGGACAGAAAGCGAGGATAAGTATGAAAAAATGGAACAAGGTTTTGGCAGGTTTATTGGCAGCATCGATGGTGTGGGCATTAGCAGGATGCGGTTCGGACAGCGCTGATGATGCGGCAGAGACGACAGCGGCAGTGGAAACTGCTGAAGAGGAATCAACAGAAGAAGCAGCAGCGGAGGAAGAAGCTGCAGAAGGAACTGAAACGACAGAAGAAGCTGAAACAGCAGAAGAATCAGAAGAAACTGCAGAGGAAAAGCCTACATATGATTATGAGGTGGGAGATGCGATAAAAGAGATTCAGGACAGAGGATATCTTATTGTCGGTATTGATTCGGGATATGTTCCGTTTTGTTTTACAGATCCGGCAACAGGTGATTCTTATGGTGTAAACGTAGAAGTTGCAAAGAGAGTAGCTGAGGTTCTTGGGGTTGACATCGAAATTGTATCAGAAACATTTTCCGCAGTGCTTTCCGATTTGGCAGTAGATAAAATCGACCTGGTAGCGGCAATGGTTATTAATACGGAAGAAAGAGCGGAAATTATGCAGTTCAGCGATTCTATGCGGCAGGGATATGATTATATTCTGGTGAGAACGGAAGACGCTGACAAGTATACGGATAAGGCTAGTCTGGAAGGTGCGATCGTTACAGCCAATAATGGTTCCGTGCAGTTGACCCATGCACAGGAGCTGGCAGAGGAAGGTATTAATGTAAACGTTGTTGCTTCTGAGAGCGTTGCGGATTCGGTTCTGCAGGTGGTATCCGGTACTGCGGACGTTGTGGTCGTGTCCGATGCCAATGGACTTGTATATGAAATGGGATATGAAGGAGAACTGACTTTGGTTAAGACGGTTAATTGGGAGAATGACACAGCATCTCTGGCCGTTAATATCGGAGACGACGATCTCCTTGATGTTGTAAATCAGATCATTAATAACGAGGTAGTGCCTAATGTAGATGAGCTGATTGAAGAGCAGACCAGAGTTGGCGTATCCTTGCTCGGCGTCGGCAAATAACAGAGCCTGGATGCGGATTTTCGAAATGCTGTGCAGTTTCGCGCTGCGCAGCATTTCTGCAGTATGACGGGCATGGATTGGAGGATTGGGATGAAAGATAAAATTGTACAATATGTAGAAGAGGAATATGATGCTGCCGTTGCCAGAAGACATTATATCCATCAGCATCCGGAGCTTTCCTTTCAGGAATATAAGACAACCGAATATATTGAAAATCTTATGAAAGAGTGGGATATTCCTTATCAAAGACCCGCATCAGGAACCGGGCTGGTCGCCTTTATAGAAGGGGATACTCCCGGTAAGACGATTGCCTTTCGGTGCGATATTGACGCGCTTCCCATGCAGGAAGAAACAGAGGTTCCGTTTAAGTCTGAACAGCCGGATGTAATGCATGCATGCGGACATGATATGCATACTGCTAATATGCTGGGATTCGCGCATATTCTTTCCGGACATAAAGAGCTGGTAAAAGGAAAAGTGAAATTTCTGTTCCAGCCTGCGGAAGAATTGTTCCCGGGCGGTGCAAGAAGCCTTATTGCGGAAGGATTCCTGGATGATGTGGATGCGGTTTACGGCATGCATGTTAATCCGATGAGGACATATGATGAAATTTCTGTCCGAAAAGGGGCCATTACGGCCGGTTCTTATGTATATAAAATTCGTGTAATAGGACAGGGAGGGCACGGCTCCAATCCGTCCAATGCAGTGGATCCTGTCGTGGCGGCAAGCGCTGTGGTAATGGCACTGCAGACAATCGTCAGCAGGAATATCCATCCGAGAGATACTCTGGTAGTCAGTACCTGCATGATACATGGAGGAACGAAAGGAAATATTATTCCCGATTTTGTGGATTTGGAAGGGCAGATCCGTTCCTATTCGGAATCGCTGGCAGGAATGGCGCAGCGGAAAATCAGGGAAATTGCAGAAGGCGTCTGCGCAGGTTATGGGTGCCGTGCGGAATGCGTGTTTGAAGACGGTTATGCGCCGGTTATCAATCATGATGCCGCAGTGGAACTTGTAAACCGGGCCTTTGACAAAATGTATTATGCAAAGCTTAATGTACTGGAGCCGGAACTTGGAGGAGAGGATTTTGCATACTATCTGAGAAAGACAGAGGGCGCGTTTTTCCATGTTGGTATCCGTTCTGCTAAGGAGGCGCCTGTAATTCCTCAGCACAATACCCATTTTCTGGCAGACGACAGGGCGCTTAAGACAGGAATGGAAGCATTTCTTCGTATTTTGCTGGAAGAAGAATAGATTCTCAAAATAAGATAAAAATACAAATATCTTATTGACATTTGATAATTTATGAATCATAATATCTATATAAATCATTTTGACAAAGAGGTCAGGACCATAAGCGTCTCTGGCCTCTTTTTGTGCGGCAGGAAAGCGCTCATGCAGTAAACAAGAAACAATTCCGACAAAGTAAGGGATTAGAGAAGGAGTGGATTTTATGTTTGGTGGAAAGAATGCGATTAAAGAAGCGGATGCAAATTTTAAACCGAAAAAGGAAACGGATGCAGGATATAGCCCTACCAAAGACTGTATCATTGCTGCCGACAAAATCTGTAAGTCCTTTAAGGATTTGGAAGTTTTGAGAAATGTGGATTTGTATGTTCCGAAAGGACAGGTTGTGGTTATTATTGGACCTTCTGGATCAGGAAAGAGTACCATGCTGCGTTGTATCAATAAGCTGGAAGTTCCGAACAGAGGTGAAATTTATTATAAAGGGGTGGCAAGTTCCCGAAAAGATGCATCCATTGCGGAACTGCGGGAACGTGTGGGAATGGTGTTCCAGCATTTTAACCTGTTCCCGCATATGACGGTTATGGAGAACATTGTCATGGCGCCGATCGGCGTTAAAAAAATGTCTAAGGAGGAAGCTGTGAAGGAAGGAGAGCAGCTTTTAGAACGGGTCGGACTGCTGGATAAGAAGGATGAGTATCCTACCAGACTTTCCGGCGGACAGAAACAGAGAATTGCCATTGCCAGAGCCTTGGCGATGCATCCGGAAGTTATGCTCTTTGACGAGCCGACTTCGGCTTTGGACCCGGAGATGGTGGGCGAAGTGCTGGAAGTTATGAAAGATATGGCGAAATCCGGTATGACAATGATCATTGTTACACATGAAATGGGTTTTGCAAGAGAGGTCGCCGACAGAGTGGTCTTTATGGATGGCGGAGGAATTGTGGCAGATGGAACGCCCCAGTGGATGTTTGACGAGTGTGGAAATGAACGTGTCAGAGCTTTTCTGCGCAGTGTGCTGTAAGGGTTGATAAGGAGGATAAACTGATGGCAAAGGTATTGGAATTAATTACAAAATATAAAGCATTAATTGTTTCAGGTGTTGAAATCACAATGACGATTTCGCTATTGGCCATTGTTTTTGGAATGATTCTGGGTGTGATTTTGGCGATTATGAAAATATGCAGAATCAGGGTATTGAATGTCATTGCAGGAGCGTATGTTGAGATTATCCGTGGTACGCCTGTCATGATTCAGCTCTGTATCGCTTATTATGGCGCGTCTGTAATTGGTATTAACTATCCGAGATTTAATATGTTCGGCGGCGCCTGTACCTCAGACCGTCTGATAGCGGCCGTGATTGGCCTTGGCCTGAATGCGGCAGCGCAGATATGTGAAATTGTACGAGGCGGTATACAGTCGATTGACTATGGCCAGACAGAGGCTTCTCTATCGCTTGGAATGAGCAGCTTCGGCACGATGTGGAAGGTGGTGCTCCCGCAGGCTGTCATCAATATTATTCCGTCTCTCGGCAATGATTTTGTAAATATGATTAAAACATCTTCCAATGTTACCATTATCGGACTTGCGGACCTGATGTATGTATCTAACCTGATTCGTGGTCAGAGCTACCGTCCGTTTTCGCCATTCGTTATTGCAGGCGGCATTTACTTTGTTCTGACTTATGTGCTGTCTAATTTGGTAAAACTATATGAGAGAAATGCAACAAAGAGCAGGAAAAGATAATGTATCTGAAACGATAAGTTATCCTGGAAAGAAAGAGGGAGAAAGCATATGAAGATTCTTGTTATTAATCCGAACAGCGACGAGCATACAGATCAAATCATGAAGCGGAAGGCAGAGGAGATTGCCGCGGGAGCATATGAAGTGGATGTGAAACATGTAACGGCAACGCCAAAGCTGGTCGGAGGCGCTTATGACGATTTCCTGGCTGCGCCTGAGATGGTGGAGTTTGTTCAGAACGGAGAAGAATATGACGCATTCATTACAGCCTGTCACGGGGATCCGAATCTCGATTTGTTAAAGAAAGTGACAAAGAAACCTGTTGTTGGTATTGCACAGGCATCTATGAAGGTGGCTTCTATGATGGGAAATACTTTCGCGGTAGTATCTCCTTCTCTGAATTCCTATTCGGGGAAGGCGGCTCTCGCAAGGAAATATCATTGTAATGAGCTGTTCGCGGGCTGCAAAATCGCAAAGAGCAATGAAACAGAAGATATTCTGGAAGCGGCAAGAGAAGCGAAGAGAGACTGGAATGTGGATTGTATCGTACTGGGCTGTGCGAATTATGTCCTGGCAGATAAACCCGTGGAAAAGGAATTGGGGATCCCTGTCATAGACGGTCTGGCGTGTGCTTTGTTTATGGCAGCAGGCCTTGTAAAGTATAAAGCATACAAAGAACAGTAGTCATTTTTGCCGCATTTTGTTCTTTTTTTGCCATATCGTATAATAATGTTGACAATTTTATCATATAGAAGTAAAATTATTTCTATAATTTCTTAAAAGGAGAAACTTTCTATTTTTGTAAAAAAGTGGATTGAACAGGTGGAACTTTGGCAGAATTACAAACATTATTGAAGGCATTGGATATTTTGAATTTATTAGGCGGAACTGAGGAAAATATGTCTGTGAAACAGATTTCCGGACAACTGGAAATACCGGAAAGCACAACGTATCGTCTGCTGAATAATCTGGAAGACAGAGGTTTTATAGAGAAAGCAGGGCATGGGAGCTACATTCTCGGATACAGCGTGTTGAATCTGGCAAGAGATACTTATGAAAAGATGGACAGGCAGTTGAGCATTGTCGCGGCTCCGATCATGGAAGAACTGACGGAGACGGTGTCGGAAACAACGGTAATCTCTATTCGCAGCGGTTTGTATTCTACTTGTCTCAAAAGCATTTCCTGCAAAGCCAGGATAAGGTTTGTTGCGGATGAAAAGCGTTTGATGCCGATACATATCGGAGCTTCCGGCAGAGCAATTCTTGCTTTTGAGAATGAAAAAATCATTAATCTGGCTTATCAGAGCCTGGAAGAGAAGCCGGAAGAGAGGAAACTGCTGGAGGAGAGACTGGCATTTACCAAAAAAAGCGGTTATGCAATTTCAAGATGTGAGTATGACGAAGGTACTTTGGGAATCGCCGTTCCGGTTTATAATTCCCGGGGGCATGTTTATGCGAGCCTTTCCGTCATAGGTCCCGAATATCGTATCAAAGAAGAAGCCATTGAAAAAATGATATTACCGGAGCTTCTGGAGGCAAGCCGGAAGATTACTTCCTGTCTGGTGATATAGGACAGAATATAAGAAAGAACGAAGGAATAGTTTGGCCGTGCCCATTCACAAGTCACCAGCCAATCTGCACAAATAAAGTGCAAATTGGGCGGTGACTTATTTCATGTCGGGCATCCGCCCTATAGAAATGATTGTACAAACTGCCCTTAGTGAGCAAGCTCCCACGGTCATTTCGCACAATCATTTCTGCATGGCTGAATTGTTACAAATAAAATTATTTTTATGTGAAAATATCTTGACTATATTTCTTACTATAGTATAATAATATACAGAAATTAATAGAAAAGGAAAAAGAAAAGCGAAGAAGCTTGTGAGTATTCATAAGCTTCTTTTTGTTTTTGCTATTCTATTCCCAACACGAATCATAGAAAGAAGTGAGTAAATATGAAAGCAAAAGATGCATCGGAAGAACAACTGAAAAAAGATTTGGCAGAACTGGAAGAACTATACGGAAAGTATAAGGCAAAGCATCTCCATCTGAATATCAGCAGGGGGCTTCCCTGTAAGGAACAACTGGATTTGAACGCGGAAATGTTTCACATTCTGGATGAGAAGAACTGCGTTGCGGAAGACGGAACAGATTGCAGGCAATATGGAGTGATATACGGACTGCCTGAATGTATCAAACTGTTTTCAGATCTTTTACATATTCCGGAGGAAAGGATTATTCTTGGCGGGGAATCCAGCCTGAACCTGATGTATGATCAGATGCTCCGCATCTATAACTGGGGTATGCTGGGAGAAAAATCATGGAGCAGGCAGGCTTTTGAACTGTCGGCGGAAGGAAAAAAGTTGAAATGGCTTTGTCCTGTTCCCGGATATGATTGCCATTTTAACCTGACGGAAGCGCTGGATTTTGAAATGATTAATATTCCTATGTTGGAAACAGGACCGGATATGGATATGATTGAGTCGCTTGTAAAGGACGACCCTACGATTAAGGGAATCTGGTGTGTGCCGCAGTATTCTAATCCCACAGGTACGGTTTACAGTGATGAAACGGTGGAGCGTCTTGCAAAACTGGATACGGCGGCGAAAGACTTTGTTATTTTCTGGGACAATGCCTATGCTGTTCATCATATTTATAAAGAAAACGTTATTAAGGATATTTTCAAGGCAGCAGCTCCTTACGGAAAAGAAGACAGAATCCTGTATTTCTTTTCCACGGCGAAGATTACCTTTCCGGGTTCCGGCGTCTGTATGATGGCATCCGGAGATGAGATGATACGGGAAACAAAGCAATTATTAAAGCTGCAGATTTTCAGCCATGATAAGCTGAATCAACTGCGGCATGTGAAATATTTAAAGAGTCCTGAAAATATTATTTCCCATATGAAAAAGGTAGCGGAAATCCTCAGACCCCGGTTTGACATGGTAGACAATATCCTGCGGGAAGGACTGCGTTACAGCGATCTGTATACGTGGGTGAAACCGGACGGCGGCTATTTTATTACAGTAGATACTTATAAAGGAACGGCAGAAGAAATTGTAACAATGTTGGAACAAGACGGTGTAAAAGTAGCAATTGTAGCCTCCACATATCCTTATTTTCATGATCCGGACGATACCAATATCCGTCTGGCGCCTACCTACCCGCCGATAGAGGAGCTTCGTACCGCAATGGAGTTTTTCTGTATTGCGGCGAACCTGGTCGGTATCAGACATATCTTACAGGAAAGAGGGGCGCTGTAGATTATGGGAAAACGAATAATCTGCAATTTGCTGTATCGGCATTTGATTCGGGAAGAATATTATGCGGACATTCGGTTTTTGACAAATGAGGAATGCGACAGGCTGCTGGGCGGCGGGGACGGCAGCGGTATTCTGAGCCATGAGGACTGTGATTTGCCGGAAGTTGAGATGGCTGTGCTGCAGCCCTTCTATTTGAAAAAGCCTTTTTTGGATAAGCTTCCGGCTTTAAGAATTGCGCAGATTACAGGAGCTGGATATGATACGGTCGATCTGGATGAACTGAGGAGAAGAAAGCTGATTTTATGCAATTCGCGAGGTGTGATGTCTGTTTCCATCGCGGAAGATGTTTTCTCGAAACTGCTCTTTTTTACAAGAAAATTAAGAGTGGTGGAACAGGACAGGCTGGAGCATAAATGGGACACCTTCGGACAGAATCAGTGGATGTGTAGCTGCTATGAGGATATCTATGGAAAAACGCTGGGCATCATGGGGTGCGGTTCGATCGGAACGCAGATTGCAAAAAGGGCGAAAGCTTTTGAGATGAAAGTGAGCGTCTATGCTTCTTCACAGAAAGAAAATCCTTATGTCGATGCGTGGTATGTAGGCCCTGAGAGATTGAAAGAATTCTATAACACCTGTGATTATATTGTGATATGCCTGCCGCTGAATGAACTTACAAGATCTATGATTTCAACGGAAGCCTTCGCCGCAATGAAGGAATCGGCGGTCTTGATTAATGTGGCAAGAGGACCCATTGTCGATACAAAGGCGCTGGTCCATGCACTGCAGAATCATGAAATCCGTGCGGCAGCATTGGATGTATTTGAGCAGGAGCCGCTGCCGCCGGACAGTCCGTTATGGGAGGTGGAGAATTTATTTCTCAGTTCCCACAAGGCGGGAATGGGGGATAGCTGGAAAGGCTTTATTGGAAATCTGATTATGAGAAATATCGACCATTACAAAAAGAACGAGCCATTAGAAAATAGCATTCAATATTAAATGAGGCAGACAAAAGGCTTCGGAATGGAGGAAAATATGAGTACAATTCAGGAAAAATTTGCAAAATTGGGTGTAGATAATGCGCCGGGGCAGGAAGGATTACAGGAAAAGAAAACACTGGAACTAAGAGGAGAGAGGCTCGAAGGGGTTCCGGTGGATTTCTCCCATGGCGATGTGGATGCATTCCCGCCGCTGCCCGGAAGCTATGAGGCTTTTGAGGAAGGCTATCAGATAGGAGGAAAACAGGCTTATACGGAGTATAGAGGAAAGAAAACCATTCGGGAAGAACTGGCAGAGAAGCTGTCTTCTTTTACTGGCGCACCCATCGATGCGGCAAGCGAAATTATTATGACACCGGGTACGCAGGGCGCTTTGTTCCTGGCGATGGGTTCTCTGGTAGGAAACGGCGATAAAGTGGCAATCGTGGAACCGGATTATTTCGCCAACCGGAAGCTGGTCGAATTTTTTGACGGGGAACTGGTTCCCGTTCCAATGCATTTTCTGGACAAAAGAGGAGAAGCGGGTCTTGATTTGGAACGGCTGGAGGAAGTGTTCAGAGAAGGCGTCAGATTATTTCTGTTCTCTAACCCGAACAATCCGACCGGAGCTGTTTATTCTTATGATGAGATTGTTGCCATTGCAAAGCTGGCAAAACAATATGACGTAGCGCTTTTGGTTGATGAGCTGTATTCCAGACAGATTTTTGATGAGAAGCCATACACCCATTTAAGGGCGCAGAAGGAAATTCCGGATAATCTGGTTACGATTATCGGCCCATCCAAGACGGAATCTTTAAGCGGCTACCGTCTCGGCGTTGCATTCGGCTCAAAAGACATTATTACAAGAATGGAGAAGCTGCAGGCAATCGTATCTCTGCGCTGCGCCGGCTATTGTCAGGCGGTATTCCATTCCTGGTTTTCGGAACCGGAAGGGTTTATGGAAGAAAGAATTAAGCAGCATCAGGACATCAGGGACGAGCTGGTTTCCGTTTTCAGTGCGGTACCGGGTGTCTGCGTAAGACCTTCGGACGGCGGCAGCTACTTGTTTGTGAAAATGCCTGAACTTGATGTTGCAATCGATGATTTTGTTAAAATTGTAAGAGAACTGGCAGCAGTAACTGTTACCCCGGGAACGGAATTCGGGCCGCAGTATACGGATAGCTTCCGCATCAATTTCTCACAGGATCACAAAGCGGCAGTGGAGGCGGTGAAACGACTGCTCACCGTCATGGAAAGATACCGTAAAAAAGCATAAAAAGAAAAACAGAAGATAAAAAGGAGAACGGCTATGAAAATTGGTTTTTTGGGCTGCGGGAAAATCGGTAAGGCATTGCTTCATCATGTCAAAGAAGAAAAGTATGGTGAAATTGTTTTCATTCAGGACCCTTTTGCCCAGCTTCCTGATGAAAATGTCATTCGGAAGCAGGAGGAAAGCTGTTATGCAGAGACAGACCTTGTGATAGAATGCGCAACTGCTGATGTTTTAAAAGAGAATATCGAAGTGATTTTGAAATATTCCAATCTTCTCATGTTTTCGGTCACTGCTTTTGCAGACCAGAGCTTTTCAGACAGAGTGGACAGCTTATGTGAAGAATACGGACATACTGTTTATCTGCCGCACGGTGCGATTCTGGGATTGGACGGTATTTTTGACGGCAGAAAAGTATGGACTTCCGTAGCAATAGAAACGACGAAGAATCCGAAAAGCCTTGGACGGGAAGATACGGAAAGAACCATCGTTTACGAAGGCTCAACCCGTCAGGTGTGCGGTTTGTATCCCAGAAATGTGAATGTCCATGCGGCAATTGCTCTGGCAGGTATCGGTTTTGACAGGACACAGTCGAAAATTATTTCCGACCCGGCGGTAGATACCAACGCCCACAGGATTATCCTGAAAGGGGAAGGAATGGATATTTCCATGGATATCAGCAGCTTTGCGGCAGGTGCTGTTACAGGCGCTTATACGCCTTATTCGGCGTGCGGCAGTCTGGACAGAATCTGTAAGAAGGGTGTGGGAAGAGCATTTGTATAGCAAATAATTGTGAAACACAAAAAGATGAGGTGAATGGTTTTGGATTTGGAAACGGTAAGGAGTAATCTGGAAAGGATTGCCGCCATCGGAGCTGATCCGGAGGGCGGAATCAGCAGGATGTTCGGAACGTCTTTCATACAGGAAGCACAGCCTGTATTACAGGAATATTTTGAAAGCTGCGGCATGGAGACATGGGTTGATTCCGTAGGGAACGTACATGGACTTTTGCGGAGCGGTAAAAAGGATGCGCAGGAGATTCTGATTGGTTCGCATTACGATACGGTAAAGCAGGGAGGTATGTTTGACGGCCTAATGGGAGTCATTGCGGGAGCGGAGGCCGCCAGGGAGTTTCACAAAGAAAACGGCAGCCTGACAAAAGACCTTCATGTAATTGCTACGAATGGAGAGGAAGGCAATGATCTGGGAGGAACTTTCGGAAGCCGTGCCATGGCGGGACTTCTGGATGTGAAATCGGAAGCGTATCTGGAAAAGGCTAAGGCATTCGGCTATTCAAAGGAAGATCTTTGCAGCGCGGTTCTGGATACTTCCCGGGCGCAATGTTATTTGGAGTTACATATTGAACAGGGGCCTACTCTGGATAAATATAAGGAACAAATCGGTATCGTAACAGGTATTGTAGGGCTGCGCAGGTTTAAAGTCACAGTGCATGGTATCAGCAATCATGCCGGAACAACGATGATGGAAGACAGGGACGATGCGCTGACTTCGGCCGCACAGATCATTTTAATGGCGGATGAGCTGGCAAGGGAGACAGGTCATCATTTTGTCAAAACGTTTGGCATCATGCATATTTTCCCATGCACTGTAGCAACGATTCCGAATCGTGTGGAGATGGTATTGGAGATTCGGAATGAAGATGAGAAGCTGATGGACAGGTTTATGGATATTTTCACGCAGAAAGCATTGCAGCTTGCAAAAGTGGAAATAGAGCCAATCGTTGCAAAAGCACCGGTAAAATGCAGCGCTGAAATTGCAGAGATAACAGAAGAAATCTGCAAAGAAGAAGGGATTCGTTATCGTATTATGCCAAGCGGCGCAACCCATGATGGAAACGCAATGGCGTTAAAAGTCCCGATTGGAATGATTTTTGTTCCCAGCAGAGCCGGCATCAGTCATTCCAAAGAGGAATGGACTGACTGGAAAGATGTATATACGGGTATTTCCGTATTATATAAAGTAATTAAGAAATTGGAAAGTGAGGAAACGCTATGTTAGATTTATTTGTAAAAAATGCGAAAGTTTTTTTGGAAGGGAAGTTTGCAGCAGCCAACATTGGCGTTAAGGATGGAAAAATTGCATCGATTACGGCGCCGGATATTTATGAAGAGGCAAAAGAGGCATTGGATTTAGGCGGTCAGTATTTGATTCCCGGTACCATCGATACCCATATGCATGTACGTGACCCCGGACACATCGAGAGAGGTAATTTCTATACGGAAACACTTGCGGCGGCAGCAGGCGGTGTGACAACAATCATGGAGCATCCGATTTCTATCCCGCCTCAGTACAACGTGGAAATTCTTGAAAATCGTATTCACAGAGCGGACACGCAGTGTGTCGTGGATTTCTGCTTTTATGGGGCGGCAGGCGGAGAATTTCCGGAAGAGATTACAAAGATTGCCAAAGACGGCAGAATTGTGGCATTCAAATCCTTTTTACATGCGGCGCCGGAAGGCAGAGAACAGGAATTCAAAGGGCTTACGATGGCGAATGACGCAGAACTGCTTGTTGGAATGACAGAACTGGCAAAAACAGGTCTTTTATGTGCTTTTCACTGTGAAGACAATGATTTGATTCAATATTATTCCAGGAAGTTTCAGGAAGAAGGCAGGACCAAGGGCCGCGACCATGCGCTGAGCAGGCCGGTATTTACGGAAGTGGAAAGTGTAAGGAGAATTTTGAGTTTTCAGGAATTAACCGGAGCCAGAGTGGAAATTGCACACGTTTCTTCACCGCAGGCAATGCAGATGCTGAAAGAAGCGAAAGCGCAGGGAAAAGAAGTGTATGCCGAAACCTGTCCGCATTATCTGTTCCTGAATGAGGACGATTTGGAGAAGTTCGGGCCGTATGCAAAGTGTAATCCGCCTCTCAGAACACAGGATTTGGTGGATGGCCTTTGGGAATATATTAAGGATGGCACCGTAGACTATATCGGCAGCGACCACAGTCCTTTTACGGAAGAAGAGAAGACCAGAGGTCTGGAAAATGTGTTCAAGGCAAACGCAGGTTTTCCGGGAGTTGATCTGAGACTTCCGTTAATGCTGGATGCGGTTGCGGATGGCAAAGTATCGCTGGAAAGAGTCGTAGAGCTGCTTTGTGTAAATCCGGCTAAAATATTCAATATATACCCGCAGAAAGGAGTTATCTGCATAGGCGCGGATGCAGACTTTGTATCGTTTAACTTTGAACATCATACGATTGTGGATAAGGAGAAAAATTATTCTCATGCAAAGGCAATCGCGGTTCCGTATGACGGAAAGGAATTGAAATGCCAGCTAACCTCCACCGTTGTCAGAGGACGGGTTCTTATGAGAGACGGTGTTGTAGATGAATCTGCAAAAGCTTACGGACAGCTTGTTTGTCCTCAGAAATAGGACAGGACTGGCAGGCAGTTCTTGGAAAAATACGGGAAACAGGAGATAAGGAAGGAATTAATGATATGTGCAGCAATGATAAAGGCAGCAAGGATATTACCGTTGCAAAAGTGCTTGTTAATTGTCTGGAATCCGAGGGAGTAAAATATATTTTCGGCATTCCGGGAGAAGAAAATCTGGAAGTCATGGAGGCACTGAAAGATTCCGGTATTCAGTTTATTACAGTCCGCCACGAACAGGGCGCCGCTTTTATGGCGGATGTATATGGACGAATGACACGGAAAGCAGGCGTATGTCTCTCGACGCTTGGACCTGGCGCAACGAATCTGATTACGGGGGTGGCAGATGCCAACAGTGACGGAGCACCCTTAATTGCCATTACCGGGCAGGTCGGTACGGAGAGGATGCATATCACCTCTCACCAATATTTAAATCTGGAAGAGCTGTTTAAACCCATTACGAAACGAACCAAACAGGTAGTACGTCCGGATTCTGTAAATGAAATTGTACGACTGGCTTTTAAGTATGCGGAAAGTGAAAAACCGGGAGCTTGTCACATTGATTTGCCCTGCAATATTGCGGCAATGGAAGTGCCGGAAGAATCTTCTGCAGTACCTTTAAAGAAGGGACATCAAAGCTACGAGACGGCAGCGCTGGATGTTGTGGAAATGGCTGCGGGAATGATTTATCAGGCGAAGAAGCCGGTTATTCTGGCAGGACATTCTGCGGTGCGGAATAATTGCTCTGAGGCATTAACCGAGTTTGTGACGAATCTGAAAATACCGATTGTACATACGATGATGGCAAAGGGGATTGTTCCCTGTGATAATCCTTACTCTATGTGGAGCATCGGGATTCCTCAGAAAGATTATCAGGACAAAATATTGGAAGAAGCAGATCTGGTGATCGCAGTTGGCTATGATATTGTGGAGTTCGGACCGGGCAAATGGAATTCGGAGGGGAATCATAAGATTATCCATATCGATACCAGGTCGGCACATGTGAACCGTTTGTATCAGCCGCAGTTGGAAGTGATTGGTGATATCTTTGAGTCCCTGAAGGCTATTGGCAACCGGTGTACAAGACAAGAAGAGCCGGAGTGGGCATTGAAGATACGCCATGAGATGGAAGAGCAGCACAGCATCTATGAAAATGACCTCGCATTCCCTGTAAAACCACAGAGAATCATAGCAGATATGCGGAGAAGCCTGCGTCCCTCTGATATCCTGATCTCTGATGTGGGGGCGCATAAGATGTGGATTGGCCGTCATTATCATTGTTATGAACCCAATACCTGTATTATCTCAAATGGCTTTGCTACCATGGGCATCGCAGTGCCTGGCGCCATTGCCGCTAAGCTGATCTATCCGGAGAAACGGGTGTTGGCAGTAACCGGAGACGGCGGCTTTATGATGAATTGTCAGGAACTGGAAACTGCAAAACGGATCGGCACAAATATTGTGGTGCTGATTTTTAACGACGCCAGCTATGGTCTGATTAAATGGAAGCAGGACGACAGGTATAAGCAGCATTGTTTCGTTGATTTTGATAATCCTGACTTTGTCAAGTTTGCGGAAAGCTTCGGCATCAAAGGGTACCGGATTGAGAAAACAGAGGATTTGCTTCCTACTTTGGAAAAATGCTTTGAAAATGATGAGCTTGCTGTCATTGACTGTCCTGTAGATTATCGTGAAAACAATAAACTGACAAAAGAGTTACAGGAGATTTATCAGAATCTGTAATTTTGTCTACGGATACTGTGTATATGCCTGCAGGCAGGCTAAACCTAAAATGTTTCGAAAGGGAGAAAAAGATGATTCACATCGATGAGAGTCTCTGCACAGGATGCGGCTTATGCAAAAAAGTCTGTTCTTATGGGAATGGAAATATTGAAATAGACGGGAAAGCTTATATGCTTTCACAATATTGCCAGGAATGCGGACAATGCATAGAAGTATGCCCGAAAGAAGCGATTACATGGAATTATCCCTGGGGATGGACAAAGGAGCAGTTTGAGGAAGCCGTAACGGCATGGAACCGGATTCTGGAAACAGCCGGAGAGAATCTCTCTCTGGCTGCCGTTTACCATAGAAAAAGTGTGCGCCATTATCAGAAGAAAGCAATAGAAGAAATGAAAATGCAGCAGATACTTGCGGCAGGACAGAGTGCACCGACGGCAAGTAATGAGAGAGAATTGAAACTGATTGTTGTGGAACAGGAACGGGAGGAATTATTAAGATTTCTAATCGATGCTTACCGGAACTGGATGAAGGAGCATACCGAAGAAGAGATACTGGATTTTTTCGGCGGGCATGCTGTTTATGTACAAAAATGGAAACGCTTTATAAAAGAATATGAGGAAGACGGGAAGGATGGCGTGCTGTTTGGCGCACCGGCCATTGTCATGGCGGCAGGAGAGGAGAAACATTTGCTGGATGCTGGCATTGTGGCCCAGACAATGCTGATGGCAGCGCAGTCAGTCGGGCTGTCAACCTGCTATGTAGGCTTTCTGCGAAAAGGAACCTTGATTTCAGAAGAATTCCGAACGTATCTGGGGCTGAAAGGAGAGGAGCGTGTACTGGCAGGATTTGTCATGGGATATGCGGGAATTTCTTATCAAAGGGATGCGATAAAGCATCCCTTTGAAGTGATTCGAAAATAACAGAATCTATTCGTACAGCAAAATGGCTTTGATTAATATTTTTACCCGCTCCGTAAGCGATGCGATCACAGCCCGCTCCTTGGGGCTGTGCTGTCCCTGGCCGCGGATACCGATGCCGCAGATGGTAGGGACTCCTTTTTCGGTGGTATAGAAGGCATCAGACGCCCCTCCTGCAAAATAAGGTTTTATGGCATTATCCCCCAGGGAAGCGGCAGCCCTTTGATAGATGTGAAATAAATCCAGATTCTCCTGTGTCTCTTCCATTGGGCCATGAGGTTCTTCTGTAACAATCATTTCGGAAGAAGTACCGTCTACATAGACGGTATCCGTAATCTGCTGCAATTGTTCCAGAGCGGTTCGGGCATGGCCGCGCTGACGGAAGCGTACGCATACGAGAAATTCACAATAATCAGGGACAGCGCTTTGCACCTTCCCGCCATGAATGACGCCGCAGTTGAAAGTAGTGCCATCAAAATCTGTGAGCTTCTCTATGGCGATGACTTTGTGGGCGGCCTCCAGAATAGCATTCCGCCCCTGTTCGGGATTGTTTCCGGAGTGGGCGGCAACACCGTGAACGATGATTTTCACATTAAAAAGACCTTTGCGTGCTATGGCGATATAGCCGTCTTCTCTGCCGCTTTCGCAGTTGAATGCGGCGATGGCGCCTTCACTTGCCTGATAATATACTTCCCGGCCTTTGCCAAGGGAAGAGGTATGACCGGATTCTTCATCACCGGAAAAGACCAGACGAAGAGGTCTTGTATGATAACCGGCATCTTTTAATATTTTGGCAGCATACAGAGCAACAACCAGACCGCCCTTGCAATCCAGTACGCCCGGGCCGTAATAATATTGGTTATCCTGTGTAAGAATCTCAGAGCCGAAAGCACCCACAGGCTGTGCCGTATCCATGTGTCCCATCAAAAGAATGGCTCCTTCCTTATCATGGGTTTCGGAAACATTGGAAATAAGGGAAGCACCGGCGGCGGGAAACTCATATACTGTTGTTTTGAATTGATTGTTGTCACAGAAAGCTTTGATTGTCCGGCAAATCTCGTCGACACCCTCTTTAAAGGAGGCAGGACTTTCTATTCTGACAAGCTGTTTTAAGAAATCGTGCATTTCACCGGATAGTTCATCTGCTCTTTGACATAATTGGGAAAAATAAGTTTCTTCTATCATAATCAACCTCATTTTTGAACTGCGGATATGCGTTTGGATATCACGTCGGAAATCTTAAGTTTAGGTCTGCAATCATGGCGTTACTGTGAACAGTAACATCATGGCTTCAATATATCACGATTGCAATTTGTTATAAATAATAGTATAATGAAAATTATCAGATGTCAATAAAAATAAAACACAATATTCATTATATGATAAAAGGAGGGCTTTGTAATGCCATTATTTCCGGAAAGCGCTTATCAGTTAAAATTACCCCAAATGCACCGGGTACTGCAGAAATTTGACACGACAAAATTGGAAGATGTGGAAGGAAGAGTTCGTGCTGAGATTCAAAAAGAGGAGATTCGAAGTCTGGTGAAGCCGGGTATGCGTATTGCGATGGCGGTAGGCAGCCGTGGAATACAAAATATGGCATTGATTGTCAAAACGGTGGCGGAGGAACTCAAAAGTATGGGCGCCAGTCCTTTTATCGTGCCGGCGATGGGAAGCCACGGAGGCGGTACGGCGCAAGGACAGGCAGCTATTTTAGCTGGTTATGGAATTACAGAAGAAACGATGGGGATACCTGTCATATCCAGCCTCGAGGTGGATGAATTGGGAACGGTTACATGTGATAGCGGAACTGTTCACGTGGTGATTGACCGTCATGCAAACCATGCGGATATGATCGTTCCGCTGGGGAGGGTAAAACCCCATACCGATTTCCGAGGTCCGATCGAAAGTGGTTTGTGCAAGATGCTTACCATCGGTCTTGGTAAATTTGAAGGCTGTACCAGATTACATCATATGGGAGCAGTTAATTTTCCGACCTTATTACCCGATGCGGCAAGATTGGTGATAGAGAAAGCGCCGGTAGGCTTTGGGGTAGCTATTATAGAAAACAGCTATGACCAGACCTGGCACATTGAAGCGGTTCCGGCTGCTCAGATTCATACAAGAGAACCGGAGTTATTAAAGATGGCACGCTCAAAAATGTCTTCTATCATGATAAAAGATATTGATGCACTGGTGGTGGGGGAACTGGGAAAGGATATTTCCGGCGCCGGGATGGACCCGAATATCATCGGACGGGCTGCCAGAGGCCGCCTGAAGGACTTTGATGGCCCGGAAATTCAGCGTATCTTTGTGGTTGGACTTACAGAAAGTACTCATGGGAATGCAAGCGGCATCGGGTTAGCTGACTATGTGTTAAAATCCTGTGCAGAAACAATTGATCTTGAGACAACTGCTGTTAATTCTGTTAGCTGCGGCAATCCGGAAGGCGGGCGTATTCCAATTCAGGTACAGACAATACAAGAAGGGGTACTGGCCTGTCTGCGCAGCGGCATTGGCGTAGATTATGAAGCACCGAAAATCGTTTATATCAGGAATACCCTGCAATTAGGGGAAATCTGGGTTTCCGATGCACTGGTAAACGAGGTGAAAGAGAATCCGGATATGGTATTATGTGAGGAAAAAGCGGATATTGATTCTGTTGCCATAAAGGGATGCAAACTTCACGGCGGGCCATTGACCTAAGGGAACCAAGCCGCGTATAATGGAGTGGTTAAGGCCGGAGACTGAAGGAGAAGTGTATGTTTTGGGATAAAGTATCAGCATTCTATGATCTTTTTGAAATACTATATAACGGAAAAGTATATCGGGGTCTGGGTAAAAAAGTAGCCGAAGAGATTGAAAAAGATGACATTGTATTGGAGTGTGCTTGCGGAACAGGCGCTATCAGCCAATATATAGCGCCTAAATGCAAACAGTTAATCGCAACGGATTTTTCCGAAGGGATGTTGAAACGGACATCCCGAAAATGCCGGCGATATAAGAACGTCAAGATTAAACGGGCAGATATGACGCAGTTAAAATACCGTGATAACCGGTTTGATAAAGTGGTCGCCGGTAATGTGATACATTTGTTAGATAATCCGCATACTGCAATAAAGGAGTTAGAGAGAGTCTGCAAAGCAGGAGGGAAAATCATCATTCCAACTTATATCAATGCATCCGATGCGACGAATAAAAAAGCCGTCCGATTGCTTGAAGCTGCAGGAGCTGATTTTAAACGGCAATTTGATATGAACTCGTACAGAAAGTTTTTTGAAAGTGCCGGGTATGAAAAAGTTGAATATCACATTATTCAGGGAAGGATGCCTTGTGCCGTAGCAATTATTGTGAAGCAGTGATTTTATTGTGACGCTTCATTCAATCGCAACAGCTTTTCCCGCAATTCTTCCTGCTCACGCTCGTAATCGTCAGAGAGCATCCGCCGTTCCGATTGTGTCAGTTGCCGCCGCTTCGCCGTCAGTTCCCTTTGAGCCTTGAAGCAGAGCAGACAAAATGGTTCTGCCTTCTTCGTCATGGCTGTCTTGCCAAACATTTTTAGAAAAGCCAAACATTTTTAGAAAATGAGCAAAAGAAAAACGCCGCAGTTTGCGACGTTTCAATCATTTATAGCTGTTGCTTA
>JAGAIZ010000024.1 GCA_017626325.1 Lachnospiraceae bacterium | reverse complement strand
TATGATGAAAAACTAATTATAGATACAATAAAAAAGCATTAAACATCCAGAACTATTTACAGAACAATACCAGACATCTCTATCCTATTGAAGAGCATAGAGGGATCCGGCATTGTTCTTTTTCTTAAGTTAATGACATTGCGAATTTGACAGACTTTTTGGGATATATATTTTACAATGATTGACAAAACTACAAAATTAGAATACAATGATGTATAAATGCAGCAGAAACGACGGATATTTTGTCTAAATGTAACGATGTTTTATGCGGACTCGCAATACGCAACAACGGCAAATGATTCAGGGGAAGATTTCGGAGGAAAAGAAAATGGCAAAAGAAAAGGTAATGCTGTCGTACAGACAGATTGGGAACAGTCTTAGCGATATGACGCTGGTATTTATTCATGGCTCTTCGATGACGAAGGAAGGTATGATGCCGTTAGCGGACAAGTTTACACAATATAATTGTATTGTGCTTGATTTGACAGCGCACGGAGAGTCCGGCGGAGAGGAACCTGAGGAAGTCAGGGATTTTGCGGACGATGTGGAATATACGATTACGGAATTACAGGGCCGGAATGTAATCGGCGGCCGGATTGTCCTGCTGGGTTATTCTATGGGCGGCGCCATTACCTGTGAGATCGCGATACGTAAGACACTGCCTTTGAGCGGAATGGTGGTATTAAGCAGCGGCGGCGATTTGAACAGCTATACGCCGCTTGTGGACGAGTTAAAGAGCGTGCCGGCAGAGCAGTTCGTGGTAGCGGATGTATTTCCGGCTCTGGTCGGCGAGGATGTGCCGGAAGAAAAGAAGCAGGAGATTATTCATCATTTCGATACCACTAAGGTGTCGGATGTCATCAGCTACGGAGATCTGATGGCATCTAACCGGTATAACCGTCTGGCGGACTGCGCGCAGATCGATATTCCGGCCCTGATAGTACAGGGATGTGACGACACGATCGTGCTGCCCATGGCGGCAGTGGAGACATGGAAGACGATCCCGGGCAGCGAGCTTCTGATGATTCCCTACAGAGGACATGCCGCGTTGTTCGAGGATACGGAATTGTTCCGGGAGAAAATTACGTCTTTTATTGAGAAACTAAATAAATAGTTTCGGAATGGAGGATTAGCATGGAGCGGAATATTTTAATTAAGGGAACCGGAACTTATACGCCTAAGAATGAAGTCGGCAATGAATTTTTTGAGGAATATTTCAGAAGGCTCGGCGTGGAGGTGCACGGATTGATGAAGCACTTGAACCGCAAGAAGAGGTTCTTCGCGGACAGGGACGAGTCTTCGTTATCCATGGGATATGAGGCGGCTTTGAATGTGCTGGAGAAGCTGAAGCTGGACGCTAAGGAACTGGATATGATTATCTTTATCTCGGACACGCCGGAGTACAATATGCCTACCAATGCCCTGAAGCTGAGCCATATGCTGGGAGCGGTAAACGCCCACAGGGTATTTGATATGAACTGCAATTGTACGGGAATGCTGGTGGGGCTTGATGTTGCGGCAGGTTATATGCAGAGGAGAAAGGCGATAAAGAAGGCTCTCGTTATCGGCAGCATGCATGTAAGTTCTGTTGTAAAATATAAGGATTCCGTGGTTTATCCGACCTTCGGCGACTCTGCCGCGGCCGTTATCTTAGAATCGGTGGAAGAAACGGAAAAACGTGGTATTTTATCTTCTGAATACTTTACAGATTCCGATTATCATGATACGATAGTATTACCGGAATGCGGACATTCGAAGGAATTGTTGTACGAGGTTCCAAAGGAAAACCGTCGAATGGCATGGAATCCTTTTGATTTTGGTTTCTTGTCAGATAATTGGACTAAAATTATCAAGGAACTTCTGGAGGATAATCATGTGGATGTCGAGGAAATACAGTATTTTCTTTTCTCTCAGTTCTCAGACGCGGATAATTTACTGACATTGGAGAAATTGGGCGCTTCGAAAGAGAAATATGTTTTCGTGGGTGATAAATATGGGTATACGGGAGTCTCGAGTCCGATCATGGCGTTAAACGAGGTCTGGGAGGATATACCGGAAGAGGGGTATCTGCTTTTCTGTTCGGTGGCTGCAGGTTATTCCATGAATGCCGTATTATACAAAATATAATAAGTGTTTCATTGAGAATGCACGAGCAAGGGGGAACTATTGTATGGACAACGAAATATTGCAGGAGTATAGGAAAAGAGTAGCGATTTGGATAATTGCTATTGTATGCGCGAGTGCGTCGGCGGCGGGTGTCGTATTGCCGGGATTGAAGCTTATAGGCTTGTATCCCACTGTTTCATGGCTGCTGTGCGGTATCTTCATAGCGGTTGTCGTATTGGAGGATATTTTGGGATTTAGTCTGATCCGCGCGAGCATGAAGCAGGAAGTATTATCGGATAGTCTGGAGCATCTGCTTAAGAATTATCTGTTGGTTGTGTTAATAGCGAATATTAACCTGATTACATGGTTTTTCCCATCCAAGGAATCATGGATGTTCGCGTTTTATTTTATCATTCTGATGGCCTTTTTCCTGGATATCGGATTTATCGTAAAATGCGGTGTCGCAGAGGTGGTTTCTCTGATTATACTGTTTGTGGGGGATGCTGTTACCCGTCCGGTGGAAAGCCTCTTCTGGAGCGATACGATACTTCGTACCATTTGTATTACGCTGAGCCTTCTGGGCGTGGTCGTTCTGGTTATATTTATTAATAAATTCTTACTGAACGCCAAGAAAGAGCAGTTAGAGAAGAACAATGCCAAAGTAACGGATCTGCTGGAAAATGTAAGCGTCATCACGGAGAAGCTGGGGGATGCCAGCCATGTGCTGGTGGAAACCACACAGAACCAGAGCGCGTCCACACAGGAGATTTCCGCTATCAGCGAGAACCTTCTGGAAAACAGTTCTGTTATGATGGATAAATCCCGGGAAAGCAAAGGAAATCTTGCAGATCTGGAGAGACGCAGCGAGGAAATGGAACAACGGATGCAGAATGTGGATTCGATTTCCAAAGAGCTGGTTGACATATCCACTATGAACGAGAAGTCCTTAAATGAATTGATGGCAATGAGCGAGGAAGTGGAAAACTCCACCAATAAGACCAAAGAGGTAACGGACAGACTCTTGCAGGAGTCCGGTGAAATGGGCGAGACATTGGAAATTATTAACGGAATCGCCGAGTCCATCAACCTGCTTTCGCTGAATGCTTCCATCGAGGCGGCAAGAGCCGGGGAATCGGGACGAGGCTTCGCGGTAGTGGCGCAGGAAATCGGACATCTTGCCAGCAACACCAAGGATTCCCTGAAGAATGTAACAGATATCGTACTGCGTATCCAGAACGGAGCGACGGAAGTGTCTTCGTTTATGAATGAGAATACGGAGCAGCTTCTGAAGCAGAATCAGGTCATTGTGGATACGGTAGAAGGCATCCGCACGATGATGGAGCTTCTGAAAAAGTCTCTGGAAGCCGTTGGACAGGCTGACAGAATCCGTAATGAGCAGAACGAAGTCATCCGGGAAACAGTCAGCATTAACGAGGATATTGCCTCGAGCATCGAAAGCGAAAATACAGAGTTTGGCAATATCGCCGAGATGGTACAGAGCAACGCCCAGGATATTCTTGCTTTGTCTACACAGGTGGAGAATATCAACAAGATGATAACAGAACTGGAGAAGCTTCTGGATAGCTAGTTGATATTTATTGTAAGAGACCCGGAAGCCGGGAACAGGATTGTTACATAGCTTTCATCATAAAAGGACAGTTATAAACCGTAAAGGTCTATGGCTGTCTTTTCTTATAACTTTATTGTATTTATCTTTTATTGTTAAATGGCGGTCGTAGTCTGCTGCGAGACTTGACAGGCTAATGAAGGGCGCCGTAATATTTCACCAGTTTATCGATGGCGTCGCTGTACGCCGAGCGGTTCGGATACACGAATCCAATCTGTCGGCGCGGGATCCGGTGTCCCAGCTTAAGCTCCTTAAGGATGCCGCTTTGCAGATCTTTTCTCACGAAATCACTGATGACACAGGCGATACCCAGTCCTGCTCTGGCAAATTCTATTGCCAGATCCATATTGTTGACTTCCATAATATTGTGAAGCGTAATCTGGTGCGCGTCTAAGAAACTGTCGGCGTGCTTGCGGGATATGTTCCCCTTATCCAGCATGATAAAGGCGGCTTCCCGAAAGAAATCCTGCTGTGCCTGCGCATCGGCTTTGTATTTGGCCTGCAGAGAGCGCAGATAAGTGTCGGTGGACACGAAGATATCTTCGATAGCGGTCAGAGGGAGAATGGTAATTTCCTGACCGGATTTCCGGAATGTGTTTTCCGGCGGAAGACCCACTAACCCCAGGTCGATTTCGCCTTTCTCTATGGCCGTAATGGTATCGAAGGTGGACTGGCAGGAGATGCTGATTTTGATATTCGGATTCTCCATGATAAAGGGTTTTAACAGCGGCAGAAGTACATATTTGCACAGTGTCGTGCTGACGCCGATTGACAGGTATGTGATATGGGATAAAGAGGCTTCCCGAAGCAGCTCTTCCCCGGATTTAAGAGAAGTAAACGCCTGCTTTGCATGGGCGTAGAGTATCTCTCCTTCGCGGGTAAGTGTCACGCCTCTTGAAGAACGCTGAAAAAGAAGGACGCCCAGATTTTCTTCCAGTCTGGAAACAGCCTTGCTGACAGCGGGCTGGCTGATATAGAGCTTCTTTGCGGCGACAGAGAAATTACGGCAGCCTGCCACTTCATAAAATATGTGATAAAGGTTGAGATTTTGTTCCATAGGTGAGATGATTCCTTATCTTGCTTCAGCGTATAATTTGCAATATGAATTTATGTAATTATAACATTTATATTCTATAACTACAAGTTATGGATGACATGAAAAGATACTATTTCTCAAATGTCTGCATTTATGTTAGAATCAGATATAGCAAGACAGAAAGCGCGGTGCGTCACAGGAAGCACATGATTGCCGGGAACGACACCGCGTCGTAAGAAATATAACGCAACAAGGAGGAAACGATCATGGGAATGACGATGACCCAGAAAATACTGGCTGCCCACGCAGGATTAGACAAGGTAGAGGCGGGACAGTTGATCGAGGCGGATTTGGATCTGGTATTAGGCAACGATATTACCAGCCCTGTCGCGATCAAAGAAATGGAGAAGATGAAGGTAGACGGCGTATTTGACAAGGATAAAATCGCGCTCGTGCCTGATCATTTCGTGCCGAATAAGGATATCAAGTCTGCGGAGCACTGTAAATGCGTCAGGGAATTTGCGCGCCGCAATGAGATTACGAATTATTTTGAAGTAGGAGAGATGGGTATCGAGCATGCGCTTCTTCCGGAGAAAGGTCTGACTGTGGCGGGCGATGTGATTATCGGCGCAGATTCTCATACCTGTACTTACGGCGCGCTGGGCGCTTTTTCCACAGGCGTGGGAAGCACCGATATGGCGGCCGGTATGGCGACGGGCAAGGCATGGTTTAAGGTGCCCTCCGCGATCAGGGTCAATATCGTAGGCAAGCCCTCCGAATGGGTCAGCGGCAAGGACGTGATTTTACATATCATCGGTATGATCGGTGTGGACGGTGCATTATATAAATCTATGGAATTTGTGGGAGAGGGGATCGCGAACCTTACCATGGACGATCGTTTTACCATTGCCAATATGGCGATCGAAGCAGGTGGCAAGAACGGTATTTTCCCGGTAGACGATCTTGCAATCGCATATATGAAGGAACATTCCACGAGAAATTATACGGTTTATGAAGCGGATGAAGACTCGGTTTACGACGAAGAGTATACGATCGATTTAGGCGCTCTGCGCCCTACGATTGCATTCCCGCATCTGCCGGAGAATACGAAGACCATCGACGAGATTACGGAGGACATTCATATTGACCAGGTAGTGATTGGTTCCTGTACCAACGGCAGACTGGATGATTTGAGGATCGCGGCGAAGGTGCTGAAAGGAAGACATGTGGCGAAAGGAATGCGCTGCATCGTGATTCCGGCGACCCAGACGATTTACATGCAGGCGATGGAAGAAGGGCTTCTGCGTATCTTCATCGAGGCCGGCGCGGTAGTGAGCACACCGACCTGCGGACCATGTCTTGGCGGCTATATGGGTATTCTTGCGGAAGGAGAGCGGTGCGTATCCACCACCAACCGTAACTTCGTAGGACGTATGGGACATGTCAATTCTGAGATTTATCTGGCAAGCCCGGCCGTAGCGGCAGCAAGCGCTGTCACAGGCAGAATTTCTTGTCCATGCCAGTTGTAGTTTGATTCTGTTCCTAACGGTTATGACCGGGTACGAGATGTCAGACAGACTATATTTGCAATCGATAGTACAAAAGGCGCGTAAAGCGCACATGGAGGTAAACATGAAAGCAGCAAAAGGACTTGTATTTAAATATGGAGATAACGTGGACACCGACGTTATTATTCCGGCACGTTATTTAAATTCTTCCGATCCGGCTGAGCTGGCGACGCATTGTATGGAAGATATTGATAAGGAGTTTGTGAACAAAGTCAACAAAGGCGATATTATTGTGGCGACGAAGAATTTCGGATGCGGTTCTTCCAGAGAACATGCGCCTATTGCTATTAAGGCGGCAGGGGTAAGCTGTGTGATCGCCGAGACCTTCGCCAGAATTTTCTATCGCAACGCTATTAATATCGGCCTTCCCATTATTGAATGTCCGGAGGCGGCGAAGGGAATCGATGCGGGAGATACGGTAGAAGTCAATTTCGATACCGGCGTGATTACGGACGTGACCAAAGGCACCTCTTATCAGGGGCAGGCCTTCCCGGAGTTCATGCAGAAGATTATCGCGGCGGAAGGACTCGTTAATTATATTAATCAGAAATAGTTATGGTATGATCATGAGATGAAAGCGCTATGATATACAGAGTCGGAGAGAACGAAAACAACACGTATGATTATAACAAATTAAAGCTTTCCCAGTCTTCGGGCAGCGAAGAGCAATTCAGCCTGGATTATCAGGATAAACCGTCGCTTTCTTCGAAGCAAAAAGAGGACAAAGAAGACGGGCAGCCGTCTTCCGTCAAGAGTGCCGGCACACGCAGGGAGCTTGTCAAACAGTCTAAGAGCGGCGTTACACTGGAATTATCCAATGCAAAAGCGGAGACGGACGATAAGGCGCGTCAGGAGGAAAACGGTAACAGAGCAGCCGGTAGTATATTACCGGCTGGCTTGCGTGAAATATTTCACAATCTGCTCCGTTCTGTGAAAGAAATATTTGACAGAATCTGGAACGACCAGCCCCCGGACGTACAATCCGAAGACGTGACGCCGGAGGAAGCGGAGCGCTATACGCAGGAATACCTGGCAATGAAGGGGCTTGATACGGAGAATGCCAATGCTTCGTATCAGGCTTCCGATGCTCTCTTGCGAACATCTTCCATAACGGAACAGTCCGCGCAGGCAGATTGGCCGCGTTTTCCTGATGACAGGGATGCGGAGATTCAGAAATATCTCCGAAGCGGTAATCTGGAGCAGGTAATGAGCCTGCTGACAGAGAACGGACATAAGACCATCGCCAGAAATTCCAATCTGCTGACTTATTATGACAAAACAGGGAAGCTGACGCAGATCAACCCTTCCGACAGGGAACGGATTCTGCACGGCGACAGAAATACAAAGAAATTATAACCCCGGCAAAGGTAAGCCGGGGTTTATCATATCGTCTGGTCTGAAAATTACAGGTTATGAAATAACCACATTTTTACCGTTACGTTTCCCGACATAGAGATTATAATCGGCTTTCGTAATGGTTTCTTCTATCGTATTTGCTTTCTCGTGGGCTGAAACACCGAGCGTCAGGCTGCAGTGTATCCACTTGCCGTCAGGCTCGAATACGTGATTGGCGACCTTGCGTCTGATATTTTCCGCAATGCGGCAGGCGGTTTCTTTGGAATGATTGCTGATCAGTATGAGGATTTCTTCACCGCCCCAACGGCAGACATAACCGTATTCTTTCACCTGTTCCACGATGATATGGGAGATTTCGCGAAGGACGACGTCGCCGAAATCATGTCCGTAGCTGTCGTTGATGTGCTTAAAATCATCAATATCGCTCATGATCACACAGAACCGGGCGCCGGATTCCAGCGCCTGGGACAAGAATATATTCATGCTTCGGCGGTTGTACAGTCCGGTAAGCGGGTCGGTGCTCGCCAGCTTGTCCAGAATAGCGTTCTGATGCCGCAGCTTATCGCTTGATAATTTCATCTCGAAGACAAATATCAGGGAGAAAAGAATTAAAAAAGCGAAGGTGCAGACAGAATTAAAGATATAAAGCCATAGCTCCAGCGCTTTAAGATTAGGCTCATATGCGGGAACGATATAGAACGAAAGTACCTTACAGGATAGGAACGCCAGTACCGCCAACAATGCCGAACCGGTGGCAATCAATATTTTGCGGTGTCTGGAATTCATGGTAAAACACATGTAATAGCACACGGGAATAATGGCGATCAAATACTGCGAGAAGCCGTACTGCCAGCCGACGCAGATAACCGCTACAAAGGAATGTATGACGATCTCTGTGTATGTAATACAGTAAACCAGGAAAAAAAGATTGCGTCTTAAAAGCTGCGTGCATACAAGATAGACCGTTACGCTTATGATATTGAAAATAAATAACGGGGTTACCTTATAGTAACCGAACAGACAGGTCAGAAAGAAATGTACCATCATTACGGAAGTGATAAAAGCGGTATATTTCTGTCTGTCTGTAATCTGCAGGTTTCCTGTTAATATTTGTCTGACAGTCTTAATAAATTGCTTCATAAAAGTGCCTCTCAATGCAAAGGGCAAAAATATATCAAAGAAAATATTATTTAAACATATTGTAATACAAAAATGTGATAATGTAAATGATTTTGAAAGAAAACAATTGTTCGATTGGATAATGTCTGGTATAATAAAATCTACGATATACAAGAAAAGAAACGGTTTGGAGATCACGCATGGACAGGGAAGCATTTGAACAGGCAAAGCTTAAGGTGCTGTTAAAGCAGAATGACCCGCATGGGTTCGGTACCTTACAGGAGAAGACGGTTCATGCGGTGATGAAGCTGTATTATGAGCCCAATGAGGATTATCATGAAGTGCCGATTGAAGGCTATATAGCGGATATCTATACCGGAGAGAGAATTATCGAGATACAGAACGGCAATTTTAACAGGCTCAGGGGGAAGCTGCAGGCATTTCTGCCTTCCTATCAGGTTACGGTGGTGCTGCCTATTCCGCACAGCAAATGGCTCATCTGGATAGACGAGGAGAGCGGCGCGCTTTCCAAACGGAACAAGTCGCCGGTGACAGGCTCTGTATACAGCGCTTTTCCGGAGCTGTATAAGATCAAAAGCTTTCTTACGCATGAGAATCTTTCTTTTGCTTTCCCGCTGATCGATATGGACGAGTACCGTCTGTTAAACGGCTGGAGCAAGGACAAAAAGAGAGGTTCCCACCGTTATGACAGGACGCCGGTTGCGCTGTATGATGAGATATATTTCGAGAGAAAAGAAGATTTTATACAGGTGATTCCTTATGAGCTGGAAGAGCCTTTTACGGCAAAGGAGTTCGCAAAGGCGGCGAAAATCCGCGGCGAACTGGCGCAGGTGGCGCTGCATGTCCTGTACCATATGCAGCTTGTGGACAGATGCGGGAAACGCGGCAGGGAATACTTATATGAAGTATTAGGTTGAAAAATCACACTGATGTGCTGATTTTTCAACCGACAATTTGAGTCAGAGCCTCAAATTGGATTAGATTAGCAGGTTAAGTAAGAATGAGGGTATCGGTATGAATACGGTAATTATCATACATGGATTCGGCGTGTTTTTATGTTTTATTTTGATGCTGATGGTTCTTAGCGCCAGGCCGTCTACTGCGCAGAAGTGGCTGCTTGCGGGAACTATTTTTGTGCTGATCGACGTGCTCGGGTATTACTTCGAACTGCTCAGCACCAATGAGGAAAGCATGCGGATGTCGGTGAAGCTGCAGTATGTGGGCGCGTGCTTCTGCCTGATATGCTTCCTGCAGTTTATCTGTCAGTACAACAATCATTTAAGGCACAGGCTCATTCACGGGATTCAGGCCTTTTATCTGATCAACAACTTCGTGATTCTGCTTCTGGTGTTCACATTCGAGTATCATACGGTTTACTACAGACAAATAACACGTATTGCGGCGGACGGCGGGCGCTGTCTCTGGGTCTATACGCCCGGCATTTTCCATCGCTGGTGGACGCTTACCACCAATATGATGGGGGTTATCATTGCGCTGATCGCCATTTCCTCCGCTATGGAGCACAGACAGGAGAAACGGCGGGAATACACGCTGATTGTATGCGCCGCTCTTGTTCCCATCGTTTTTCTGGTGATCAAAGCCAGCGGCGTCATCGGCTATTATGACAGCTTTCCCATATCTATGACGATTACGGAGACTTTTCTGATTATCATCATATTCCGGTACCGGCTCTTTGATATCGTGACGGAGACCAAGGATCTGGTGCTGGATGAGATGCAGGAGGGTATCTTCGTGCTGAACCATATCGGGGAGATTGTTTATTCCAACCGGGAATCCCAGCTTGTTTTTCCGGGAATCGGCACCCGGGACGACGAGAAGGAGCAGCAGGAAATCATTCAGTTTATGGAGAAGCATCCCGACGGTTTTCTGATGCATGAGCATTATTACAAATGGCAGAGTAAGGAGATCAGAGACAGCAATGGGAACTCTGCCGGAATGCTGTATCGTATTTTTGATATGACGGAGAATTATCACTATACGCAGAAGCTGATTGAACTCAAAGAGGAGGCGGAACGCGCCAACGAGGCGAAAAGCTCCTTCCTGGCCAACATGTCCCATGAAATCAGAACGCCGATCAACGCGGTACTGGGCATGAACGAGATGATAATCAGGGAGTGCGAATCCGATAATATCAGGGAATATGCGCTTCATATCAATAATGCGGGCAAGACGTTGTTGTCCATTATCAACGATATTCTGGATTTGTCGAAAATCGAATCCGGCAGAATGGAGATCGTGGAGACGGATTATGATGTACGTCTGCTTCTGACTGATATTGAAAATATGATTTCCATGCGGGCGGAAGCGAAGAACCTGAATTTCACCATCGATGCGAAGGGGAGTATTCCGACGGTGCTTCACGGAGACGAAATGCGCGTGAAGCAGTGTATTGTCAATTTGTTGACTAATGCAGTCAAGTATACGCAGAAGGGAAGCGTTGCCCTGAAGCTCGATATGACAGACAACGGCGATGACACTATCAATCTGTATGTCAGCGTGACCGACACCGGCATAGGTATCAAGGAGGAAGAACTCAATAAGCTGTTCGATTCCTTCATCCGTCTCGACCTTACCAAAAACAGGACGGTGGAGGGCACTGGCTTAGGGCTGCATATCACGAAGAAATTAGTGGACATGATGGGCGGTAACCTGACCGTAGAGAGCACATACGGCGAGGGCAGCACCTTTGCTTTTGTGATCAGCCAAAGGATTGTCAATCCGGAGGGCATCGGCGATTACCGGAGCGCCGCGAAGAAGCTGATGGAAGAATCCTTAAAGCCCGTGCAAAGCTTTGTCGCGCCAAACGCCAGGATCCTTTCTGTGGATGACAACAAAGTTAATCTTGCCGTCGTCAAGGGACTGCTGAAGAAATTAAAGGTACAATGCGACTCGGCGCAAAGCGGCGCGGAATGTCTTATAAAGGCACAGGAGAATCCTTACGATATGATTCTGCTGGATCATATGATGCCGGAAATGGACGGTATCGAAACGCTGCGGCGCTTGCAGAAGATCCAGGGCTGGCAGAATAGTCATCCGGTAGTCATAGCGCTGACTGCCAACGCTGTTGCGGGCGCAAGAGAAGAATATCTCAGAGAGGGCTTTACAGATTATCTTTCCAAGCCGATCGATTCGTCGAAGCTGGAGGCGCTGCTGCAGAAATACCTGCCGGAAGAAAAACTGGAAAGCGCGACAGTTGGACACCAGATATAGTATTTTTGACTTTTCAAACTACTAAATTTATGTTAGAATTTGCACGAAAGTGATAATGAGGTGGCTTATTTATGGCGAAAAGCAATCAGTATGACGCTTCCAGCATTACCGTCTTAGAGGGGCTTGAAGCGGTCAGGGTCAGACCGGGTATGTACATCGGCAGCGTTTCTACCAAGGGTCTGAATCATTTGATTTATGAAATCGTGGACAACGCGGTGGACGAGCATCTGGCAGGCTACTGCAAGACCATACGGGTTACGCTGGAGGCGGATGGTTCCGCCACGGTGGAGGACGATGGGCGCGGCATTCCGGTGGGAATGCATGAGAAGGGCATCAGCGCCGAGCGTCTTGTGTTTACGACGCTCCACGCGGGCGGTAAATTTGATAATGACGCGTATAAGACAAGCGGCGGCCTGCACGGCGTAGGTTCCTCGGTTGTCAACGCTTTGTCCGCCTGGCTCCATGTGCGGGTCAAAAACGGCGGCTGTATCTATGAGGATAAATATGAACGGGGTGTGCCGGTGCTGGAATTAAAGGACGGCCTTCTTCCTGTGGTGGGCAAGACGAAGGAGACCGGAACGACCATCTCTTTTCTGCCGGACGATACGATTTTTGATAAGACCAGGTTTAAGGAGGACGAGGTCAAAAGCCGTCTGCATGAAACGGCTTATCTGAATCCCGAACTGACTATCATATATGAAGACAGAAGAAAAGAAGAAACGGAGCATCTGGAATACCATGAGCCGGAGGGCATTGTAGGCTTTATTAAGGATATGAACAAATCCAAGGAAGCCATTCATGACGTGATTTATTTTCAGGGAGAGAATGAAGGTATCACGGTAGAAGTTGCTTTCCAGTATGTGAATGAATTTCATGAGAATGTACTGGGCTTCTGCAACAACATCTATAACGCGGAAGGCGGCACTCATCTGACCGGATTTAAGACCATGTTTACCAATGTGATTAACACCTATGCGCGAGGGCTTAACATTCTGAAAGAGAAGGATGTGAATTTCACCGGCGCGGATGTGCGCAACGGTATGACGGCGGTGGTTTCCATCAAGCACCCCGACCCCAGATTCGAGGGACAGACCAAGACCAAGTTAGACAACCAGGACGCGGCGAAAGCAGTGGGTAAGGTGACGGGCGACGAGATCGTACGCTATTTCGACCGGAATCTGGAAACCTTAAAGAGTATCATCGGCTGTGCGGAGAAAGCGGCTAAGATTCGTAAGAGCGAGGAGAAGGCCAGGACGAATATGCTGACCAAACAGAAGTTTTCCTTTGACTCTAACGGGAAGCTGGCCAACTGCGAGTCCAGGGATCCTTCCCAATGCGAGATCTTCATTGTGGAGGGAGATTCCGCAGGCGGCAGCGCCAAAACAGCGCGCAACCGTATGTTTCAGGCGATTCTGCCTATCCGCGGCAAGATTCTGAATGTGGAGAAGGCCAGCATCGATAAGATTCTCGCCAACGCGGAGATCAAGACGATGATCAACGCTTTCGGCTGCGGATTCTCAGAAGGCTACGGCAATGATTTTGATATCAACAAGCTGCGCTATGATAAGATTATCATTATGGCGGATGCCGACGTGGACGGCGCGCATATTTCCACGCTGCTTCTGACGCTGTTCTACCGTTTTATGCCGGAGCTGATCTATGAAGGCCATGTATACATAGCAATGCCGCCCTTATATAAGGCGATGCCGTCCAAGGGGGAGGAAGAATATCTCTACGATGATAAAGCATTAGAGAGATACCGCAAGAAGCACAAAGGGCCTTTTACCCTGCAAAGATATAAGGGTCTTGGCGAAATGGACGCCCAGCAGCTATGGGAGACGACTCTTGACCCGGAAACCAGAATGATGAAACAGGTGGAAATCGAGGACGCCCGCATGGCCTCTGAGGTGACGGAGATGCTGATGGGAACCGAGGTGCCGCCCCGGAAGGAATTTATCTACCATCATGCCCAGGATGCGGAGCTGGATGTTTAAATTATAAAAAAAGAATGGAAGAAAACCATGCCAAGTGTGAACGACAGAATTATCAAAACGGAATATTCCGAGGTCATGCAGAAATCATATATTGATTATGCCATGAGCGTTATCATAGCCCGCGCCCTGCCTGATGTGCGGGACGGGCTTAAGCCGGTGCAGCGCAGAACCCTGTACGATATGTATGAACTGGGTATCCGCTACGACAGGCCATATCGTAAATCGGCCCGTATTGTGGGCGATACCATGGGTAAATATCATCCCCATGGCGACAGTTCCATCTACGAGGCGCTGGTGGTCATGTCCCAGGACTTCAAGAAAGGTCTTCCCTTAATCGACGGACACGGCAATTTCGGTAATATTGAGGGAGACGGCGCGGCGGCAATGCGTTATACAGAAGCGCGGCTTGAGAAGATTACGCAGGAAGCTTTTCTGGCGGATCTGGATAAGGATGTGGTGGATTTCATCCCCAACTTCGACGAGACGGAGAAGGAGCCTACGGTACTGCCGGTGAAGATCCCCAATCTGTTGGTCAACGGTTCCGAGGGTATCGCGGTTGGTATGGCAACCAATATTCCGCCTCACAATCTGGCGGAGGTTATCGATGCGACCAAAGCTTATATGCTGGATGAGAATATCAGTACCAGAGAATTGATGCGCTACGTCAAAGGCCCTGATTTCCCTACCGGCGGCATCGTGATTAACGAGGACGAACTGTTAGACATCTACGAGACCGGCACAGGCAAGATTAAGATTCGCGGCAAGGTGGAAGTGGAGAAAGCCAGGGGCGGCAGGATCAATCTGGTCATTACGGAGATCCCCTATACCATGATCGGCGCCAATATCAGCAAATTCCTGATGGATGTGGCGGCGCTGGCAGAGACGAAGAAGACCCAGGACATTGTGGACATCACGAACCAGTCTTCCAAAGAGGGAATCCGAATCGTCATAGAGCTTCGCAAGGATGCGGACGTAGAGAACTTCAAGAATCTGCTCTATAAGAAGACGCGGCTGGAAGATACCTTCGGCGTGAATATGCTGGCAATCTGCGACGGCAGGCCGGAAACCATGGGCTTAAAGCAGATTATCCGTGAAAATGTGAACTTCCAGTTCGAGACGGCAACCAGAAAATATAAGAATCTGCTGGAAAAGGAGCTGGAACGTAAGGAGATTCAGGAAGGCCTGATCAAGGCATGTAATGTTATCGACCTCATCATAGAGATTCTGCGGGGCTCCAAAGACCGCGCTATGGCAAAGGGATGCCTGGTAGAAGGTAAAGTGGACGGCATTAAGTTCAAATCCAAGGAATCCAAGATTATGGCGGCACAGCTTATGTTTTCCGAGAAACAAGCCAATGCCATTCTGGATATGCGTCTGTACAAGCTGATCGGGCTGGAAATCGAAGCGCTGATTAACGAGCACGAGGATACCATGGCGAATATCTACCGATATGAAGATATTCTGGCCAGACGGGATTCCATGGCGCAGGTGATCATCAATGAACTGGATGAACTTAAGGAACAGTACAGGCGTCCCAGAAGAACACAGATCACGACCGCCAGCGAAGCGGTCTATATAGAGAAGAAAGCAGAAGAAATGGATATCGTATTCCTGCTTGACCGCTTCGGCTATGCCAGAACGATTGATATGGCGACTTACGAAAGAAATAAAGAGGCCGCCCAGGCAGAGAACCGGTATGCTTTTGTCTGCAAAAACACCGGCAAGGTGTGTCTTTTTACCAATACCGGTCAGTTGCATACCCTGAAGGCGGCGGATCTGCCCTTCGGCAAATTCCGGGATAAGGGAATTCCGGTGGATAATGTCAGCAATTACGACTCCGCCAGGGAAAGCATCGTCTACGCCGCAAGCCAGAGCGATTTAAACCTGTACCGTGTGATCTTCGCCACGAAGCAGGCAATGCTTAAGATAGTGGACGGCGGAGAATTTGACGTTGCCAAGCGTACCGTGGCGGCCACCAAGCTGCAGGAGGGCGACGAGGTAATAAGCGTGGCTGCTTATAAGGAGCAGCGGCACATTATTTTACAGTCCAGAGAAGGCTATTTCCTGCGTTTCCTGGTAGAAGATATTCCGGAGAAGAAGAAGGGAGCCGTAGGTGTGCGCGGCATGAAGCTGGGCGCAAAGGACGAGTTGGAGGCAGTGTATTTCACCAGGGGCGTGGACGATTCCGCTATTGAATATAAAGAGAAGCGGGTGGAGCTTAATAAATTGAAGCTCGGAAGCAGGGACACGAAAGGTGTTAAAATACGTACGTGATGAACAGAAAGGAACAAACTATGCGAGTGATAGCAGGAAAGGCCAGAAGTCTGCGGCTGAAAACGCCGGAGGGCCTGGATACAAGACCCACCACGGACAGGATCAAAGAAACGCTGTTTAATATGCTGATGCCGTATCTTTCTGACGCGGTATTTGTAGATCTGTTCAGCGGAAGCGGCGGTATCGGCATCGAGGCCTTAAGCCGCGGGGCGAGACACGCTTATTTTGTGGAGAATCAGAAGAATGCGCTTGCCTGTATTACAGATAATCTGAATTTCACGCGTTTGATGGAACAGGCGACAATTATGAAGCAGGACGTGCTCAGCGCCCTTGGCGGTATTCATGAAAAGGAAGTGGACGTGATCTTCATGGATCCGCCGTATCATCAGGACTATGAGAAGCATGTGCTTGCGCTGTTAAAAGACATGCCTTACATGACGGATAATACGTTGATCGTGATAGAAGCGGCTCTGGATACGGATTTTAGTTATCTTGAAAATATGGGATATGCGCTTACGAAAGAGAAGCGTTATAAGACAAACAAGCATGTTTTCTGCCGGAAGATGCAGAAGAATTTACGCATGTAAAGGTTTGCCGCACTATTTTATGAAAAAATAAAAACTTTGAAAAATTTAAAGACATTTTCATAAAATTGTTTTATTATGGAACATATATGCTACAGAGAATGAAAACAGAATGAATGAGGAAGTCCTATGAAAGCAGCGATTTATCCGGGCAGCTTTGATCCGGTAACTTACGGGCATCTCGATATCATCAGACGTGCCGCCGAGATTTTTGATGAATTAACAGTAAGCGTGTTGAATAATAAAACAAAGACTCCATTGTTTTCTGTGGAAGAACGTGTTAAGATGTTAGAAGAAGCAACGAAGGATTTACCTAATGTAACGATAGATTCTTTCAGCGGCTTGTTGATTGATTATGCCCGGGAGAAGAATGTCCACGTGGCAATCAGAGGGCTTCGCGCTATTACGGATTTTGAATATGAACTGCAGATAGCCCAGACGAACAGGAAATTCTCAGACGGAGATCTGGATACGATGTTTCTCACTACCAGTTTGGAGTATGCCTATTTAAGCTCTTCGACAGTAAAAGAGATTGCCAGCTTTAACGGAGATATTTCGGAATGCGTACCGGATTTTGTCAGCGAACTGATATACCAAAAATACGGATTTAGCAGATAGGAGTTATAATGAGCAGTAGAATTGAACAGTTAATCGACGAGATTGAAGATTATATTGACGGCTGCAAGTACCAGCCTCTATCCAAGACCAATATTATCGTTAATAAAGAAGAAATAGACGAACTTCTCAGAGAACTTCGTATGAAGACGCCGGATGAGATTAAGAGGTATCAGAAGATCATTACGAACAAGGAAGCGATCTTAAATGACGCCAGGGCGAAAGCGGAAGCATTGATTAAGGATGCGACGGTTCAGACGACGGAACTGATTAATGAACACGAGATTATGCAGCAGGCTTACGCGCAGGCGAATGAAGTGGTCAGAATGGCTACCATGCAGGCGCAGGAGATCTTGAATAACGCTACTTTGGAAGCCAATGGAGTCAGGACTTCGGCTATGCAGTACCTGGACGATATGCTTGCTAATCTGGAGAACGCCATGACAACTACGCTGGCGACGGCGACAGAGCATTATGAGAGCTTCTATAACACGATTAACAGCTATAACGAAACGGTCAAGGCGAATCGTGCGGAACTGCGTCCGGTGGAAGTAGAACAGATGTTAAAGGAAGCGGAAGGCGACGGGGAACCGGCAGAACTGGATTTGATGTAGAAGATGATTATTGTCCTACATAGCGAGATGTTGGCTGAAATCAAATAGTAAATAGTATGAGCCGGTTTCCTTAAGAAGCCGGCTTATTCTTACGCTGTCTGCCAATTTATGGATTGAAGAAGGAACTGCTTACAATTGCGCTGACATGGAGGAGAGGTTGAAACGAATAAAACAGAGACGAAATAATCGGGCGGCTGTATGTATTATAACGGCTTTGGTCCTTCTGGCGGCATGGTGCAGGAACGGTTCAGAGGCATGGGCGGACGAGCCGGTAGTCGTAGTGATAGATCCGGGACACGGAGGAGAGAATCTCGGCGCGGAATATGAAGACTATGTAGAGAAAGAAATGACCATGACCGTAGCGAATGCCATGAAGGAAGAGCTTGAGAAGTATGACGGTATTCAGGTATATATGACAAGATACGGTGATATTGCACAGGATATGACGCTGGAAGAGCGAAGCGAGTTTGCGCAAAGCGTCGGCGCGGACTTCATGTTCTGCCTGCATTTTAATATGTCGGAGCAGCATACACTGTTTGGCGCAGAGTGCTGGATATCGGCATTCGGCGAAGCATACAGCAAAGGATACGGTTTCGCCAGCGTGGAAATGGAGCTGCTGCAGGAGATGGGGCTGTATTCCCGCGGAATCAAGACCAGGCTCAATCAGAAGGGAACAGATTATTACGGAATTATCAGGACGGCTGCGGAGCGTGAAATCCCCTGCGTTCTGATCGAACATTGTCATCTGGACCAGGAGAATGATAAACCGTTCTATGACCATGATGAGAAATTAAAGGCTTTTGGCAGACTGGACGCTACGGCGGTGGCGAAATATTTCCGGCTGCGGTCTGAAGAACTGGGAGCAGACTACAGCGGCTATCAGAATGCAGACGTGCCGGTGCCTTCCGGTGTGGTGAAGCCGGACAGTACGGAAACAGACATATGCATGATTGAAGTGCTGGATCAGAATATGGAGACGGGCGAAGTGACGGTACAAGTATCCGCTATGGATTATGACAGCGGAATGTTGTATTATGCCTATAGCTATGACGATGGAGAGACATTTTCCGGGCTGCAGAAATGGGGCGATAAATCCCAGGATACGATTACGTTTACCATGCAGGTGCCGCCTCATATCGTACCGCGGATTGTGGTAAACGGTTATAACGGGTTTGATCTGTATAAAACCAGCAATACGATTACGCTCCCTTCGATGGATTATAAGACGCAGGAGGAGCTTGCCAAAGAGCTTGCGGATCAAGAGGCTGTAGAGAGCGCGGCAGTAGCTGAGTCTCCCAGGGAATACAGAGAGATCACTTATGACACAGTACCGGAAGATAACGCGCAGGTTACGATGTCACTTGGTTATTTCCTGAGCGTATGCGGTGTGTGCGCGCTGCTTGTTCTTGGTATGGTTTTATCTTTGGTACTTATTCTGCGGAGCCGGAAGAGACGCCGCAGACGCGGGAGGAGACGAAGGCGCTGACAAAATGATAAAAGAAGATTGGCAAAAGCGGCGTCTCAGCCATGTACAGGCGTTGGCTAATCAGAAAAGCACACGGCTGCAGAGTAGATAGCAGACGGCTGTGATCAAAGTCTGGATGACCTTATGGAGAAGATAGGGTCGGATGGAGAGATCCGTATGCTGTATCATGCTGTAGGTCTGTGCGATGCATGAAAAACCGCCGAAAGGAAGCAACGTCAGTATAGAATAGAAAAGAAGATGACTGCCCCGGTCAATCCCGCTGGTAATTTCTAACAGGCAGTTGCTAAGACAGAGAAATACCGGGCTTACATTGTGAAACGGCGTAAAGGCGATATTCAGCAGATTAAAAAAAACCATGTAACCGCCCAGCCTGGCAATACCGCTCAGACCGGAGACCACGGAATTGTCAACGGCGGACAAGAGCGGCATTGCCGCGTCAGAATGTGCTGCCTGCATCTTGCAGGAGGAAACCGGTTCACAATACGGCAAGGCGTTTTGGGGCGCACGCTTCCTGAGATGTCTTCTGATGGATGGAAGAATCCGCATGATGACGATACCGTAAAGGAGCGGAATACCATACATGATGCAGAAGGGAAGGAGCGGTCTGCGGACAGAGAGCGCAGGAACTACGAAGCTTAAGAAATAGATCGGTCCGATATTATTACAGAAGGAAAGCAGACCGGTGCTTTCTTCACGACTCAGCCTGCCGGCGTGGTACAGTTCGCCGATGATACGCGCGCCCATCGGGAAACCGCACAGAAACCCCATCACAATCGTGTAAGAGCCGTTGGGAGAAGTGCCATATATGCGGTGCAGGAAGGGATGCAGAAAGCTGACGAATTTCCCGGTCAGATTCATGCGGATCATGATACCGGACAGGATCATGAAGGGAAGAAGCGTCGGGATCATCTTTTCAAACCACAATATAAGCCCGGTGGACGCATATTCCAGGGAGAGAGCCGGGTAACGCAGCAGCAGGAAGATAAGATACAGTGAGAGCGCTGTAAATGCTGTTTGATAGAATACGTCAATCCATTTATGAAATGTTCTCATGATGCGCCAATCCTCCATGCTGTCCGGTATGGGACGATATATGCGCTGTATCTGCAGGATGCAGATATCGCGGTACGAAAGCGTTCTATTATATATATTCACAGGCGCCAGGTTATAGTCGTGAAGCTGAGGACAGAGGAAACAAATGCGTTTAGATAAATTCTTATGTGATATGAATAAAGGAACCCGCAGCCAGATGAAGAAGGATATTAAGGCAGGTCTGGTCACGGTGAACGGCGCGACAATCACCAGACCGGAGTATGCGGTCGACGAGCGTTCTGACAAGGTGTGTTACCAGAATACGCCCTGTATTTATGAGCGATATGTCTATTATATGCTGTATAAGCCGTCGGGCGTTGTGTCCGCCACGGAGGACAGGAAGGAACGGACAGTCGTTGATCTGTTGGCGGCAGAGGGAAGAGACGACCTCTTTCCTGTAGGGCGGCTGGATAAGGATACGGAAGGGCTGCTGATTCTGACTAACGACGGGGAACTGGCTCATGCGCTGTTATCCCCGAAGAAGCATGTGGAGAAGGAATATGAGTGTCTCCTGGCGCAGCCGCTCACGGCACAGCAGGCCAAACAGCTCGGGCAGGGGGTGGACATCGGCGAGAAGAAGCCGACGAAGCCTGCGAAGGTGAAGCTTCTGCCGGAACGTACGAAGGGTGCCGGACAGAATACGGTAATTACCCTGACCATAACAGAAGGGAAGTTTCATCAGGTCAAAAGGATGCTGCAGGCGGTGGGCAACGAGGTGCTGTATCTGAAACGGATCCGCATGGGAAGCCTGGTGTTGGACGAGACGCTTCAAAAGGGCGCATACCGGAGGCTTCAGGCTGCGGAGATAGACGCCCTTCTGCGGGAAAGGAAAGAAGAAAGACATGATTAAAGCGGTCATATTCGATTTAGACGGTTCGCTGGTTGATTCCATGTGGATGTGGCATGCGATAGATGTGGAATATCTGGGGAATTTCGGTATTGCCGTGCCGGAAACGCTGCAGGATGATATCGGCGGCAGGAGTTTTAGCGAGACGGCAGTCTATTTTAAAGAGCGATTTCAATTACAGGATTCCCTGCAGCAGATCAAGGACGACTGGAACCGGATGGCCTGGGATAAGTATACCCATGAAGTCCCGGTCAAAGACGGCGTCGCGGAAATATTGGAGTATTGTAAGAATCATGATATACGGATGGGAATCGCAACCAGCAATTCCAGGGAATTGGCGGATAATATCGTATCCGTCCATCAACTGGAACAGTATATCGGCTGCATCGTCACAGGCTGTGAAGTGCCAAGGGGTAAACCGGCTCCGGACGTGTATCTGGCTGTGGCTGAGGAGCTTGGCGTAGAGCCGGCAGAATGTCTTGTGTTCGAAGATATTGTAGATGGTATCCTGGCAGGGAAAGCTGCCGGTATGAAGGTATGCGCCGTCTATGACAGGCATTCGGCCCATCTGGACGAAGAGAAGCGGCGGCTGGCGGACTATTATACATATGACTTCAGGGAGTTGATAGGACAAAATGGGATTTTTACCGATTTCTAAACAGGATATGAAGGCGCAGGGCATAGAGCAGCTTGATTTTGTCTATGTGATCGGCGACGCCTATGTGGACCATCCTTCCTTCGGACATGCGATTATCAGCAGAATCCTGGTCGCTCATGGATATACGGTGGGGATTATTTCCCAGCCGGACTGGAAGGATGAGAAGAGTATTGCCATATTGGGCAAGCCGAGGCTTGGCTTCTTAATCTCCGGCGGCAATATGGATTCCATGGTGAATCATTATTATGTATCGAAGAAGCGTCGTCCCACAGACGCCTATACGCCGGGCGGAGAGCCTTACAGAAGGCCGGATCACGCTACCGTAGTCTACGGCAACCTGATTCGCAGGACATATAAGGATACGCCGATTATTATCGGCGGTATCGAGGCAAGCCTTCGCAGAATGGCGCATTATGATTACTGGTCCGACAGCTTTAAAAGATCTATTCTGTTAGACAGCCAGGCAGATCTGATCTCCTATGGGATGGGGGAGAAATCCATTGTGGAAATTGCGGACGCGCTGGCAAGCGGTATCGCTGTCAAGGATATTACTTTTATACAAGGAACCGTCTACAAGACCAGATCGCTTGAGGGAATCTATGACGGTATAGAGCTGCCGGCATATGACGTGATGAAAGAAAGGCCGAAGGAATACGCGGCCAGCTTTCAAATACAGTACCAGAACACAGATCCCTACACGGGCAAAACATTGATCGAGCCTTACCCCAACGGAATCTATGTGGTACAGAATCCGCCGCAGCCGCCGTTGACGACGGAGGAAATGGACGCGGTCTATGATCTGCCTTATATGCGCAGTTATCACCCTTCCTATGAAGCCAAGGGCGGCGTGCCGGCGATTACGGAGATCAAATTCTCGCTGATCAGTAACAGAGGGTGCTTTGGCGGCTGCAATTTCTGCGCGCTGACGTTTCACCAGGGCAGAATCATACAGGTCAGAAGCCATGAATCTATTATAAAAGAAGCGCAGAGAATGATTCAGGAGCCTGATTTTAAAGGCTATATCCATGATGTGGGCGGACCCACCGCTAATTTCAGACATCCTTCCTGCCAGAAACAGTTGACGCAGGGCGTATGTAAGAACAGACAGTGTCTCTTCCCGAAGCCATGTCCCAATCTGCAGGCGGATCATTCGGATTATCTGTCCCTGCTGCGCAAGCTGCGCGCTTTGCCGGGGGTAAAGAAGGTGTTTATCCGTTCCGGTATCCGGTTTGACTATCTGTTAGCAGACCCGGACGATACTTTTTTCAGAGAAATGGTGGAGCATCATGTAAGCGGGCAGCTCAAGGTGGCGCCGGAGCATATTTCCGACGAGGTTTTGTCGAAGCTTGGCAAGCCTGAGAAAGCGGTTTATGACCGTTTCGTGAAGAAATATTACAGGATCAACGAGAAACTTGGCAAAAAACAGTTTCTGGTTCCTTATCTTATGTCCTCTCATCCGGGTTCCACTTTAAAAGAAGCCGTGGAGCTTGCGGAATATCTGCGGGATCTGGGGTATATGCCGGAGCAGGTACAGGATTTCTATCCGACGCCTTCCACGGTCTCTACCGTAATGTACTATACCGGGATCGACCCCCGGGACGGCAGTCCGGTCTACGTGTGCAGGAATTCGCACGAGAAAGCGATGCAGAGAGCGTTGATTCAGTACCGGAACCCGAATAATTATGAACTGGTCAGGGAAGCGCTGATCAGGGCGGGAAGAGAGGATCTGATCGGTTTTGATAAGAAATGTCTGATCCGTCCCCGTGATTTCGGGGCATACAGGGCCAGTCAGGCGAAGCATGCGCAGCCGGGAAATACGCGGCAAAAAAGCGCCCAGCAAGGGAACGCGAAGCAGAAGGATACGCGGCAAAAGAATCATACGCGGCAGACTCCGTCTGGCAGAAACAGCTGCAGGAACAACGATCAGGCGGCGGGGCTTCATAACGCCGGGAAAACCGGCAGAAAGAAAATACGCAACGTGCACAAAAAGAAAGAGAAATAGAAACGGAGATGAAAAGTGCGGCATGAATATTGCAATTATTACGGGCGCATCCTCCGGCATGGGGAGAGAATTTGCCAGGCAATTGGACGCAAAACTTGGCAGAACAGATGAAATCTGGCTGCTTGCGCGCAGGAAAGAACTGTTAGAGGAACTGGCAAAAACCATGTCCATCAAGACCAGGGCGATTGCGATTGATATCACCAATGAGAAGGAAATGCGGCAGTTTGCGGAAGTGCTGGCGATTCAAAACCCCAGAATTACCGTGCTGGTGAATTGTGCGGGCGTGGGCAGTCACGGAATATTCACAAAACAGAGCGAACAGGAGATCGCGGAGATGGTAAAGCTCAATATCCTGGCCTTAACGCAGATGACGAAGCTGTGCCTGCCTTATATGCACAAAGGCAGTAAAATGATACAATTAGCTTCCGGCGCGGCATTCGTACCGCAGGCGGCCTTTGCGGTCTATGCGGCGTCCAAATCCTATGTCTATTCACTGAGCCGAGCGCTTTCAGGGGAATTGAAGGGATCCGGCATCAGCGTCACAGCGGTCTGTCCGGGGCCGGTTAATACGCCGTTTCTGGAGCATGCATATGGAGGCGCAGCGAAGCTTAGCGGGCTTAAGAAGCTGACGATGGCGAAAACAGAATGCGTCGTGGCCAAAGCGATCGAAGACTGTAAAAGAAATAAGACGGTTTCCGTCTGCGGATTGCCTGTGAAGGTTCTGTATCTGACAACGCAGAGCGTACAGAATGTGATGCAGAAGGTAATGGCCTGCAATTCACGGGCTGACTGAAAAGTATAATAAAGTAAAGGAGCATTGCAGCAATGTCAATTGAACGTGTCAAAGCATATTTCAAGCAATACAATATGGAACAGAGGATCATAGAACTGCACGAATCCAGCGCCACGGTAGAGCTGGCGGCGCAGGCGCTTTCCTGCGAGCCTGCGCGGATCGCCAAGTCGCTGTCCTTTATGGTGCAGGATGCGCCGGTTCTCATTATCTGCGCCGGTGATGTAAAAGTGGATAATGCCAAATACAAGGCAAGATTCGGCACGAAAGCCAAAATGCTTACGCCGGATGAGGTGGAGAAGCTGATCGGTCATGCCGTTGGCGGCGTATGTCCTTTTGGCATTAACGAGGGCGTGACTGTGTATCTGGATGAATCTCTGAAACGTTTTACCACGGTATTTCCCGCCTGCGGCAGCGGCAACAGCGCCATTGAACTGAGCATTCCCGAGATAGAGCGGTACTCAGGATATAGGGAATGGGTAGACGTATGTAAATTGCGGGAAGGATAAAACAGCAGCAGAATAAAGGAATCGAGGAATGATGAAGAAATTAATAATACCAAAAGGCGCATATGGTTATATAGAGAACAGAAAGGTATTCTCGGCGCTTAGAACTTTAGTATATTTTCTGGTGTGCATCGGGTTATATGTTATGGGATATGTAACCACCGGCAGCAATAAGAATCTGCTTACGATCGTAGCGATACTGGGGACGCTTCCTGCCTGCAAGAGCGCCGTTAATATGATCGTTTTTCTGCGTGCCAGGGGCTGCAGTGAAGCGCTTAAGAAGAAGGTATGCGTATATGACGCGAATCTGACTGCCTTATATGATATGTATTTTACATCCTATCAGAAGAATTTTGCGGTCAGCCATATGGCGCTTAAGGGAAATGTCCTGTGTGGTGTGACAGAGGATCCGAAGTGCGACATCAATGAGGCGGAGAAGCATTTAGAGCAGATGCTGACGCAGGAAGGCATTAAGAATGTTACCGTCAAAATCTTTAATCATACAGAAAAATATATTGACCGATTGAGTCAAATGGAGAAGCTGGAAACAGATGAACACAGAAAGCTGGAAGATTTGATCAGACTGCTGTATTCCATATCACTGTAATCTGATGTGCGTCCTCATCTGAGTTGTCGGTTGGACGCGGAATTGACAAGGACAGGAAAGTAAGAATTATGTATCAGAAACATATCACAGAGAAAGAGGCCGGGCAGCGCTTTGATAAATATCTGCATAAGCTGCTTCCGCTTGCCGGAACAAGCTTCCTGTATAAAATGCTGCGCAAAAAGAATATCACGCTGAACGGTAAAAAGGCAGGCGGCAGCGAGAAACTGGAAGAGGGAGACCGCATAGAGGTTTTCTTTTCCGATGAGACGCTTCATAAATTCATGGGCCGGGAGAGTCAGGATGCCTGTGAAGCGTATTATCATGCCTATCGGAAGTATATTTCCATTCAGATTATTTATGAAAACGATCATATTCTATTGGCGGACAAACCGGCAGGCGTGTTATCGCAGAAGGCCCAGAACGCGGATATTTCTTTGAATGAGTGGCTGATCGGATATCTTCTGCAGAGCGGCTTTATGAACCCGCAGGAATTGGGCGCCTTCAAGCCTTCCGTCTGCAACAGGCTCGACCGCAACACAAGCGGAATCGTCCTGTGCGCCAAGTCTCTGAAAGGCGCGCAGCTTCTGGGAGAACTGCTGCAAAGCAGAACCCTTCACAAGTATTATCAGCTTTATGTAAAGGGCGAAGTAAGAGAAGAACAGTTGATCGAGGGGTATCTGGTTAAAGATGAGAAGCATAATAAGGTCTCTGTGAAGGGCTGTGACGGACCGGATAAGGGAGCTTATATTAAGACATGGTACAGGCCGCTTGAGATATATTCTGATAAGACGCTTCTGGAAGTGGAACTGCTGACCGGAAAACCGCATCAGATCAGAGCCCATCTGGCGAGCATCGGTCATCCGCTGCTGGGGGATTACAAGTATGGAGATAAAGCATGGAACGATACGTATCAGAAAGCGTATCATGTACAGTCTCAGTTACTGCATGCCTATAAAGTCGTATTCCCTGTGCTCGACGACCCTTTCGAAGATATCAGCGGGCAGACCTTTTATGCTGCACTGCCGGAGATGTTTCATAAGATAGCAGCAAATCAGTAAAGAGGAAGAGACAGCATGGCAACCTGGAATTCCCGCGGACTTCGCGGTTCTACGCTGGAAGATTTGATTAACAGAACAAATGAAAAATATCTGGAAAGCGGTCTGGCGCTGATTCAGAAGATACCTACGCCGATTACGCCGATTACGATCGACAAGCAGAGCAGACATATTACGCTGGCTTATTTTGATCAGAAGAGTACCGTAGATTATATCGGCGCCGTACAGGGGATTCCGGTCTGCTTCGATGCCAAGGAATGCGCGACGGACACCTTTTCCCTGCAGAATATCCATGAACATCAGGTACGGTTTATGGAGCGGTTTGAAAAGCAGAAGGGAATTGCCTTTTTCCTGATTTATTATACGCACAAGGATATCTTCTATTATCTTCCCTATGAAATGCTGCGTTATTTCTGGGACAGGGCGAAGGAAGGCGGACGTAAGAGCTTCCGGTATGAAGAATTAAATCCGGAATATGTACTGCCGAAGAAGCATGGCGTACTCGTGCCGTATCTGGATATGCTGCAGAAGGATCTGGATGACCGGGCCGACTGAGAAGGGGATGCAGAACGTCTGAGGATATGCGAGGATAGCTGAGGATATGGAAATTCAAGCGTATATGTGTTTGACGTGCCGGTCATTCCATGGTAAAATTCAGGAAAAGAGTATTATAAATACGGGATTGCCTTCGCGGGCAATCGATGTTTTGAGCGCACTAGGTTCCGGCAGGAAGCGGAGCAGTGCGCTTTTTATATAAGAAAAGGAGCGAGCTATGAGGAAAAAAACTACCTTGATACTGACATTTGCACTCTGCTGTGGATTGCTTGCAGGCTGCGAAGGAAAAAAAGAGACGGTGGAGATAAATATCAACGTCCCGATTCTTACAGTGGACTGCGCGGCATATCCGGACTGCGGCGTCAGCAATGAGTTCATCCAGGCGGCATGGGATGAATTTTCCGCCCAGTATGAAAAATACGATGTTACTTTAAAAAACGACCGGGTGAATGTGTTCGACCAGACGGAGTATGCTGCCAATATCCCGGACGCCTATGGCACGGAGTACGCGCCGGATCTTACGTTCGGCGGATATTTTGCCATCTCCGGATACATGTATGACGGACATGCCATTCCGCTGGATGATATCATAACGGATTCCGTCAGGAATGATATCAGTGAGACTACATGGGAGCTTTCCCGGGGTTCTAACGGAAAGACGTATCTCATGCCGTTTTATTCTCTCGAGAATATCATGTGCTATAACAAAGAAATCTTCCGTCAGTGCGGTCTTGAGGAGTATATTTCCGATGCGGAAGAGATTCAGGGCTGGAGCTTAGAGGACTGGGAACTGATTCTCTCCACCCTGGAGGAAAAGCTGCCGGAGAACCATTATCCGATGATGATGTACGCCAAGAATGAACAGGGGGACACCCATACGATGATTCAGCTCCGCTGCAAGGGTTCGGACTTTTTCGATGAGGATGGACTTTTCCATCTGAACACCCAGGAGGGAATCGCGGGGCTGCAGTGGCTGAAGGACAATTATGAGAAAGGATATTATCCGGAGGGCTGTGAGGATCTCGAAATCAGCGACTGCAGTCAGATGTTCGTAAACGGACAGATCGCGATTTATGTATGGAATTCCGCCCTTATATCGACCTTGAAAGACTTCGACCTGGGATATGTCAATTTTCCCGGCGCTGATGCGGAGGGTGTGAACAGCAATTGGATTACCGGATTCATGGCATTTGACAATGGGGATGCAAAGAAAACGGAGGTCGTAAAGGATTTTCTGAAATATATCTATGAGACGCCGGAGCTTATGGATTATTCTACCTGTGGAATGCCCTGCTCTAAGAGCGTTACGCAGCGCTGGGAGGACCAGTTGCCCATGGCGGAGGAGCTCTCTGCCAATACGGACTGTTCCGTCGATTTTACGGCAAATAATCCGAACTGGGCAGCCGTCAGACAGGCCTTCTGGCCGCATATCCATGCGCTGCTCACCGGAAAAGAGACTGCGGCGGAAGCCGCGGCGGGGCTGGATGCGGACTGCAATGCCGCGATTACATCCGCGGCAAGAACGCTGCATGACTGATGGTACAATTGTATGAGGATTATTTTGCCGGGAGAGATTTATTATGGCTAAAACACAAGAGAAATCAGCCAAACGAAAGGGAACGTGGAACATATATCTTATTATTATTGTATGTGCGGTATTGCTGGCCATTTCATTCACCGGGATCATGTCCGCAGTCAGGGACAGAATTGTGGAGACAAACTTAGTCTCCATCGAAGAGCTGGTGAAGCACGACGCGAACAGCATTTATAACAGTCTGAGTCTGCGCTGGTCCGAGATGGAGACGGTGGCGGAAAAGATAGCGGAGGCGGATTATACGCAGTCCTCAGAAGTGATTTTGGCGCTTAAAGATCATTTGGATTATGTCAGCTCCGCGGAATATCTGATCTGTGTGGATTCCGACGGCGTGCTGTACAGGAACTCGGGGCTTGTGGCACAGGATGATTATCTGTCTGCGCTTTGCGAGGAGCAGGACGGCAGATTTGCCGCGCGTTATAACGATACCGCTACGGTGTGGGCGGAGACCCGCAAGGAAATGCTGGTGCTGGGTGTGCCGCTGGATTTTGACGTCGGAGAGATTCATTATGAATGGCTTTTGTGCAGACTGGATATTTCAACACTGGAAAAGGAACTGAAAATTGACAGCTACAATTCGCAGGGCTTCAGCTCGGTGATTGACGAGGAGGGCAATTATATTGTCAATGTCAGCAAGAGTCACAGCATTCTGACCTACGATAATTTTTATGAAGATTTAAAGGATGCGGAGTTCAGGGGCTACGCATCCGCAGATGAGCTTCGCGCGTCTGTTTCCAAAGGGAAGCTGACGTCTGCCATATATACGCAGGACGGCCGGGAGAGCCTTATGGTTATCAGTACCCTGGATTTCACACCGTGGTATTTTATCACGACGGTACCGATGTCTGTTTTTGAGATACAGACAAGTGCAATATTGCGGTTGTTTATGCTGCTTTTGGCGATTATCGCAGTCATTGCCGTTATTGTGTTCGCCCTGTTTGTGAACCAGAGAAGACAGCAGACCGCATTGAAACTGGAAAAGGAAAAACGAAAACAGGAGATGGAGTATCAGGAGCAGTTAAAGCAGGCGCTTGATATGGCGCATTCCGCGAACCGGGCGAAAACGACATTTTTGAACAATATGTCCCACGATATCCGCACGCCCATGAATGCTATTATCGGATTTACGGGCATGGCGGCAAAATATGTAGAAGATCCTGTGAAAACGCAGGAATACCTTGAGAAGATCAACAACGCTTCCAGGCACCTGCTGTCGCTGATCAACGATGTCCTGGATATGAGCCGTATCGAATCCGGAAAAGTGACCATTAACGAGGATAAGGAAAACCTGCCGGATATCATGCACAGTCTTCGTGATATTATCATGGCGGATATCAATAATAAAAAGCAGGAATTGTACATAGATACGGTCGGAGTCGAGGATGAAAATATTATCTGTGACAGACTGCGGCTGAATCAGGTGCTGCTTAACCTCGTCTCGAACAGTGTAAAATACACAGGACCCGGCGGCACCATTGCCATCCGGATTTCACAGTTAAGACGTGACGCCGACGGGTACGGAACCTATGAATTCCGTGTGAAGGATAACGGAATCGGAATGGACCAGGAATTCTTAAAGACCATATTCGACCCGTTCACGCGGGCAAAATCTTCTACGACTTCCGGAGTCCAGGGCACAGGTCTTGGCATGGCGATCACGAAGAACATCGTTGACATGATGGGCGGCGCCATTGAGGTGGAGTCGCAGGAAGGGGTCGGAACGGAATTTATTCTCACACTGCCGTTCAAAATATACGGGGAATCCCAGGAGGCTCGCACGATACGTTCGCTGGAGGGCCTGCGTGCCCTTGTGGTGGATGATGATCTGAATGCGTGTCAGAGCGTTTCCTCGATGCTGCGCCAGATCGGAATGCGTCCGGAATGGACTGCCTACGGAAAAGAGGCGGTGGTGCGTACCCAGGAAGCAGTGACGATTGGGGATAGGTTTGCCGTATATATTATTGACTGGCTGATGCCGGACATGAACGGGATTGAGACCGCACGGCAGATTCGCAAGATCGTCGGGGATGATATTACCATTATCCTGCTGTCTGCCTACGATTACAGCGAGATAGAGGAGGAAGCCAAGGAAGCCGGCATAACAGGGTTTATCAGCAAGCCGCTTTTCATGACAGAGCTGTATCACAAGCTTTCTTACTGCTGTGGGGAAGAAACAGGGCAGGAGACACCGGACCAGCCGGGAGGAAAACAGGAAGCAATCGACTTTGCCGGGTTAAAGGTGCTGCTCGTGGAGGACAATGAACTGAACATGGAAATTGCCAGGGATATTCTCCAGGAAGACGGTATGATCATTGATACGGCAGAGGACGGACTGATTGCCGTTGAGAAGGTACAAAGTGCGGAACCCGGGCAATATGACTTCATCCTTATGGATATACAGATGCCGAATATGGATGGGTATGAAGCCGCCGGCCGGATCCGTAACCTGCCGGATAAAGCCCTTGCGGATATTCCCATCATAGCAATGACGGCGGACGCATTCGCGGAGGACAAGGAAAGGGCGATGCAGGCGGGAATGAATGCGCATGTGGCAAAGCCGGTGGATGTCCGAAAACTGAAAGAGACGCTGGCGCAGGTCTTAAGCGGCGCCTGCTGATGCGATTATGCTTGACAAAGAATGAGAAGTTCGATATAGTATTTGAAGTTTAATAAAGTAGCATGGTAATGAATTAACACTTTAAAGCGATAAAGTGTTCGGCCGGACATTCCCGGCAGGGTATGTCTTATATGCTGCGGAAAGGCATAAAGAAATGAGCAGGAAATTAGTACATACACCGGAAGGCGTAAGAGACATTTACGGAGATGAGAAGGAGAAGAAGAATGTTGTAGAGCGGCTTTTGCAGGAGAAGATCAGTGGCTACGGTTACCGGGATATTCAGACGCCGACCTTTGAGTTTTTCGATGTGTTTTCCAGAGAAGTAGGAACCACGCCGTCCAAGGAACTCTACAAATTCTTTGATAAGGAAGGCAATACCCTGGTGCTTCGCCCGGATTTCACACCTTCTATTGCCAGATGTGCGGCGAAGTATTTTATGGATGAGAATGTGCCGATCCGTTTTTGCTATCAGGGCAATACCTTTACAAACACCTCGAATCTGCAGGGCAAGCTAAAGGAGGTCACGCAGATGGGGGCGGAACTGATCGGAGATGCTTCTGTCCAGGCGGATGCGGAGATGATCGCGATGACGATCGAAGCCCTCTACCATGCGGGATTAAGCGATTTTCAGATCAGCATCGGCAATCTGGAATATTTCAAGGGTATCTGCGCCCAGGTAGGACTGGATGAAGAGAAGGAATTGGAGGTGCGGGAATATATATCCGGCAAGAATTTCTTCGGCGCGGAGGAAGTACTGGAGAGCATGCATGTGAAGCAGAAGGACAAGGATACGCTTCTTAAGGTGGGAGAATTGTTCGGCAGTGCGGATATTCTGAAGGAAGCCGGAAACGCGGTTTCCAACAGACGCTCTAAGGATGCGGTAGAACGGCTTGAGAAAGTTTATCAGGTGTTGTGTGATTATGGCGTGGAGAAATATGTTTCCTTTGACCTTGGTATGCTCAGTAAGTATAATTATTATACGGGCATTATCTTCAAAGGTTATACCTACGGCGTGGGAGACGCGATTGTCAAGGGCGGGCGATATGACAGCCTGTTGAGCCGCTTCGGGAAGGACGCTCCGGCGATCGGATTTATGATTGTTGTGGACGACCTGCTGGCGGCTATGAGCAGACAGGTCGTTATGATTTCCGGTGCGGAGCGGTGTGAGAAGCTTTATTATACGGAAGATAATTTTAAAGAGCAGCTTATGTGCGCGAAGAGAATGCGCGCAGAGGGCAAGCATGTGGAGCTGCTGCCTGCCGATAAAGAAAACAGAAAGTGTGATCATAATGAGTGACGACAGATATTTAACCTTCGCCCTGGGCAAAGGCCGTCTTGCCAATAAGACGATGGAATTATTCGAAAAAATCGGCATTACCTGCGAGGAAATGAAAGAAAAGGATTCCCGGAAGCTGATTTTTGTCAATGAAGAGATGAAATTCAAATTTTTCCTTGCAAAAGGCCCTGACGTGCCGACTTATGTGGAATATGGCGCCGCCGATATCGGCGTGGTCGGCAAAGACACGATTATGGAGGAAAACAGACGGGTCTACGAGGTGCTGGACTTAGGCTACGGCAAGTGCCGCATGTGCGTCTGCGGACCGGAAAGCGCCAGAGAACTTCTGAAACATCATGAGATGATCCGCGTGGCGAGCAAATATCCTAATATAGCCAAGGATTATTTCTATAATAAGAAGCATCAGACCGTAGATATCATCAAATTAAACGGTTCTGTTGAGCTGGGACCGATTGTGAAGTTATCTGATGTGATCGTGGATATTGTAGAGACGGGTTCGACCCTGAAGGAGAACGGACTGGGCGTGCTGGAGGAAATCTGCCCGCTCTCCGCCAGGATGATCGTCAATCAGGTGAGTATGCAGATGGAGCCGGAGCGGATTAAGAAGCTGATTCATGATCTGAAGGCATGCTTGTAAACTTCCGGCTTTAAGGAGATTAGAACAGTATAAAATATCATAAACAGACAGCTTGTATTATCGGCAGACTGACAGAAAGGCACGGTTACTTATCATGAAAAGAATTGAACTGACTGAGCAGACGAAGCAGGATTTACTGGACAGCTTATTGAAGAGAAGTCCTAACCATTATGGACAATACGAGGCCGTGGTGGCGGATATTATTACCAACGTCCGCGAAAAAGGGGATGAGGCAGTCTTCGAATATACGAAGAAATTTGATAAATGGGATATCTCCGCGGAAAATATCCGGGTGACGGAAGCAGAGATTGAAGAGGCGTTCGCCCGGACGGAAAGCGACTTTATTGAGGTCATGAAGCGCTCCGCCGCCAATATCGCTGATTTTCATAAGAAGCAGCTTCGAAACAGTTGGATTGACACGAAGGAGGACGGTTCCATCTTAGGACAGCGGATTCTGCCCATCGCCGTCTCCGGCGTCTATGTACCCGGCGGCAAGGCTGCTTATCCCAGCAGCGTATTAATGAATGTAATCCCTGCCAAAGCAGCGGGCGTTAATAAGATTATTATGACGACCCCCGCCGGCGCGGACGGTAAGGTCAATTCAGGAACGCTGGTAGCCGCTAAGATTGCGGGCGTGGACGAGATCTATAAGGTGGGCGGCGCGCAGGCAATTGCCGCGATGGCGCACGGCACGGAAAGCATTCCCAAGGTAGATAAGATTACGGGTCCGGGCAATATCTTCGTGGCTCTGGCTAAGAAGGCCTGCTTCGGCTATGTGAGCATTGATTCCATCGCAGGACCCAGTGAAATTCTGGTGCTGGCGGATGAGACGGCTAATCCCCGGTACGTGGCGGCGGATCTGCTTTCCCAGGCGGAGCATGACGAACTGGCAAGCGCTATTCTGATCACCACAAGCAAAGAGCTTGCGGCGGAAGTGGAGCGGCAGATTGACGGTTTCCTGCAGGAGCTTTCCAGAGCGGACATTATCCGTAAATCACTGGATAACTACGGATATATCATCGCGGCGGAGACTATGGAGGAAGCGGTGGAAGCGGCAAACGCTATTGCCTCCGAACATCTGGAGATTCTGACGAAAGACCCGTACAATGTGATGACGAAGATCAAGAATGCCGGCGCGATTTTCCTGGGCGAATACTCCTCCGAACCTCTTGGAGATTACTATGCAGGGCCGAATCATATCCTGCCGACCAACGGCACGGCGAAGTTCTTCTCGCCCCTGAACGTAGATGATTTTATGAAGAAGACCAGCATCATTTCCTATTCCAGAGAGGCGCTGGCACGGGCGCATGAGGATATCGAGCTGTTTGCGAAGAAGGAAGGACTGACGGCTCACGCCAACTCCGTTCATGTTCGCTTTGAATAGGGAATGAAGTTGGACTAAGGCAGCAAAGGACGCTGTCTAAGCACAACTAAATCATTCCCGGAAGAATCGCAGAAAGCGATTCTTCCAAAGAGATTAATAGTTAAATATTGGGGAGAAGGTATTTGATATGAAAAGAGAAGCAACGATCAGGCGTAAGACGAAGGAAACGGACATTGCGCTGACACTGGATTTAGACGGTATGGGTAAAAGCGAGATCTCTACGGGGATTGGCTTTTTCAATCATATGCTGGAGGGGTTCTCAAAACACGGCTTTTTTGATTTGACTTTGTCAGTCGACGGGGACTTGGAGGTGGACGGACACCACACCGTAGAGGATACCGGCATCGTGTTGGGACAGGCGATCAGGGAAGCTGCCGGCGACAAGGCGGGCATCAGGCGGTACGGTTATTTTATCCTGCCTATGGACGAAGCATTGTGCTTATGCGCCGTGGATTTGTGCGGCAGACCCTATCTTAACTTCGAGTGTGAATTCCCGACAGAACGCGTGGGCGGACTGGATACGGAGCTTGTGAAAGAGTTCTTCTATGCAGTTTCCTACAGCGCGGGCATGAATCTGCATATTAAGATGTTAAGCGGCGCCAATGCTCATCATATGATCGAAGCCATGTTCAAGGCCTTCGCCAAGGCGCTGGATACGGCGGTCTCCTGTGACGAGCGGATTACGGGTGTGCTGAGCACGAAGGGAAGTCTTACGTGACAGGAACCCCGCCAAACGGCAGATACGAAGAAAACAGCACATAACAGGAAGGAATGACGAACTATGTCATACAAGAAATTTATACCGTGCATTTATCTCTATAAAGGAAACGCTGTCAAGAGCTTTTCCGACACCACGATTATAGACACCAATCCGGTAGCGCTGGGCAAATTCTACAGCGACAACAACGCGGACGAGCTGATCGTCTATGATATGTCAGACGGCGATGTCGAGCACGAGGAGGCGCTTGATATTATCAAGGCGATCTGTAACGAGGCAGAGATTCCCGTCATCGGCGCGGGAAACGTAACCCGAATGGAAGACGTCAAGAAGCTTCTCTACGCCGGATGCAGGAGAGCCGCGCTCAACTATTCCAAACCGGGCAATATCGAGCTTACGGAAGAAGTGTGCAGGAAGTTCGGCAAAGAGAAGATTGTGGCCTGCGTGACGGAGCCGGAGACGATCGTGCAGAACGAGACGCTGATCGATGCCTGTGTGGAAGAAATTATTCTGGTAAAGGAAAAAGGCTTAAAGGAAGCGATCCAGGTTTCCAGGTTTCCGATGGTCGCTTCGGTGCCGGACGTGTCCTTAGACAAGATATTGGAGCTCCTCTCCTTAGACAATATCTGCGGTATATCCGGTTATGCCATTAATGAGAATGCCAGAGAACTTCTGGCTATCAAGTCGCTGTGCCAGAATAACGGCATTTCTGTCAATACCTTCGAGCCTGCCGTTAAATGGGAAGAGTTCAAACTAAATTCCGACGGGCATGTGACCGTAGTCGTTCAGGATTATAAGACCGACGAGGTACTGATGGTTGCTTACATGAACGAGGAAGCCTATAACATGACCCTGAAAACCGGCAAGATGACTTACTACAGCAGAAGCCGTGAAGAGCTTTGGATTAAGGGAGAGACCAGCGGCCATTACCAGTATGTGAAGTCCTTAACGGCAGATTGCGATAAAGATACGATTCTGGCGAAGGTTTCCCAGATTGGGGCGGCCTGCCACACCGGCTCTCATTCCTGCTTCTTCAATGAAATTATGGCGAAGGAGTACGAAGAAGCCAATCCGCTTAAGGTCTTCGAACAGGTCTTCGACGTCATTAAGGATAGAAAGGTTCATCCCAGGGAAGGTTCCTACACCAACTATCTGTTTGATAAGGGGATTGACAAGATTCTGAAAAAGCTTGGCGAAGAAGCGACGGAAATCGTTATCGCCGCTAAGAATCCCAACGCCAACGAGGTCAAATATGAGATCGCCGATTTCCTGTATCATATGATGGTGCTGATGGCGGAGAAAAATGTGACCTGGGAGGAAATTACGACGGAGCTGGCACAGAGATAGGAAACTGCTGTAACAAAAAAGAAAAGAGAGATACCAATGAAAACATTTATCAAAGAATTTAAAGAATTTATTTCCAGAGGAAACGTGATGGACATGGCGGTCGGTGTAATTATCGGCGGCGCTTTTACCGCGATCGTCAATTCGCTTGTAAACGATGTAATAATGCCGCTGTTATCCCTGTTGACCGGAGGCTTTGATTTTACAGCCCTCTGTATCGTGTTTGGGGAGGGCGAGAATGCGGCTACGCTGAATTACGGCGCATTCATCTCGGCAGTGATTAACTTTATTCTGATCGCCCTTGTGATTTTCCTCGCCATTAAGGCAATCAATAAATTTACCAGAAAAAAGAAAGAGGAACCGAAGGTTACGACGAAGGAATGTCCTTTCTGTAAGGAAAAGATTGCGCTGGAAGCTACCAGATGCCCGCATTGCACTTCTGAACTGACTGATTGATTCTGATTACATTATAAATTCCGGCTGCGCCAGTTTCTGCGGCCGGAATTTATTGTTTATCCCGGCAATCCTTTGAGGCACGCCCCTGGCGGAAATGACAGCGGCGGGGCGAAAGTTCTTTTTCCTTATCCGCTGTCATACAATAAAGCAACAAGCTTAAAGATGACAGGCGGCTTTGTACAGCGCAGAAGACTGCCCTGACATGGAGGTTGGATGGAACACAGGATTCCTTTGGAGAAGAAATTGGAGTTTGCACAGTATATCAGAGAGGAAAACATGGGAAACCGCATGAAAATCAGACAGAGAGAAAAAATAGTATACGGAACCGACACCCGGACGCCGCTGTATGACAAAGGGACGTTAAATGCCCATATGCAGATACCTTATGGCGCGGAGGGCGCGCCGGACCAGGAAGTGCCGGGACTATCCCATGGAACCTTTAAATACCGCATGATAATTGCAGTACTCTTATTCGTGGCGTTTCTGGTATGCGATACCAACGGCAGCAAAATAGGGAAGTATACCACAAGCGACGTTCACGACATGATTACGGCGGATTCTTTTCATCTCTATGAGGACGGCGGCAGCGAGACGATGGAAGGTTTGGCCTCTTTGCTTGATTTTGGGGAGTAAATCCGATATACTAAGACGAAAGATTTTATTGCGGAACGAATAATGGAGATTACTATGAGAAAACTGGCGTTAAGCGACGATATTCTGATGCAGGTGGAGAAACCGGCGCGTTACATTGGCAACGAAGTAAATTCCGTCATGAAAGATAAAAATAAAGTGGATGTCCGGTTTGTGATGTGTTTCCCGGATGTGTACGAAATCGGCATGTCCCATCTGGGCATTCAGATTCTATACAGTATGTTCAACGCATGGGAGGATGTATGGTGTGAGCGCGTCTATTCCCCTTGGACGGATTTGGACGCTGTTATGCGCAGGGAGCATATTCCGCTCTTTGGGCTGGAATCTCAGGAGCCTGTGAAAAACGCGGATTTTCTGGGCATTACGATTCAGTATGAAATGTGCTATACCAATATTTTACAGGTGCTTGATCTGGCGCAGATCCCTCTGCTTGCGAAGGAACGGGGGGAGGATATGCCGATTGTCATCGGCGGAGGACCCTGTAGCTATAATCCGGAACCGATTGCGGATTTCTTCGACCTTTTCTATATCGGGGAGGGAGAGACGCAGTACCGTCCGCTTCTGGACTGGTATCTGGAAAATAAGAAGCGGGGCGGTTCCCGGCTGGATTTCCTCAAAGGCGCAGCGAAAATCCCCGGCATCTATGTGCCGCAGTTCTACGAGGAAGTATATAAAGAAGACGGCACTGTGAAGGAGCGTAAGAAACTCTGTGAGGAAGCGCCGGATAAGATCCTGAAAGAAATTGTGACAGACGTATCGGACTGTCATTATCCCATGAAGCCGGTGGTGCCTTTTATCAAGGTGACGCAGGACCGCGTTGTGCTGGAAATCCAGCGCGGCTGTATCAGAGGCTGCCGCTTCTGCCAGGCAGGGCAGCTATACCGTCCGGTCAGAGAGCGGGATGTGGACAAGCTTAAGGAATACGCAGTGGAGATGCTGCAAAACACAGGGCATGAGGAAATTTCCTTAAGCTCTTTAAGCTCCAGCGATTATTCCAAATTAGATGAATTGCTGGATTTTCTGATTGATGAGTGCGGCAGGAAGCATACGAATATTTCCCTGCCGTCCCTTAGAATCGACGCTTTCTCTCTGGACGTGATGAGTAAGGTGCAGGATGTGAAGAAGAGCAGCCTGACTTTTGCGCCGGAAGCGGGAAGCCAAAGGCTTCGGGATGTCATCAACAAAGGATTGACTGAAGAAGTCATTCTGAAAGGGGCGGCGCTGGCATTCGAGGGCGGCTGGACAAGGGTCAAGCTGTATTTCATGCTGGGACTGCCTACGGAGACAGAGGAAGATATTCGGGGTATCGGCGATCTGTCCAACAAAATTGCGGCTACCTTCTTCGATACGGTGCCGAAGGATAAGCGTGTGAACGGCAAAGTGCAGATTGTGACAAGTACCTCCTTCTTTATTCCTAAACCTTTTACGCCTTTTCAGTGGGCGCCCATGTGTACCAAAGAGCAGTTTCTGGAGAAGGCATATCAGACCAAACAGGGGATTATGGCGCAGTTGAACCAGAAGAGCATCAAATACAACTGGCACGAGGCCGACGTCAGCGTCTTAGAGGGTGTTTTCGCCAGAGGCGACAGGCGTGTGGCCCGGGTTATTCTGGAGGCTTACAGACGCGGCTGTATCTTTGATTCCTGGAGCGAATATTTCCACAACGACGTGTGGCTGTCCTGCTTCGAGGACTGCGGTCTGGATATCGCATTCTACACGACAAGAGAACGGGCGGACGATGAAATATTCCCCTGGGATTTCCTGGACTGCGGCGTGACAAGAGCCTTCCTTCTGCGGGAGTGGAAAAAGGCGCAGTCAGAGACGGTATCGCAAAACTGCCGAAGCCAGTGCCAGGGATGCGGCGCTAACCGGTTCGGTGTGGGAGTATGTACTGAAAGCGACTAATGCTACGGAAAGGCTGTTACAATACATGAAAATCAGAATTAAATTTGCAAAATACGGCGCGATGAAATTTATCGGACATCTGGATATGATGCGTTTCTTCCAGAAAGCGATCAGACGCGCCGGAATCGATGTGAAATATTCGGCAGGCTTCAGCCCGCACCAGATTATGTCCTTTGCTTCTCCGCTGGGCGTAGGCCTGGAGAGCACGGGCGAATACATGGATATCGAGGTCAATTCCATGACGACTACGGAAGCGTTAAAAGAAGCGCTGAACGGCGCGATGGTGGAAGGGGTGGAAATCCTGTCTGTCGGTGTGCTTCCCGATACGGTGAAGAATGCCATGGCCAGCGTGGCGGCGGCTTCCTACCGCCTGCAAAGTAAGAACGGCGCGTTTGCAATTCCCAACCCGGAAGAAACCGTCTGCGCGTTCTATGCACAGGAAACCATTCCCTATACGAAGGAAACCAAGAAGAGCGTCATCCAGCTTGATCTGAAGCAGGGCATCTATGACGTCAGAATGGAAACGGGCGCGTCTCTTTTCATGACCGTCAATGCCAGCAGCAGCGGCAATATCAAGCCTTCTATGGTATTTGAGAAGCTCTGTGAATTTGCGGGCGCGGAGATTCCCGCGGCGGCATATCAGATTACCCGTCTGGAAACCTATACCGACCTTGCAGGAGAGGGAGCGCCTCACCGGTTTGTGCCTTTATCTGCCTGCTGTACGGAGGAATCTCAGGCTGAATGTTACTAATTTGCAGCCTGGCAGGAAGCGGAGGACAGACATTGAACAAACAAAATGCAAAAGACGGCTGCGGCTGCTTCGTCTGCGAGCGCATCCGTATGATACAGGCCGGGACAAACCCTTATTTTGTCCGTGAGCTGGAAACCGGCTATGTGGTGCTTGGCGACAGCCAGCGCTTTGAAGGCTACACGTTGTTTCTGTGTAAGGAACACGCCACGGAGCTGCATTTCTTAGAACCTGCTTTTAAGAATCGCTTTTTAGAGGAAATGTCCCTTGTGGCAGAAGCGGTTTATCATGCTTTTGAACCGGATAAGCTGAATTATGAACTGCTTGGCACAGGCAATGCGGTTCATATGCACTGGCATATTTTTCCACGGCGCAGGAATGATACGCCGTCCAAAGGTCCGGTATGGCGGCTTCCCGGGGAAGAATTAAATGGCGCGCAGTTTCGGCCGGATCCTGAAATGCTGGATGGGCTTAAGAACAGGCTGAATCGGGAATTGGAGCAGGTATTAAGTGCAGAATAATAATTTGTCAGAAGTTTGGTTTTCTTTCGCATAGAAGTCTTATGCCTGCAAGCTTAGCTTTTTTGACAATGTATTTACGTCTGCGAATGATTGACCACACAAGTCGAAATATTGACCGATATAGATTAACCAATATAGTCAATAGCCGGAGCGGGTTGTGCAACTTCCGACGCGAAGTGTTTCTCCTGTGCGTAGTTTTTTCAGTGGGAAATATCTCTCCTGTGCGAATATACGAGAATGTTATTATGGCAGATATGGGCAAAATCTTAATCACAAAACTTCATAATAAACTATTGGCTCTCCTGATTCAGAACCAGCAGATATTATCCATCCAGGCGCAGAAAGAGGACGATCACGCAATAGGCAATATTTATGTAGGCAGGGTGCAGAATATTTCTGTCAATATCGGCGCGGCTTTCGTGGATCTGGGCGGCTGTCTGACCTTCCTGCCTCTTGCGGAAGCAAAATACGCTTTCGTTACAAACAGGAAGCCGGACGGAACCCTGAAGATCGGCGATGAAGTGCTGGTACAGCTTGTGAAAGAACCTATGAAAACAAAGCTTGCCGGCGTTACTGCCCGGATTTCCAGAGCGGGAACCTACGTGGTCGTCAATCTCCCGATGCCGGACAGTGATAAGATGCGGAAAGCATCCGCTTCCGGCATGGCGGATCCTGAGCACAGGATACAGGTCTCTTCCAAGCTGAGCAGGAAGCAGCAGAGCCGCTTCAAAAGCATGGAAGCTTTGCGTGAAATTGCGGATACCTGCCCGTTAATTGTCAGAACCAATGCCGGGGAACTGGAGGAAGAGCAGCCGCTGATAGAAGAGGCGAGAAGGCTCTGTGACGAGCTGCTCCATATCGTATCTGTTGCGGATAAGAGAACATGCTATAGCTGTCTGTACCGAAGCATGCCGGCTTATGCAGAGTTTGTGCAGAATGCATACAGGACGGAATATGATGAGATAGTAACGGATATTCCCGAAGTCTATGAGACGCTGCGCAGCCTGATGCCGGAACTGCATTCGCCGGGTACACAGGGCGGTATTGCGCTTCGTCTGTATGAAGATGACAGACTCCCGCTCTACAAGCTGTATTCGCTGGAAACACGCGTCAAGGAACTGCTGGATAAAAAGGTGTGGCTGAAATCAGGCGGTTATCTGATTATCGAACCTACGGAAGCGTTGATTTCCATCGATGTCAATACCGGAAAATGCGAGAAGGGAAGACAGCAGGAAGAAACCTTCCTGAGAATCAATCTGGAAGCCGCAAGAATGATTGCCATACAGCTTCGCGCCAGAAATCTGTCCGGCATGATTCTTGTGGATTTTATCAATATGAAGAAGAAGGAACATGAAGCCGAACTGATCGAAGCTATGAGAAGCTTCCTGAAGAAAGACCCGGTACAGACGAACGTCGTAGATATGACCGGGCTGGGACTTCTGGAACTGACCAGAAAAAAAGTCAATTCCAGATTCGAAGAGCAGATGCGGCAGAGTTAGAGAGGCTGAGCGGATTCAAAAACGGAGGATAGATATACGATGGAATTTCTCGGAATGGAAAAAGTCAAGGACGGAAAATATCTGAAAAATTACGAATTAACTTATCTGAATAAAGCAGGCAGAGAGAAAAAATATGAGATTGTCAGCCGCAGTGAGATTGCCGGTCCCGATGCTTTGGGACAGCGGATCAGCGGCGTATCCATTGTAGCGTATTATAAGGATAAACTTTTACTGCTTCGTGAATTCCGTATGGGCGTGAACCGTTATATTTATAACCTCTGTGCCGGAATGCTTGAAGAGGGCGAATCGATGGAAGAGTGTATATCCCGTGAGTTGTATGAGGAAACCGGATTATCAGTTAAGAAAATCCGCACCATTCTGCCGCCGTCCTTTGCCGCGGTCGCGTTTTCTGATGTCAAGACACAGATCGCCTTCGTGGATGTGGAAGGTGATTTTGAAGATCATACTTCTGATAACGAGCAGATCGATGCAAAGTTCTATACCAAAGAAGCGGTGCGGGAATTGCTGGAAACCGAAGAGTTCAGTTCCAGAGCGCAGATGGCGGCGTATTTTTTTACGATTAGCTAAAAAGGACAGGTAAGTGCTGTGGCTTATGAAAAACTTTTGAATGAAATCTATGCGGCGGTATCGCTCAAGTATCTTTGGAAAGAATATCAACCATACTTTATCAAGAGCGAATCCCCGGACTGGATCAATGACACGATGGATTTTGGTCTGGAAGTCAGCCAGGCGCTTCTTCCGTATGACGGGCAGGAGGAGAGATTTATCGAGAAATATCTTGGCTGTCTGAAGGAGGAACTGCCTCCGCAGGCGTTTGAGAAATATGGTAAACGCCTGAATTTTTACAACGGAAGATTTTGGGCGATATTGCCGGATCGTACAGTGCATCAGGATTATCTTTCCAAAGCAAAATACCGTTTTGACAGAAAGCTGGAAAAGCTGAATACGAATTACGTGCACAAGAGATATAACGGACTTTATCTTTTTCTGCATCCGGCGGACGAGAATGATATTGATGCGGGAGCGATTTTTGAGTATATGCGTTTGACACAGGAAAACAAAAAGGAGCGCTTTGACCGGGTGTTTCTAAACTGTGTGAAGACGATTTATGTCTGTAATTACACTGCAAATACGATTGAACCGATCGTACTGCCCCAGAATGCGGAAAAATTCCTGAATATGGAAGCGGAGCACCTGCGTTACTGCCGGGAATGGGAGAACGGAACAGCGTTGGATTTCTAGTCTCCAAGTGATACGCTGGATAAAAAGGAAGATTTAAGAGATGTCTGCGGATACCTGAATAATTGGGCGGATACCATTATCGTGCGGCACAAGGATTAAATATATTTTGTTTCCCATCTATTTGGTTAATAAAAATTGTGATATAGATAAAACAGGCAAGGAAAGGATGTCCCTGAAATGAAAAATATAAAATATTATATTATAAGTATTATATCAGTCATTGTACTGCTGTTTTTTGATCAGTATACAAAACTACTGGCAGTCCGGAAATTAAAAGGAAAAGACAGCTTTGTTATTATCAATAAAGTGCTGGAATTCAGCTACTTGGAAAACACAGGAGCCGCATTCAGTTCTTTTTCCGGCAGACAGGTATTTCTGATTGCCTTAACAACTCTTGTGATTATCGTTATGCTTTGGAAATATTGTCAGCTCCCGTGGGTGAAACGTTTCGTGGGAATGAGATACGGTCTCTTATTTATCATAAGCGGCGCTGTGGGCAACCTGATCGATCGTATCCGGTGCCGGTATGTGGTAGATTTTATCTATTTTGTGCCGATCAATTTCCCTAAATTTAATGTGGCTGATATGTACATTACCTTTGGCGTGGCGATCCTGGCAATCCTCATGTTCTTCTATTATAGAGAAGAGGAGCTTGAAGAACTTCTGTCTTTTACAAAGAACAGCAAAACAGCGGAAAAGGGATGAAAAAAGAAGAGAATTACAAAAATTGAAAAATTAATAAGGCTTACAAAGTTTATAAAATTTTAAAATATACATTGACAAATAAAGCCAAAACGGTTATGATATCTGAGTATGCCGCATAGTGAGGTACAAGTATGTCTTAACAGGCGTCACCGAAGCTAGCGAGTAAATGAACGCAGGGTTCATGAATAGGAGGTGCCATATGTACGCAATTATTGCAACAGGTGGAAAGCAGTACAAAGTATCTGAAGGAGACGTTATCAAGGTTGAAAAGCTTAACGTTGAAGTAGGTGCTTCTGTAACATTTGACCAGGTTATAGCTGTCAGCGATAATGAGCTTAAGGTTGCTGCTGATGTTGAGAACGCAACTGTAACAGGAACTGTTATGGATCAGGGCAAGGCTCGTAAAGTTATCGTTTACAAGTATAAGAGAAAAACAGGCTATCACAAGAAAAATGGTCATAGACAAGCATACACACAGGTAAAGATTGACAAAATCAATGCGTAAGCATTCATTTTTATTGATGCGTAGGCATTTGGCCGGAAGGCTGATGCCTGATGCTTTGTGTATCGCATAGAGGTGTGAGATGACAAAGATCACATTTCGTAAGACGAAAGCAGGAGAATACCGTGGGTTTACATGCAGCGGACATGCAGGTTATGGCGATTACGGCCAGGATATCGTCTGCGCGTCCTTATCGGTACTTGTCATTAACACGATTAATTCTCTCGAGGAAATTACCGGGGAAGAAATGTCGGTTGAGGCGGATGCTGAGACAGGAACCATTCAATGTTCTTTTGTAAATCCATCCCTGAAGGAGACTTCCAGGGCGCTTATGGATTCTCTGGTGCTTGGACTTACCCAGATTGAACGGCAATATGGGAAGAAACATTGTAAATTGACATTTGAGGAGGTGTAATACCATGTTAAATATGAACCTTCAATTTTTTGCACATAAAAAGGGTGTTGGTTCTACTAAGAACGGCAGAGATTCCGAATCCAAGAGATTAGGTGCAAAAAGAGCTGACGGACAGTTCGTTAAGGCAGGAAACATTTTATACAGACAGCGCGGAACCAAGATTCATCCGGGTACTAATGTAGGTATCGGCGGCGATGATACTTTGTTTGCTTTAGTTGACGGTGTTCTTCGTTTCGAGAGAAAAGGAAGAGACAAGAAACAGGCTTCTGTGTATCCTGTAGAGAAATAATGAAAGAACCGGGCTTCGAACATTAAGGTGTTTGGAGCCTTTTTTCAAGTAGGAGACCTTTATGTTTGCAGATCGTGCGAAAATTTATGTAAGAAGCGGAAAAGGCGGAGACGGACACGTATCCTTCCGCAGAGAGAAATATGTGCCGAACGGCGGACCGGACGGCGGAGACGGCGGCAACGGCGGCAGCGTCTATTTTGTTGTGGACGAAGGCTTAAACACACTCACAGATTTCAGACATATCCGCAAATATTGCGCGAAGGACGGCGCAGAAGGCGGTAAGCGCAATTGCGCCGGTAAAAACGGTGAGGATATCATCATTAAAGTACCGGAAGGAACCGTAATCAAGGAAGCAGAGAGCGGTAAGGTGATTACGGATATGTCCGGTGCAAACCGCAAATTCCTTCTTTTAAAAGGAGGCAGGGGCGGCAACGGCAACCAGCATTACGCTACAAGCACCATGCAGGCGCCCAAATACGCGCAGCCGGGACAGCCTGCGCAGGAATTGGAACTTCTGTTAGAGCTTAAGGTAATTGCGGATGTCGGGCTTGTGGGCTTTCCGAATGTGGGCAAATCCACCTTTCTTTCCAAGGTGACGAATGCCAGACCCAAGATTGCCAATTATCATTTTACGACGCTGAATCCTAATCTTGGCGTGGTCGACTTAGAAGACGCCAAGGGGTTTGTCATTGCGGATATTCCGGGGCTGATTGAGGGCGCTTCCGAAGGCATCGGGCTTGGTCATGAGTTCCTGCGCCATATCGAACGGACGAAGTTAATCGTGCATATCGTAGACGCCGCTTCTACGGAAGGCAGAGACCCGATCGAGGATATTTATGCCATTAATAAAGAACTGGAGGCCTACAATCCTGAGATCGCGAGACGTCCGCAGATTATAGCGGCCAATAAAATAGATATGATCTATGCGGAAGATGACCCTGTAGCGGCGATAAAGGCTGAATTTGAGCCAAAAGGCATTCCGGTGTATGGAATATCGGCAATCAGCGGAAAGGGGCTGAAAGAGCTTCTCTACGCCATCAACAACAGGCTTTCCGAACTGGATACCACGCCCACCGTATTTGAGCAGGAATTTTTCCCGGAATTCCATTTCGGTATGGACAGCGAGCCTTTTACTGTTATTTATGACGAGGCGGCGGATGAGTATGTGGTGGAAGGACCGAGAATCGAAAAGATGCTGTCCTATACGAATCTGGAATCTGAGAAGGGCTTTAAGTTCTTCCAGGACTTCTTAAAGGAGAACGGTATTCTCAAACAGTTGGAGGAATTAGGCATAGAGGAAGGCAGTACGGTAAGAATGTACGGACTGTCCTTTGATTACTATAAATAGGCAATTTATGCCTGCGGCTCAGATACGCAGGCTGAGAGAAAGGCACAGGTATTCATATGACCAGTAAACAGAGAGCATACTTAAAGGGGCTTGCGATGAATATCGATCCGGTTTTTCAGGTGGGGAAGTCCAGTCTGACGCCGGAGGTGGTAAACGCCGTCAGCGAAGCTTTTAATACGCGGGAGTTGATTAAAATAGCAGTACTCAAGAACTGCTTCGACGATCCCAATGAAATTGCGCAGATTCTGTCGGAGAGAACGCATTCCCAGGTCGTACAGGTGATCGGCAAGAAAATCGTGCTGTATAAGCCTGACAGGAAGAAGCCGAAGATCGAACTTCCGAAAGCATAGGCGATTGTATATGAAAAAAGTCGGTATCATGGGCGGAACATTCAACCCCATTCACAACGGACATTTGATGATAGCGGACAAGGCGAAGGAACAGTTTGCGCTTGATGAGGTTCTATTCATGCCATGCGGCGTGCCTTATATGAAAGCAGGTACAGATGTGGCGGCAGGTGAGATACGTGCTGAGATGACGGCGCTGGCGATACAGGATCACCCCGGCTTTGCTTTGTCAAGAATAGAACTCGATCATCCCGGGAATACGTATACGTATGAGACGTTAGAGAATCTGAAAACCAGGTATCCTGACGATATGTTTTATTTCATTCTGGGAGCGGACAGCCTGTTTAACCTGGTAAACTGGGTGCATCCGGAACGTATTTTTGCCAGTTGTCATATTCTGGCGGCGGTCCGGGATCAGAAGACGGTAACGCAGATGGAGGAACAGATAGTGTTACTGAGGGAGCGGTATCATGCAGGCATTTTTCTGCTGCAGACGGATTATCTTAATATCTCTTCTTCAGACATTCGCAGGAAAGCGGCGGCGGGAGAGTCTATATCGGACTATGTGCCGCAGAATGTGGCGGATTATATTGCTGCACATCATTTGTACCAGCAGGCATGAGAAGGAAAGATTAAGGATAAGCTTAAGCGGGACGAGAAGAGTATGAAAGTATCAGATATCAGCAAGCTAAGAAAAGCGATGGAAAAGGAATTGGAGGCCAAGCGCTATGAGCATACGCTCAGCGTTGCCTATACGGCGGCGAATCTTGCTATGGTTCATGGAGAAGACGTTGACAGAGCGCTTACAGCAGGTATGCTGCATGATTGCGCCAAATGCATGAGTCATTCGAAGCAGGCGGCCTTATGTGAGAAAAATCATATCCGGCTCTCAGAAGCGGAGCTGGCTAAAAATTCACCGCTGATTCATGCGAAATCCGGCAGCGTTCTGGCGAAAACGAAATATCATATTAAGGATCAGGATATACTGAACGCGATCTGTTATCATACGACGGGAAGACCTAATATGAGTCTGTTGGAAAAAATTGTGTATATCGCCGATTATATAGAACCCGGACGGAAGCATGCCGGGAATCTGCCGGAAATACGCAGACTTGCGTATCAGGATTTAGACGCTGCCCTGCGCAGGATTCTGGGTGACACGCTGATTTATCTGTCGCAAAAGGGCGGGCAGGTGGATACCATGACGCAGAAAACGTATGATTTCTATGTAAAGCAGATCACGAATGATACATGAATAATAAACGGCCAAAAGGGAACCGAAATGCAGATAAGGAGAGGAAGAGATGGAGAACAGCAAATCCAGAGAAATGGCAAAATTAGCGATTCAGGCTTTAGAAGACAAGAAAGCGGAGGATATCAAGGTAATTGATATCAGTGAAGTATCCGTGATTGCGGATTATTTTATCATCGCTAACGGCAGCAACAGAAGCCAGATACAAGCATTGTCCGACAATGTGGAAGAGATTCTGGGACATGCGGGCTATCCTGTAAAGCAGATCGAAGGCTATCAGAATGCGAACTGGGTTCTTCTGGACTTTAATGATGTGATTATTCATATTTTTGATAAAGAGAATCGGTTGTTTTATGATCTGGAACGGATCTGGAGAGATGGTAAGCTGATCGGAACGGAAAGCATTATGAAATAAAAGACCGCTTCTAATAACAGTTCCCGATAAAAATTTTTGATAAAAAGTCTCAGATAAAAAGAAAAGTCTCAGATAAAAAGGAGTCAGCACTATGTTTTTTCATAATGCTGCTCCTTTTTAGCATTGAGAAATCTTCTTATACTGTTACAGGGCACGTTGCATACGGACTGTACCTACTGTATACGAATTGTATTACTACGAGTCGATTTCTCTGGTCTCGCCGCCTGCGTACATATAAAAGGTAATGATATAGAGACCGGCAATACCAACCAGAGCATAAATAATTCTGGAAAACCATGACATATTACCAAAGATAAATGCCACAAGATCAAAACTGAAGAGACCGATCAGGCCCCAGTTAATGGCTCCGATGATGGCAATCGTCAGGGCAAGACAATCTAAAGCTTTATTTTTCATGTTTCATTCCCCTTTCATAAGAACCCATAAAACAGTAACTGCTTAGCGAACCAAGCAGTTACTATTATTATGTCTTATGAGATATCAACTATACTGGAAAATAAAACAATCAAAAAACAAAATTTACTGGCGGTATAATCTGAAAACGCCAAACACCTTACCTAATATCTGGCAGTCGTCTACAATAATCGGGTCCATAGAATCATTCTCAGGCTGTAAACGAATATGACCGTCTTCTTTATAGAAAGTCTTAACCGTAGCGGAATCATCAATTAAGGCAACGATCATATCGCCGTTACTGGCAGTATCGCAGCTTTTTACAAAAATCTGGTCGCCGCTGAAGATTCCTGCGTTGATCATGGAATCTCCCTTCACCTTAAGCACGAAGGATTCTCCGGGTGGAACGATCTCTGCGGGAACAGGGAAGTAGCTCTCGATATTCTGTTCCGCCAGGATGGGCTGACCGGCGGCTACCTGTCCGATGACGGGAAGCGACACCATCTCCGTACGAACCATCTGAAAAGTATCATCACAGATCTCAATGGCACGTGGCTTAGTCGGATCACGCCTGATGTAGCCGTTCTTCTCCAGCGTTTCCAGGTGGGAATGCACAGAAGAGGTAGATTTAAGATGAACCGCTTCGCAAATCTCGCGGACAGCCGGAGGATAACCGCGCTTCAAAATTTCCTCCTTAATATAATCAAGAATTTCCTGCTGTTTGGCAGTGATCTTACCATATCCCATAAATAATAACCTTATCCTTTCTCACAAAATCTTATTAAAGTTATATTTATCATAACACAGCAAAGAATAAAAAGCAAACATATATTCAGAATATTTGTTCGAAAATTTTTTAAAAAGCTATTGACATCCGAAAATATGTTCGCTATAATACAAAACATAAAGAACACTCGTTCGCAACATTTGTTCTGGTGAAAGGAATGGTTGAGGAAATGAACGGACATAAGATGAGAGATTACAGTAGAGAAGACGTAAGAAGAGAGAGAAGGATTCGCAACAACAGAATCAGAAGACAGCGGGAAATGAGGAAGAATTTTCTTATTTGTGTCATGACGATTTGCCTTATCATTACCTGTTCTGTTTCGCTGAGCGGCTTTCGTTCCAATGCAAAGGACGATTCTACGGAGACATCCTATAAATATTATAAAAGCATTACAGTAGGCAGTAACGATACTTTATGGTCCATTGCCGCAGAATATATGGACGAAGAGCATTATGACTCTATGAATGATTACATGAATGAGGTTAAGAACATGAATTCTATGACGGATGATGAAATTTATTATGGAGAACATCTTATTATTCCTTATTATGACGACACATTTGTCGGATAGTTCTATATGCCGGAGAGAATTTTATATATATTGAGAAGGCTCCTGTCAATATTAGTGAAACAGGAGCCTTTTCGCAATATACCATTCTTTTTGCAATAGGTCAATTATGGATTATGTTTCTCACGCAATTTTACTTTATCGGCAGCATATCTGCGGCGGTCATCCTCCAGCGCGGCGTAATGCTTCCTGGTTGTATTAACATCCTTATGACCCAGTACATCCGCAACAAGATAGATATCGCCGGTCTCACGATAGAGCGAGGTTCCGTATGTGCTTCTTAATTTGTGCGGCGTGATCTTTTTTAAGCTTGTAACGGTGGAAGAGTATTTTTTGACCATATTTTCAACCGCCCGGACGGATATTCTGCGGTTTTGCATTGACAGAAACAATGCGTTTTCATGGCCGGATTGAGGAATGATATGATGCCGTTGTTCCAAATAATTCTGCAGGGCATTCTCCACCTCTTCACCGAAATAGATGACTGCTTCATAACCGCCCTTGCGGCGTATTTTAATACCGTTATTTTTGAAATCAACGTCTCCAATGTCTAATCCAACGCATTCGGAGACACGGATTCCGGTTCCAAGCAGCAGCGTCAGGATTGCCAGATCTCTTGTCTTCGTTACCTGATGGAAACGCTGCTGTGTCTTGGAGAGTCCGATGCCGTCTTCCACCTGATCTAACAAAGTGGCAACTTCATCTGCGTCCAGACGAATAATTTCTTTTTCGTGCAGCTTGGGAAGCGGTACCAGCACCGCAGGATTTTTCTGAATCAGCTCCGCCTGATAATAGTAGTTGTAGAAGCTCCTAAGAGAAGCCAGTTTGCGCTTCTTGCCGCGTTCATCATTGGTGTAGATTTTGCCGTCTTTCTCATAATAGGAGAGGTATTCAATATATTCCTCGATATCCTCTCTCGTAAACTGTTCCAGAAGGGACAGCGGGAAATCTTTAATATCCATTTTGGCGCAGTAGCTGTTGGTGTCATGTATGTATTCGAAAAAAACGCGGATATCATAGGCATAGGCGAGTCTTGTCCTGGCGGAAGTATATTCGCTGATTCCACGGAAGAACTGTTTGCAGAAGGGTGGCAGCGTATCCAGTACTTCCCGCATTTTCTGTACATTTCCAATATTTTGCTGGTCATGATAATTATTGTTGTTTTTGGCTTCCATGTATCATCCATCCTTCCAGGCTGCCGCTTTGTATCGCGGTAAACATCCGTTCTTTCACACCGGGCGTTTCCAGGTTGATTTCGCGGATCAGATTTTTAATATATTCACGCTTCGTGTGACCGTCTGCGGGGCAGGGGCTTTTCACGACAGGGACATCATATTTACGGACAAAACCTATCACATCTGCCTCGTTCATGTAGATCAGCGGACGAATCACGGTAATCTGCGTCCGGTCCAGATAGGTGACAGGGCGGAACGTATGAAATCTGCCCTCATAGACAAGCGACATCATCATTGTTTCCACTACGTCATCTTTGTGATGAGCGTAGGCGACTTTATTGCATCCGGTAGCTTTCATAGCATCATTCAAAGCGCCTTTTCTCATTTTGGCACATAAGGAACAGGGATTTGATTCCTTGCGGTCTTCGAAAATGATCTTGGCGATATCCGTGGTGATAATATGGTATTCCACATTGAGAGACGCGCATAATTCCCGGATTTTATCCAGATTCAGATTATCAAAGCCAAGATCTACCGTCACGGCGCATAATTCAAAGGGAATCGGATAAAAACGCTGTAATCCGTGCAGGGCGTAGAGCAGTGTCAGACTGTCCTTGCCGCCTGAAATTCCAATCGCAATCTTATCATTCGGCTCAATCATATGGTAGTCGTCGATTGCTTTTCTTGTAAGACTTAATACTTGCTGTAATTTCATAATAATAGACATTTCCTTTTCTATGATTCTATGAGAAATCTGCCATCAGACAAATTTGTGACGCTCCGGCACAAATTTGGGATTGAACAATCAGCACATCAGTGTGATTTTCCAATCTAATCCTCATGTCAGAGCAATTTATTGCGATGGCACGCGTCGGAAATGTCAAAGTTTTCCGAAGGAATACTTTTATTTCCGACTGCGATCAAGGCAATTTGAGGCTCTGACTCAAATTGTCGGTTGAAAAATCAGCTCATCAGAGTGATTTTTCAATCTATTTCATTATACAGAATCTTTGTTCATATGGCATTAAAATTTTATAAAAAATAATACAGATCATGAAAAAAATGGTATACTAGAATTATCTTATTTACGGTGAGGTTTTTTCATGAAATTCAGGTTTGACAAGAAATATTTGTATTGGGGTATTACGGCTTTTCTGGTAATAGCAGCAAGCATTCTTTTTTATTATATTCTGTTTCACAGTTCCAAATTTTCACAAAGTGTCCATGCTCTTATCAGAATAGCCATGCCGGTTATTGACGGTTTTGTCCTGGCATACCTGATTGCGCCTGTTCTGAATCATATCGAGGGAAGGGTTATTAAACCTCTGTATACGAAAGCAAAGGTACCTATGACGCCCAAAAACAAGCGTAGAATGCGTGCTTTTTCTATTTTAGTTACGATTGTATTAATTCTGGTCGTGCTTTATGAATTTTTCAGTCTGGTCATTCCTGAAGTTATCCGCAGTATTCAGAGCATTATCTTCCAGTTTCCGGTATATGTTAATAATCTGACGAACTGGGCTTTGGGACTTATGAAGAACAATCCTGATCTTGAGAAGGTAGTAAATGATCTTCTGGATCGATATTCTGTCAGAATATTAGAGTATTTCAATACCAATCTGCTTCCTTATATCAATGACCTGATTAAAACATTGTCATTAAGCGTAATAGGCATCTTTAAGGCAATGTGGAATTTTATTATCGGATTTATTATCTCTATATATTTGCTTGGCAGTAAGGAGCGGTTTGCCGGACAGGCGAAGAAAATTGCGTATGCGTTATTTGACCGTAAGGGAGGAAATGAGCTGATAACCAATTTCCGGTTTATTCACAGTACTTTTATCGGCTTTATCGGCGGTAAAATTATTGATTCCATTATCATAGGTATCATCTGTTTTGTCTGCACCAGTATTATTGACACGCCCTACGCGCTTCTTGTCAGCGTTATCGTCGGCGTGACCAATGTAATTCCCTTTTTCGGACCATACATAGGCGCCATACCAAGTACGTTTTTGGTATTGATGGTTGATCCGAAACAGGCGTTGTATTTTGTGATTTTGATTCTGATCATACAGCAGTTTGACGGCAATGTTTTAGGACCTAAGATTTTGGGTGATTCTACCGGTTTATCCGGATTTTGGGTTATTTTTGCAATTACCATATTCGGCGGATTGTTCGGCGTCCTGGGGATGGTAGTCGGCGTACCGATCTTTGCAGTATTCTATGCCGCAGTCAGATCGGTAGTGAACAGGCTTCTCAGGAAGAAGGAGCTTCCGACGCAGATACAGCCCTATATGACGGTAGGACAGATCAATGATGAGAAAGAATTTACACAATATGTTCCTCCGGTAAAAAAGAGAAAAAAACATGGCGAAATGACTGATAATACATCGACGAAGCAAGATCAGGCAAAACAGCCGGCTGTGCCAAAGAATAAGCAGGAATAGAAGAGCAAGCTTCCCAGAATGGAAGATTAGATTGAAAAATCACACAATTTTGCTCTGGCATGGAGGATTAGCATGAGATTTTTGATACAGCGTGTTCAGAAGGCAAGTGTAACGGTGGATCATCATACGATCGGAGCAATCGATCAGGGATTTTTGGTCCTGGTGGGTGTTTCCAATACAGACACGAAGGCAATTGCGGATAAAATGATTCATAAATTATTGAACCTTCGCATTTTCAGTGACGAAAATGGTAAGACAAATTTGAATCTGTCATCGGTCAACGGAGAATTGTTAATTATTTCACAATTTACGCTTTATGCCGATTGTAAGCATGGGAACCGTCCATCCTTTATTGATGCAGGCAATCCCGGGCTTGCGAATGACTTGTATGCATATATCATTGAAAAATGCAAAGAATCTGTCATTAAGGTTGAACAGGGGGAATTCGGCGCCGATATGAAGGTTTCTCTGCTTAACGACGGTCCATTTACGATTCTGTTGGATTCTGATGAAATCTGTAAGTAATGCGCATAATGATGGATAGGTAATTGCGAAACTCCTTCATCCTTGTTGAAATTGCACAAATTGTATAACCAACACAGCCGCGCTTTCGCTCCGTTCCAGACGCAGCGGATACTAGGCTCGAAAAAACCTCGCCAAGTACCGGCGTCTTCCAAGGGGCTGCTTATGGTTATACAATTTGCACAATTAAAGTTATGTTGTGAAGAGTTTCGCAAATGCCTAATATTGATGGAATTTATAAGGAATGTGCATATTACGGCTGATTTGATACAATAATGCTTTTTGTGCGGGATTTTATATTAATGCAGGTTGTTTTATGCAGTTTTTAATGTTAGCATTTATGAAGCTGTACAATACGGAATAAAGGATGGATAATTATGGCTGGGGTTATTGTCGCAACAATGGTCTTCGTGATCATCATATATGTCTATATGCGCCATAAATCAAGAAAGAATTCGGTCAGCAATATGAATACGGTGCAGGATTATCATGAGGCTCATGAACGAATCAAAAACAGAAAAGAGCTGCGTGACAAGCAAAACAGCTATCGGAATTATATTACCAAATATAATAGTTCAGAGGAAGTGTTAATATTTTGAAAATAGATTTAAGAAATCAAATGTACTATTCGTTAAACTTGTGTTTTGCGCATAGTTCTAAAGCGCTTCTATAACCTGCCTGTGGACACATATTCCATCCCGATATTCATTGACTTTCAAAGCAGATTCATTCAAATATATACTTTTATATTGATTCTGACAGAATATTGCTTCAGAAGATCAAGCGGCTTTATATAAGATCAGGAATAAAAGAAAAAACACGGCCTGTCGTATTATTACAAGTACGACAGGCCATCTGATGGCATTATATAAACTTATCATTATATAAAACATTATATTATGAAGAATATCATGATAATCAGGATATTCGGTAAAGATGCCAAAAACTAACGATTCTCAAAATCCTCAACAAACTGGGTAATCAGCTTAACGGAACCTTCAATACCAAGGACGCTGCTGTTAATGGATAAGTCATAGTTGTCAGCGCGTCCCCATTTCTTAGAGGAATAATAATTATAATAACTCTGGCGCTGCTTATCCTTCTTATTCATCATGTCAATGGCCTTCTGCTCCGTTGTAACATCGTCAAAACGCTCCATGATACGCTTAATCTTATGTTTCTCGTCCGCATGAACAAATATGCTAAGACAATTCTGATAGTCATGCAGAGCATAATCAGCGCACCGGCCAACGATTACGCAGGGACCTTCGTTTGCAATCTTCTTGATCGTATCAAATTGCGCTAAGAATACCTTGTGACTGATTGGCATATCTACAAAAGAGGAAGAATTATAGCCAAAGGAATATGTGTCCATAACAAGATTATACAGGAAGGAATTCGTCGGACGTTCATCATGGTTCTGTATCATCTCTTCACAGAATCCGCTCTCCTTTGCTGCCCTGGATAATAATTCTTTATCATAATATTTAATACCGAAGTGCTCTGCCACCTTCTGACCGATTTCACGGCCTCCAGAACCAAATTGACGACCTATTGTAATAATTGTGTTCATATCTAACTGCCCCTTTCTATGATGATATTTTGAGCGTCGATCTCTTCCGGTTTATCAAAAGATAGATAACATTCTCTCATCAAGATACTATTATTATATATAATTTGCACAAAAAAATCAATAAAATTACAAAATTTTTATGCTTTTTTAACTTTAATGGATTGTTTTTTAGTATGTAGATTATCTTCTTAGTACGATTGCTTTTTGATTTCCGGTTACAAAAAAGGAACCTATAGAAAATCCATAGGTTCCTCTAATCATATCATTTTCCGGTTTATCAAAAGACAGAGAAGCTGACAGATTTATTTCTCTTTACCCCAGAGTACTTTACCGCCGTCAATGATCAGGATGACAGCCAGTACTACGATCGGTACAATGATTACATCCTGTAAGACATTCGTAAACATTGCTGTTCCGTCAAGCCCGCCTCCGATAATAGCAACCAGATTGTTCTTGAATGTTAAGAACAGAGATACTAAAGTCGCTACGGACATGAACACGATCGGGATATATAACATTTTATTATTCTTATGCTGCTTCTTTAAGTATGTACCGATTGCAAGGAATGCAGGAACCGCTACTAACTGGTTACAAGCGCCGAACAGCGGCCATACCTTGGCATATCCTGCAAGACACAGTACAAAGCCTAAGATCGCTGTGATAAATGTCGCTACGTACATATTATCCAGTTTCAGCTTCTTACCTGTCTCATTGTCAGCAAATAATTCCTGGAACATGAAACGTCCAAGTCTTGTTGCTGTATCAAGAGATGTTAAGCAGAAGCAGGATACTGCAAGTGCAATAATTGTGAAGGTTGCGTTTACTGCTGCATCAGACATACCGATTGTGGCAAAGAATCCGGAGATTGCTGTTGCGAATACGATAGTCGGAGAAGCATAGCCGGCTGCTGCGAACTGTCCGTCTGTTGTCAGAGTAGCTACAGCAATCAAAGAGATAACTGCAAGTACACACTCGATCAACATGGAACCGTAACCAACTAATAAAGCGTCCTTCTCATTATCCAACTGCTTGGATGTTGTACCGGAACCGATTAATGAGTGGAAACCGGAAATAGCACCGCAGGCGATTGTGATAAACAATACAGGGAACAGATAGCTGCTTCCCACCTTGAAACCGATAAATGCAGGTACGGTTACTGCAGGATGTGCAGCGAAGATACCAACAATAGCGGCGATAATCATAAAGTAAAGTAAGAAAGAACTTAAGTAATCTCTTGGCTGTAACAGAATCCATACGGGTGTTACGGAAGCGATCATGATATAAATGAACACGAAGCCAATCCAGAAGCTCTTCGGTAACATAATCGGGAATGCAAGACCGATTGCTACACAGGCTGCCAGCAATAATACACCGACAATAGATGCAACAGCCATAGGTGCATTCTTTCTGTATACGCAGAAACCAAATGCGATAGCCAGAGGAATGAACAGCATGGATGCTGTAGCTACGGAACCGTTTGCTTCGCTGCCGGCAAAAGAGTTTGCTACGATATCAGCAAACGCTGCGATAACGAGAAGCAATACCAGCCATGCGAATACGGTGAAGAGTACTCTGCTCTTGTGTCCGATGTTTTCCTCAATAACTTCACCAAGGGATTTACCCTCATGTCTGATGGATACAAAAATGGAACCGAAATCCTGTACGGCGCCAAAGAAGATACCACCGATGATGATCCATAAGAAACATGGAAGCCATCCAAAGAACGCTGCCTGAATAGGTCCGTTGATCGGGCCGGCACCGGCGATGGATGAAAAATGATGTCCCATAAGAACAGGTGTCTTAGCAGGACAATAATCAACACCATCCTCTAATTCGTGAGCAGGTGTTTTGCGGCTTGGGTCGATTCCCCAAGTCTTAGCTAAGTATCTGCCGTATGTAAGATATGCTACTACGAAGATAACAATAGCCAGTAAGATTAATACGACTGAGTTCACACTAATTCCCTCCTATTTTGTATAATTTCTTTAGTGTAACTAAATTTTCTTATATGAAATAGATTGCTCTATTCTATAAGCCATATTATTGGCGGAAGGCTTCTATCTTCTGCTCTTCCAATATCTGTCGGAAACCGGGTTTCCCTTCCTTTACATCCGTATAATTGTTGATGTAAAGCTTTGCCGATTTGCGCCCTACGTAATTGGTATAGACCTTTTCGTCTTCTAATGTGGCGCATACAATATGTGCCTGAGAAAAACCGCGCATATTGAAACGATATCCCTTTTCATATTTAAAATGCTTTACGGCTTTCTTCATCTCTTTCGATAAAGATTTCTGCGCTATGATACTAATGGTCAAATAGCTATACATATGACCCGGTGCCGGAAACTCTTCTCCCTTACGGACAAGTACCGGCTCCATATAATCCCTGACCAATCCGTAGGCTTCATCAATCAAAGAC
>JAGAIZ010000023.1 GCA_017626325.1 Lachnospiraceae bacterium | reverse complement strand
GTCAAATCCCACTCTCATAAGTTTCCTGCGCTTTCTTCCGCCTATTAACTCTGCATATTCTTTAACGCTCTATATTGTAGCACAACACTTTTAATTATTCCATAAAAAAGGAATGAACAATTCGCAATTTTTTCTTAATAAAATTTTTATATCTGACAGAATAAGATTGACAACAAAAACGACCGGTGCTAAACTTTTCATATCAAAGCAAAGGCGCTGCGGGCAAGGCTCATAGTGCCTTTTTTTATTTATATATACATTATATATGCACACTAAATATACACACTAAGCGGGAGCCGCGGTTTACTGAACCGCAGCAGGAATGGGAGAAGAGTATGGCAGTAAAATACGTATTTGTAACAGGCGGCGTCGTGTCCGGTCTTGGCAAGGGCATCACCGCCGCATCTTTGGGAAGATTATTAAAGGCGCGGGGCTACAGGGTCACCATGCAGAAGTTTGACCCCTACATCAACATCGACCCCGGCACCATGAATCCGATTCAGCATGGCGAAGTGTTCGTCACCGAGGACGGCACGGAGACCGACCTGGACCTGGGGCACTATGAACGCTTCATAGACGAGAATCTGGATAAGAATTCCAATGTCACCACCGGCAAGGTGTACTGGTCCGTCCTGCAGAAGGAACGCCGGGGCGACTACGGCGGCGGCACGGTACAGGTGATTCCGCATATTACCAATGAAATCAAGAGCCGGTTTTACCGGAATTATACAGACGAGGAGACGCGGATCGCCATCATTGAAGTAGGCGGCACAGTGGGCGACATCGAAAGCCAGCCTTTCTTAGAGTCCATCCGGCAGTTCCAGCACGAAGTAGGACGGGAGAACGCAATCCTGATTCATGTAACCCTGATTCCCTATCTGCGGGCATCTCAGGAGATGAAGACCAAGCCCACTCAGGCAAGCGTCAAGGAACTGCAGGGCATGGGTATCAGGCCGGATATTATCGTGTGCCGGAGCGAACATCCTCTGGATCAGGGCATCAAGGATAAAATCGCCCTGTTCTGCAACGTGCCCAGCAACCGTGTATTACAGAATCTGGACGTAGAATATCTGTATGAAGCGCCCCTTGCCATGGAAAAAGAACATCTTGCCCAGGTTGCCTGCGAATGTCTGAATCTGGACTGCCCGGAGCCGAACCTGACCGACTGGAAAGCCATGGTGGAATCTCTGCGGACGCCCACCGACGAAGTGACCGTCGCCTTAGTCGGCAAATACACTCAGCTTCACGACGCTTATATCAGCGTAGTGGAAGCGCTGAAACATGGCGGTATCTCTAACCGCTGCGTGGTCAACATCAAATGGGTGGACTCGGAGACTGTCACAGAAGGAAATGTAAGCGAGATTCTTAAGGATGTCAACGGCGTACTGGTGCCCGGCGGATTCGGCGACCGGGGCATCGACGGCATGCTCCATGCCATCCGCTATGCCAGAGAACAGAAGCTGCCTTATCTGGGTCTGTGCCTTGGCATGCAGTTATCTATCGTGGAGTTTATCAGAAATGCGGCTGGCTACAGCGATGCCCACAGCATCGAACTGAATCCCGCCACCACCCATCCGGTCATCGCGCTGATGCCTGACCAGAACGGCGTGGAAGATATCGGCGGCACGCTGCGGCTCGGCTCCTATCCCTGCGTGCTGGATAAGAACAGCAGGGCATATGCCTTATACGGCGAAGAAACCATCCACGAACGCCACCGTCACCGCTACGAGGTAAACAATGATTACCGCGCCATCCTGACAGAACACGGTATGAAGCTCTCCGGGCTTTCTCCGGACGGACGTATCGTGGAGATGTGCGAGCTGCCGGAGCATCCCTTCTTCGTGGCGACGCAGGCTCACCCGGAATTAAAATCAAGGCCGAACCGCCCGCATCCGCTTTTCAGGGGATTTGTGGAAGCGGCGCTTCAGAATAAGCATTAAACAGTCAAAAAGAGCACAGCAGGCTTTTCCTCCCTTGCCCGCTGTGCTTTTTATTTTTATTGTTATTGTTGTTCTATTCTCTGTCCGGCTCAGCGATTGTTCTCGGACTCGTTTAAGGCATTAAGCTGGTCTACCAGCGCCTGCACGTCAGCCATAGTGACCTTGCCGCCGAAGCTGACCGGTCCCCGCAGAGGCTGATACAACGCCATTGCCGCATTCATTTCATCCGATATCGCCTCGCTTGCCACTTCGCTGTCCGCATTATCATTCTGTTCTGTAAACATACCCTGTTTGAAGAATCCCTGCACAAGCTTCCACGCCTCCGGATCCTTCATCACATCGCCCATCGTGGTATCCGTGGTGTAGACGAAAGGCAGCTTCACCGTGGATTCCACCGTTACCGTCTTCGTCAGCACGATATCTCTGGAGGACTGGCCGATCATAATATCGAACTCGCCCGTCTCCACATGCCAGTCATGAATCTTCACACTATAATAAGCGAAAGCCCTCTTGTCCAGCGTAAAGGTTACAGTCTTCTTCTCGCCCGGCGCCAGCTTCACCTTGGCGAAGTCGCGCAGTTCCTTCACCGGACGGATCACCGTACTCTCCTTATCCGCCACATAGAGCTGAACCACCTCTTTGCCCGCCATACTGCCGGTGTTGGTCACATCCACCGATACCGTCATGGTGTCCGTATCCTTCATGCACTCCTTATCAACCTTAAGATTGTCATAGGCAAAGGTCGTATAAGACAGGCCATAGCCGAAGGGGAAAAGCACATCCATTTTCTTCTTGTCATAATAACGATACCCCACGAAAATGCCCTCGCGGTATTCCACCATATCGCCCTCGCCGATATAGGATAAATAAGACGGATTATCCTCTAATTTCAGCGGGAAGGTCTCCGGAAGCTTCGCGCTGGGATTCACCCTGCCGAACAAAATATCACATACGGCGCCGCCCACGGCCTGGCCGCCCAGATAAGCTTCCAGAATACCTTTTACCTTATCTGCCCAGGGCATCTCTACGGGAGAGCCGTTGTGCAGTACGACGATGGTGTTGGGCTGTACCGCCGCCACCTGCTCGATCAGTTCGTTCTGGCAGTCCGGCATCCTCATATGCTGTCTGTCGAAGCCCTCGGACTCGAACGCGTCGGGAAGGCCCGCGAAGATCACCGCCGCTTTAGCTTTCCGCGCCGTCTCCACCGCCTCAGCCAGAAGCGCTTCGTCTGTCTTATCCTCTTTGTCATCGAAGCCCTGCGCATAAGAAATGCTGCTCATGCCCTGTACCGCGTCCAGCGCGGAAGTCACCTTATGGCTGTTGATATGGGAGCTTCCTCCCCCCTGATAACGGGGCTTTTTGGCATATTTGCCGATAAAAGCAATCTCTTCCTTATCCGATAAGGGCAGAACACCGTCGTTTTTCAGAAGAACGATCGTCTCCTCCGCCACCTTACGGGCAAGCTCATGATCCTGATCCTTATCAAAAACGGCGTTCCTGTCACGGTTCTCCTCATAGCGGAACACAATATTCAGAATACGCTCCACCGCAGTATCCAGCACTTCTTCGCTCAGTTCGCCGCTCTCCACAGCGCCCTTGATGAGCCTGTCATTGGCTCCCTCAGAGGAAGGCATCTCCAGGTCAAGTCCCGCCTGCAAATCCTTCACGCGACTGTTGACCGCGCCCCAATCGCTCATCACATAACCGTCGAAGCCCCATTTATCACGCAGCGTCTCAGTCAGATATTTATGATTCTCCGCCGCATAAGTGCCGTTGATCTTATTATAAGAGCACATTACCGTCCAGGGCTTCTCTTTCTTTACCGCGCCCTCGAATGCCGCCAGATAGATTTCATGAAGCGTTCTTTCATCAATACGGGAGTCAGAGGACATTCTTCTCGTCTCCTGATTATTCGCCAGAAAATGCTTGATGCTCGTTCCCACGTTCTTACTCTGTACGCCGTGAATCAGCGCGCCCGCCATCTCGCTTGCCACAAGCGGGTCCTCGGAATAATATTCAAAGTTGCGTCCGCACAGCGGGGAACGCTTGATGTTGACCGCGGGTCCTAAGATGACGCTGACGCCCTCTGCCTGGCATTCGTTTCCTAACGCTTCGCCCATTCTGTTCAACAATTCCCTGTTAAAGGAAGCCGCCGTACCGCAGCCTGCCGGAAAGCACACCGCCTTGATACTCTCATTAACGCCCAGATGGTCTCCTTCCTGATCCTGCTTCCGAAGTCCGTGAGGTCCGTCAGAAACCATGCTTGCGGGAATCCCCAGCCTCTCCACCGCTTCCGTATGCCAGAAATCCGCGCCGGAACACATCGACGCCTTCTCCTCCAGCGTCATCTGCGCTACGAGTTCTTTGATTTTGTCTGCTGTCATTTTGATAGCCCTCCTGTTACGTCCTTATACTATAATACCCATGGCCTTAGTGTAACATGACGGCGGTCTGATTCCTATATCTTTTAATGACTATTTTTTAGGTCAATATTGACTTCTTGACGCAGATCTTAGAAAATAATACTGTATCCGGCCATTGTGAAACCTGCTCCGTGTTGCGGAAATTGCCCGCACACAGGATTCACAGAGGAGGATTTATGGAGGAGGATTTATGGAACAGTTTACACACGAAGAGGTCCATGTAGAAAGCGACATCAATGTCAGATTTGAACTCTATGAGAGCGTCAATGATTTCGTCCCGGAACACTGGCACCGAAGCATGGAGATCATTTATATCTACGAGGGCGAGATGGACGTTACCGTTGACCGGCGCAGACGCCGCCTGTCCGCAGGCGATTTCGCAGTCATCAACACCGCCGCCATCCACGCCACCCGGACTTATGAGTATGCCCGGGTACAGCTTCTGCAGATTCCCTATCAGTTTCTGGCACAGGCCATCCCCGGATACGACCACGTGCGCTTCGATCTGACCGCCGGCCCGGACGCCGGAACCTGCGCTGCCGCTCCAGGCTCTGAACTGCCTGCCGCCGCGCTGCGCCGGATACTTACGGATATGGGACAGCTTTACGCCCGGAAGCCTCTGGGTTATTCGCTGCGTTTCTCCAGTCTGCTCTATGAGTTCCTCTACACGCTGGTATCTCATTATCAGGTCTCCATTGACAATACTGCCAAGGTACAGAGCCAGAAGAATCTGGAACGGCTCGCGCCTGTCATCCGCTATGTGAAGGAGCACTACGCCGACCTGATCCCATTGGAGGATGCCGCCGCGCTTGCATCTCTCAACCCGGAATATTTCTGCCGTTTCTTCAAGCGCAACATGGGAACCACCTTCACCGCCTATGTGAACAGCGTACGGCTGACCCACGTCTTCCAGGATCTGAAAAACACCGACTTAAACATCGGCGTTCTCTTAGAACGTCACGGCGTCACCAACTATAAGCTTTTTATGCGCAATTTCAAACAGACCTACGGCTGTACCCCGAAGCAGTTCCGCCGCAATCTCTGACCGCCGGCATCCGGCGCGATATTCTCAGCCTGATCTCACTAAAACCGCCGCCCTGCGGCAGATTACCGAATACAATCCTGCCGCCGTGCGCCCGGATTACCTTTCGTACGATACCAAGCCCCCGGATATGCCAGTCAGTGTCCTTTTTCCTGGGATTCATCAGACTGCGCAGCACCTGCCCGGAATATCCTGCGCCGTTATCCTCGAATCGGATATGGCAGCTATGCCGTTTCTGCCACATAGCAATGCGGATGTGTACGCACGCTTCCTGCCCGCCATGCTGGAGACTGTTGTTGATCAGGTTGCGGAAAGCCCGGACGAGCAGCCTTCTGTCTGCTTTCAGCACGATATGCTCCGCCTCTTCGCCAATCTCCAACTGAATCTGCAGCCGCTCCTCTCCCATGTCATTCAGAAAAGACGCCGCCACCTCTCTGAGCACCGCCGCCGGGGAAACCACGCTTTTCCTGAGCGCTTCCATGGAGTATTCAAGCTGGGAAGTCAGATTCAGATCTTCAATCAGCTCCTTCATAACGATACTCTGACGCTTCATCACCGCCGCCTGCTGCCGCTCCTCCGCAGACAATTCCGGATCCCGCTCCAGCATATCGGCGTAGCCCATCACCAGCGAAAGCGGCGTACGGATATCGTGAGAAATTCCCGCGATCCATTCCAGCCGCGCCTGCTCCTTGCTCCTCGTCCAACGCCTGTGCAGGAAGAAAGCCAGTCCTACAATCCAGATAAAATTAATGGCCAGAAAATACAGCCATACTTCCTTGATGAAATCTATCCAGGAAAGCGAGAATTCTATATTATATTTCCAAAGCGTATCTCTCGGATACCCTATCACCAGAATATTGTCCTCCCAAAGATACATGTACACCGGGTATCCGTCCAGGTACCATTTCGCCATCCTGGCAATGTCTGCGCGGCTGTAGGAATCCGCCAGTCCATCCGGCTTGTCAAACTCCCATATTACCTGTCCGTCCGCATTCAGGAGCATCAACCAATTGCCGTTCTCTCTAAGCGTCTCCTGCATTCCGCCGCTTAACTCGTAGCCCTGCTTTGCCACGTACATTTCCGGCACAATATCCCTTTTCCCAATGGAATCCGGCGTCAGCTTCATGTATTGTACCAGCGCGATTCCAAGGAAAAAGAAATTGAGCGCCGCTGCCAGAAACGCAATCATGGCAATGCCCGCAACGGCGCGCAGCAGCGAGCGCATGGCCTTTTTCCAATTTAACTGATTATTCTTTCTTCGCATACCGAGCCTCATTCCAACCCGCTTCCCCGCGGGCAGGCCTTTCTTCCTATCCATTCCCACGCGCCGCAGGCTCCCGTGATATCACACCAGCTTATACCCAAGCCCCCGCACCGTCAGCAAATACTTCGGATGGGAAGGATCCTCCTCTATCTTCTCCCGCAGTCTGCGGATATGCACAATCAGCGTATTCTCGTACCCGAAATTTCCTTCCTGCCACACCGCGTCGCACAGCGCGTCTATCGTAACGATGCGTCCTCTGTTCTCCGCAAGCTTACGGATGATGGCATACTCCTTGGCCGTCAGCGTAGTTTCCGTATCGCCCCTGCGCACTACGCCGCTGCCAAAATCCACCCTGCATTGTCCCAGAAGAAGGGGCGGCTCATCCTGGAGAGCATGAACCCTGTATACCCGCTTGAGCACCGCCGTCACGCGCAGAATCAATTCACGCGGCAGAAACGGCTTTGTGATATAATCGTCCGCGCCAAGCCCCAGACCATGCAGCCGGTTCTCGTCCTCATCCCGTGCCGACAGGAAGATCACCGGAACCTCCGACTGCCGCCTTAACTGCTTCAGCAGTTCAAATCCGTCTCCGTCCGGAAGCATCACATCCAGCAGCACCAGGCCCGGCGTTTCCGTCATAAATTTCTCCTTCGCCTCCAGACAGGAGGCTGCTGTGACGACCTTGTAAAACCCAGCCTCTTTTAAGAAGCCCTTCACCATATTGCGAAGCTCCGGCTCGTCGTCCACGAGCATGATTGTATAGTCGTATAAAGTCATATTTCAAATCCCGTTCCGTTCATCATTTCTGCCGCCGCACAGCAATACAGGCAGCCGCATGCGCCACTGTCATTTACAACCCGTGCAACACTGTCATCTATATCCTCAGTATATAGTGATTCCCCGTTTCTGAAAAGTTCCCGCCGCGAATCTTAATCTAAATGTAAGGAAGTCTTCATCTGCCCGTAAGCGGCTTTCCCTATACTGAATACTGCGCGCAGGAAGCAGTTGTCCGCGAATCGGAAATCTGCTGACAATGAACAAGACAAAAAAGGAGAAAGCTATGGCAGCACAAAACCTGATTGAAACCTCAGACCTTACCAAGCAATACGGCAAAAACATCTGCGTCAGCCACCTCAATATGCAGGTACCCGAGGGAGCCATCTACGGCTTCTTAGGACCCAACGGCGCAGGAAAATCCACCACCCTCAAGATGCTTCTGGGACTCGCCAGACCTACCAACGGCTCCATTACCCTCTTCGGCATCCCCGTCAATGAGAAGAACCGTGTCCGGCTCCTCACGGACACCGGTTCCCTGATAGAGTCTCCCAGCTATTACGGTCACTTAACCGGAGAGGAAAACCTCTGCATCATCCAGACCTTAAAGAATTGTCCGAAAGAAGATATAGACAAGGTACTGCATATCGTCCGCTTAGAGGAAGCCCGCCATAAGCAGGTCAACCACTATTCTCTCGGCATGAAGCAGCGTCTCGGCCTTGCCGCCGCCCTGCTGGGTTTTCCCAGACTGCTGATTCTTGACGAACCTACCAACGGTCTGGATCCTGCGGGGATCCAGGAAATGCGGGAACTGATCCGCACGCTTCCCTCCGACTACGGCATGACTGTGGTGGTTTCCTCCCATCTGCTGTCCGAAATCGACCAGATGGCTGACCATGCAGGCATCATCAGCCGGGGCAGGCTGGTGTATCAGAACACGCTGGAAGCGCTGCATTCCCACGCCAGACAGCAGATCGCCCTCCGCACAAGCCACCTGCCCGTCGCCCTGGATATTCTCAGGCAGAACGGCATAGAAGCCGCCGTGGAGGAAGACTATCTGCTGATTCCCATGACAGACGATGCCTGCGTGGCACACCTCTGCAGACAGTTAATCTCCCAGAACCTCTCCCTCTACCGGGTAGAAAAAAGAGAGAAAAGCCTGGAAGACATCTTCCTGTCACTGACCGGAAAGGAGCATAGTCTATGAAAACGCTGAAAATGGAATTTTATAAGATAAAACGAAGAAAAACCGGGCTTACCCTCGGCGCCATGACGGCAGTACAGTTTCTGTGGTGCGTATGGGCTTTCCGCGGCCCCGACGAATACGAACGGCTGCAGGGATGGCTGGGCACGCTTTATTCCATGCCTTTACTAAACAGCATCATGATGCCTACGATTATGGCGGTGCTGGCTTCCCGCCTTGCCGATATCGAGCACAAGGGAAATACCTATAAGCAGTTGAGGACGCTGCGAAACGCAGGAACACTATTTAACGCCAAGGTACTGTGCGGTCTGCTTTTCATCCTGATGATGTACGCCGCGCAGCTTCTCTTCCTGATACTTCTGGGACATTCCCTTCATTATGAAGGACGGCCTGACATGGGACTCTATCTGCGCTATCTGTTCTTAAGCATCGCCTGCACCTTCGCGCTGTATCTGCTGCAGCTTACGCTCTCCATGCTGTTTTTTAACCAGATGATTCCGCTTGTGACAGGCCTGTGCGGCTCTATGCTGGGACTTATCTTAATGTATCTGTATAACTGGAACTTAAGATCCCTTTTTCCATGGGGCGGATATATCGCTACCATGTTCGTGGGCGCGGACTGGAATCCTCAGACGCGCATTATGACCTATTATCTGATGGAAACTTCGGAAAACGGACTGCTGTCCCACGGCTTCATCTTCCTGTGGGCGGCGGTGTTCTATATTACGGGCCGCTGGCTGTTTACACGCAGGGAAGCTTGAGAAACGCCTGCATAACTACTATAAAAAGGAGATTATACGATGAATACACTGATCAAAGTCATACGAACAGAACAGATGAAACTAAAACGCAGCCCCGTCTGGATTGCCTTTCTGACGCTGCCTGCCATATCCGCCTTCTTCGGCACCTTTAATTATCTCAATAACCTGGACTTGCTGAAAAGCGAGTGGTTCTCTCTCTGGTCGCAGCACTCCCTGTTTCTGTGCTATTTCTTTATGCCGGCGCTGATCGGCACTTACTGCTCCTGCCTGTGGCGGCTGGAACACACACGGCACAACTGGCACAGCTTCCTGACCGCTCCCGTGCCGCGCCTTACCCTGTATCTGGGTAAGCTCTTCCACGCCGTGCTCATGACCGTCTTAAGCAGCGTCTGGATTTTCACCCTTTTCTATGTGTGCGGCAGATTATGCGGTATACAAGCGCCCTTTCCTGCCGCCGCTTCAGAATGGTTTGTCTGCGGTATCGCAGGCGGCACGGCCATATGCTGTGTGCAGCTTTACATCTCTCTTATGATCCGCTCCTTCGCCCTGCCTGTCGGCATCGCGCTTGCGGGCGGCATCGGCGGACTATTCATGACAAGCAAGGGCTTCGGCTTATACTACCCTTATTCCCTCTACAGCATGGGAATGCGCGCCAATAATCCACAGCGGGAAATCGACCTTGTATCCTTCTGCGTCAATTCCGCCGCTTATATCGTCGTTTTTGCGGGCCTGTCTGTATTCTATCTTCATAAGCATGAAATGGCAGCCGGCTAAAAGCAATGGCCGGACTTATGAAAGTCCGGCCGCAATCTGTATCCGTTTATTCAAAAACCACAAGAATCTCTCCAAAGCTGCACTCCAGCCGTAAGTCCACCACAGGCGCGTCCTGGGCGCTGCTGCCGTTTCCTCTGAACTTTACTGCGCCGAGGGCGGTCTCCTGGGACACATTCACACGCCAGGTACAGGGCAGATAGATATTCGTGGTTCCAAAGGAGTTCTCCACTCTGATCTGCGCGCAGGCGCTGCCAAGTATGGCGTTGTCGAAGAACGCATTGCAGGTGCCGAAGCTATTGTCTATCCGTGCTTCACGCAGGCAGCCGGAATTAACATATTTACTGACCGTACCAAAGCTGTTCTCCACCTTAACGAACTCTCCGTCCGCTCCGTTCTCCACACGGCCGTTATTGTGATTACTCCGATAAGGGTCAGACTCAATGTAAACATCCTTCCTTTTATCCCTGAAAATCATATCCAGCGCGATACCGATCAACACAGCCGCAGCCATCAGCGTCCACGGCGTAAGCTCTTCGATGCCCAGCAGATTATCATTGATACAGCCCACAATACCTAACGACACCATGGCTTCCAGGAAATGTCTTCTCATAAATCCCCGAAACGCCGCATAGAGAAACAGCACCGTAAACAGAATCGTGAATACCGGAAGCTTCGGCATCAGATGAAGCCTGCTGACAATCAGATATACCGCAACCAGAATCAGTATAAGTGCCAGAGTAATATCTTTTTTTCTCATTTTCTCAACCTCTTTTCCTCTAATTTGTTCAGCAATAATTTGAAATAGCTTCTCGATACAAACGCCTTCCTGCCGGTACCGTCAAATTCCACCTCACTGGCGCCGGTAATGTTCTTGCGCACCGAACGGACCCGTTCCGCGTTCAGGATAGTGGATTTGGATACTCGTAAGAAGCCTGCGGGCAGCAGCTCCTCCAATTCATAGAGCCGCAGGGTGGTGGTATAAATCTGACTGACCGTATGCACCGCCACCGCGTTTCCCGCCGTCTCGAAGAACAGGATTTCGGACAGATTCAGATAATACTCTGCATCGCCCTTCGTCACCGCCAGCTTCATGCCCTCGTTTATGACTCCCACAAGCCGCTTCTGCATGGCGATAACATCCTCATTCAACTCTCTGCAGCGAAGAACGATTTCCTCTTCCGCCGCATGTTCATCAATTTCAATCCTGATCTTCATATTTCCCCCGCTGCAAGCTATTTCTTTCCTTTGCATCATATAAAGAAACAGGGCTTCTGTAAACCGTTTTGCGGCAAGAGGTCATAAATTGCCGGTAAGAGGTTAAGAAATATCATCAGAAATGCACTCCTGCACCGCTGCCGCTTCCCTTCTGCTGATCCAGAAGTTCCCGAAGCGCCTCATCTCCGATGCTGACCCAGGCGTCCTCTTCCTCCGCATTCAGCCCCAGATACTCCCGAAGCGTCACCGGCTCATCGCCAAATCCCCATTCCTGACTGTAATCGTCGATTTCCTCGAATTCTATTTCCCCGGCTAAATATCTTTCTTTAAACTTCTTCTCCATTGGTTTTATCCTCTTTCGCTGTCAATATTACAAGGCCATTATACCAGATTCTGCTCTTTCGCCCACTTCGCAATCATCTCATAGGTCGGCGTCGGCACGCTGTACTGCTTCCCCAGACGCACGACTTCATAGATCAGCCCGTCTATTTCGGAGGACTTGCCCGCGTAGACATCCCGCTGCATGGAAGTGTTCGCCGTGGGATTCAGCGTGTCCAGAATCTGAAGATTGGTCGTCACGATGTCAACCAGAAACGGAACCTCCATCGCCACTGCAAGCGCGTCTACCTCCTTCATTAATTTTACAAAGGTATCCCGAGGCTCTCCCGTAGTCTGAACTTCTCCTGCCGACACGTGATAATACAGCCCGCACGCCGCCATGGGCGATACATATGCGAATTTCTGCAAGGCGTCCCGCCTGATATTATCTGACAATACGCCGTCAATCCCGCTGTCCTTTAAATCCTGCACGACCTCAAACAATTCCGGGCGCAGTTCTTCGGGCCTGCGCACACCGAACACGATTCGGAAAATATTTCCTTTCAGCCAGATCGTGCCCGGCTCCTTGATTTCTCCCGCGATATAGATACAGCCGTCCGTCACCAGAAGCCCCGGCAGCTTTTCCTGCAGCCTGCTGCCCGTTCCGTAAATATTAAGAATCGGAATGACGATCGTGCTTTCCTTCGCAACCCTTTGTATAAAAGGAATCGTCTCTTCCAGCGAATAGCCTTTTACACAGACAAAAATAATATCCGGCCGCTCCGCATAATGCGCCATATCGACGGCCTTAACGGGCTTCACCGTATAATTTCCTTTCTCTGTTGTCTCCATCTTAAGGCCATGCTCCTGCATGCTCTTAAGATGCTGCCCTCTCGCGATCAGAGTCACGTCCTTGCCCGCCTCCGTCATGAATGCGCCGATACTTCCGCCTGTACCGCCCGCGCCGATTACTAAATATTTCATAGCGTCCTCTTTTCTCCTTATGGTTTCTCGTTGCGTCATCTGCCGCAAACAGAGGACAGCTTCGCCGCAGCCCCTGTCCTCCTGTTCCGGCATACGAACTTTAGATTATTATAACATGGACACCCGTTTCCGTCATTGGTTTTCTGCCTGCAGACTGTGTACCGCCCGTTCCAGCCTCCTGCATGCTTCCTCAAGCACCGCCCGCGGACAGGCGATATTGATACGCTCGAAGCCTTCCCCATCCCTGCCGAAAATCGCGCCGCCGTCAAGCCACAGCTTCGCTTCCTGTACGATGAGATGCTCCAGCCGCTCCTCACTAAGCCCCAGCGCCCGGAAGTCCAGCCAGATTAAATAGGTACCCTCGGGCTCGATCAACCGAATCTGCGGCAGGTTCTGTTCCAGATATCCCCTGACAAACTCCAGGTTGCCTTTCAGATACACTTTCAACTCTTCCAGCCATTCCCTGCCCGTCTCATACGCCGCCCGGCAGGCGTGAAGCCCTATCATATTAAGCTGGCTGTAGCCCGCCGCAGACATCTGCCTTAAGAATGCTTCCCTGATCCGGGCATCCGGAATGAAAATATTAGACGCCTGCAGTCCCGCCAGATTGAATGTTTTGCTGGGCGCCGTACAGATAATACTGAACGCTTCAAATCGGGCGTCCACTGTGGTAAATACATGATGTCTGCTGCCCTCATAGACGAAATCGCTGTGAATCTCGTCGCTGACTACTTTTACGCCGTATTTCAGACAGATCTCCCCGACTCTTAACAGTTCTTCCCTGGTCCAGACTCTTCCTACCGGATTATGCGGACTGCAAAGTACGAACAGTTTCACCTTCTCTTTCCGGATCTTTTGCTCGAAATCTTCCAGATTCATCTCATAATGACCGTCTCTTAGCACGAGCGCGTTATTAATAAGCTTCCTGCCATTGTCCCTGATAACGGCACGAAACGGATAATAGACCGGCTGCTGAATCATCACGGCATCGCCCTCCTTCGTCAGCGCCTGAATCGCCATAGCTATGGCGAAGACAATGCCCGGCGTCTTCACCAGCCATTCCTGCTTCACATGCCAGTCGAAATATGTCCGATACCAGTCCGCTACCGCCCGGAAATAATCGTCCTTGCTGTCCGTATAGCCATAGATACCGGAAGCCGCGTCCCGAACCGCCGCCTCGATAATGCCCGGCGCCGTCCGAAAATCCATATCCGCCACCCACAGGGGAAGCACATCCTCCGGCAGTCCCCGCTCCAATGCAAAGTCATATTTCAGGCAGTCCGTATTCCGTCTGTCTATTATCTCATCAAAGTTGTATTTCATCATCAATCTCCTTTTCCTGCTAAGCCTGCCGCCTGGCAGGGATTGCTTTTGTTTACGTAAGCGCCTGCTCCAGATCCCGTATCAGATCTTCCACATTCTCGATCCCTACGGACATGCGCAGCGTCGTCCCGTCGATCCCGTTGGCACGTCTCTTCTCCTCCGGCACATCGGCATGGGTCTGGGTGCAGGGATAAGTCATCAGGCTTTCCGTGCCGCCCAGGCTCTCTGCAAACTGTATCAGCCTGATATGCTCCAACAGGTGATATGCCGTCTCCTCTTTGTCCACATGGAAGGTCAGCATACCGCCGTAACCCCGGCACTGTTTCGCTGCGGTCTCATGTCCCGGGTGCTGTGCAAGTCCCGCATAATACACGTCCTTCACCTTCGGATGCTTCTGCAGCCATCCGGCGATTGCAAGCGCGTTCTCCTGGTGCTTCTCCATCCGCACAGAGAGCGTCTTTATGCCGCGCAGAATCAGCCATGCGTCAAAGGGCGCCAGCACCGCTCCTGTGGTCTTTACGATCTCCCGCGCCCGCTCCGCGATCTCCTTATGAGACGTCACCAGGAAGCCGCCCAGGGTATCGTTGTGCCCTTCCAGATACTTCGTCGCGCTGTGCAGTACCACATCCGCACCCAAATCCAGCGGATTCTGAAAATAAGGAGTCAGAAACGTATTGTCCACGGCAAGCAGACAATGATGCTTCTTCGCAATATCGCTGACAGCGCGGATATCCGTAATCTGCATCATGGGATTGGTGGGAGTCTCCACATAAATCAGCTTCGTGTTTTCCTGAATGGCTTCCTCCACAGCCGTCAGATCCGCAGTATCCACATAAGTAAACCGTATGCCGTTCTTCTCATTCACGAGACGGAACTGTCTGATAGAACCACCGTACAAATCGTCCGTCGCCACCACATGATCGCCCGGTTTCAATAACTCCATAAATGCGCTGACTGCCGCCATCCCACTGGCAAAAGCGATCGTATCGACTCCATGCTCCAGGTCTGTCATGATACGCTCCAGCTCTTTTCTGGTGGGGTTCTGTACTCTATTATAATCATATCCGGTGCTCTGTCCAACCCCCGGATGCGCGTACGCCGCCGTCTGATATATCGGGAAACTGATCGCACCCGTAGTCTCGATTCCTTCTCTCTGTCCCTGTCCGTGTATGCACACGGTGTCCAATGCATAATTCATATCCTTGTCCTCCCTGCCGTCCGCATATCCGCGTCTGTACTCTCCCGCATCTATGCGTGTGAAATTACCTGCTGCTTCCTGCGAAACGCTTATTCATTACTTTTCCTATTAATTATATATGAATTATATTCATATTACCACTATTTCACATTTTGTCAACCTTTTTGAGCAAGGCATATGGAATCCCTACTTTGCAAAAGCGGTATATAAATTATACCTCTTCACCATCTATATACTCCTTGTTCATATAACAGACACGGACAGATTTCACCAACATTGCAAGCAAAACCGGACTGCATACTATAAACGGATACATATATCTGACTATGATGCATGGTCCGGCTAATACTGTTAGATATAAGATTCCCAAAAAGCCCGTCAGATAGAGATAACGTACATTCCGTACATAATACAAACCAACCATACAAAACGCCAATATCCAGAAATACAATGCAGGTGCAAACAATACAGACAATATAGGTATCTTTTGATATTCATTATTTGAGAAAGCATGCTCCAGAATATTCTCCAGCAAAGGAAACCTGCTCTGGTGTACAATTCCAAACTCTATCGTTCCGAAACGATCCTTTACATCCGTAAGCAGATAACCCTGCCGGGTTTCCAGTCCTGTTCCATAAATAGCTGCACAAGATGTATCATTAATATACCAGCCTCCCTCCGTAAGATATAAGAAAGAGTCCAGACTTACGAGTGGATATTTCACCAAAAGCTTACCCGCCGTCCGGAAATATTCCAACACCTTTGCCGCAGATTCGACATTTACCAAGTGTCCTTTCATCGGATCCGACAGATGGGGATTATATCTTTCAGTCGTCATCTCCGTATAATACGCTTCTATCAGTTCTTTACTTTCTTCATCTCCATTAGCACAGGCAACTGTATATATTCTCCCGAACTGCTGACTCGGAACGCTAAGCGCCTCCTGAATCATGCCGTCGTCCGCTGACAGCGCTTTAGTGAGACAGACATCGCCGATGTAATACACGGCAAGACAACATATCATAAACAATATAATCCTGACACTTTCCTTCTGCCTCCGCGTATATACAACTCCCATGATCATAAACAAAAAGAAAGCATATATGGCATTGTTTCTAAACAAAAGCATCAGTGTTACAGATCCCATTAATAATACGAGAACATATCTTTTTGCGGTATTATTATCTGACATATTGTCATAATATTGAACTGCCATGACGAGGTTCAACTGCACCAGCCCAGAAAAATAACGTCTTTGGTTGTGCTGAGGGCCATAATCGAATTCACGGGAAAAATTGCAAAAAAGAAAACCGTAAGAATATAGTATGTCCTGCACCTTATCTGCCTTCTTAACCAGGTACATGCATATGCAAAAATCCCCGCCATAATAAACATCTGAATAAAATCATAGAGAATAACACCCATATTATTGTCTGAATACTTCCATCCCACAGAATAGCAGAACCCCAGTAACAGTGTATGAATAAGCGGATGAAATTTCGAAAAGTCTCCGTTAAGATACTGCACCACCTGTCCCGGGTCATAATTCCACAAACCAGGATAATATGCAAGCCATACCGGAATCCAGCATAGTATAATTACGAGAAAGGTTCTCATATACGTTCCGCATTCCCCCACTCTGCTATTTTCACACTTAATTTCCTTACACGCCCATTTTTCAATCAACACATACGCCCACGTGAATAAACACTTACACAAAGGTATCAGAACACAAACACACGCTGCATAAATTAACAATTCCTGCCCTGACATACTTTCAAAGGGCATACCATGGTCAAGAAAAAATCCTGTCGTAACTGACAAAGAAAACACGCCTGCCATAATCCACAAAGCATTAGAGCTTACAAACACCTTTCTTTGCTTCCAACTTTTCATTATCTTTATCATATATCCTCCTTCATCCACGATTCTGTCATCATCTGCACAAGCCATAAGATTCACCCATCTTCTCTGCCATAGACCCAGTACACCTTCTGCTTCTCTTTAACTGTCTCATCAAACGTTGCAATCAACTGATAACCATGCCTGTCTATGTACGCTCTTATACGCTCCAATTCGTATTCCTCATATGGCGTTATAATAATTAATTTCGGAGACGTTTCCTCCAGTTCTGCAAAATATTCGTCATATACGGCGCTGTTGATTCCCCCAATTGGATCCTGATAAGAATATTTTGACGCAGACAGTCTTCTGCTCCTGGCATATATAACATCCATGTTTCCATAGACTGTAATAAAATCGTCTTCCGTCGTATTCTCCGCAACCACATTAATGATCTTATTTCTGATATCCGTTTCTTCAAACTGCATATCCCTCTGTATATAACTTTCTACCGCGCAGCCGGTTATCTCCAGCCACGCAGGAAAAACAGACACAGACATGAGAATCAACAGACCGGCGACAATCCATGATGATCCGCGCTTCAACTCGTTTTCTATCATGCGCCCGATTACCCCGAACGGATATCCCAGAAGAGGCACCAACGTTATACCATAGTGGCCATAAGATTTTCCCGATACGCTGATAAGAATCAATGAAATCAGGATTCCCATACCATATGCGTAATCAAGAAGCTTCTTTCTCACCACACACAAATACGCCGTGCAGGAAACTGCCGTAAGTAAGAAAGGTTCATTCAGATAGAATAAGAATGTCTTCCATTTGTTGAGACCATTTGCTCTTACCGAATTGGATGAATAACTAAAATTAAACAGAAAATAATCCGCAATAAAATCCTCAAACGCTCCATTCACCACAAGCCAGGCCAGTATCGGTATGCATATGATTCCGGCACCAACAACAAAATATGCAATAAAATACCTTATTTCTCTGTATTTCTTATGGTAAACAGCGTCTGCGAACACTGCGATACAAAATACGATCCATATGGATATCATATTGATTCTCAGCAGACATACTGCTCCAAACGACAAACCACAAACAAGTAACCGGCCTCTACATACGACTTGATTCAAGAAATAATCCAGAAAAATATAGAGAGCTGCGGCAATAAAAGGCAGCGCATATTCTTCCACCATATTTCCCCCTTCAAAGTACTCAGACAACAAAACTGCCTCAGCAAGCAGCGTAAAACATGACAAAAGTCTGCCACAGCACAGTCTTGCAGTCTTATAGAGTATCCCAAAAGTGCACAGAAGCGACAGAAATTCGATTACCCATATTCCTCTCCAATAAGATATCTGCATTCCAAGCCAGTTATAGATATACAATAAAGGGCCTTTATGATCAAAGGTGTCTTTATACGGCATATATCCCTGATCTATATAAAAGGCCACTGTCTTATAAACAGCCGAATCCGGGGAAACATTCCCATTCTTCCATAAATGGACGGAACACTGCATAGAAAACAAAAATGCCAGAACAGCAAGCAATAACACAAGTCCGGCATCCCTCATTGATTCTTTCTTAACCGGACTATGCATTTTTCTCGTCTCCCTTGATAATTTGATTAATCATTTTAAAATCTTTAACCGCCGCAATGCCAATTGTGACTATTTTCATGAAATTAATGGAATTTGCGCCTCCCTGGCGTGATCTGAAAGTGATAGGAATGTATTTTACGGCCAATTTCTTTTTCTCATAAATCACCGCAATAATAACATTAGACAGATTGTAATCCTTCGGAATCAGACCAATATTTTCTCTGAGCGTATCCGCCTTCATCAGACGAAAAGGGGTATTGGCATCCGACACCTTTACACCGAAACACATACGAATCGTCAATTTAAGAACTTTCGTAACAAATTTTCTTGATAAACCGTCTTCCCTGTTTCTCCGGTACCCGATAATCATATCGTATGTGTGCCGCTGACGCCAGAATTGTTCAAACTCTTCCGGCAGCGTCTGTCCATCTGAATCCGTCTGGAAAATATAGTCTGCATGATGTGAGAGCGCATACTGATAACCAAACAAAACAGTAGCGCCGTGTCCGCTGTTTTCTTTTGTCAAAGCTATGAAGTCAGGCATCTCGCACTGACATTCTTTCATGATGGAATATGTATTATCTTTGCTTCCATCATCTATAATTACGAGTTTGCCCCCCCCCAATTCTATTTATTATATCATACCAATCATGTATAATATTGCGTATATTTTCTTCTTCGTTATATGCTGGGATAATAATATACAGCTTGTCCATTATATATCTCTCCTCTCCTTCCACACTGTCAACCGCATCATAAGTAATCATTTTAAATATACTTTAAACTTCTACTCTTGACAAGCTATAAATCAAAGCCTCATGTAAACCCGCATTGCCAAGAAGTCGCTAAAACCTCACAAAAACAAAAATATATCTTGACACAGGATTGTCCAAGGTCCATAATAGCTAAGATTGAAAACTATGTATAATAAATAAGAAGAAACTATTCGGAGGGAAATAGGACATGTATATCATATTTTTTCTGATATGGATCATCTTCAACGGGCAGTTTACCCTGGAGATTGCGGCATTTGGTCTGGTGATCGCCGGCCTGATCTATGGATTTATATGCAAGTTCATGGGATACAGCCCTAAGATGGATCTGATTCTGATCAAGAAAACACCGCTCGTCATCCATTACTGCATTGTGCTGATCGTGGAAATCCTGAAAGCCAACGGACAGGTTTTCAAGATGGTGTATACCTCTAAATATGAATTGGAACCGGCAGTAGTGCATTTCAAGACACATCTGAATACCAAATTTGCAAAGGTGCTCCTCGCCAATTCCATCACGCTGACGCCGGGCACGATTACCGTATCGCTGGAAAATGACGAATATACGGTGCACTGTCTGGACAAAAGTCTGGCGGAAGGAATCGATTCTTCCATATTCGTACAATTATTGGAAAGGATAGAAAGGGTGGCGTAAGATGATTTTTCACTATATCTATATAACAGTAGTCATTATACTGGCGCTTATGGTGTTCGCCTGTCTGATCCGCGCCGTAAGGGGTCCCCGTATTGCCGACCGACTGATGGCGGTGAACATGATGGGTACAATGGTTATGGTCATGATCTCGGTGCTGGCGCTTATGCTGAACGAGGGTTATCTGGTAGACGTCTGCCTGATCTATGCCATGATCAGTTTTCTGGCAGTCGTCGTTCTCTCCAAGGTATACATAGGCATCTACACGGAGAAACGCGAGGAAACACGTAATCCTGATTCGAATACAAAAGAAGGAGGTAATTCTGATGGGAATCGTTGACTGGTTCAGGCTCATCGTCGGGAGCGCATTCCTGATTTGCGGGCTGGTAATCTTTTTTACCGAAATTTTCGGCGTCTTTCATTTGAAATATGTTTTAAACAGAATGCACGCCGCCGCCATGGGCGATACGCTGGGCATCAGCGCCTGCCTTGTCGGACTGATGTTCTTCTCGGGTCTCAACTTCACCACCCTGAAGCTTATGCTGATCGTATGCTTCTTATGGTTTTCTTCTCCGGTATCTTCTCACGTACTCTCAAGACTGGAAGTTGCCACCAACGAAAATCTGGATGCACATTGTACTATTTATGAAAATCTGTCAGATCTGGAAGCGGAGCTGTCACAGGCAGACGAACACCGGGCGGCAGACACGGCTGGCAGCGATACACAGTCCGCAGATAAGACGGGAGGCGAAGCATCATGACTACTTTTCAATTAATTCTGTTATTGTTTCTGGTTGTCTGTGCAGTCTCGGTCAGCTTCTCTAAAAATCTTCTGAATTCGGTTCTGATCTACATGTCCTACAGTCTGATCATGTCCATTCTGTGGGTATGTCTGGAATCACCGGATCTGGCAATCACAGAAGCCGCCGTAGGCGCAGGCGTTACAAGTATCCTGTTCTTCGCAACCCTTAAGAAGATACAGGCAATCCGTATTGAAAAAGAAGAGAAAAAGAAGGAGGCAGACCTCCATGAGTAAATTAAAACCCCAAAAAGAATATGAAAAAACAGGTGCTTTCCGCTTCCTGCGCTGGTTATCCGGCACAAAGGATCCCTATGTGGGCGTGGTGGAAATGCATCCTCAGAAAGAAAAAGTAATTCCCGACACCACCATCCTTGAGCGTATGAGCGAAACCCAAATGCTGCGCGACAAAGTATACGATACGCAGCACAATAAGCTGCTCAGGGCATTTCACCGGATCTATATTATATCGGCTGTTATATTCTGCATTGCCCTGGTAGGCCTTCTGCTGGTAACCGTTTCCTATCTGCCGCCCACCGGCGACCCCTCGAATCCGGCTAACAACACGGTAGCCGAGCGCTATATTGAGCAGGGGCTTGAGGAGACCGGCGCGCTCAATATTGTATCCGGTATGATCCTGACCTACAGGGCCTTCGATACCTTCGGCGAAACCAACGTACTGTTCATTGCAACCTGCTGCGTCATGATTCTTCTGATGATCGACGACGAACTTTTGAAGAAGCAGGAAGTACAGAATGACCGACGGTTCGAGCCCAAAAACGACATGATCCTACAGGGCGTTGCTTTCGTATTATGTCCGATCATCTTTATTTTCGGCATTTACATTATTTTAAACGGACATCTGTCCCCGGGCGGCGGCTTCTCCGGCGGCGCTATCATGGGCGCGGGACTGATTCTGTATGTATGCGCTTTCGGCTTCAAGAAAACACAGCAGTTCTTTAACGAGCATGTTTACAAAATTGCGAAGATCACAGCGCTATGTATGTATGGGCTTATCGGCGGCTATTTCTATATAACAGGCGCGAACGGTATCGAGAACCATATCCCGCTGGGTATTCCGGGACATATTTTAAGCAGCGGCATTATCCTGCCGATTAATTTCTGCGTCGGTCTGGAGGTTGCATGCACGATGTACGCATTCTACGCATTATTCAGAAGAGGAGGACTGTAAAATGGGCGCGAATTTATTTACGAACTACGGCGAAGCCGTCGCCATGATCCTGTTTGGCATCGGTTTCGGCAATCTGCTGCTGCAGTCTAATCTGATTAAGAAAATTATTGGTCTTAACATTATGGATACTGCGATTTATCTTTTTCTGGCAGAAAAGGGTTATATCAAGGGGCGTGTGGCTCCGATCGTAGCAGACGGCGTTACGAGCGTCGAAGCCTATATCAATCCGGTACCCAGCGGTCTGGTGCTGACCGGTATCGTTGTGTCCGTTTCTGTCAGCGCCCTGATGCTGGCTCTGACCATCCGTCTTTACAGACGCTACCATACGCTCGATTTAGACGAAATATCTACTTTACTGAAAAAGGGGGGACAGTAAATGGATTTCATACGGAATTTTCCTTGTTTCTCCATCATGCTCTGCCTGTTTGCCGGTATCATCAGCTCCGGCGTGAAGGGCAGGACTGCCAGATGGATCAATATTGTCCTGTTGACGACTGTTACGATATTAAGCGCCTGCACTTTATTCTATACGCTCTCTACCGGAGAGTCCTTCGTATATGTAATGGGTAAATTCCCCGCTCCCTGGGGCAATGAGATCCGCGCCGGCGTTCTTGAGGCAGGCATGGCGTTATTTTTCTGCATCATCATGCTCCTGTCTCTTCTGGGCGGTCAGCACAAACTAATCGCGGAAGTGGAAGAGAATAAAATCTTTCTGTATTATGTGCTTACAAACCTGCTGTTAAGCTCTCTGCTGGCGTTGGTTTACACCAACGATATGTTTACGGCATATGTATTTGTGGAGATCAATACCATTTCGGCCTGCGGTCTTATCATGATCCGCCAGGTAGGCAGAACCATCGAAGCCGCAGTCCGGTACATGATTATGAGTCTGCTTGGTTCCGGTCTGCTGCTCTTAGGATTATGTATGCTCTACGACCTCACCGGACATCTGTTAATGAGCAATATGAAGGAGTCCATCGCCGCCATCGTGGCGCAGGGAGAATACACGATTCCCCTGATCGTAGCTATCGCGTTAATGACTGTCGGACTTTGCATTAAATGCGCTTTATTTCCATTCCACGCCTGGCTTCCCGACGCTTATGGCTACTCCACGGTTTCTTCCGCGGCTATGCTCTCCAGCCTGGTGTCCAAAGGTTATATCTTCTTATTAATTAAAATTATTTACCGTGTAGTCGGCTTCGATATATTCAATAACACAAGGATTATCGACGTGCTGTTCGTCTTCGGTCTGATGGGTATGATCTTCGGATCCTTAAGCGCCATCAAGGAGAACGATATCCGCAGAATGATCGCCTTTTCATCGGTTGCGCAGATCGGATATATTTATATGGGCTTCGGTATGGGCACCCAGTACGGTATGGTTGCCAGCGTATTCCATATTCTCTCCCATGCGGCTACCAAATCCCTGTTATTTATCGCTGTAATCGGCCTGACAGACGTCTCCGGCGGCAGCCGTAAATTCATCGAGCTGACCGGATCCGCTTACCGCAACAAATGGGCGGGCGTTACCTTTACGGTAGGTTCCCTCTCCATGGTAGGCGTGCCGTTATTCTCCGGCTTTATCAGCAAGCTGCTGTTCGCGCAGGCGGCGGTACAGGTAGATGGCAAAATGCTTCCGGCATTGATCGTCCTGGGTATCAGTACCATCTTAAACGCAATCTACTTTATGAAGACCGTCATCCGGATTTATACGCCGGTAGAAGAAACCTCGTATCCCAGCGTTACCTTTAAAGATATGAAGCTGTACGCCATTGTACTGGTATTCTTCATTATTTTAAATATTATTCTAGGCATCAGCTCCCAACCGATCGTAGACATGATTGAACAGGGACTTGCCATGTTTGCATAAGGAGGCGGCGACATGTATCTGATTCTTTTATCCATATTTTTTCCGGTTCTTGCCGGAACCTGTCTTCTGATAAAGAAAGAAGCTGCCGACAGACGAAGCCTGCTGATCACGACAGGTATCTGCTTCGTCCTGACAGGCGTGCTGGTCTCTGCCACGCTGCTTACGGCGTACGGTACCGGTTTTACTTTATTTTATCTGACGCAGTCGCTGCCGGTCTGCTTTGGAGTGGACGCAATGAGCGTTATCTTCTCTGCAATGACCATGATTATTTTCCTCTGCGCAGGATTTTTCTCCTTCGAGTATATGAAACACGAGACGAAGGAGAAACGCTACTACGGCTATTATCTGATTGTGTTCGGCGTGCTGAACGCACTGTGTTTTGCAGGCAATCTGATCACCTTCTACCTGTTCTTTGAAATGCTGACTTTAACCTCCATGCCGTTAGTCTTACATAACGGCAGCCGGGAAGCCATCATGGCGGGACTGAAATACTTATTCTATTCCTTATGCGGCGCTTACGCTGCCCTGTTTGGTATTTATTTTATCCATAAATACAGCGACAGCTTATCCTTTACCGCAGGCGGCGTACTGACGTCCTCTGCCATGACGGAACACGCTGGACTTCTGCTGATCGTCGCTTTCGTGATGATCCTTGGCTTTGGTGTGAAAGCGGGCATGTTTCCTATGCATGCATGGCTGCCTGCCGCCCATCCGGTAGCTCCGGCCCCGGCATCCGCAGTTCTGTCCGCTGTAATCGTCAAGGCTGGTATCCTTGCCATCGTCCGTCTGGTTTACTACATCTTCGGCGTTTCCTTCCTGCAAGGCTCCTGGGTACAGACCGCATGGCTTGTTCTTACTCTGACTACCGTGTTTATGGGGTCAATGCTTGCTTACCGCGAGAAGATCTTAAAGAAAAGACTTGCCTATTCTACCGTAAGCCAGCTTTCTTATATTCTGTTCGGACTTGCCGTCATGGACGCAGGCTCTGTAACAGGCGGACTGCTACATGTGCTGGCACACGGATTTATCAAGTCGGCCCTGTTCCTCTGCGCCGGCGCTATTATCTACACCACCGGCAAGACCAGGGTGGACGAGCTGCGCGGCATTGGCAAGGAAATGCCCCTTACGATGTGGTGCTACACGATCGTCTCTCTGGGACTGATCGGTATTCCGCCCACCGGCGGCTTTGTGAGCAAATGGTATCTGGCAACCGGCTCTTTACACAGTTCCATTCCGGTATTTTCCTGGCTTGGTCCCGTGATCCTGCTTGTCAGCGCCCTGCTTACGGCAGGCTACCTGCTGCCGCTCACCATTCAGGGCTTTTTCCCGGGAGCGGATTATGACTATGAGCATTTTAAGAAGCGGGAACCATCCCGTCTGATGACAATACCGCTGGTTATTCTGACGGTTTTATCCGTTTTAGTCGGATTATTCCCGACGCCTGTTATTGATTATCTGACGCAGATTGTCAGCACAATATTATAAGAAAGGAGAAGCAGACATGATTATCTTAGTAATTTTACTTCCGTTTATAGCCGGAATCCTTGTACCGCTGCTTCCCTTTAAGAAGAGAAGCCACTGGGAGATTTTTCTGGAATGCGCGGTAATCCTAAACAGTATCCTCGTATGGTACCTGATGCTGCACCATTCCGACAGTACCTTTGTACTGGCCCACTTTACGGGAGACTTGAATATCAGTTTCCGGGTGGACGGTCTGAGTATGGTTTTCGCCGGACTTGTTTCCGCGCTGTGGCCTTTTGCCACGCTGTATGCCTTTGAGTATATGACTAAGGAAGAGCATGAGAAGATCTTCTTCCTGTTCTATACGATGACCTACGGCGTAACGCTGGGTATCGCGCTTGCGGCGAACCTCTTAACCATGTATTTCTTCTATGAACTGCTTACGCTCGTTACCGTGCCGTTAGTGATGCATACGCTGACCAGAGAGGCGATCCTCGCCAGCCGGAAGTACCTGTACTATTCCCTGGGCGGTGCGGCCTTCGCTTTCCTTGGCCTTATTATGATCATTGTATACGGTACTACCAATAATTTTATTCTCGGCGGCGTACTGGATCCTGCCAGGATCGGCGATAAGACCAACGTGCTCCTGCTGATTTATGTAATCGCGTTTATGGGCTTCGGCGTCAAAGCGGCCGTCTGTCCTTTTAACTCCTGGCTGCCTCAGGCGGGCGTAGCTCCCACTCCGGTAACCGCGCTGCTTCATGCGGTCGCCGTCGTTAAATCCGGCGCCTTCGCGATTATCCGGCTGACCTATTACAGCTTCGGTACGGATTTCCTGCGCGGCACATGGGCGCAGACGACTGTTATGATCATCGTCATGTTTACAATTGTGTACGGATGCAGCCGCGCCGTAAAAGAGACGCATTTAAAGAGGAGACTTGCCTACTCTACGATCAGTAACCTGTCCTATATTCTTTTCGGCGCTGTGATTATGACGCCGCTTGGACTTGTAGGCGCTTTGTCCCATCTGATCATCCATGCTGTCATGAAGATCAGTTCCTTCTTCTGTGCCGGCGCGATCATCCATCAGACGGAGCGTAATTATGTGCATGAGCTGGACGGCATGGGTTATAAAATGCCTTGTGTCTTCGGCGTTTTCACCGTATCGGCTCTCGCTCTTATGGGTGTCCCCGGTCTTGCGGGCTTTATCAGTAAATGGAATCTTGCGTCCGCCGCAGTAGAAAGCGGCAATACGGTTGCTTATTTCGGAATTGTCTGTCTGCTGATTTCCGCGCTGTTGACCGCAATCTATATGCTGACTATTGTGGTGCGCGCTTTCTTCCCCGGCAAGGATTTCGACTACAGTACGCTGGAGGGTGTAAAGGATCCTAACTGGAAAATGCTGGCGCCGTTATTTGTATTTACTTTCTTCATTATTTTGTTTGGTGTTTATTCCCAGCCGCTTGTAGATTTCTTCTATGATGTGGCGGCGGGATTGTATTAAGGAGGTGTCCGATATGAATACTCTTATTTGCACAGTTGTTTTCCTGCCTATGGTATCGGCAATCCTCTGCTATCTTCTGGGACGGTTCCACAAAGAGGTTCGAAGCCGTTTCGCCGATGTTATTACAGGTATTACTTTTGCCTTGTCCCTGTATTTATTGATACAGGTATTGACCGCGGGCACATCCGGAATCCTGGTGGAGATCCCCTATGTCTGCGGTATGGGACTGCATTTTACGATAGACGGTTTCCGTGCTGTGTACGGCATGATTGCCGCTTTCATGTGGTTTATGAGCACTCTTTTCTCCAAAGAATACTTCGCCCATTACCGCAACAGGAACCGTTATTATCTGTTCCTGCTCCTGACGCTTGGCGCGACGGAGGGGGTATTCCTCTCTGCGGATTTCTACACCACCTTTATTTTCTTCGAAATCATGTCCTTTACCTCTTATGTGTGGGTAGCGCATGATGAGAAAAAAGAATCTCTGCGCGCGGCAGCAACCTATCTGGCTGTAGCGGTAATCGGCGGTCTGGTGATGCTGATGGGCATTTTCCTGCTGTATGACGTGACCGGCACTTTGTTCTTCCACGAACTGACCGGTGCTTATGCTGCCTTTGGTCTGTCACAGGCTGCGGGCGCGGACTCTGCAAAGCTCTGGATCGCCGGTGTCTGTATGCTGTTTGGCTTCGGCGCCAAGGCAGGCGCCTTCCCGCTGCACATCTGGCTTCCGAAAGCCCATCCGGTTGCTCCGGCTCCCGCATCCGCACTGTTGTCCGGTATTCTGACCAAAGCCGGTATGTACGGTATTTTGATTTTGACATCGTATCTTTTCCTGGGCAGTACTGCCTGGGGCAGCCTGATTCTGATGATCGGCGTATGCACGATGGTCGTCGGCGCTGTCCTTGCCTTATTCTCTATTGACCTGAAAAGAACGCTTGCCTGCTCCTCGGTTTCCCAGATTGGTTTCATCCTGGTAGGCGTCGGTATGTCAGGCTTACTCGGAGAAGAGAATCTCTTAGCCGTGCGCGGCAGTATGCTTCACATGGTGAACCATTCTCTGATCAAGCTGGCTCTGTTTATGGCGGCAGGCGCAGTCTTTATGAATATACACAAGCTTGATCTGAATGAAATCCGCGGCTTCGGACGCAGGAAACCTCTGCTCAACTATATTTTCCTGATGGGTGCACTCGGTATCGGCGGTGTGCCGCTCTGGAACGGTTATGTCAGCAAGACCCTGATTCATGAAAGCATTGTGGAATACATCGAATTACTGCGGGAAGGACAGACTGCCGGAATGTTCGACGCCGGCATGATGAAGGGGATTGAATGGATATTCCTGATCAGCGGCGGTCTTACCGTAGCATATATGACTAAACTGTATGTCTGCATCTTTATTGAGAAGAATGCAGACGAAGCCACACAGGCCAAATATGACGCCTTAAAGGGCCGCTATATGAATAAAGTCAGCGCTTTCGCACTTGTCTTAAGCGCAACCCTCCTGCCGGTTATGGGATTCTTCCCCGGTATCGTCATGGATGGGCTGGCTGACATCGGACAGGGCTTCATGCAGACAGCAGGCACAGGGCACAAGATAGCTTACTTCTCCCTCACGAATCTGAAGGGCGCGGCGATATCTCTTGTCATCGGTGCAGCCGTCTATCTCGTCATAGTGCGCTTATGGCTGATGAAGAAAACATCCGCCTCATCGTCTGTGAGAAGCTATGTGAACCGCTGGTATAAATATCTGGATCTGGAAGATATGGTTTACCGTCCTCTGCTGCTCGGGATCCTGCCCGCAGTATTCGGCTTCCTGTGCCGTATACTGGACAGTATGGTAGACGCCGTGGTCGTATTCCTGCGAAAGACCATCTACAAAGACAGCAAACTGCCGCAGGAGCTTGCAGAAGGTACGCCGCTTAGCCATATGTGCGCTGTAATAGCGGACTTCTTCCAGACACTTGGCAATATGACATTTCGAAGAAAACAGCCTAAGCACGTGGACTATGATCATAAATTTGCTATGTTTCATGAGGAATGGGCTGAGAACAACGCCATGATAACCCGAAGCCTTTCCTTCGGACTGCTGTTGTTCTGTATCGGTCTGATCTTCACAGTAGCTTATCTGTTCATCAGAGACATCTTCCAATTGTGGTAAATACCGCAGGAGCATATCAATCCGATATGCTCCTGTTTTTTTATTCCCCTTTTTTTCATATTTTCCTTGACAATAGTCCGATTTCGGATTAAAATAAAAGTCCGAAATCGGATAAAACACGCAGAAAGAGGATGCAGGATGGCAGACAACGTACAGGAAGAACTGACACAATACAATCAGATTTTAAAGCGGTTTGACGCTTTCTACAGCGGCCTGGCGAAATTATGCGGCCTGACGGACTGTGTATTCTGGATTATCTATTCCATTCTCGACAGCCCGGAACCGCTTACCCAGACGGAATTATGCAGCACGTGGTCCCTGCACAAGCAGACGATCAATACTGCGCTTAAGAACCTGGAAACAGACGGCATGATCAGCTTACGGTCCCCGGAACAGAACCGCAAAAACAAACAGATTTTTCTGACTGAGAAAGGCCGCGCCTTTGCGCAGAGAACCGTGATTCCTTATATGGAAATGGAGCAGAGGGCCTTTGGTGCATTGGAAGAAGAAGAAAGAAAAGAAATGCTGCGGCTGAACCAGAAGCTTCTTGCGCTTCTCCAGACAGAATTAAACCGGCACACAGATTTTTAACTATCCTGACAGGGAATATTTTCACGGAGGTTTTACATGACAATTCAACTTTCAGACCATTTTGATTATAAGAAGCTGCTTCTCTTTTCCCTTCCATCTATCATTATGATGATTTTCACATCCGTATACGGTGTGGTCGATGGATTTTTCGTATCAAACTTTGTAGGCAAGACTCCCTTTGCGGCAGTCAACTTCATCATGCCGTTTCTGATGATTCTCGGCGCAATCGGTTTCATGTTCGGTACCGGCGGCGGCGCTTTGGTAGCGCTGACCCTTGGAAAAGGCAAGCCGGAGAAAGCAAATGAATATTTCTCCCTGTTTATCTACACATGTATCATAAGCAGCATCATCATTATGGCAGCGGCATTTGTGCTGCTGCCTCCTGTGGCAAGGCTGCTGGGCGCAGAAGGCGCTATGCTTGACAATTGCGTACTATACGGCAGAATTACTCTGGCGGCGCTTCCTGCCCTGATTCTGCAATACGCCTTCCAGAGCTTCTTCATTACGGCGGAGAAGCCTCAGCTTGGACTGATCGTCTCCGTGGCGGCAGGCGTAACGAATATCATTGGGGACGCTCTGTTCGTCGCAGTCTTCCACTGGGGACTGCCGGGCGCCGCAGCGGCCACCGCGCTTGGACAAATCGTGGGAGGCCTGCTGCCGCTGTTCTATTTTGCCCAGCCAAATACCAGCCTGCTGCGGCTGACGAAGACGCACTTCGACGGCAGAGCGCTTCTGAAAGCCTGTACCAACGGTTCCTCCGAGTTGATGAGCAATCTCTCCATCTCTCTGGTAAGTATGCTCTACAACGCCCAGCTTATGAAATATGCCGGCGAGAACGGAGTCGCCGCTTACGGCGTGCTGATGTATGTCAACATGATATTTCTCGCCGCCTTTATCGGCTATTCCACCGGAACCGCGCCCATCGTCAGTTATCACTACGGCGCCGGGCGTTATGAAGAGGTACGAAAGCTCCTGAAGAAAAGCCTTGTAATTATCGGCGCGTTTTCCGTCTGCATGTTTGGACTGGCGGAGGTGCTTGGAGCACCTCTTTCCAGAATATTTGTAGGCTACGATTCCTCTCTTCTGGAACTGACCGCAAGAGCATTTTCCATTTACTCTTTCTCGTTCCTTTTCTCAGGAATCGCGATTTATGGCTCCTCCTTCTTTACTGCGCTGAACGACGGAGTGACTTCCGCTCTGATCTCCTTCCTGCGGGCACTGCTTTTTCAGGTGGCGGCGGTATTGATTCTTCCGCTCATCTTCGGTGTCGACGGTATCTGGATTTCTGTCGTGGCGGCAGAGGTCGTGGCCGCGCTTGTGACAGGCTTGTTTATGCTTGGAAAGCGGAAGAAATTTCATTATTAGAGCGTGCGTCTGCCGCTAATACAGCACCGCCAGAGCCTCATAGGGAGTAAGCGCCATAGCCTCCTTAGCTTCCGGCCGCTTATCATTGCCGATGAGCACCTCCCCCTTACGGTTCCTGAACGCCTCCGGCAGTTCATACGCGATTTCCCTGTCAGTGAAGTTGCAGATAACCAGAAGCTTCTGCTCTCCGTAAGTACGCACATAGGAATAAATCTCCTCGCTGTCAGGAAGAAGCAGTTCGTAATCGCCATACACGATGATGTCATGCTGCTTACGCAGGGCAATGAGCTTCTGATAGTAATGGAATACAGAATCTGCCCGCTCTATCTGTTCCCTGGCATTGATTTCCTTATAATTGGGATTCACCGCAATCCAAGGCGTCCCTGTGGTAAAGCCTGCCTGTACGCCATCCTCCCACTGCATGGGCGTGCGGGCGTTATCTCTTCCCTTATAGCTGATATAGTCGAACATTTCCTCCGGCGTAAGGATTCCTTTCTCCGTCAGCTCATGATAGGCGTTGATGCTCTCAATATCCCGGAATTCTTCCAGCGAGGAGAAGGGATAATTGGTCATTCCCAGCTCTTCTCCCTGATAGATGTAAGGTGTTCCCTGCATCATATGCAGGCAGGTAGCCAGCATCTTCGCGGATTTCTCCCGCCATGCGGGACTGTCGTTCCCCAATCGGGATACGATTCTCGGCTGGTCATGATTACACCAATACAGACTGTTCCACGCCTTCTCGTAAAGCTGAGTCTGCCATTTGCTCATGACCGCCTTTAACTCCGTCAGCTTCATCTTCCTATGGTTCCACTTGAAGCTCTCGCCGCCGTCTAAGTCCATATGCTCGAACTGGAAGACCATATTCAGTTCCTCGCCGGAGCTTGCGGCATACTTCTGCGCTTCTTCTATGGTAACGCCGGAGCACTCCCCAACGGTAATCAGATCATATTGGGACAGGACTTCCCGATTCATCTCCTGCAAAAATTCATGTACCCTCGGCCCGTTGACAGAGTAAGGCCCGAAATCCCCGTATCCGCTGGCGCCCACCGTACCATCCGGCAGCCCCGGCGCCTTCGAAATCATACTGATAACATCCATTCTGAAACCGTCGATGCCCTTATTGCACCACCAGTTCATCATGTCGAATACGCTCTTTCTGACCGCGTCATTTTCCCAATTCAGATCCGGCTGCTTTTTGGAGAACAGGTGCAGGTAATACTGGTCTGTAGCCTCGTCATACTGCCATGCAGAGCCGCCGAAGCAGGAACCCCAGTTGTTCGGCTCTTTGCCGTCCTTGCCGTCCCGCCAGATATAATAATCCCGGTACGGATTATTCCTGGACTTACGGCTTTCTACAAACCACGCATGTTCGTCTGAGGTATGATTGACCACCAGATCCATCATAATCTTAATCCCCAGCGTATGAGCCTCCTCCAGCAAATGATCGTAATCCTCCATCGTTCCGAATTCCTTCATGATTGCCTGATAGTCGCTGATATCATATCCCATATCGTCATTAGGCGACTGATAAACAGGACTCAACCAGATAACATTGATTCCTAATTCCTTCAAATACCACAATTTTGAGCGAATTCCGTTGATATCACCGATTCCATCCCCATTGCTGTCGCAGAAGCTCCTGGGGTATATCTGATACACAACACTGCTCTTCCACCACTTCTTTTCCATGATTTGTTTCCCTCCGTTCTTCCAATTTATTCGATTACGTATCGCCTATTGTGCTTCTCTGTTTTCTCTAGTATAGTAAAACTAAGCTTATGATGCTTGCATATTCTTACCCAAAAATAACACTATTTTACGATTCAGGAGCCGCCTATGACAAATCCATACCATGAAAAAAGTATCCACGGAACGCCAATCTTTCCTTTACAGGTCTATTCTCAGCACGACAGGGATGGGTTCTACTTCGTTCCCCAGCACTGGCACGAAGAATGGGAATGGATTTATGTGGAATACGGCGTTCTAAATCTGACCATACATGGCAGGACTGTGACCTTGCACCCCGGCGAGTTTGGCTTCGTCAATGCCGGCGAGCTGCACGAGCTGAAATCCGTGGGGGAATCTCTGCACCACGCAATCGTGTTCAATCCCGAATTTCTGAACTTTGCGCTGTATGACGCCTGCCAGCATAACTTCATCCGGCCCGTTACCAACGGCAGGCTGCTTTTTCCTGCCTCCTGTTCTGTATTGTTGCCGGAATGCGCAGAGAAAATCCTCTACCATATGCAGGAAATCATGACGCTCTACCATACTCTTCCGGCCTGCGCTCTGTTGAGCATCAAGCTGCATATCCTGCACATCATAGAATTATTATTTCAGGGAAATTATCTGCTGGAACATACCGCTTCCTCGAAAGAGGAGGATTCGATTAATAAGTTAAAGAAAGTGATAGAATATATTCACGAAAATTACGCCTCGCCTGTGGCTCTTGAGACGCTTTCCCAAATCTGCTACATGAGTCCGAACTATTTCTGCCATTATTTCAAGCAGGAAATCGGCAAGACACCTATTGCCTTCGTCAACGAATACCGGATTCAGAAAGCCTGCGAACTGCTCACGGAATCAGAGCTTCCCGTTTCGCAGATCGCGCTTGCTGCGGGTTTCGACAACATCAGTTATTTCATCCGTAAATTTCAGGAGCACAAAGGAGTCACGCCGAAGAAATACCGTAAGCTCTGTTTCACCAAAATCCAGCCGGAGGATTGATTCTCATTACGCTTCCAGTCTTTTGACCGGCCGAATATACTTCCAGAACCGCGCCGGATCATGATAGAAATATACCAACCTGCCAGGAGTGGTATCAAGACAGTACCCATTAGCTTCATAGTCAAATTCCGCCATCGCCTTCTCCATCTTCTCCTCCACGCTGCAGTTCTCCTGCTCATAGTCAAAGGGTCCATGCTCAAAGACAAGATACTCTGCCTCCGGCACGTCCATCATAATCATCTGCTCCGGCACGTCGCCCTGATAATCCGCATCCAGACGCACTCCATAGCACTCCGCCCGTGGAATGCCCCATCCGCACAGTCTGCCCCTGGGATCATTAATATATGCCATAATCTGGCCGCCGCCGCTGTTAGGTTCGCTGCCGCCCCTATCGTCCAGCTTTCCCTTGATGCTGTCCAGCAACCCGCAGATTGTCTCGCAGTCCTGCCCCGGAATCAGGCTCTGCTTCTGCCAGAAATCCCAGTACCCGTTGCTCTCGTAATTCCTGATATGAAGGAATTTGTGAGCCGGAATCGTAATAAAGTAAATCTTAATGTCCTCTGTCGATCTCATCATGCCAACCTCTCCCAATCCTAAAAAGTAGCGGTCGAAAGCATTGATTTTCGTACGAAGGACTACCGGCACAGGATGTCTGCGGTACTGGCTCGGCGTAACGCCATAGATCATTCTGAAAGCTCTGGTAAATGCTTCATGAGAGGAAAATCCATAATTTAACGCAATGTCCAGAATGCTCCGATCACTGTCCCGCACTTCCTTCAAGGCAAATGCCAGTCTCCTGCGCCGCAAATACTCCTTAAGCTGCATACCGGATATCTCTCTGAACTTTCTTGTGGTATAGTACTCGGAATATCCAAGTCTCTGCGCAAGACGCCGCAACGTCAGTGCCTCGTCATTATGCTGCTTAATGCATTGGTCGATTTCGTCCACAATACTCTGAATCTGCCTCTGCCATTCGTACATATCCGTCTCTCCTCTTCCGATCGCTCTTTCCTTATTATAGAACGCAGGAAAGCATGCTGCTTGATTTCAGTTGCGCTCTTCATTTGTGACGCTCCGGGACTTCCGCTGTTGCGATTGCCAGTCGGCCTCCTCCACTGCTGCCTGCAATGTAATCCTGCCTTCCAGAATTGTTACGGGCAGTACAGGCTTTGCAAAGCCTGTACTCTCATTGCCACATTTTCTTTAAATTCCTCCTCTGAGAACTTAGGATCTCTGGTACCATACCATATCTTACACGGAACCTGGCCGCATTCACCGCAGGTTTTCATACGCTTGTTATTTCTTACACAATCATAAATCGGACAGGCTTTCCCCTCCGGTGCGTGAAAAACCTTCCCTTCGCATGCGTTACAGCCATTACACATTTCTCCAAAACAATAACATGCGCCGCAGTCCGTACCGCATACGCTGATCAGATCCCTTTTTTTTATTAAGGTTGTACAATCCTTCTTCATTCCTCAGCCCTCCTGTGCCTGTCAAAATTTAGAAGTATTCTACTATATTCCCGAAAAACCGTCTTGTATATTTCCGACATCATTATACGCAGCGGCCCGCGCCTTATGGATATCCATAGAATGATATCGCCTGAATTCACGCAGTAAATGGGACTGGTCGGTATATCCGTATTTATAAACAGCATTTAACACGCTGAAATCCGGTTCAAACAGAATATCTCTCCACAGGAATTGATAACGTATCAAATTACTCAGCTTTTTGGGTGTAATACCAACATACTCATGAAACAACCGTTCCAATTGTCTGGTACTTACGAAAGACTCCTTTGCCAGAGCCGACATATCCAGTGAACCTTTATTGATTAAAATATTCTGTATCGTGTTATTGACAACTATGTTCTCCTTTACACCGGATAATCTTTGCAGTAACAGGCGCTCTGCAAAAGCGGCTTTCTCCCGCAGCGTTTGCAGTTCCGGTAACGCGGGCCGAAACATGCCATCCAGCCACGCGAACCTGGAATCCGCATCGAAATATCCATTCAAAGTAGCTTTGAAGGAATCCTCTGCAAAGGCATAGGCGCTCCATGCATAGAAGCGAATCGCGAATGTTGCTGTCTTATGTCCCGCACTCCCGCCGCTGTGGGCGCAAAAGCTGCGGTCATTTATTCCGCAGAAACCGCCTGTCACCGTATGATCTGTATAATCTATGTGGTAAATAATGTCCACACAAGTGTCCGGAATAACCGTCTCCGGCACATCATCCTCCTGTATAAGCGGGCTTTCTGTTCCCCAATAGCATCTGACATAAGAGCGCAGCTCTTTACACGCATTCAGCTCCGTATAGGAAGCGCTGCTTTTGAAAGGAGATGCCGTCAACGGCCGATATATTATTCTGTTGCTCATTTCCTGTAAATTCCTACTCTTCTGTTCGAATCAGGTTGCTTACATACGGACGTGCGCCGGACAGCACCTCATTATAGAAATTCTGCTTCCAGTCGATATAGGCAACGCTGTCCTCTAATTCTTTGATGGAACCAAGCAGCGCCTCGCGCTTTTTCGTCAGCATTTCTTTACGCTGCATGATAGTGGATTCTCCCTGCAGGCACAACTCCAGATATTCCTTCATCTCCAGAATGCTCATGCCGCATTTCTTCAGGCAAGTGAGATCCCTGATCCATTTCACATCCTTCTCATCAAAAACCCGACGGTTATTCCCGTCCCTTTTGACGCCCGGAACCAGTCCCTCATTGCAATAATATTTTAAGGTCTGATAGGTCATGTCCAGTTCCCGGCAGACCTGCATCATCGTATACATAGTAATTGCCTCCTGTGCTGTTCACAAAAAATTTATAGAGAAATTCGTGAAGAAGTATTGACCGGTAGTAGCTACCGTAAACTATAATCGATTATAACAAGCGGTTCAAGCAAACGCACTATAGCACAAAACATATAAAAATACAAGGGTAAGGAGTGAAGAAAGCATATGAAAGTGTTACTCGTAAACGGCAGCTCCCGCATGGACGGCTGTACCAATGCCGCGCTGTGCGAGGTGGAACGTGCCTTGAAGGAAGAAGGAATCGAAACGGAACAATTTTTTATCGGGAATGAGGCGCTGCCGGACTGCATCGCCTGCCGCAAATGCAAAGAGACCGGATGCTGTGTATTCCATGACAGTGTAAATGAGTTTGTGGAAAAGGCAAAAACCGCAGACGGCTTTGTATTTGGTTCTCCGGTTTATTTCGCCCATCCGAGCGGCAGGCTGTTAACCTTTATGGACAGGGCCTTCTATTCCGGCGGCGCGGCATTTCAGTTTAAGCCTGCGGCGGCAGTCCTGTCCGCAAGACGGGCCGGAACTACAGCCTCTTTCGACGTGATCAACAAATACTTTACAATTTGTTCCATGCCGGTAGTGTCTTCTACTTATTGGAATCACGTCTATGGCGCACAGCCTGAGGAAGTGACTGAGGATAAAGAAGGGCTTATGACGATGTATAACATCGGCAGGAACATGGCATGGCTGCTCAAATGTATCGCCATCGGAAAAGAAAATGGACTGATACATCCAGTCAATGAAAAGGTCTTAACCAATTTTACGAGATAAGGATTTTACACGGCTTTGAAAACCAGCTTCGCGGGCATACAGCGGGAAATCTGGGCGTTGGTAATAACCGGGAAAATGGAAAAGTAACTGTTGCTGCACGGTTCCAACCAACACGTTACAACATGAAATTGACCGGAGGATTTAACAATGGATAAATTTACATTTTCTTATTCCACAAAGGTTTATTTTGGAGAAGGAAGCGCAGCGCAGGCTTTCGGCGCCGAGCTTGACAGGGTTGGCGAAACAGTCATACTTGCCTTCGGCGGAGGTTCTATCAAAAAGAACGGTATTTATGATGAAATAAAAGGCTTGCTTGAACAAGCCGGCAAAAAGGTGATAGATTTTTGCGGCATCATGTCCAATCCCACCTATACCAAAGTACAGGAAGGCACAGCATTAGCCCGCAAATATCATGTAGACTTCATTCTGGCGGCGGCAGTGTCATCGACTGCTGCAAGGTACTTTCCGGCGCTTTTGATACACTGAGCCATGCAATGGAAACCTACCTTGGCTCCTCCGATGAAGATAATGTGTCAGATGATGTGGCGCTGGCTATCATGCGCAACACGGTAGTCAATATGCGGCGTCTGCTGTAAAATATAGATGATCGTCAGGCCAGAAGCAATCTGATGTGGGATTCTGCCATGGCGGAGAACGGAATTCTGAAATGCGGCCGCCTGACTGATTTTCAGGCGCATCAGATCGAGCATCAGTTGGGCGCATATACGGATTGTAACCACGGGCAGGGGCTTGCGGTGATCCATCCTGCCTATTACCGCCATATCGTAAAAGACGCGCCGGAGAAATTTACCCGGCTTGCAAAAGTGGTTTTTGATGCAGATACTGCCGAGGCTGGCATGGATGCTCTGGAAAGCTTCATCAAAGAATGCGGACTTCCTGCCAGGATGTGCCAATTGAAATCCACGGTAGAAATCACGCCGGACGTGCTGCGGCAGGTTGCGGATACCTGCAACATTATCAAAACAGGCCCCCGTGAACTTGACCGGGAGGAAATTTATCAGATTCTGATGGAATGTATGTAAGCTTTCCAGGTTTCTGTGACACCTGAACAATACAGGGAGCAAATCGGTACTGATTCCTCCTGCCAAACCGGCACTCTTCCAGCTTAAACATATAGAGCGGCTGAAAGGCGGCGGTACTCGGTTGGTGTATACGGTAAGAAATAAACAGCAGGAGACAAAAGAGAATGCCCCGCAATGAAATATGCGGGGCCGATCTGGCCGAAATCAGGCAGACAGAAGAATATGGAAATTTGCAGGAGGACGCCGAAACGGAAATTTTGGATGGCATACACCCGGAAATTTCTGCCTTATATACTTTTTGCAGTTCCCGTTTATGCCTTAACATCATAGCTTGACAACGAAGCCGCTCCAACCGTATTCGAGAAACTCCATTTACTTACAATACTCTGTGTCATACTTTTTACATCTGTTCCCTGCATTGTTATAGAATACTCATTTTGGGGTTTCCCTGCCTTTTCTGCCCTTCTTCGCTCAATTGCCTTTTGTTCTTCTGCTTTTTTCTCAACCCGTTTCTTTTCCAGCTTTTCTTCAGCTTCTTTTTTCTCCTTTGCTTTCCTCTCCGCATTTTCTCTTGCTATTTTTCCATCCGGGTCATTGGTACAGCCACTCATGATAGTGATGTTCCCATCATCTCCAATGATATATGTGGCATATGTACAAACCGGACTCCCTGGCATAGTTTTTGTAAAATTGACAAGCGACTTAACACAATCCGGAATTGCCGCTAAATTTTCCTCCAAATATTTTGCTTTTTCCGGGTCATTCATACACTTCTGCAAAAATGCACTTGAAACGGATACCGTTGTCGGAACGCCCTGCATAGAAGTTGTCCCTGTGTTCATATAGCTGTATTTGCCCTGCAAATACTTGGAGTAATCGTTTACATTATTATAGCCCGTCTTAATCTGCTCTGTTCTGGTTACACCGGCGGTTGATGTTTTTAATTCCACCGTACTTGTTGTCACGTTGCTTTCTTTTGTGCCTGCACTATCTTTTTCGCAATCTGTTTTTTTAACAGTTTTCGTGTAACTTGTAGCATAATATGATGTGTAACCGTTGTTATTGATATCTGTGATTGCCATAATCTTACCTCCCATATTGTATTGCCTAAAAAACTTTTAAATTTTGTCATCCAAATAATCAATAATCTCTTAAATTCTATTGTATTGAACGGCTTGGATATTTAATTTCCGTCGATGTGAATTCATCTTCTGCCGAAACATTGATATGCCCGCTGCTGTCAATGACATACTCTTTGCCATAGACAGAAAAAGTATCTCCTTCTTTATATCCGATTTCTATCCAGTTTATATCGTTTAACTGCTTTATTTTTGCGTCAACATTTGTGACCTCACCAGATTCCTGTAGTATATAAGTATGTTTTCCGGCTCCCGCATCTATGGAAAAGAAACCCGGAGAAATCCCGACTTTCTCACAGACTGATAGTACCTCCTCTTTGCTGTAGAGATAGCCCCACACGCTCTTTCCCTGTGCCAGATCAGACAAGATATTACTTGCTTTGCGCATTTCCCACTTATAATTTGTTCCTTTATGATTTGTATTCTCTGCAAGCAGCGATTCCGAAGCTGCCCATCCGATTCTTCCATTATTGACAGTCCATGTGTATCTGCTGCCGCTTGATGTTGTCCAGGAATAATAGCTTTTATTGCTTAGTACCAGAGAATTATTTAAAGCGCAAATGCCTGACAGCGTGCTTGTATTGATTTTCGGTACTGCATAATCAGGCACTACCTGACTGCTTCCATTATAATCAAAAGAAATCACACCATACTCCTGAAAATCAGAATTATATCCGCAGGAAACATTCTCCCCAAAATTGATTGCATCCAAAATAGCGCCTGAATTATTATAGTTTGCAAAATAATAAGCCAATTCACTTGTGGAAATATTCGCACTTTTGTCTATCAGTGCAGCTATGGATTCCTTTGAAAAACTCCGGGCAGTATCAGAAATACTTAAGCTGTCCTGTTCTTTATTATTTCCTGCTCCAAGCAATATCTGTATTGCTTTTTGGCGCATTCCTGCCTCTGTCTGCTTTGAAACAGAATAATCCTTGCTCTTCATACATTCAAACTTATCCATCAAATAATTTTTATAATCCCGCACGTTAGTGTATTTTGGAGCATCACTTTCCTTTGTCTGATTCGTGTAACTGCCTGCATAATTGCAATAAGTATTATGAATCTCCATAGACATATGTATCACCTTTTCCTTCCTACTATAGATTGCGTTTTCTATTTTGTTTATCGAATTTTTCAAGTTGTGACTTCATCCAAAAGGAGCGAACTATTTCATTTTGGGTGCGAAATCTTCCCATACATCATAATGGTAAGATTAAATTTCTTTTTTTTACCTGTATCGCTAAGCGCAATATCAATATCGCCCATATACTTCTTTGCGCATCTTTGGATATTGGAAATGCCAAGTCCATGTAACTTCCCGTCCTTCTTATGACTTACCGGCAATCCGGTTTCCTCATCAAACACAACGTTTTCCGAATAGCTGTTTTCAATCTCTATGAAAAATAAATTGCCCTTTACAAAAGAATGCAAATAAATACTTTTTTCCCCCTCCACCTTGCAGCACGCCTCTATGGCATTCTCCAGTGCGTTATCCAAAACAACACCTATATCATAAGCATCTATTTTCTGTTTTGACGGAAAGATAAAATCAACGTCAAATGGAATCTTCTTTTTCTGCGCTTCCTGACTTTTCTGATGAATGATAATATCCGTAATCGGATTGCCTGTCTGATAAATGAAATCCAGCCTGCTAACCGTTTCTTCCATTTTCCCGATATAGCTTTTCAATTCTTCACTGTCTATACCGATTATAGTTTTTACATACAATGAAATATTTGACAAATGGCTTCTCATGTCATGCCGAAGCCCCCTCATATCCGTATAAATATCCTGCACCTCGGTAATTTCCCTCTGCATCTGCTGTACTTGGTTCTCCAATATCATACGTTTTCTTGTTTCGTCATTGTTCTGTACCAACTTCTGAAATAAAATCACATTAGCCACTATCGTGGAAAGCAGCAGAAAACAGATTACAGGAATCCAAAACCCCGTTGCCGGAACTGTTTCATAAATAAACACGGTCATTCCATTTTCAACAGTCACTACCATCATTTTTATCGTTATTGAAATACACAATGCTGCAATGCTTGGCAATATCAGAAAAACATTTTCATGTGTTTGTAATTGATAATCTTTTCTCACGAACTTTCTGCTAATCAGCCGTAAATATATTCCTAATAACAATGTATAAAGCAAGGCATTTATCACTGACATCACAATCGTATAAATATTCACCGAAATACGAGCCTTTTCCAGAGTGTCTATTATTTCCTCTTTCAGCAGAAAATCCAAAAGTTTATTCCATAATTCATTGAAGGCAATGCACGCCACACTGACAATATATTTCACAATCTCTTTTCCTGCCATAAAACTGAAAATAACAAATACCTGTTTTGACGGATCTTGGCTAAATAATAATAGTTGCAGGAAAAACAAAATGCAGATATTAACAACTACCCCAATAATATCATTGATTTGATATTTACTGCCTGCTATTTCAAATATGGCAATCTGGCTTAAAAGATATATGACAATCCATATTACTAAAGTTATTTTTTTCCTGTACTTTTTCTTTAAAAAACTTCCCGTATATATACCGCCGAAAATACTGTTGATCAGGTGAATAGAAAATGAAAGCAACGTCATTTCAAACATTAACAATTCCACCATCCTTTGCATATCTCATATAGTGTTTAATAAAATCAGCATATCTCCTCCCCGCCAGAATCAGCTTATCCCCGCCTGTTACCTGAATCATGTCTGTGCTGTACGCAGAGATTTTTTCCATATTCACAAGATAACATCTATGACACCGATAGAAGGAATTTCCCAGTTCATTTTCCAATTCTTCCATTTTTCCATAAGCTTCGAGCCTGCCGTCTTTTGTGTGATAAATGACTTTTTTATTGCTGCTCTCAATGTAATAAATGTCTTTCAGGAATATTTTCTGCTGTACACCGGAACTTTTTACTATAATGTACTTGTTACTCTGTTCTTCTAAAGCAGCCGCTTCTTTCCTTGCACGATAAAAAACCCCGGAAAACTTACCCTCATCAATCGGTTTTACCAGATAATGAAAAGCATTTACATCAAACGCTTCCTCCATGTATTCCCGATAACCTGTGATGAAAATGAGAATGCTTTTTGATATTTCCTGTTTTTCCTGCTCCTGTCTGAGTTTCCTTGCAAGCTCTAAACCGGACATTTCTTCCATTGCAATATCCAGAAAATAAATTGCAAAGTTTTCCTTTGTCTCTAACAGCTCTTTTCCTGATGAAAACTGACACACCTCTGCTTCCGGCTCTTGTTTCTTTATCAATCGGGCAATCGCTTCACAAATCGCTCTGTCATCATCTACAACTGCAATCTTCATTCCTACTCAAACCTTTCTGACCTTTTTAAGCGGCATAAACCACGCACTTATTTTATCGGCAAATGAAAGTTCCTTTCTGATTTTATGGTGCGAATTACCATAAAATGGGCGCGAAATTTTACATTAATATCGCCTGAATTTACCGACACATTCTCTGCCTCCAAATCTGTAATCGAGTAGGAGGCTAACCATTAGTTGATTAGCCGTCCTCTCACACCACCGTGCGTACGGTTCCGTACACGGCGGTTCCTTAGTTTTCACAAACCATTAGATAATGGTCAAGCATGGATGTATATCCTAGCTTGGCTAT
>JAGAIZ010000022.1 GCA_017626325.1 Lachnospiraceae bacterium | reverse complement strand
GCCCCTTGGAAGACGCCGGCACTTGGCGAGGTCTTTTCGAGCCTAGTGTCCGCTGCGTCTGGAACGGAGCGAAAGCGCGGCTGTGCTGGTTATACAATTTGTGCAATTTCAACAGCAAAGAAGGAGTTTCGCAAATGCCTAATCTGTTGTGCCAAAGAAAGGAGCCCCCATGAAACAGGGAAACATAACGAATCTGATTTTTGACATAGGAGAAGTACTTCTCTCCTACCGCTGGAAAGCAATGTTGATGGATTTTGGCCTGCCGGAAGCGGACGCCATCCGCGTGGGCACAGAAATTTTCGAAGAATCCACCGCACTCTGGAACCGCTTCGACCGGGGCCTCATCAGCCCGGAGGAGACTATCGCCGCTTTGAGCCGGGAATACCCGGCTGACGCGGACGCTATCTGCTGGTTTATCAGCCACGGCGAATACATGCACGTACCGCGTCCTGTCATCTGGAAGCTGGTGCACCAGCTCAGGGAAGCGGGGTATTCTATCTATCTGCTCTCCAATTATCCCGAAATCCTGTTTCAAAAGCACACGCAGTACGCGGATTTTATGCAGGATATCGACGGGCTGATGGTTTCTTATATGAACGGAGAGGCGAAGCCTGAAAGCGCCATCTATCTCTCCCTCTGCAGCAAATATGATCTGACGCCGGAAAGCTGCCTTTTCTTCGACGACCGGCCTGAAAACGTCTTGAGCGCGCGAAAGCTTGGCATGTCCGCCATGCAGGTGACTTCCCAGGAAGCGTTGGCTGACTGCCTGCGCACGCTTTTGCAGTCTTAAAATCCATACGAAAAGAGTGCTCTCCGAGTCCCCTGAACCCCTGGGATAACTTCGGACAGCACTCTTTTATTTTACTCTTATAACACCATCAGCAGCGTTCCCGCCGTAATGAGCAGCACCCCGATCAGGGATTTGGCCGTAAACTCTTCATGCAGGAAGATGACCGCCAGCGCGAAGGTGATAACGACGCTCAGCTTGTCGATGGGAACTACCTTCGACGCCTCCCCTGTCTGTAACGCCCTGTAATAACAGAGCCAGGAAGCGCCCGTGGCAAGCCCGGACAGAATCAGGAAAATCCAGCTTTTCCTGCTGATTGTCATAATGCCGTTCTGGGCATGTGTCACAAACACCATGCCCCATGCCATGATAACGACTACCACGGTACGAACGGCAGTTGCAAGATTAGAATTCACATTTTCTATGCCGACCTTTGCGAGAATAGAAGTCAACGCCGCAAAGACGGCGGATAAAACAGCGAATACCGCCCACATAGCTTTTCCTTTCCCGCTTATCTCAATTTCCAGATATCTCTGTTGTACTCAGCGATCGTCCTGTCGGAAGAGAAGAAGCCTGCCTTTGCAATATTCACAAGCATCATCTTTCTCCACTTCTCCTGATCCTCGTAATCTGCCAGCATCTGGTCTTTTACCTTAATATAGTCTTCTAAGTCAAGCAGCGTCATGAACCAGTCTTTATTCAGCAGTTCTTTGTAGAGACGCTCCAGGTTCTCTTTGTGTCCTGCCTTCAGAGCCTCCTTGCTGACGATAAAGTCAACCGCTTCTTTGATCACAGGGCTCTTCTTATAATAATCCCTGGACACATAATCAGCCTTGGCATAATGCTCGATGACAGCGTCAGATTTCTCGCCGAAGATATAGATATTATCGTCGCCTACCAGCTCGTGAATCTCCACATTTGCGCCGTCGGAGGTACCAAGCGTTACCGCGCCGTTTAACATATATTTCATGTTACCTGTTCCGGAAGCCTCCTTGGAAGCTAAGGAAATCTGCTCAGAAATATCGCAGGCGGGAATCATCTTCTCCGCGTATGCCACATTGTAATTCTCCACCATCAATACGGTCATGTAAGGGCTTACGTCCGGATCATTGTTGACGATCTCCTGCAGTACCAGAAGCAGATGGATGATATCCTGCGCGATTACATAAGCCGGAGCCGCTTTCGCACCGAAGATGAAGGTCATCGGCCTTGCAGGCTTCTTGCCCGCCTTGATCTCCAGATATTTGTGGATGATATAGAGGGCGTTCATCTGCTGACGCTTATACTCATGCAGTCTCTTGGACTGGATGTCGAAGATGGAATCAGGATTCAAAGTCACTCCCTCTGCCTCTTTCACATAAGCCGCCAGATCTTTCTTGCGGTTCATCTTAATCTCGGCGATTCTGTCAAGGACAGCCTTGTCGTCCTTAAACTCCAGCAGCTTCTCTAACTTGTCTGCATCCTTCTTATAGCCGTCGCCGATCGTCTCGGACAGGAAGCCGGCCAGCTCACGGTTGCAGGACAGCAGCCATCTTCTGAAGGTGATGCCGTTTGTCTTATTGTTGAACTTCTCAGGATAGATCTTATAGAAAGCATTTAACTCCGTATCCTTCAAAATTTCCGTATGAATAGCAGCTACGCCGTTTACGGAGAACCCGTAGTGGATATCGATATGCGCCATGTGTACTCTGTCGTTCTCATCGATAATCTGCACCTTAGGGTCTTTGTATTTGGCAGCCACTCTCTTGTCTAACTCTTTGATGATCGGCACTAACTGCGGCACTACCTTCTCCAGATATTTGAGAGGCCATTTCTCAAGCGCCTCTGCCAGAATGGTGTGGTTTGTGTAAGCGCATGTCTTGCTGACTACGTCGATCGCCTCGTCCATCGTGAAAGCCTTCTCGTCTACCAGGATCCTGATCAGCTCCGGAATAACCATGGTCGGATGGGTATCGTTGATCTGGATGACCGCATGCTCATACATCTTGCGAAGGTCGTATTTCTTCTCCTTCATCTCTTTCAGAATAAGCTGCGCCGCATTGCTTACCATAAAATACTGCTGATAGATACGCAGTAAGTTGCCTGCCTCATCAGAATCGTCGGGATATAAGAATAACGTTAAGTTCTTCTCGATATCCTCTTTGTCGAAATCGATACCTTCTTTTACAAGGCTCTCGTCCAGCGTCTCGATATCGAACAATCTCAATTTGTTCACGCCGTTATCGTATCCGATGACATCTATGTCATATAATCTGGATGTAACCGTCTTATCGCCAAAAGCTACCTCGAAGGTCGTGTCCGTTTTGGTCAGCCAGGACTGCTCTTCGATCCAGTCGTTCTTCTCTGCTGTCTGTAATTTGTCCTTAAATACCTGTTTGAACAGACCATAATGGTAATTCAAGCCGATACCCTCGCCCGGAAGTCCCAGTGTGGCGATGGAATCCAGGAAACATGCTGCCAGACGGCCCAAACCGCCGTTACCCAGAGACGGCTCCGGCTCCACTTCCTCGATAGCGCTTAAGCTCTTGCCGTTCTGTGCCAGAATTTCCTCGATTTTGTCGTAGATTCCCAGATTGATCAGGTTGTTGGACAACAGCTTGCCGATCAGGAACTCCGCGGAAATATAATAAATCTTTTTCTCTCCCTCGATGGATTCCGAAACTGCCATCAGCTTCTTTGCCATCTGCAGTAAGCTGTAATAAATCTCCGCGTCGCTGCAGTCCGCTATCGCCTTGCCATAGCTGCTTTTTGTCTGATCCTGCAGCTCCTTCTCCAGATTCATTACGAGTACATCTCTTTTCAGGTTACTTGCCTGTGCCATGATTCATCCTCCTGTTTCATGTTGTTTTATTATATGTTTCTAATTATTAGTTTCCCATTTATTACGCGATTATGTCAGTGTAACGGATTCTTACCAGTTCATAATCCAGCACGATCTGCTGTCCCGCGCCGCCATCCAGAAGCCGCTTTAACTCCTTCACCGCCTCCGAAGCGATTCTTTTAAAATCCTGCCTGACCGTGTTCATCTGCTTGCCCGCGTAACCCATCAGCGTAATGCCGTCGAAGCCGCACACCGGACGGAAGATATCCATCTCAATAAGCGCCTTCATCGCGCCGATCGCCATCAGATCGGACGCACATACCACCACGTCTTTGTTTCTGGCATATTTGAAAGTCATATTCCGGGCCTGCAGCTCCGAAAACTCTCCGTTTCTCACAAGCAGCGGCAGTTCTGATTCCTCTGCCAGACGTCTGATCCCCTTGAGTCTCTCTTCGGTCACATAACCGTTCTTCTTGCCCGCCAGATAGAGAATACTTCTGCACTTATTCTCCGTAATCGTCTTCTTCGCCACGTCGTACTGTGCTTGCTCCTGATCAATCCAGATCGCGGAAGTGCTCTCGTTGACTAACGGCGCATCCACCACCACAATCTTGAACATCTGCGACGCGATCAGCTTCTGCAGTACCTTATCGTCCTTGGAAATGCCGAAGATAATCAAGCCCGTAATGCTCTGAGACTGCAGGTAACGCACTACCTCTTCCAGACTCTTATTCTTGAGCATGGAGTAGAAAACTGTAATCACGTCCAGATTCATCTCCACAGCCTGTCCGATCGTGCCCGCCATATACTGCATGTTAATCTCATCAATGGCCTGCGAGGCGCTGCTTAAGTTCATCAGAAACGCTACTCTGCCGGACTGTTTGGAGGAAAGCGCCGCCGCCACGGAATTCGGTACGAAATTCAACTCCGCTACTGCTTCATTTACTTTCTTCTTCGTCTCCTCGCTGACATTCGGATAATTGTTCAGCACCTTGGACACGGTAGAAATCGCCACGCCTGCGCGTTTCGCCACATCTTTAATCGATACCATGATTGTTCCATTCCGAGTCGGAACGCTGTGCCGCCATGCCATGCTTCTGCTTCTTAGGCGCTCGCTTCTCCGATTCTGTTCGTCTCTGTCTGCGGAAAACGCTTTTCGGAAATCGTTTTCCATTACCATAATATAACAAAAGAGCGGCTTTGTAAACCACTCTTTTGCAAAAAATTTATTTTTTCATTACCTTTTCATTACAATAATGAATTAGATGTTTGAAAAACGAAAAAGATTACACATATCTCTTTGTAAATGAAAAAAGCAATGTTATTGTAAAGTACAACTGTCCATCTTTTCCTTAAATTCTTCAAGATCAACTGATCTTGCCGCCAGCTTTACCCAGCTTTGCAGAACAGAAATATCCTGTGTATTTTCAATTTTCGTTTTAAGTTCTTTCGGTATCGGTCCTAAATCACTAAGTATATCAAGCGTACTTTGACATAGCGCTTCCCGTTTTCCTTCTTGTCTGCCTTCCCGCTTTCCTTCTTCTTTGAGATCAAATTCAAGCAGCAGTTCCTTCATATACTCACGCCTCCATTTCTCATTGCTCTTTGTCAGCCTGACCTCCCGGTCAAGTACCCGCGTGAATGCACTTTCAGGCTGCTTCGTCTCTATGTACCGCAGAAATGTCCGCAGTTCCTCCGGTGCATTTTCCATATTTCCTTTGGTATTAAAAAATAGGACAGCCGTTCCGTCTTCCAGCGCAAGGCGTCGGTCTTCTTTACACTGATGCTGAAAGGTGTATTGGTACATTCCTTTTCCAAACGGGTCAAACGTACAGATAAAGATCACATAGCTTGTATTCAGTGCCGCATAGGACAGTCCCTTTTCTATCAGGTTCAAATCCAGCATGCCCTGATAATAACGGCTTCTTTTGGGTAACTGCTCCACGGAAACCCTGTCGTCCTTTTGCTGCATTTCCGCATTGTAAACATTGTTCCTGTCATCTGCCACATAAACATCCAGTCTGACGCTCTTCCCCTGATAGGTAATGTTGATTTCTTTCTGTGTCTCGGGATAATCGATATCTTCTATCTCGATTCCCAGAAGAATTTCCAGAGTTCTCTTACAGATCTCCTTATTTTTCATCACTTTCCCGAACATGAAATCATCCTGCAATTCCAGTTCTTCAAACTTCTTTTGATTCATATCAGAATCTCCTTTCTTTGGTTTGGTAATCCGCAGGAGATTCCGACCTTATGTGACAGAAAACCAGACTGCTTAACCTGACTCTTTCCCGGAAATCCCTGCTTCGTTTGTTGTGGATAAAAGCATAGATTTCCTTGATATCAGTGCAGGCAGGTTATGCCGACCTTACACATAAGAATTGTCGTTAGAATCATTCATATGAACTATAGAAAGTATGCTTTTTTATTACTATAACAGTATCTTACTGATTTTGCAACGGAAAAATATAATTATTGCGTAAAAATATAATACGATTTTTCGTTTTCATTTCTGAAAGGTACAAAGACGCTGCCTGCATCAGCAGACAGCGTCGCTTTTAATCTTCTGTTCTTATATCCGTTTTACGTTCCTATATCAGTTTTACTACAATCTCTCCTACTCTTTTGCCAGCATCTGCCCCTGCCGCGTCTGCATGAGCGGAACCCATATCCTCATAATCAGGCACCATAGCTTCTAAAGTTTCCCTGCTGATAACGCCTTCCGCGCCGGAAACCTTCGTGCCGTTTAAGAGCACTTCCCCGATCTGATAGTCTCCATACTCTTTACCGGAAAGATTTTCATAGGTGATCCGAAGCTTTTTGCCATTAAAGACATGCTCCACACGAGCTTTGCCCTGTGCATCGAACTGCTCCTTCAACAGCTTCGGTTCGAAGGCAAGATCGCCCCATCTGCCTTTTACGCCGAACATCTCTGTCAATACGGTGAGCAGCAGCCAGCTTGCCGCACCGGTCAGATAATGGTACACACCTCTGCCTTTCGGATCGATATACTCCGGCACACCCGGATAAATCCTTGATTTCGTCACGTCACATACATGACTGTAGAGACTGTGAATCACTTTGAATCCTTCTTTTGCAAATCCTCTCCGGTACAAAGCATTGGCATACATGACAGCCATATGGCAGAACACGGCGCCGTTTTCCTTCTGTCCGTAGGCAAAGCCGAACATTCTTCCCATGTCGGTTTTCACTTCATGGAAATTCGTATTGAGCTTATAGCCGCCAATGGTTTCATCATACAAGTAGGCATCTGCCGCTTTTACGATCTCTGCAACCTGTTCCTCCGTTGCCGTACCGGACATAATGGAGAAAACCTGTCCTGTCAGCATCATTCTGACACCCGTGTCACATACACCTTCTACCATTCTGCCGCTGTTATCATAGTAACCGTTAAACCAATGCTTTCCGGCGTCGTCACCGATCCACTCTGTCTGACGGACATGCTGTCTGGTCCATTCCGCCTTCCCTTCCAGATTGCGGGCAAGTTCTTCAATCTTGACGGATACGGTACTGCCTGATACTACGTGCGCACAGCTTGCGCAATAGTCCCGCAGCAGCTTCTGTTTCGCTTCCACACTGCCATAGAGTCCGTCCTGTTCGGATAACAGCAGAAGCATTTCTTCTGCCAGTTCCACTTCTTCGATGCCCGTCACTTCCTGTAACTTACGGATCAGTCTGGCGATACTTGAGAGGTTACCGCCATATATGGTTGTAAAGGCAACGCTTTCCCCTCTGTCCTTTGCCATATCAATGGCGTCGTTCCAATCGGCGCCCCGCAGTCTGATATGATTATGCGCTCCCACATCATAGAAGGCAGATAAATGCTGTAACAAGATATGCTCCAAAATAGTTCCTTCATAGGCTCTGCCATCCGCCGTCTTCTGAATGCTTCCCTGGTTTTCCTCCCACAGGGTATCGCGTCCGTCGCCGCGGCTTGTCAGATTATCCT
>JAGAIZ010000021.1 GCA_017626325.1 Lachnospiraceae bacterium | reverse complement strand
CTACGGTCACCTTTCTCACAAGCTCTTTTTCCTTGTGATTTTCACCAATCTTGTTGAAACTGAAAAACTCTACAAAGTGCGTAAATTCAAGGATTTCTACATATCCTTTCTTTGTAGCAACACCACAGTCTCCACATGCACACTTTGACCAAACTGGTCAACACATCTCCCCCTGACCAGTTCATACCCGCCGTCGCACAACACTTTCAAATCCCGCGCCAGCGTAGCCGGGTCGCAGCTTACATACACAATCCTCTTTGGCTGCATTTTCAGCATGGTATCCAAACACTTCTCATCACACCCCTTGCGCGGTGGATCGACCACGATCACATCCGGGTGCAGTTTACCCCGACTGTCTGCATCGCTCTTTCCGTTATCATCTTGCAATTCTGTCTCCTTCTCATAAAACTCCGGCAGCACTTCCTCCGCCTTACCCACATAAAATTCCGCATTGGTTATGCCGTTAAGGCGGGCATTCTCTTTCGCGTCTTCAATGGCCTGCGTAACCACCTCGACTCCATATACCTGCTTCGCCTTCTTCGCCATAAAGAGCGAGATAGTCCCGATACCACAGTACAAATCCCACACAGTCTCCTTCCCGGTAAGTCCGGCATACTCCAGCGCAAGGCTATAGAGCTTCTCCGTCTGTCTGAGGTTGACCTGATAGAAGGATAGGGGCGAAATCCGAAATGTAACCGCATCATCTGTAGGTACGAATTCCGTCTTCTCCGCTCCGCGGCCTCTTTCCAGAATCCGCAGCGTATCTTCTATAGCATCCTGACCCCACAGGGTACGAATTTCCTTTCCCATAATTACATTTGTCCGCTCTGTATTGATGCTGACGGAGATACTCACGATCCGTTTTTCGATAATCTCATGCCCTGCATCCAACCGCATATAACTGCTCCGTTTTTCCTTCTCTGCAGCCCGCCGCAGCTTTTCCACCAGCTTTTCTTCCGCCGGAAGCTTTTTCCCGTTAATCACCAGACACACCATGATTTCTCCGGAAGCGAAGCCTGTGCGGATTAAAATATGGCGCACCAGTCCCTTACCGGTCTTTTCATCATAGGCAGTCACGTTATTCTCTTCCATATAGGAAAGCACTGTCTCGAGAATCAAGCGGTTCTCCGGCGCACCGAGCGCACAGTCCGTATTGGCGACAATATCATGAGTCCTGCCCGCATAGAAACCCGTCACAATTCTGCCGTTTCTGTCACATCCCACCGGATACTGCGCCTTATTACGATAATGCCAGGGTTCTTCCATTCCCACGATCGGTTCCATCACCGCGTCAATCTGTTCCGCCGGAAAGCCGCCGATCCTTATCAGGTTATTGCGTACTTTGTCCTGTTTAAAAGCAAGCTGTCTTTCGTAGCTCATGGCCTGAATCTGACAGCCGCCGCATTGTCTGTGAAAGCGGCATTTAGGCTCCACACGAAAAGAAGAAGGCGTCAGCACCTTCTCTGTTCTTGCATATCCGTAATTTTTTTTCATCTTAGTGATTCTGGCAAGCACGCGGTCGCCGATTACCGCATCTTTTACAAACAGCGTATACCCATCCGCTTTACCGATCCCTTCACCATCCTGCCCGATATCTTCAATTTCCACTTCCACCAGATCATTCTTCTTAAATTCCATGTATACCTCTTATTGTCTGCCTGACTTCACATGTTACGCCTCTTATCAGCCGCTCCCATACCGCTGCGCCCTGCATCTGCTTTCTAATCTCGTTTCGAAGTCCTTACGCGACAGGGCGATGAGAAATCCTCGCAGGCGGTTTCTCATCTGCCACCAGACAGATTTGTTCTACTCCATCCTGGTACCCGTCACGTTGGACTCAAACAGTCTGTTAAACCCGAGCCATCCCGTCTCCCTGGCATTTTCCAGAAGTTCCGTAAAGGTCTGCAGCTTGGCATCCGTATTGTCCGCGAAGGTCAGCGCCACCGCCTCTGCAATGGCAGGTTTCTTGGGGGAACCAAATTCCAGTTCGCCGTGATGCGACAGAATACAGTGCTTCAATTCGTTGGCAAGCACCTTCGGGAAGCCGTCAATCTCCCGAATTTTCTCACTCACCATCTCGCTGCCAATCACAATATGTCCCAGAAACTGTCCGTCGTCTGTATAATCGTTTTCCGGGAAAAGCGACAATTCCTTCGTCTTACCGATATCATGACAGATTGCCGCCGTCAGCAGAAGATCTCTTTTCAAAATCGGATACTGGGTACAGTAATAATCACACAGCTTCGTTACCGCCAGTGTATGCTGCAGAAGCCCGCCTACGAAGCCGTGGTGCACGGTCTTCGCCGCCGAGGACTGCCGGAACACCTTGACGAAATCCTCATCCTCTACGAAGAATTTCCGCAAAAGCTTTTGCAGATAAGGATTCTCCAGGCTGTCAATAAATCCCATAAGCTCTTTCATCATATCTTCGATGGGAAACTTGCTGACAGGCAGGTAATCCGCCGGGTTAAATTCGCCCTCGCGGCACTTTCTGATACGCTTCACATTAACTTGCAGTGCGCCCTGAAAGCTGGTCACATCTCCGTATACCTCAATATAATCCAGCGTATCGAAATCCTCGATTCCGGCACTGTTGGGATCCCATATTTTCGCATCCACCGTTCCGGTCTTATCTTGTAAAATCACGTTGTCGTAAGGCTTGCCATTCTTTGTAACCGCCGACTGCTTATGCTTGCAGAGATAGATATCAAATACTCTGTCGCCTTCTTTATAATCTTTAATATATTTCATGCTAATCCTCCATGTCTGAGTGATTTTTCAACCTAATCCATGTCTGAGCAAATTATTACATAAATTTATACGGTCTGCTCTTACCGCACGCCCAGCACCACTTCCACGCTCATCTCCCGTCCCTGTCTGACCAGCGTAACCGGCATCACATCTTCGGGAGCCGCGCTGTACAGCATATTCAGCAGTTCATTATACGTGGTAATCGGCATGCCGTCTACCTTTGTGATCACGTCGCCGCTCTGGATACCCGCAGCCATCGCGGGAGAATCCATCTCGATTTCCTTAATATAAGCGCCCGCCGGAATACCGGATTCTGCAATAGCTTCCTGCGGCACGTCTGCGCCGTGAACGCCCATATATGCCATCTCCTGGTCGTTGGACATTTTCTCGATGGTCTTCTTCAATTCCGAAATGCCGTACGCTTTCAGCAGATTGTCCATGTCGTTGCTCGTATTTTCATTATCGATGATCCCGATCACCATACCCTTGAGGTTCACCAGTACGCCCGTGGCATTATGACTGCCGTAGATATCCGTGGTAATGGATTTATATGCGGAATCAGGCTGATCGATCACCGTCCCCGTGGAAGTCACAATACCATAACAGACAGAACCGCTCGTCCCCAGCGGACTGCCCAGCGCAATGATTGGCGTTCCTAACAGACTGCTGCTGTTGGAGCTTCCAAGCGCCGCGATATCGATGACGTCCATCGTATCCTCTTCAATGGATATAAGCGGCACCGACAGAATGGCGAATCCTGTTGTCTGATCACGCTGCACAAGCTCCGCTTCCACCTGGGTCTGGTCGCAGAAGGTGACCTCAATACTGTCCGCCCCGTGCAGTGCGCCCGCGCTGACCAGTATCAGAATTGATTTGCCATTATTGGCCACAATCACACCCGAAGCCGAAGCCATATTTTCATAAATATTGTTAAACCAGTCCACATCTGAGGTCACGCCCGTGACAGTCACCACCGCCCGGCCCGCCGCCGTGGCAAGCTGCGCCAGCTCAGAATAGATGGCCTGATAGTCCTCCAGATTAAACTGCACCTGGGACAGCAGCTCCTCTATCTGCTCATCCTCCAGTTCCGCCGGCGGCTCTTCCTCCGCCTCCTCATCCTGCACCAGCATGTCCTCCGGTTTCATCTCTTCCGTCACCGTTTCTTCCGGGAACTGTACCTCCTGCGCTTCTTCCTCAGGATAAAGGCGGTTACTGATTACAGGCTCCAATATCAGGAAAGTAAGGCAGGCCACCAGACCGAACACCACCGCCATCACCACAGTAATTACCGTTCTGCGGATCAGCTTTTTCTTATTGACAGGCTTTTGCTTTATTTTCTCCCGCAGGAAGTCCGACTGGACAGAAGGGGTATATTCCGCCTGCTCTTTTGCCGGTTCTGTTCCCACGTTCTTTTGTTCTTTGTCCTGATCTGTCATAGGCCATTCACCTTTCATGCCGTCCGGTTTTCCGGACAGCCCATCACTTTCTCAGTATAGCTTTTTCCCAATCCTTTGTAAAGAATGATTGACAAATCAAAGCGCCGATTAAAGCATCCTTTCAGCCTCTTCCGAAACGCCGCCAGACGATACACGCCCCAAAGCAGCGTCCCGCAGCGCATGATTCGGCTAAATCCGGCCAGCCACGACTTAAGCTTGGCCGATTAAGCTTAGTCAGGCTTAAGCTTGATCGGTTAAACTTAGCCGGGCTTAAGCTTAGCCGGCAAGAATTAACGTAGTAATTCCCGCCTGTTTATGGTAAGATAGTGCTGTAAATCGCTGTCAGAACGACAGCAGCGGTCACATGGGCCGTCCGTTTGCCCATGAATTATGATAAAAGGAATTACCACTATGAACAACAAAGTATTACGAGTGTTAGAATACAACAAAATTATCGACAGGCTGACAGAGAAGGCCACCTCAGAGCAGGGCAGAAAGCTTACGGCCGCTCTTAAGCCGATGACTGACTTAGAGGCTATCATACAGGCGCAGACAGAGACTGCCGACGCTCTTGGCCGCCTTTTCCGGAAAGGCTCTACCTCCTTTGGCAGCAACAAGGATCTGGGCTTCTGCGTCAAATCCCTGGAGGTGGGAAGCGTGCTGTCTGTGGCGGAGCTATTGCGAATCGCTGCCTTTCTTGAGAATGTAAACCGCGTCAAGGCGTATGGGCGCAAGGAAAGAGACGATATACCCGCCGATTCTCTTGACGTCTATTTCGACTGTTTAGAGCCTCTTACGCCCTTAGCTTCAGAAATCCGCAGATGTATTCTGTCCGAGGAAGAGATTGCGGACGACGCCAGCCCCGCCTTAAAGCATATCCGCCGCAGTATTACGCTTACCAATGATAAGATTCATTCACAGCTTACCTCCATGATTAACGGCTCCTACCGCACCTACCTGCAGGATGCCGTCGTTACCATGCGGGGCAGCCGCTACTGCATTCCGGTGAAGTCCGAATACAAAGGGCAGGTACCGGGCATGGTGCACGACCAGTCGTCCAGCGGCTCCACCTTTTTCATTGAACCGGCGGCGATCGTGAATCTGAATAATGAGTTAAAAGAGCTCGCCCTGCGGGAACAGGAGGAAATCGAAGCCATCCTGGCGGATTTAAGCGCCCAGGCGTCCCTCCACACTGACACGCTTACGCAGAATCAGAAGGCTATGACGACGCTTGACTTTATCTTCGCCAAGGCATCCCTTGCCATGGAACAGAACGCCACCATGCCCCTTTTCAACACGGAGCACCAGATACGCATCAGACAGGGACGGCATCCTCTTATCGATAAGAAAAAGGTGGTTCCCATCGATATTCACCTCGGAACCGATTTTGACCTGTTAATCATTACCGGCCCCAACACCGGCGGTAAGACCGTATCCCTGAAAACAGTGGGCCTGTTTACGCTGATGGGTCAGGCTGGCCTGCACATTCCCGCCTTAGACCGCTCAGAGTTATCGATTTTTCGTGAAGTCTATGCGGATATCGGCGATGAACAGAGCATTGAGCAGAGCCTCAGTACGTTCTCCTCTCATATGGTGAATATTGTCTCTATTCTGAAGGAGGCGGACGCGGACTCTCTCTGCCTCTTCGACGAATTGTGCGCCGGAACGGATCCCACTGAGGGCGCGGCGCTCGCAATTTCCGTGTTGGACCACCTGCATGGCCGCGGCATCCGCACCATGGCAACCACCCACTACAGCGAGCTTAAGGTCTACGCCCTTTCTACCGATTTCGTCCAGAATGCCTGCTGTGAATTCGACGTGGAGACCCTGCGTCCCACCTACAGGCTTCTCATCGGTATTCCCGGCAAGAGCAACGCTTTTGCTATTTCTTCCAAACTGGGACTGCCGGATTACATTATAGAAGGCGCGAGAAAACACATTACGGAAGATAAAGAAAGCTTCGAGGATCTCCTGACCGATCTGGAAAACAGCCGCGTCACTATCGAAAAGGAGCGGCTGGAAATCGAGTCCTACAAGCAGGAAATCAAGACTCTGAAAGAACGGCTGGAAACCAAGCAGGAGAAAATCGACCAGTCCCGCGACCGGATTCTCAGGCAGGCCAACGAGGAAGCCCGCGAAATCCTGCAGAACGCCAAGGACGTAGCCGACGAAACTATCCGTACCTTCCAGAAAGCGGGCGCCTCCGCTTCCATGAAGGATCTGGAGAAATCCCGTCAGAAGGTGCGTGATAAGATTTCCGAGAAAAACGAAAAGCTTTCCCTGAAAAACAATAAGCCCACCCACAAGCTGCTGAAGCCAAACCAGATTAAATTAGGGGACAGCGTTAAAATCACTTCCATGGGACTGAAAGGCACAGTCAGCTCCCTGCCTGACAGAAATGGAAAACTCTTCGTACAGTGCGGCATTATCCGTTCCCAGGTATCCCTGAGCGATCTGGTATTGATCGATGAGGAAACCATCGGCACGAGCAACCGGATGCAGCGCAGCTCCTCCGGTAAGCTCAAGATGTCCAAGTCTTATTCTGTCTCCACGGAAATTAATCTCCTCGGAAAAACAGTGGACGAGGCGCTTTCCGAGCTGGACAAATACTTAGACGACGCCTATCTGGCTCATCTGCCCAGCGTCCGCATCGTACATGGCAAGGGCACAGGAGCGCTCCGAAACGCCGTGCAGAATTACCTGCGTAAGAATAAAATCGTAAAAAGCTACAGACAGGGCGAATTCGGAGAAGGCGACGCAGGCGTTACCATCGCGGAGTTCAAGGACTGACAGCTTGAAACTACAGGCCGGCATCCAGGAATCCACAGACCGGGCAGGAACAGATTATAGAGAATATCGATATGAAAACGGAGGAAACTATGGTAAGCAAACAGAAAATTTTGATTGTAGACGATGACAACAACATTGCGGAGTTAATCTCCCTTTATCTGACGAAGGAATGCTTCGAGACTATGATTGTCAACGACGGAGAATCTGCCTTAAACGCGGTAGACAGCTTCGAGCCTAACCTTATGCTCTTAGACCTGATGCTGCCGGGTATCGACGGTTATCAGGTGTGCCGGGAAGTGCGCACCAAATCCTCTCTGCCCATTATCATGCTCTCTGCCAAGGGCGAGGTGTTCGACAAGGTTCTGGGCTTAGAGCTTGGCGCGGATGACTATATGGAGAAGCCTTTTGACTCCAAGGAGCTTGTAGCCCGTGTCAAGGCAGTACTGCGCCGCTATAAGCCTGCCGCCGCAGAATCCAGGGCTTCTGATGTCAAGAGCGTGGAGTATCCGGATCTGATCATCAATCAGACCAACTATTCCGTCATCTACATGGGCAGAACCATTGAGATGCCGCCCAAGGAACTGGAGCTCCTCTACTTCCTGGCTTCTTCTCCGAACCACGTATTCACCAGAGAGCAGCTCTTAGACCAGATCTGGGGTTACGAATACATCGGCGATACAAGAACCGTGGATGTCCATATCAAGCGTCTGCGCGAGAAGCTGAGCGACCACGAGAAATGGCGCATCGCCACCATCTGGGGAATCGGCTACAAATTTGAATATAAAGGGTAGACTGCGTCGTCTCTTTAAGGCAAGTCGCTCAGAAACGGGGATTGATTCATGAGGAAAACCTTATATCTCAAATTAATACTTGCATATATTATCTTCGGACTGTTTGGCTTCGTGGTGGTGGCAACCTTCGTGTCCAACATGACCATGGACCATTTGAAAAGAGAAGAAGCCGACTCGCTCTATAAGGAGGCGACCCTTGTCGCCAACACCTACGCCACGGATCTGTATAATAACGAAGCATCCCTGGAAGCGGTCAAAGCCCAACTGGACGCGCTGGACACTTACTTAAACGCTACCATCTGGATCATTAATCCCTCCGGCCGTATGATTCTGGATTCCTCCGCCCCGGTGGACGTGGAAAACGAAATCGTAGTGGAAAACTTCGACCCCACCATAACAGCAGGGTCCTATTATACGATAGGGGATTTCTTCGATATTTTTGAAGAAGACATGCTCAGCGTCTTCGCGCCCATTACTTCGGACTACAAGGTAAAAGGCTATGTGGTTATCCATACGCCCATGAGCAGCATCCAGGAGGAAACCGACCGGCTTCTGAATATCTCCTATATTATGCTTCTGATTCTCTTTCTGCTGTCACTGATTATTCTGATTTTCTTCACGGAGATCGTCTACATTCCGCTGCGCAAGATCACGGAAGCTACCGAGCAGTACGCCAGCGGCAACATGCACTATGAGTTTACCGTGGAGAGCGAAGATGAAATGGGCTATCTGGCGGCCACCCTCTCCTATATGGCAAGCGAGATCGCCCGTTCGGAGGATGACCAGAAGAAATTCGTGGCCAACGTCTCCCACGACTTCCGCTCTCCGCTGACTTCCATCAAGGGCTATCTGGAAGCCATGCTGGACGGCACCATACCGCCGGAAATGCATGAGAAATACCTGACTATCGTATTAAACGAGACGGAACGTCTGACCAAGCTGACCAACAGCCTGCTGACGCTGAACAACTTAAATACCAAGGGCATGATGCTCAATAAGACCGACTTCGACATCAACACAATCATCCGCAATGTGGCGGCTTCCTTCGAGGGCACCTGCCGCAAGAAGATGATTGCCATCGAGCTGGTGCTGACCGGAGACGAAATGTACGTAGAGGCGGATATGGACAAAATCCAGCAGGTACTCTACAATCTGCTGGACAACGCTATCAAATTCAGCCACACCAATTCGGTCATCAAGCTGGAAACTACCGAAAAGCACAGCAAGATATTCGTCAGCGTCAAGGACAGCGGCATCGGCATTCCCAAGGACGATCTGAAATTAATCTGGGATCGTTTCTATAAGTCGGATCTCTCCCGCGGCAAGGACAAAAAAGGGACCGGTCTTGGTCTCTCCATTACGAAAGAGATTATCCGGTCCCATGGGGAACATATTAATGTAATCAGCACCGAGGGTGTGGGCACAGAATTTATTTTCTCTCTGCCGAAGTCCGGCATGGAAGATGAGGATTGACCGTCTGCAGGCAGGCTGTCTTACGTTTCCTCCGGCTGTTCCTCGTGCCAATGCAGCCGGTGCAGCTTTCCCTCTAACTGCATATTGCCGAAATGATTCTGCCGCAGCGCTTCATACAGCACAATCGCCACAGAATTAGAAAGATTCAGCGACCTGATCTGATCCAGCATAGGGATTCGGATACAGGTCTCTTCATTTTCCACGAGAATTTCCTCCGGAATGCCGCCGCTTTCTTTGCCGAACATAATATAATCGTCCGGCCCGTAGGACACTTCCGTATAGACCCGCTTCGCCTTAGTCGTCGCCATCCAGATCTTCGCCGAAGGGTGTTTTTCCTTAAATTGCTGATAATTCACGTAACGGGTAACATCCAGATGTTCCCAATAGTCCATCCCGGCCCGTTTGATGGATTTCTCATCCAGACGAAAGCCCAGCGGCTCTATCAGATGCAGGCTCGTACCTGTCGCCACACAGGTACGGCCGATATTGCCCGTATTCGCCGGAATCTCCGGCTGATGTAATATGATATGCATTACTGTTTCTCCGCTCTGAGTCTCGCCACAAAATCCGCCAGTCTGCCGATTGCCACCTTCAGATTTTCGATGGAATACGCATAAGAGATTCGAAGGAAGCCCTCGCCGCAGTCGCCGAACGCCGTTCCCGGCACCACAGCCACCTTTTCTTCCTGTAAGAATCTGTTGGCAAATTCCTCACTGGTCATGCCAAATTCCCTGATACAGGGAAATACATAGAACGCGCCGAAGGGCTCGAAGCATTCCAGCCCCATTTCCTTAAAGGCGTTCATCAGAAACCTTCTTCTCTGGTTGTATGCGGTACGCATTTCCTTCACATCCTCATCGCCGTTGCACAGCGCTTCCACAGCCGCATACTGGCTGGTGGTGGGCCCGCACATAATCGCAAACTGGTGAATCTTCGTCATCTGCTCTAAGATCGGCTCCGGTCCGCAGGCATACCCCAGTCTCCATCCGGTCATGGCGAAGGCCTTGGAGAAGCCGTTGATCAACACCGTTCTCTCCCGCATTCCTTCTATCTCTACAATCGACACATGCTTCTCTGTGTAAGTCAGCTCCGAATAAATCTCATCAGATATGACAAAGATGTCATGTTTCCGAATCACCTCGGCAATCGCTTCCAGATCCTTGCGCTCCATAATCGCGCCCGTAGGGTTATTGGGGAAAGGCAGAATCAATACCTTCGTCTTATCCGTAATGGCGTCCTCTAATTCCTGAGCGGTCAGACGGAATTCATTCTCCGCTTTTAACTCAATAATCACAGGTACACCGCCCGCCAATACCGTACACGGTTCATAAGACACATAACTGGGCTGGGGAATCAACACCTCTTCTCCCGGATTCAGCATAGCCCGCAGTCCGATATCGATCGCTTCCGAACCGCCTACCGTCACCAGCACTTCCTTGACCGGATCATATGTAACGCCCTGTTTTCTCTTAATATAACGGGAAATCTCTTCTCTCAGTTCCATAAGTCCCGCGTTGGAAGTATAGAAGGTACGCCCTTTCTCCAGGGAATAGATACCCTCATCCCTGATATGCCACGGCGTATCGAAGTCCGGCTCGCCCACGCCCAGGGAAATCGCGTCCTCCATCTCGTTGACAATATCGAAAAACTTACGGATACCGGAAGGTTTAATGTCTACTACTCTTTCTGCTAACGGATTTCTCACGGTGTCACCTTCTCTCTCGTATCCTCGTACTTCTTCGTCAGAATCGTACCGTGGTCTTTGTATTTTTTCAGGATAAAATGGGTTGCCGTACTGAGCACGGAATCCAGTGTGGACAGCTTATCGGACACGAAACCGGATATTTCCTTTAAGGACTTGCCCTCTAATGTCACTAACAGGTCGAAACCGCCGGAAATCAGATACACGGAAGTCACCTCCGGATACTTGTAGATTCTCTCCGCGATATTGTCGAAGCCCTGTCCTCTCTGGGGCGTCACGCGCACCTCGATCAATGCGGACACCTTCTCGATGGAAGTCTTCTCCCAGTCAATCATCGTATGATAGCCGCAGATAATTCCCTCGCTTTCCAGCGCCGCCAGTTCATTGACTACGTCAATCTCTTCCACGCCCAAAATCACGGCCAGCTCCTTTAAATCAATACGACTGTTTCTCTCCACAATCGCCAGTAATTCCTCTCTCATGATAATCCTCCATTCTTATTTCATCTGATAATAATATTATAAATCATTCCATTATGTCAGTTTCCCGGCATAATATATCTGATCGGTCTTCGGCATATCCAGATACCGTTTCTCATCATCATTGTAGAGCACCCGGTCATTGCCCTCCGTGGTTCTTCCTACGACCACCGCCGGAATGTCCTGCCTTGCCAGAGCGCTCACAAGCCCGTTACCATCCTCCGTCGCCATGATCAGACAGCCGCCTGAGAGCAGTTCATAGGGATTTAACTCCAGAAACTCACAAATCTCTATCGTCGCCTGCTTCACCGGAAGCTTCTTAAGGTCTATTGTCAGTCCAACGCCTGCGCCTGACGCCATCTCCCAGAGCGCACCGAAGATGCCTCCTCTGGATACATCATGCATCCCGCAAACGCCGGACTTCATGGCGGTGGCGGCCTCCGGGATAATCGACAGATACTTGTCATATGCCGCCGCTTCTTCTATCATACGCACCGGATATCTGGTGCATAACGCTTCTTTATGCTGCCTTGCCAGGCGCGCCGTGCCTTCTAAGCCGATCCATTTACTGACCACAATATCCTGATTTGCCCTGATTCCCTGTAAGCATCCTGCCCGCGCAGGCTCTCTCCTGCCGATACCCGTCACTGTCATCACAGGCTCCCTTACCGCTGCCGTAACCTCCGTATGGCCTCCGGCAATCTGTACCTGGCACGCGCCGCAGATTTCTTCCGCCCGCTCCATCAACTGCTGAAGCTCAGCTTCCTCTGTCTCTTCCGGCAGCAGAATGCCGAGCATTACGGCAACAGGCTGCGCTCCGGCGGCGGCTATATTGTTAAGCGCCATGGGGATCGCGTAACTGCCCAGATCTGAAACAGGCGCTGTAACAGGCGTAACGGACAGGACGGTCTCCTCCCCTTCGGGAAACGCCAAAATGGCGCAGTCTTTCCCTATCCCTGCGCCATTTACCACTTCATTCCTATGCGTTCTGATTTTCTTCAACACGGAACGTTTTAGTACGTTCTCCGATATTTTGCCCTGTCTCATATATTAACCTATCTCTGTGCTTTCCTCTCCGTCAGAAGCACTTGTTTACCAGATCTTTACTCTGCAGGCGCTTCCTGTACAGGCGCTGCCTCCTGAGGCGGTTGTGCCGTACCCTCCTGGGCTGCCTGAGCCGCCGCCGCATCTGCCGCAGCCTGTGCCGCTGCCGCGTCTGCCGCCGCTTTATAGCTGCCCGCGACCGCTTTTACCTGATCGATGCTATTGGTGGCTACTGCCGCCATAATCGCCTCATACGCCGCCGGGTCTTCCGTTGCGATGCCCACCGTCGCGCTTCTGGGCGCTTTCATGTACGTACTGCTGTTGACCTGCTCTCTGCTTACCTCCACGCCGTTCTTCTTTACGACCTTCCAAAGCTGGGCTTTATAGCCTACATGAGCCGACTGCACTGAGCAATACCCTACCGGCTGGGAAGCGTCCGTATAAATCACTTCCGTATCCGGCACGATTCTCTCCAGCACAACGCTCTCATAGATAACCTCCCTGTCTGTGTCCCTGTCTTCCACACCATAAATCGTAAACGTGATATGCTTATCCGGCGTCGTCGTTCCTTCAATATAAATCGGGTAATCCCTGTTATTCCTGAACTTAAAGTCCTTGCCCGAAGATTCCGCAATCGCGGCATCCGCGGAAGGATCCACATAAGTAACGATCATGGAGTGATTATAACGCTCCGTCACCTCAAGCTCCGCCAACAGAACCGCATTGTATAATGTAGTAGACACCTGACAGATACCGCCTCCCAGACTGTCTACCACCTGACCGTTCAGATAGGAACCGGCCATATAATAGCCGTTGGCCTCCGTGAAAGGCGCTACCGCCTCATAAGCGGAAAACTCTTCTCCCGGATACAGCGTCGTGCCATTGATCAGACTGCACCCGTTGGCCACGTTGGCGCTTCGGGAGCCGCCCGAAGTAGAATAGCTGGTTGTAAAGGTCCCCAGTACATCCTTCACCTTCGCCAGATCCTCTGCATTGCCCTCCGGCTCGTCTACCACGACCGCTAAATCCGTCTCACAGGGTGTTCCGTTGAAATTCTCCGTAAGATACGCATATACCGCGTCCGTGGAAGCCTGTACGTCGATCACGATGCCCGGCTGTCCTTCCGTAATTTCGAAGCCGGATTCCGTCTTCGTCAGCGTAGCGTTTACCGCTTCCTGATTGTACTGCTCCGCATTCTCCTCAATCAGTGATTTGATTTTATTTTTGTCAAAGTCAAAGCTGACTCTGTATACTTTATTCTTATATTCCAGATCTTTCAGTTCTTTATAACACTGGAGAATATCCCCGTCTCTGCCGAAGCTGACAGCTTCCTCAAGAATCTCTTCATTCCCCCATGCAAGACCTAACTCCTCTGCCGTCGTAACGATAGAGCCCCCTTCGATCGTATGCAGGGTAATTTCTGTATCCCGGTAAGATTCTACGTATGCCTCAATCTTGTCCTTCGCTTCCTGGGCCGTCATACCGGATAGATTTATGTCATTTACATAGATACCAGATTCAATTACCGCTTCCTTCGCACAAACCGGCACAGCCATTAACATGGCAGTCATTGCAGCCACCGGAATTATCACAGACAATCTTCGCATAAGTCTCCTCTCTCTCCGTACCAAATTGCTCATTCGGAGAATTTATGATAGAATAATACAGATCCGCTTTCTATCATAATCAATTATATTTTCCGCCTACACCGCAGAAACAATAAGCGGAATAACCATTGCCAACACAACAACAATAATAATAACAGAAGAAATAATTTTTCTTGTTTTCCTATTAAACATAAAGTGAAACCTCCTCACTTACTGAAAGGATATTATATATGAATTTGATTCTTTTTGCAAGCATTCTCATTCTTTCCCTGGTCATCGCAGTCACGCTTGCCAGAACGAAAAAGGAAGAAGCGTCGATACGACAAAACTACTGGGCAAGGGAAAGAGAGGCCAACAGAACCAGACGCCAACCGCTGGATGACTTAAATTATATTAAGCTTCCTATGGAAATATTTCCCATGGAACTTCTAACCGATAATCCCAAGGCAGACGACTATAAGCAGATCATACTGTCTCTGAACGAATGCCCGATTGTCAATTTTACCGGTATCAACAATACGGAGCTTAAGCTCCGCTATGGCGCTCCCAATATCGAGCTTCTCTCAACCTACGACCAGAACTATACTCTGCTGGTCAGGACATTGCAGCAATGGGCGCAGGCGCTCTATGACGCCGGTTATATCAATGAGGCTTGTCAGCTTCTGGAATTCTCGATTTCCACCGGCACCGACGTAAGCGCTACCTACCGCCTGCTCTGTGAGATCTATATCCGGCAGAATACTCCCGAGAAGATCGGCAGTCTCTATCCCATCGCAGAAACTCTGAATTCAGCTATGCAGAAAACTATCGTCCGTATTCTTGAAGAAGCCGATCAATCTTCCTGCTAGCCTCGCTGCGGGTCAGCCTGTCGATTTCATAGTCTAATATCAGTTTATGCCTGTCCGCCAGTTTATATAACTGTTCTTTTTGCGGAATTGTAATCGGCGTATCCCTTTTTACGTGATAAATGAGCGGTCTGGGACGAAACAGGCTCTTGTCCCCTTCCGCTTCTTCTCTCACATAGTAATCCTCCGCCAGTCTGCGGTACAAAGAGACGGTCGCCCTGGCGTCCGCAAGAGCCCGGTGCGCGTTATGTTCGATCTCATAGTACCGGCACAGGTAACCCAGACTGCGGCTTTCCAGCTTCGTCAGATACTTGCGGGCAATTTTTAGCGTATCGATCCCCTGCCTTTCAAAAGTAAGCTTCTGATTCACCGCCGCCCTTTTTAAAAAGGAATAATCAAACAATACACTGTGCCCAAGCAATACGCTCTCTCCGATAAATTCAAGCAACTGCGGCAGTATATCCTCTATCCCGGGCGCATCCGCAAGCTGCCCATCATCAATCCCCGTAAGCTCTCTAATACGCTCTTCCAGCTTCCTGCCGGGATTGACGAAGGTTTCCCACTCTCCTGCAACTGCATCGTGCACGATCTTTACGGCTCCTATTTCAATGATTCTGTCTCTTTTCGGATCCAGCCCGGTGGTTTCCAGATCAATACATACATAGGAATCTGCCATATTCGTCATACTTAAGTCTGCCATACTCATTTCCATTCCTGATTCTTCCTGTCAGCCTGCGTCTCTTCCATAAAATCCGGAAACACTATCGTCCGGGCTTCATGGGTCAGCAGATCTCTGCGCTGATAATCGAATAATACCGCGGCAGGTCTCTCAGAAGGCTTCTCCTGCGGTGTGATTCCCTCCTGCCATACCGGATAGCTGTATAGCTCCATATGTGTCATTTTCGCCATCTGCCTGCAGTCATATGCCGTATAATCCGCAAGATAATTCCGCTCCGCTTCTTCTCTCTCATAAAATGCCCGTATCTGCTTCTTATACCGCTCCTTCATACTGTCGTCCATCCGGGGAACAAAAGACGGTCTGTTCTTAACATTCTCCCGCAAATACAGATCATATGTCAGCACTTCCCGCATAAGCGCTTCCTGTTCCCTAAGCGCCGTCGTCATGGCGAATTCAAACAATACCTCATAGCGAAAACTGCGCGCAGGCGTCTGTGTAAAATATCCCTTCTCGCGGTAAAACTGCGCCAATGACAAATACAGGCCGAAGGCATCCGGAAAAACCTGTTCAATCAGGCGGATGGTATATACAAACTGATTGCTGTTATAATAGGTTTCCACCATTTCTTCCACTTCTTTGAGCAGCAGCACCTTATCATAGGGCAGCCATTTCGTGGACAGCACTTCGTAGGGCGGAGTATCCAGATATTGCATCCCATACGCCGCAGCCATCTCATACATGCGGGCGCCTTTTAAGACCTTGAGGAAGCCTAGCTGCAGCTGCTGAGGCTTCATCCCGTATACGACATTGAAGGAATGCCGGAAGCTGTCGTAATCCTCATAAGGCAGGCCCGCGATCAGGTCCAAATGTACATGGATATTATGCCCCTGCCGGATACGTTCTACGACATACCGCAGCCTGTCCATATCAGTGCTGCGGCGAATCTCACGCAGCGTATCCGGGTTCACGGTCTGCACGCCGATCTCCATCTGCATAAGTCCCGGACGCGCACCAGACAACAGCTCCAACTCTTCTTCTGATATAATGTCCGCCTCTATTTCGAAATGAAAGTTGGTCTCACCGTTGTCATGCTCCAGCAAATACCGCCAGATTCCCATGGCATGCTCATGGCTGCAGTTAAAGGTCCTGTCTACGAATTTTACCTGCTTTACCTTATGATCAAGAAAAAACTGCAGTTCCTTTTCCACGATATCCGGAGCGCGCAGCCGTACCTTCTTATCGATCGAGGAGAGGCAATAGCTGCAGCGATAAGGGCAGCCTCTGCTGCTCTCATAATAAATAATCCGGTTCTCAAACGGTTCCAGCCTTTGATAGAGAAAAGGCAGCCCGGACAAGTCCGTAAGCTCCCGCTCCCCTGTCTCGTGAATACCATCCTGTCTGTACACGATCCCTCTTATGGTCTCCAGCGGTCTGCCCCCGGCCAGTTCCCTGAAGGTTTCCTCGCCTTCTCCGACCATAATGCCCGTAACCATTGGAAACCGTTCTAATCTCTGCCGGGCGTCATAAGACACCTCCGGCCCGCCGAGCCAGATTTTCGTACCCGGCAGAATCTTAGGTATTTCAGGCAGCAGCAGGGATACCATATTCCAGTTCCATATATAACAGGAAAAAGCAATCATATCCGGCTTATGTCTGTATAAATCCGCAAGGATATCCTCTCTGTGGTGATTAATGGTGTATTCCGCTATCTGAATCTCTCTTCCTTCCGCTTCTCCCGCATATGCCCGCAGGCTGTACAGCGCCGGATTCGAATGTATGTATTTTGCGTTAATCGCTGTCAATAGTATTTTCATATATAAAGATACGGCTCCTTATCAACTTTCATCAGTATAACACACTTCGAATTGAAAAATTTACTTTCATTTATTAATAATTAATTACGCTGCTGATGCTATAATATCAGTTAATGAATTATGTAATGTCATCCTTTCCGCGCCTCAATAATAAACGAAAAGCATAATACACTATATATATGTATTTTATTAATAGAGAATACTATATATTGTGTTTTACGTCTTACTTCTCATGACCTGACAGCCAAATATTCCGTACAGAATAATTCTATTAGAAATAAAAATATTTTTACGCTTTATTTAACCTACAATGAGAAAAAGGGTACACGAATGAAAACAAGAATTAAAGAACTCCGATTAGAAAAGAAATTAACACAGCAGGCTTTGGCCAAACAACTGGGCGTCAACCAGGCCGCCATAAGCAAGCTGGAATGCGAAGTCAGTATTCCCGATGCCGCTCTCCTAATCGATCTGTCCCGCTTTTTTCATGTTTCTACCGATTATATTCTTTTTCTGTCTGAAGAACGTCTCAACGCAGATTATTTTCTGGAAAACAATCTGCATCATCTGAAAAAGTACCAGCATCTTATTGCCATTTATCAGAAAATGAACCGCAAACAGCAGGGCGATTGCTTTAATTTCCTCTGCAGTATGCTGAACATAAATGAGGACTTATAGTCCTTGCTTACAAACGTCATATATCGCATTTCTTACGGAGAAGCAGCGTTTCTGTTGAAAGCCTCATAGTGGCTCTCTTAGCCGCATATCCGGTCTGCGCGTTATGATAACGCGTCTAAAAAGGCGGAATCAATCGATTCCGCCTCATTTCTGTTCAATATGTTATGCAAGAGATGCCACGAATCTGTCAAACGCCGCCTGACCCTCTGCAGTTCTCTTATATACGCCGGCGTCCTCCAACACCTGCATAAATACATCGCCGATTTCCTTATGCAGGATATCCATGATGTTATCTTTATTAACATCCTGATAATGCGGCAGGAACTCTTCTACCCAGTCAGCATGCTTCTCTAACGCTTCATCCTTGCGGATATCCGCTCCGGACAGAATTGCGTCCGCAAGCTGCTCCATCTCTCCCTTTAATCTGGCAGGAAGCACAGCAAGACCCATAACCTCGATCAGACCGATATTTTCCTTCTTAATATGATGAAGCTTCGCATGAGGATGATATACGCCTAAGGGATGCTCCTTGGTCGTAATATTATTGCGGAGCACCAGATCCAGTTCATATAAACCGCCGCGCTTTCTGGCAATCGGCGTGATCGTATTGTGAGGCTCTCCGTCTGTCTCGGCATAGATAAACGCCTCCTCGTCCGTATAACCCCTCCACGCGTTAAGAATCACATCCGCAAGAGCGATTAAGCGGTCCGTATCCTCTGATGCGATACGGATAACGGACATCGGCCAGTTCACGATACCCGCCTGCACATCTTCGAAGCCTTTTACGCTGAAGGTTCTCTCCACAGGCGCTTTCGCCATGGCAAACTCATAGTGTCCGCCCTGGAAATGATCATGGCTTAAGATGGAACCGCCGACGATCGGCAGATCCGCGTTGGAGCCCACGAAATAATGCGGGAACTGCTTTACAAAATCAAATAATTTGCAGAACGTATCATGTTCGATCTTCATAGGAATATGCTGTGAGTTAAACACGATACAATGCTCGTTATAATACACATAAGGAGAGTACTGGAAACCCCAGCGGCTCTCGTTGATCGTCACCGGAATAATCCTGTGGTTCTGTCTCGCCGGATGATTCACGCGCCCTGCATAGCCTTCGTTCTCAATACAGAGCAGACATTTGGGATAACCGCTCTGTTTCGCGTTCTTCGCCGCGGCAATGGCTTTGGGATCCTTCTCCGGCTTGGACAGGTTAATGGTAATATCAAGATCGCCGTACTTCGTGGGCGCAATCCATTTCTGATCCTTCTTAATACGATATCTTCTGATATAGTCTGTGTCCTGGCTTAACTTATAGAAATATTCCGTAGCCTCCCTGGGGCTCTTCTCATACAGCTCATGGAACCGGCGGATCACTTCACTTGGTCTTGGCACCAGCATGCTCATAATCTTCGTATCGAACAGGTCACGGTACACGATGCTGTTCTCCGTCATGATGCCCTTCTCATAGGCATAATCCATCATTTCTCCAAGAACAGTCTCCAGCTCATCTTCCGTCATGGAGATCTCTTCGTCACAGTCCTCCAATTCGTCTAACCGGAACAATTCCAGCAGCCGGTTGGTCGTATAAATCTTGTCCTCCGGCTCAATCAGTCCGGTATTTAAGCCATATTGCACTAATTTTCTGATATTTTTCTGAATCATTTTGATAACCATACCCTTTCTCTGCGCCTACAGTCTGCTCGGTCCGTCACCGATCTCAACAACATAGAAATCAGCGGTTTTGCCTACGCGCTCCTTATAAGCTTCGCCAACCTTCTGCTTAAATGTCTCGACTGCCTCATCTTTCACAATACTTACCGTACAGCCTCCGAAGCCGCCTCCCGTAATACGGGAACCAATCACGCCGTCTACCTTCCATGCTTCCTCAACCAGCACATCGATCTCGTCGCAGGATACCTGGTAATCGTCGCGCAAAGATACATGGGATGCATTCATCAGTTCGCCGAATAATTTCAGATCATTATTCTTCAGCGCCTCTACCGCACGAATGGTTCTCTGATTCTCATATACCGCGTGTTTCGCGCGTTTCACGCACACTTCGTCCTTGATCGCGCTCTTATTTGCCTCGAACTGTTCTTCCGTCAGGTCGCCCAATCCGTTGATCTTTACAACTGTCTGCAATTCTTCTAATGCCTTCTCACACTCGCTTCTTCTCACATTGTACTCGGAGTTGACAAGAGAATGCTTTACATTACTGTTGGTTACTACGATCTTAGCGCCATCCAGCACAAGAGGCGCATACTCATAGGAAAGGTCCGCCGTATCCAGGAAAATCGCATGATCCTTCTTGCCCATAGCGGAAGCGAACTGGTCCATAATACCACAGTTCATACCGTTAAAGTTATTCTCAGAATACTGACCTATTTTGGCCAGATCGATATTGGTCACGTCAAAGCCGTACAAATCTTTCAGATAATAACCTGTCAGCACTTCCAGTGAAGCGGATGAAGAAAGTCCGGAGCCATTCGGGATGTTGCCGTTTAATACGATATCCAGTCCGCAGTCCATCTTCATGCCGCGCTCCGCAAACGCCCACATAACCCCCTTCGGATAATTCGTCCAGCCTGCCGCGTCAGACGGTGTAAGCTCATCAAGACTCGTCTCAATGATGCCTGATTCCTCGAAATTCATAGAATAGAAATTCAGCTTTCTGTCAGCTCTCTTTCTGACTGCCGCATACGTGCCGATAGTCAGCGCGCAGGGGAACACGTGGCCGCCATTATAGTCCGTGTGCTCTCCGATCATATTCACACGTCCGGGAGCGAAATAAACGTTTACCCCATTCACGTCTCCGAATAACTCTTCAAATTTGTTCAGTACCATTGCCTTCATACCCTGTCTCCTTCTCTTTGCTTATTTTGTTTGTTGTTGCCCAATACTTTTAACTTTATGTTGTAACTTCTGATGTACATCCCGAATTGCGTCCCCAATAACGCGCAACCGGGTGCGCATATTTATTTTTCTATCATTATCATAATAAAATTTGGATTGTCCCGGAAGACCACTTTGTTATATAAATCTGTCAAAATGTTAATTATTATCTTTCCTGAGCTGTTACCGCGCCCTGGTTTAAGCTGTTGATCTGGTTAATAAATTCCTCCACCTGCCGCAAATGCTCTTTGTTGCGTCTTGTCTCGCCCTTCTGCATCTCCTTGCGGTAACTTGTGGGAGACATCTTCTTCATCTGCCGGAAAGCCTTGGTAAACACGAGCGGATCATGATACCCGCAGGATAACGCAATACTTTCGATTGGCAGAGACGTAAGCTGCAGAAGCTCAGTCGCCTTGGTAATACGAAACGTCGTGAGAAACTGCTGCGGAGACATTCCTATGGAAGCCTGAAAAAGCGTATACAAATAACTCCTGTTAATGCACACGTAATCTGCCACATCCGTTACCTTGATCGGATTACAATAGTTACTCTGGATAAAAGCTACCGCTTTGCGCACATAAGTATTCGCCCGGTCCGCTTCGCTCTTTTCCGCCACTTTGCTTCCTTCCGCTATGATGGACAGGAATACCCCAAGCTGTCCGTTACGGCGCAGGTCATGGGATAAGCCGAAGGTATTATGCTTCATCATATCCTTTACGATCTCGTATAACTCTTCCGACGCTTCGGATTTAAAGACGGGCTGCCGCACAGACAGCCCGATGTTGCTTATATATTCCGCCGCCTGGGTGCCGCTGAAACCTACCCAGACATAGGTCCATGGGTCTTCCTCATCCGCCTGGTAAAATGCCAGTTCATCGGGCGTAATCAGGAAACCATACCCCGCTTCTAACGGATATTCTTTCCCGCCGATGGAAAACTTACCCTTACCGCTCAAGATATAATGGATCAGATAATGAGGCTTTAATGCCGGTCCGAAGCTGTGCAGGGCTTCGGTTCTCGACAGCCCGCAGCAGTTCACATACAGGCTGCCGGTCTGCCCGCCGGCGAACTCCAGTTTATAAGCTTTCTCCATATTAACTATCAACTGCCTTCCGTTTTGTCAGAATTCTCTATAAGCTCCTGCTTCCATTTGAGGGCTGTTTCCTTACAGATATCATAATCGAATCTGCCCACCGCCTTGGCGATCTGTTCCATATAGCTGTCCCAGGGAGCCTCGTAAGCGTATTCCGACAGCCTCTTTACGAGTTCCTCTCCCCGTATGGAGTCATACTCATCCATACTGTCCGCCAACTGTCCCAGCAAAACAGACAGTTCCTTCCTATCCGGCGTCTTCGTCCCTGCCGCGTCCGGCTCCTTCGCTCTGCAGTATGGCGCCATAATGTCATATAACTCCCTGTAAGCCTCCAGTAACGACGCCGTCCTGTTCCGAATGGATTCCCAGTCTCCATTCCTGCCGCTCTCTTCCAGTTGCCGTGCAAGCTCCGATAATTCCATCGCGCCCACTGACTTAGACGTACTCTTAAGAGAATGCACCTCTATGGTGTATAATTCCAGATCCTGATCCGCCGCCGCACGCTCTATCACATCCGCTTTCTCGTGGATGCTGTTCCTGTAATCAGACAGCACTTCCCGGTACAGAGCCGCATCCCCGCACGCATACTCCATGGCAGCGGCCACATCGATGCCTTTCATGTGCCAATGATACGGATCGTTCGCCTCGCCGCTTTCCTTATTGGCAGCCTCTTCCGCATTTTTATTGGAAATAATCTTCTCCTCCGGCAGCCATCTGCGCAGCGTCCTGTCCATGTTGCGCATCTCGATAGGCTTCGGTACGAAATCATTCATACCCGCCTCTAAGAACATCTCCTTCGCACCGCGCACCGCATTGGCTGACAATGCCACAATGGCAACCTTCTGGAAATATTCTCCCTGCATCTCCCGGATAATTTTGGTCGCGTCCACACCATCCATTACCGGCATCATATGATCCATGAATACCAGGTCGAAATGCTCGTTCTGCACCATCTCAATAGCGCGGCTTCCGCTGTCCGCCGTTTCGACATTCATATGGTAAGGACGCAGCAATCCTTCCGCCACCTTCAGATTAACCTTATTATCATCCACAAGCAGAATTCTCGCGTCCGGCGCCGTAAAGGTTATCTGTCTGCCTGCTTTCTTACGTCTCTCCTTCTCTTTCCTGTCGGCTTCCTTCTTCATCGTTGACTGCAGCGTTATCTGCGGATCCGCTTCAACGCATGATCTTGGGTCGATTACTTCCTGCATGAGCGTAAATGTGAATGTGGAACCCTTCCCCAGTTCACTTTCCGCATACAGGGTGCCATGCATTAACTCAATCAGCTTTCTGGAAATGGCAAGTCCCAGTCCGCTGCCGCCGGCAGAACGGTTTCTGCGGCTGTCCGCCTGCTTAAATACGGTAAACACATCATCCATCTGCTCTTTGGAGATACCGATACCGGTATCGGCAACGCTGACCTTCAGATAAATCGCCTTCTCCTGCTCTTCCACCGGGTTCGCCTCTAATTTCAGATGAATTCTTCCCCGCTCCGTATACTTAACGGCATTCCCCATCAGATTCATCATTACCTGCTTGATGCGGACGCCGTCGCCTTTCATGCGCGCCGGAATATTCGGATTGATATCTACCAGAAGCTCTACTTCCTTCTCTCCCAGCATCACCTGGATTACATTCGTCACATCATGCACGATCGAAGTGATCTCGTACTCTTCCTCTGTTATTTCCAGATTACCGGAATCGATCTTGGTGACGTCCAGAATATCGTCGATAATCGACAGCAAATCTTCTCCCGCCGACTGGATATTATACAGATATTCTCTTTCCTGTTCCGGCAGCCCTTCATTGCGCAGCGCCAGCTCTACCATACCTGTGATGGCGTTCATCGGCGTTCTGATCTCATGACTCATATTGGCCAGGAAATCTTCCTTCGCCTGTCCTGCCGTTTCCGCCTCTTCGATCTTCTGCTCCACCAGCTTCTGCATCTTCTCCTGCCTCTTGATCAACAGGATCAGCAGGATCTGTACCAGGTACAGACTAAACACACGTATCACAAAAGCAATCGAACTGTCATGATACAGCAGTTCCTGCCACTGATCCTCCCAGATCAGCCAGTACGCGACAAAAACAGTGCTGAAACCAAGCATCAGATAATTCACCTGCAGCATATGATAAAAGGAAATCAGGCAGACAGCCGCACAAAAGACCGTGAACACCTCCGTAAATTCATGAAGCATCACGCTATAGCCCATAATATTGATAAAAGTGAAAATTGTGACTGCATATGCGTGCACCGCTATAGATTCTCTTCGAAACCACAGAAGCGCCAGAACCGCAAGCAGGCTGCATCCCGGCACGGCAAACCATCTGCGGTCTGCCTGCAGATACGCAATAATAAACGCATAATACAATAGATAAATACAAAAAGCCCCAAACAGGTATTTGGGTACTTTCCTGTTGTATGCTTCCAACATAACAATACCCTCTGTTTCTTTCATATTTGACAAGCATTCATTTCCGGGCGTCCATCACCTCATAAATACGCTTTCCAGCTTCGCCAACAGCGCGTCTCTGGCGACCGGCTTCACGATATAGCCCGCAGGATTAAGCGCGAGACATTCCATGACAGTAGATTTATCGGTCTGTCCTGTCAGGAAAAACACCGGTATATCTCTGGTCGCCTCCCGGCTCTTGATGATTTTCAGTACTGCCGCCCCATTGTACATCGGCATCATATAGTCTAATAAGATCAGATCCGGCGTGAATTTAAGCAGAAAGTCTACCGCTACCTTACCGGAATTAACTACCGTTACCTTATAATCCTCCTGTAAATAATAACGCAGCGTCTTCAAAATCTCCGGATCATCATCTACGACCAATATATGTTTTCTGTTTGACAAGTCATGGCTTTGTTCGAAAATAATCTTCGGTTTGTTATCTTCCATAGCTACCTCCATTCCAAAGCAGATCCTGATTATTATTGTACCATTAAACAGACTGCGTTTCCATATTTTATATAACAATTCCTGTTTTGGATTTGTACGCGTCAGACATTTCGAACGAATACAGGAAACAAAATCAGCTTTGGAACATATCCCACGGATATTTCTCGCCAAGCCCCATATTGATCAGCTCTCCCATCTGCGCGTCATAATCGTCCGTAGGATGATAATATTTCAGCATACGATACAGACGTCTCAGACGCTCATCTTCGAACTCTCTGCCCTCCAGTGCCTGCATAACCTTCTCCTGCAGATCTTTCATGCCGGTGTAATCACCCGGAAACAGGATCCCCGTCTGATTCACCATCAGGCCAAGAGAATATGCCAGTTCATAATTACCGGTTATGACGCTGGTGTCGTTATTGCATTTAATAATAACAGCCTGTCTTGCCAACAAAGGAACCATCTGATTCATCCCTCCCTTATTTCCATACAAAAAAAGCGGGTGATGGGAATCGAACCCACGTATCCAGCTTGGAAGGCTGGTGTTCTACCATTGAACTACACCCGCATAAAAATATATCGATATCAGACGCTCATTATTCAGAACAAAGCGGCAAACAAAATGCCCAGAACCGGAATCGAACCAGTG